>NZ_CP133038.1:694270-1388540 GCF_033060595.1 Pyramidobacter sp. YE332 | reverse complement strand
CTGGACGAACAGACGAACATCAGGGTGGTCGAATATCTGCGCAACACTTTCGGCGATCCCGAATACGTCGATCTGGAAGAGGCAAGTGACGAAAAGGGCGGGACTTCTTCCGACTTTCTTGAAGACAGCCGCCTTGAGGAAGCCATCAAGATCGTGCTCAGCACCGGCGTGGCTTCGTCGAGCGGTCTGCAGCGCCAGATGCGCGTCGGTTTTACCCGCGCCGCCCGCATGGTCGATACGATGGAGTCCATGGGCATCGTCGGACCGCAGCATGGCGGCAAGCCCCGGGAAATCTTGGTGGACGAGGCGGAAGCTTTGGAGATTCTCGAGCAGCTCCGCGGCGAATAGAAAAAAATGACGGTGAAAAAGTTTGCGCCCATCGGGCGCAGACTTTTTCACCGCCATGGCAGGAGCCGGGGATAAAAAAAGAGGCCCCTTTCGGGCCTCTCGGCGTGTCCGTTCTACCGGAAAAGTTCCGGCTGAAATCATTGGCAGCACAAGGAACGGCGGCTTGTCCGTTTTGATTAGAGCGCTCTCTTGACTTTTCCGGAACGAAGGCAACGGGAGCAGATGCGCATTCTCTTCGCTTCGCCGCCGCCAAGGTCCACGCGGACGGAGAAAAGGTTGAGCAGCCAGCGTCTGCGAGTTCTGCGATGAGAGTGGCTCAGCTGATTTCCCGTCGCAGGACCGCGACCACAGCAGTCACATACCTGGGACATTTAAAGCAGCCTCCTTTGTGTAGTGTTCAGTAACAACCAGTGAATTTTAACACAGGTACGGCCATTAAGGCAAATGGTTTCAGAGGTCTGGATATTTTTTTAAGAAGAACATTCTCTCTCTCTGCGGGGAGCTTTGATTGGAGTCGTGAAGATGGACTATTCAGCAAAAATCGGACGCCTTGAAGAAATCTTGAAAAACATGGAGCGTACGGCGATGCCGCTTGAGCAAACGCTGGCGCTCTATGAAGAAGGGCAGAAGCTCGTGGCCGAGTGCCGCCGGTTCCTTGCCGAAGCGGAGGGGAAGGTCAAGAAGCTGGAGGACGACGGGACGTTGAGCGACTTTGACCGGCAGGAAGAAGACGAAAATGGACTTTAAAGAAGAACTGAGCCGCCGCTCGGCTTTTTTCGAAAGGTCGCTGCGGACTTTTTGCGAAGAGGAGCGTCGTCGCATTCCGGCGCGGCTGCGCGAGGCCATGAATTATTCTCTGTTGGCGGGCGGCAAGCGCCTGCGCCCGGTTTTGTGCATGGCCGGAGCGGAGATCATGGGAGGAAAAGCCGAAAGCGTTGTGCCGATGGCGACGGCGTTCGAGATGGCGCACACCGCGTCCTTGATTCACGACGACCTGCCCTGCATGGACAACGACACGCTGCGCCGCGGCAAGCCGACGAACCATGTCGTTTACGGCGAATCCCTGGCGCTGCTGGCCGGTGACGCGCTGTTTCTTGACGCGTTCGAGACCGCGCTCGACGGTCTGTCGAAAAACGGCGCCGAACCGCAGCGCTGCGTCCGGGCTCTCGCTCTTTTCGCGCAGGCGCTCGGCCCGGAAGGGATCTGCGGCGGCCAGGTGCTCGACACGGATCGCGCCAGCCAGACAAACGACCAGAGTTTTGTCATGGACATCGCTTCGATGAAGACGATGGTGCTGATCCGCGCCTCGTTGTGCGCAGGCGCCATCTTGGCGGGGGCGGACGGCGCGCTTTTGCAGCGGCTCATGAAGTATGGAGAGAACGTCGGGCTGGCGTTTCAGATCGCCGACGACCTCCTCGACTGCACCGGTTCGCAGGCTGCGATGGGAAAGACGCTCGGCAAAGACGAAGCGCAGGGCAAACGCACGTTCGTGCGCGCCTACGGTCTCGACGGTGCCCGCGCGCTGCTTCATGAGAGGACGCTGGACGCCGAAAGGCAGCTGGAGCCGTTCGGGGAAAAGGGCGCGTTCCTGCGGAGTCTGGCCGCCTATCTGGAGCACAGGTCGAATTGACATGGCGCTGCTGGACGACATCAAGGGACCGGAAGACGTAAAAAAGCTCCCCGAGAAGGAGCTTCCCGGACTGATCGGCGAAGTTCGTTCCCGCATCGTCGACGTCACGCTGAAAAACGGCGGCCATCTGGCTTCTTCTCTGGGAGCCGTGGAACTGATCGTGGCGCTGCTGCGGGTCTTCGATCCGCGGCGCGACCGCGTCGTGTTCGACGTGGGGCACCAGGCCTATGCGTGGAAGATCCTGACGGGGCGCAACGCCCGTTTCGAGACGTTGCGGACGGAGGGCGGCATCAGCGGCTTTCCGAAAATGAGCGAAAGCCCGTACGACCACTTCGGCGTCGGACACAGCAGCACCTCGCTCTCGGCGGCCCTGGGATACGCGGTCGCGCGCGACCTGCGCGGCGAAAAGCATCACGTCGTCGCCGTCGTCGGCGACGGCGCGCTGATCAACGGCGAGTCCTTCGAAGCGTTGAATCACGCCGGTTCCCTCGACAATCCCGTGATCTTCATCCTCAACGACAACGCCATGTCGATCAGCCCGCGCGTGGGCGGCATGGCGCTGCATCTGGCGAGGCTGTCCACTTCCGCGCTGTACAAGGGCACGAAAAACGTCGTGAAGAGCTTTTGCCGAAAGGCGTTCCGCACCGACCGGGTCTACCGGCGTTTGGAGCGGATGAAGAACGCCGTCAAAAAAGCGCTGAGCCGCGGCAACCTTTTCAGCGACATGGGGCTGACGTACTGGGGCCCGTTTGACGGACACGACGAACAGGAACTCGAGCGCGTCTTCGCTTTGGCGAAAAATTACGACGGTCCCCTGCTGATCCACGTGCTCACGGAAAAAGGCAAAGGGTACGCGCCGGCCGAAGAAAATCCCGTCGCCTATCACGGCGTCGCCGCCGCGCGGAAAGCTCCCGCGAGTTCGGCGAGCTGGAGCAGGGCGGCGGCTGCGTGCATCGAAGATCTGGCGGAAAAAGACCCCCGCGTCACGATCCTGACCCCGGCCATGACGGAAGGATGCGCGCTGAATCGTCTCCGCGCCGTTTTCCCGCGGCGTTTTTTCGACGTGGGCATCGCCGAAGAACATATGCTCACGTTCGCCGCGGGACAGGCGGCCGGCGGCCTCAGGCCGATCGCCTGCATCTATTCGACGTTTTTGCAGCGGGCGATGGACCAGCTGGTGCACGACATCTGTCTGCAGCGTCTGCCGGTGATCCTGGCCGTGGACCGCGCCGGACTGGTGGGCGAGGACGGCGAGACGCATCAGGGACTGTTCGACATGAACTGGGCCAGCGCCATCCCCAATCTGAAAGTCTGGGCGCCTTACGACGGCCGTTCGCTGAAGGCCGCCTTCGAGAGCGCGGCGCGCTGCGAAGGCCCGTCGCTGATCCGCTATCCGCGCGGCAGCGCCGTGGAACGGCTGACGCCGGCCGACGCTTTCGAGACGGCAGATTTCGCCTTCGTGAATCGAAACAGCTCATGGTGCGTCGCTGCGGCCGGATCGGCCTGCCAGATCGCTCGCCGGGCGGCCGAACTGGTTGACGAACGCGGCGGCGAAGCGCCCGACCTGCTTTATCTGAACCGCGTTTCTCCGCTGCCGGAAGAGGCGCTGGCGCGGCTGGACGGAAAAAAACTCCTCGTCACGGCCGAAGAAGCGTATGAGCGCGGCGGGCTGGGCGAGCACCTGTCTTTGTTCTGCGCAGAGCGCGGTCTGCAGTGTGCCGTGCGGGCGGCGGCGCTGCCGGCGGCCTTCGTCGCGCCGGGCACGCCGGAGCAGCAACGCAAGCGTCTTGGCCTGACGCCCGAAAGGATCGTGGAGTTCTATGAGCGCCAGATGCGTTAAAAAACGACTTGACCTGCGCCTGGTCGACGAAGGGCTGGCCGATTCCGTTCGGGCGGCCGGCGCGCTGATCATGGCCGGGGAGGTCCTGATCGACGGTCAACCGGCGTCCAGCGCCGGACAGCCGGTGAAGGACGCCGCCGTCGTGCGCCTGAAAAGCGGTTCCGGCGGCTGGGTCAGCCGCGGCGCCCACAAACTGCTGACGGCGATCGAGCGTTTCCATCTGAAGCTGGACGGCCGCGTGTGCCTCGACGTCGGCGCTTCGACCGGCGGTTTCACTCAGGTGATGCTCAAACATGGCGCGGCGAAAGTCTACGCCGTCGACGTCGGCTACGGACTGCTGGACTGGAGCCTGCGCACCGATCCGCGGGTGGTGGTGATGGAGCGCCGGAACGCCCGTTCCCTGACGGGGGAGATGTTTTCGCCGCCGCCGGATTTTGCCTGCAGCGACGCCTCGTTCATATCGCTGCGCCTGCTGTTGAATCCGCTGGCGGCGTCGACGTCGGCGGACGCCGAAGCCGTGGTGCTGGTCAAGCCGCAGTTCGAAGTCCGCCGCGAGGAAGTCGGCGAGGGCGGCGTGGTCCGTTCCGCGGACGTTCATTGCGGCGTGCTGGAAGATCTGTCGGCGTTCATCGGCGGCGAGACGCCGTGGGGACTCGCGGGGGCGGCCTGGTCGGCGATCAAGGGCCCCAAAGGCAACATCGAATTCCTGTTTCATTTGAAAAAAAACGTCGCCTCGGTGGCAGTGGATTTTCATGAGCTGGTGCGCATGAGCCACGAAGCCCTCGCCGAATGAGCTGAACTTTTAAGGCGTCGGAGGAAACTGCGTCTTGTTTCCTTCGGCGCCTTTTTGTTGTTTTGTTGCGGAAATCGCCGCCTTTGAATTGTCGGCTTCGTGAAATCTGCTATAATCGCATTGAATTCTTTTTGTGAAACGGAATCCCTGGTGTATTTCCGATGGAGGACAGTCGATGAAATTCGGCCTGATTGTTAATTTGTCGAAGCCCGAAGCGGTCCAGCTGGCTGAGGAGCTGTGCGCGTGGGGAAGAAAGAGGGACAATCCCTTTTTGCTCTTTGCCGATGAGGCGGCCGCGCTCCGTCAGAGCGGGATCCCTCTCGACCGTTGGCTGGCGGAGGTGGAGACGGCGCTGGTGATCGGCGGCGACGGCACTTTTCTGCAGGCCGCCCATCTGGTGCAGCACAGCGGCATCAACCTGTTCGGCGTCTCCGTGGGACACCTGGGCTTCCTGGCGGTCGGCGATCCGCGGCGCGTGCGCGAACAGATCGAGCAGATCGAAAAGGGCGATTTTAAGATCGAACGGCGGCGTTGTCTCGAAGGCGTATTGGCGACGGAGGAGAAAGAACGGCGCGTTTTCGCTCTCAACGATCTCGTGCTCAGCAAGGGGATCCAGGCGCGGCTGGTCTCTCTCGACGTGCAGGTGCAGGGGAAGCCGATATGCGAATACCGCGCCGACGGCGTGATCATTTCGACGCCGACGGGATCTACGGCTTATGCGCTTTCCGCGGGCGGGCCGATCGTGCCGCCGTCGCTGGACTGCATGCTGCTGGTCCCCATTTGCGCGCACACGTTATATGCGCGCCCCACGCTGCTGGGGCCGGACGACTGCCTGACGCTGCGCCCGACGGAAAATTCCGAGCTGTTTTTGACGGTGGACGGCGCCGACGTTTACCCTTTTTCCAGCCGCGATCGTCTCGATGTGCGGCTCTCCAGGGATCACGGCGTCAACACCATCTCGCTGCCTCAGTTCGACTATTACGATCTGCTCCACGAAAAGCTCCTGTGGGGCTGGAATCCAGTTTCCGAAAGGAGCGCCCGCCGTGCTTGAAGAGCTGAAACTCGTTTCCGTGGGCGGCATCGGGCAGGTTTCGCTGCGCTTCGGCGCCGGATTGACGGCGGTGACGGGGGAGAGCGGGGCCGGAAAAAGCAGTCTGGTGCGCGGGCTTGAACTGGTCTGTGGAAAGCGCAGTTCCAGTGGCACGATTCGCGCCGGAGATGAGATCGCCGTCGCGGAGGCGTTCTTTTATCAGCCCGACCGCCTGGAGGGCGTCGGCGAGGAGCTGCAGCCTCAGGATTGTTCGCTGGCGCTGCGGCGCGAACTGTCGCGCTCCGGGCGCGGCAGGTGTTCCGTCCAGGGGCGGACGGTGCCGTTGAACGCCGTCCTGGATCTGGCTCCCCGGCTGCTCACGATCCAAAGCCAGTTCGCCCAGCTCGAGCTGCTCGACCCCGACCGTCAGCTCAAAATCCTCGACGCCTGCGGCGGCGAAGGGCTGAAAGAGACGAAGGTCCGGCTCGAAAAGGAATTTTACAAAGTCTTGGACTGCGAGCGGGAACTGCGCCGCAACAAACAGCGCGAACAGGGAATCACCTCGGCGTACGGGGCGCTGGCCGAGATCGCGCCTTTTTTGGAACGCGCCGGTCTGCAGCCCGACAGCGAAGAACGGCTGAATGAGGACTTCGCCGAAACGGAGCGCGAACTCAAACGCCTGCGCGAGCTGCGCGGCCGCTTCCGCATGCTGCAGAACCAGGAAAGCGGCGGACTGGTCTCCGAGCTTTCGGGCGTCCTCAACGGCCTTTCCGAGCTCGTGCCCTGCGAGAACCGCGAGGCGCTCGGCGAGATGTCGCAAAAAGCGATCGCCGTTCTCGAAGACCTTGCGGGAGCGATCGGCGCGCTGGCCTCTTCGGAAGCGCTCGAGAATCTCGAAGCGGAACTGGAAGCTCTTGAAGCTTCCCTCGGTCAGATTCGCAAGAGCAAGCGCCTTGCCAAGGTGAACACCGTCGAGGAACTGCTGGAATACTGGCATAAAGGCGAGGAAGAATCGCGCTGGCTGGCCGGATCGGGAAAAATCCAGGCCGACCTGAACGAGAAAATCGCGGCCGCCAAGAAAGCCGTCGCGAAGGAAGCCCGTACGCTGCTGGAGCAGCGCACCGCGGCGGCGCTGGCGCTTCAGCAGCGAGTCAGCGAGAATCTCGCCGGCGTGGCGATGGAGAACACGCAGTTCCGCATCCGCATCACCGAAACGAATAAACTGAAAGCAAACGGCGCCGAGAAGGTGGATTTCGTCCTGCGGCGCGGCGATCAGGAAATTCCGGTAGCGAAAGCGGCTTCCGGCGGCGAGCTGAGCCGTATCCTTTTGGCCATCCAGATCTCGCTTCCCGATGAACTGATGCCGCCCACGGTCGTTTTCGACGAAGTGGAAGCCGGGCTGGGCGGACGGGCCGCCTATCTGACCGGCCTGAAGCTGCGCGAGCTGGCCGACCGCGTCCAGGTCATTCTGATCACCCATGAAGCCAGCATCGCGGCGCTGGCAAACCGACATTACCGCGTGACGCGCCGGGGCACGCTCTCCACCGTGACGCGCGTCGAGGGGGAAGAGCGGATCCGGGAGATCGCGCGGATGCTCTCCGGAAACGACCAGGAAGAAGAGGCGCTTTCGCATGCGCGCAAGCTGCTTGGGGCAGACGCCGCCGACGAGGAAATCGTTTTTGATCCGGACCGTTTTTTTGACGGAAAAAGCAGTCCCTTGTGATCGCCGGGTGTGGACGATCGAAAGGGACTGCTTTTTTTTTGAGGCGGGCAAATTATTCGTGATTGCGATTCTGGACGTGGCGCATATAAGCCTGAAGGTCCTTGGACGTGTTGACAAGGTGGCTTTCCAGAGCCTTGAGCGTGCGGTCGAGGTCATGGGCCTTCACGCCGGCAAGGATTTCGCGGTGCTGCTCCTCCGATTCCTTGCGCATGGAACTGAGATGGTTGCGGATGTAACGGTCGACCTGACGGCGCAGTTTGGCGAGCATATCGAGCGTCATCGGTCGGTCGGCCGGCTCGTACAGCGAGGAATGGAAGAGCACGTTCATGTCGCGCCATTTGACGGGATCTTCCTCTTTTTCCATCCTGTCCAGCAGCACCTCTTCTTCCTGGATCAGCGCGTTCGAGATCAGGTCGAAGGAGACTTTCATGATGCCGACTTCGAGCCAGGTGATCATGTCGTAAATTTCGCGGGCGTCTTCAAGGCTCAGCCCGGAAACGATCGCGCCGCGACGGCCGCGGAATTCGACCAGCCCTTCGATCTCGAGCTGCTTCAAAGCTTCCCGCAGCGGGATCGGGCTGACGCCCATCCGCGCCGCGAGCTGGTTCTGCAGCAACTGCTCGTTTTCCTGAAGAATTCCCCGATAAATGGCCTCGCGCAGCACGTTGGCGATGTAGTACGAGGCGGCCTTGTCTCCGCTGATACGAGGCATCAGCTCTTCCAATGTCATGTTTCAGATTTCTCCCTTCCCGAAAGCAAAATTTCTGCCTGGATACTATATTATTCTACTCTCTCGGAGTATAAAAATCCATGTCCTATTTTTATGTTATTTTATTATATATAGAATCTCATTTCGAATTATACTCATTTGACAAACAAACTTCGCCTCCATATACTTAAGAAAAATAAGAAGTCAACTGGAGGCGTTTTGATGAAAAAGATCATGGTTTCTGGCTGTCTCGGCCAGATCGGCACAGAGCTCGTCACCAAGCTGAGACGTGATTACGGCGCGGAAAACGTTCTCGCGACCGATATCCGCGAGGACTCGGCCCATGTCCTTCCCGAGGGGCCTTTTGTGATTCTCGACGCCCGCGACGGCAAAAAGTACGCGGAGCAGGTCGAAAAGTTCAAGCCGGACACGATCTATCATTTGGCCGGACTGCTTTCCGCGACGGCCGAGAAGAAACCTCAGCTCGCCTGGGACATCAACATCAACGGGGTCTACAACGCCCTCGAATGCGGTCGGATCTATCACAGCGCCGTCTTTTTCCCCAGTTCCATCGCCGCCTTCGGCCCCGATACGCCTCGCGACAAAACGCCGCAGGACACGCTGCAGCGCCCCAATACGATCTACGGCGTGACGAAAGTGGCCAGCGAACTCCTGGCGGAATATTACCATAAAAAATGGGGCGTCGATACCCGCGGTGTGCGTTTCCCCGGCCTGATCTCCTACAAGACGCTGCCCGGCGGCGGCACCACCGATTACGCCGTCGACATCTACTATCAGGCCGTGCAGCAGGGCAAGTACACCAGCTACATCGCCAGGGGCACCTACATGGACATGATGTACATCCCCGACGCGATCGACGGCATGATCCAGCTGATGGAAGCCGATCCGTCGCGGCTGGTCCACCGCTGCTGCTTCAACATCACCAGCATGAGTTTCGAGCCGGAACAGGTCGCCGCGGCGATCCGCGCCCATATCCCTTCGTTCGCGATGGATTACGCCGTCGATCCCGTGCGCCAGGCCATCGCCGACAGCTGGCCGAACTCTCTCGACGATTCGGCTGCCAGGGCGGAATGGGACTGGGATCCCAAATACGATCTGGAGAGCATGACGGTGGACATGCTCAAGAACCTGCGCGCCAAACTCGGCGACAAGGCGAAGTTTTAAAAAAATCTCGTAAGGCAGGAGGCATTCATACGATGAAAAAACTCGAAGCGGTACTGACGGCGGAGCTTGAAAAGTTGAAGCAGGAAGGCCGTCTGAAGGGCAAAGAACAGATCATCGTCGACGTGAAAAAGGGCGAAGGCGCCAAGGGGCCCCGTTATTTCCTGAAAGGGGAGGGCGGCAAGGAATTCATCCGCATGAATTCCAATTCCTATCTGGGCCTGTCGCTGCGCGAGGACATGATCGCCGCGGAGGAAGAGGGCACGCGCAAGTACGGCGTCGGTCCCGGCGCGGTCCGCTTCATCAGCGGCACCTTCAAGGCGCACCGCGACCTGGAGCACAAGCTGGCTGCCTTCCACGGCCGCGAGGACGCCATGATCTTCAGCGCCGCCTACGTGACCGTCGGCGGCGTCCTGACCTCGCTGATCAGCAAGGAAACCTTCGTCATCAGCGACGAACTGAACCACAACAGCATCATCAACGCCATCAAACTCGGCCTGGGCAAGTCGGGGCTGCGCGCCGTCTCCAAGCACAACTCTCTCGACGACCTCAAGCGCTGTCTGGACGAAGCCGTCAAGAGCGGGGCCAAGCGCGCTCTGGTGGTGACCGACGGCATCTTCAGCATGAGAGGCGACCACGCGCCTTTGAAGGAGATCGTCGAGCTGGTGCACAGCTATGACGATCGCTTCGCCGAGGACGCCTTCGTCGTGGTCGACGATTCCCACGGCGTCGGCGCGTTCGGCAGGACGGGGCGCGGCACGGAGGAGATCACCGGCGCCCGCGTCGACGTGCTGATGGGCACGCTCGGCAAGGCGTACGGCGTCAACGGCGGCTACGTCGTCGGTTCGCGCGCGCTGATCACGTATCTGCGCGAGCACGCCGCCATGTACATCTATTCCAATCCCATCACCGTCGGCGAAGCCTATGCCGCCATAAAGGCGCTGGAGATCCTCGACAGCGAAGAAGGCCGCACGATCCTCGCTCATCTGCGCGCCGTGACCAAGCGTTTCGAGGACGGCCTGGTCGCGCTCGGTTACGAGACGATCCCCGGCGAACACCCCGTGACGCCGCTCGTGCTTCACGACACGGCCCGTACCAAAGCGCTGGTCGCGCACCTGACGGAGCACGGCGTGCTGGCCACCGGCATGACCTATCCCGTGGTGCCCAAGGGCGCCGAGGAGATCCGCTTCCAGATCAACGCGGACCACACCGAAGCCGACATCGACGAAGTGCTGTCGGCGATCGCCTCGTTCAAGGGTTAGATTTTTTCCGGCGGCCGTCGGTCCGGCGCCCCGCTTTTTCCCGTCCCTCGCGAAAAAGAGCTTGCAACTCCTGCGAAGCGATGCTACAATGCTTTTCGACCTGTTACTCCGTTGCTCCCCCTCGGGAGCTTCCCGTTCCGCTTTGCTTCCATGGAGCGCAAAGTCGGAGAGGAGCTACGTTGTTTCAGGATTATTGCCCCATGAGGTGAAGCATTATGTTGGAGAAGTCAGTCAAAACCGAGCTCATCGAGAAGTATCGCGTGCATCCCACCGATACCGGCTCGCCCGAAGTGCAGATCGCCGTTCTCACGCAGAGGATTCGCGATCTGACCGATCACCTGCGCGTGCACATCCACGACCACCATTCCAAGAAGGGCCTTCTGACCCTTGTCGGCAAGCGCCGCAAGCTTCTGCGCTATCTGAGCGGAAAGGATTTCAACCGCTACAAGCAGCTGATCGAAAGCCTGGGCCTTCGCCATTAAGCCCAACGGAAAGAGAGAGTCCCGTTCGTTCGGAACTCTCTCTTTCTTTTTTGACAAAAAGTTTTCAGGGATTCTAAGGGCGATTCCCTCGGATTTATGCGCCGATCTTGAAATTCGACTCTCGCATTTATATGAAATTGTGTTATTCTTACGCTATTATATATCGCGATCGAAAAGAAAGAGGAGGAGTCTTTTATATGGAAAAGACCTACACACTGAACGTCGGCGGCCAGGATCTGGTTTTCAAAACCGGAAAAGTCGCCAAGCAGGCCAACGCGGCCGTTGTCGCGTCTCATGGAGAAACGACCATTCTCACCACCGCCTGCATGTCGGACAAGCCCCGCGTGGGATTGGATTTCTTTCCCCTGCTCGTCGATTTTGAAGAACGCTATTACGCCGCCGGCAAGATCCCAGGCGGCTACATCAAGAGGGAAGGCCGTCCTTCCCAGACCGCCATTCTCAGCGCCCGCGTCGTCGACCGCTCGATCCGTTCGCTCTTCGACGATTCCATGCGCAACGACGTGCACGTCGTCGCCACGGTGCTGGCCGTCGATCAGAAGAATCCCGCCAACATCCTCGCCATCAACGCCGCTTCCGTGGCGCTGACGATCTCCAACATCCCCTGGGGCGGCCCGGTCGGCGCCGTGCGCATGGGCTGCATCGGCGGCGAACTCGTCGTCAATCCCACCGAGGAGCAGATGGCCGAGAGCACGCTCGACCTGACGGTGGCCGGACACGCCGGCGGCATCACCATGGTCGAAGCCGGCGCCAAGGAAGTTCCCGAAGAACTGCTCGTCAATGCGCTGCAGACGGCGCAGGACGAGATCAAAAAGATCGTCGCGTTTCAGCTGCGGATCCGCGAGGAGATCGGCCAGCCCAAGACGGAGCTGCCCGCGCCGCTGGCGATCGAAGAGATCGACCGCTGGGTGAAGGACAACCTGAGCGAAGAGACCGCGAAGGCCGTGATGATCCACGGCAAAAAGGAGCGCGGCGCCGCGATCTCCGCGCTGGTGGAGAAGGCGACGGCCCATTTCGCTGATCTTTACGCCGACGCCGAAGGCTACATCGCCGGCGCGGTGGAAGCGCTGGTCAAAAGCACGATGCGCACGATCACGGCCCGCGACAAGATCCGCGCCGACGGCCGCGCCACCGACGAGATCCGCCCGATTTCCTGCGAAGTGAACGTGCTGCCCAAAGTCCACGGTTCGGCGCTGTTCACCCGCGGCGAGACGCAGGCCCTGGTAGTCACCACGCTCGGCATGCTGGGCGAAGACGATCAGATCATCGACGGTCTGAAACTCGACGAGCCCAACAAAAGATTCCTGCTGCACTACAACTTCCCGCCCTATTCCGTGGGCGAGATCAAGCCCATGCGCGGCCCCGGACGGCGCGAGATCGGCCACGGCGCTCTCGCCGAGCGCGCGCTGGCGCCGCTGGTGCCCGGCGAAGAAGAATTTCCCTACGTCGTCCGCGTCGTCTCCGACATTCTCGAGTCCAACGGCTCCAGCTCGCAGGCTTCGATCTGCGGCGGCAGCCTTTCGATGATGGCCGCCGGCGTGCCCATGAAAAAGCACGTGGCCGGCATCGCCATGGGGCTGATCAAGGAAGGCGACGACATGGTCATCCTCACCGACATCCAGGGACTTGAGGATCACTACGGCGACATGGACTTCAAAGTCGCCGGCACCCGCGACGGCGTCACGGCGCTGCAGATGGACAACAAAGCCGGCGGCATCACCCGCGAGGTTCTGTCTCGCGCGCTGATGCAGGCCCATCAGGCCCGCATGCAGATCCTCGACGCGATGGAAGCCTGCATCCCCGAACCCGCGCCGCTGTCGCCCAACGCCCCCCGCATCTTCACGATGAACATCGACGTGGACAAGATCCGCGACGTGATCGGCCCGGGCGGCAAGATCATCCGCAACATCGTCCAGGAGAGCGGCGCCAAGATCAACGTCGAGGACGACGGCAGCGTGTACATCTGCGCCGTGTCGCCCGACAGCGTCGAAAAAGCCCGCCGCATGATCCACGACATCGTCCGCGAGGTCGAAGCCGGAGAGGCGTTCTACGGCACCGTCACCCGACTGATGGCCTTCGGCGCTTTCGTCGAAGTGCTGCCCGGCAAGGAAGGCCTGCTTCACATCAGCGAGATCAGCACCAAACACATCGGCAAGGTAGAAGACGTTTTCGCCCCCGGCGATCACGTCATCGTCGAAGTCAAGGAGATCGACGACCAGAACCGCATCAACCTGTCGCGCCGCCGCCTGCTGGCCGACCCCGCCCTGATCGAGTCGGCCGGGCTGACGCAGTACCTTCCCGCAGAGGAAGAGCGCGACAAAATGATCGCCGCTTTGCCCGACGCATCCGCCCCTTCGCGCGACAGAACTCCCCGCCGCGACGGCGACCGCGAGCGCCGGGGCGACCGCGGTCCGTTCCGCCGCGACCGCCGTTGACCATGACGCTGACCGTCAGGATCCGGCGCGAGAACGACGACATCCCGCTGCCCGAGTACGCGACTGACCAGGCGGCGGGGATGGACCTTCGCGCCAGCGAAGATCTGGTGCTCGAACCCGGCCAAATCGCCGGCGTCGGGACCGGCCTTCACATCGAACTGCCCGCAGGGTACGAGGCGCAGATCCGTCCCCGAAGCGGACTGGCTTTGAAGCACGGCATTTCGGTGCCGAACGCGCCGGGCACGATCGACGCCGATTACCGCGGAGAGATCCGCGTGATTTTGGTGAATCTGGGCCGCGAGCCTTTTCCCATCCATGCGGGCGACCGTATCGCCCAGATGGTGGTGGCTCCCGTCACGCGGGTCAGCTGGCAGCCCAGCGAAACGCTCAACGAGACAGGCCGCCAGAGCGGCGGCTTCGGAAGCACGGGGACCCGTTAGGACCCGTCGAGGCAACACCGTACAATGCAGCGCGCTGCGCAGAGTCAGCGCATCGCGCTTTGAGAAGGAGGCAACAAAATGTTCAAATATCATGGCCCCGAAGGGCAATTGCTTGAAAGCGACGCGCTCAAGGCCGGAGACATCCTTTCCCGGTGGAAGCTGGACAAGGGGGCCGTCGCCGCTTTCGTCGACGGAGAGGAAAAAGATCTCGACGTCGTGGTCGATCATGACGCGGAAGTCAAGCCGATCACGCCGGAGACGGAGGAAGGACTGGAAATCGTCCGCCATTCCACGGCGCACCTGCTGGCCGAGGCCGTCATGAATCTGTACCCGGCCGCCAAGGTGGCCATCGGTCCGACGATCAAAGACGGCTTTTACTACGACATCGAATTCCCCGAGACCGTTTCCGAGGAGATCCTGCCCGCCCTCGAAAAGGAAATGCGCCGCATCGCCAAGCGCTCCATCCCGCTGCGCCGCGAGCGGGTCGGCGTCGCCGACGCCATCAAACTGTTCAAGGAACGCAGCGATCCCTACAAAGTCGAAATCCTCGAGGGCGTCGGCGACGAGACCGTCAACCTGTACTGGCAGGACGATTACGTCGATCTGTGCCGCGGCCCGCACGTGCCCAACACGCGCTTTCTGAAGCACTTCAAGCTGCTGTCGATGGCCGGGGCGTACTGGCGCGGCGACGAGCACAACATCATGCTGACCCGCATCTACGGCACCGCCTTCAACACGCAGGAAGAGCTCGACGCCTACATCGCCCGCATGGAAGAGGCGCGCCGCCGCGACCACCGCAAGCTGGGCAGGGAACTCGACCTGTTCAGCCTGCACAACGAGGGCGTCGGTTTCCCGTTCTTCCATCCCAAAGGCATGGTCGTCATGAACAAACTCATGTCCTTCTGGCGCCGTCTGCATTTCCTCAACGGCTACAGCGAGGCCCGCACGCCGCAGATCCTCAACCGCGATCTGTGGCTCCAGTCCGGCCACTGGGACCATTACCGCGAGAACATGTACTTCACCACCATCGACGACATCCCGCACGCGATCAAGCCGATGAACTGCCCCGGCGGCATCATCATCTACAAGACGAGCAAGCACAGTTACCGCGAGCTGCCCATCCGCATGGGCGAGCTGGGCGTCGTGCACCGGCACGAGCTCTCCGGCGCGCTGCACGGGCTCATGCGCGTGCGCTGCTTCACCCAGGACGACGCGCATCACTTCTGCACGCCCGAACAGATCAAGGACGAAGTGAAGCTGATCATGAAGCTGGAAGATTACGTGTACACGCACGTCTTCGGCTTCAAGTACCACGTCGAGCTCTCGACCCGCCCAGAGAACTCCATGGGCAGCGACGAGCTCTGGGAGATCGCCGAGAACGCCCTGCGCGAGACGCTCGAGGAGACCGGCACGCCCTACGTGCTCAATCCCGGCGACGGCGCCTTCTACGGCCCCAAGATCGACTTCCATCTCGAAGACTGCATCGGCCGCACCTGGCAGTGCGGCACCATCCAGCTCGACTTCACGATGCCCGAGAAGTTCGATATGACCTACGTCGGCGCCGACGGCAAGGAACATCGGCCCGTCATGCTGCACCGCACGATTTTGGGCAGCATCGAGCGCTTCATGGGCATCCTCATCGAGAACTACGCCGGCGCGTTCCCTTATTGGCTGGCCCCCGTGCAGGTCAAGCTGCTCGCGGTGAGCGACGACCATCTGTCCTACGCCCGCGAGGTGGCCGAGAAGCTCCAGGATCTGAACGTCCGCGTCGAGATCGACCGCCGCGACGAAAAGCTGGGACGCAAGATCCGCGACGCGCAGATGGAAAAGGTGCCCTATATGCTCGTGATCGGCGACAAGGAAGTGGAAGCGCGCACCGTGGCCGTCCGCGACCGCGCCAAGGGCGACCTCGGCAGCATGGATTTCGCCGCCTTCACCGGGCTTTTGGCGGAACAGTACGATCCGGAGAAGGAAAACTTCCGCGTCAGGCTCGGCCAGTAACGCGGAAACGGAGAACGGCAGCGGCGCGGATGGAAAAGAAGACGTCAGCCGCCCGCTGCGGCACACTTCATATCGAAAGACGACAGCGCTGGAAGGCCGCCCCTTCCAGCGCTGTTTGGTATGCGGCGACGGCGCGCCCCGATCGGCCTTTCGTTTTTTTGTCCGCGCCGCGTTTGGACGACGGACATCTCCTTTATTAAACAGCGAAGATTTCTGCAATATGACTTGCGATTGTACGTACAATCGCGTACAATGGACTCGAAAAGGAGGGATCTTCATGGCACAGAAATCTGCTAATTTATATGTAAGGATCGAACCGGATGTCAAAGAACAGGCGGAAAGCATTTTGTCTGCGTTAGGCGTGCCGGCTTCCAATGCCATCAATATGTTTTACAAACAGATCATCATCCACAGAGGGCTTCCGTTTGAAGTTGTACTTCCCGCCAGAAGACCGCTTGATCTGTCGGAAATGAGCGCAGTGGAGTTGTCGGAGGAACTTGAGAAAGGATATGCGGACATGAAGGCTGGAAGAACTAAGCCGGCGAAGGAGTTCTTTTTAGCGATCCGTAAAGGCTATGCCTTATGACGAGATATGAGACGGCTATTTCTTGCCAAGCAGAGCGGGACCTGCGGGAAATATTCGAATATATCGCCTTTGAACTGCTCGCTCCCGAGAATGCGAATTCTCAACTTACACGGCTGGAACGTGCGATAGGGAAACTTGAAACGTTTCCGGAAAAGTACAGGCAATATGCAAAAGAACCTTGGAAAAGCAGGAATCTCAGGGTAATGCCGGTAGATGATTATTGTGTTTTCTATATCCCCGACACGGAAGAAATGACGGCAACTGTCATTCGTGTGATCTATGGCGGCAGAGATATAGATAAACAATTGGAACAGTTCACAGATGATATGCCAGAGGTATGATAAAGGATCCTTTATCCCCTGTGCGGCTCAAATCGAACGCGCTCACTATTTTAACCGTTACGCTGATTCCCGTGATGTTCGGAAAGAGCGAAACAGGAAGGCCGGGCATTCCGGCAGAGACCGAACGCCAGACGATCTCTTGAGGGACAAAAAGACCTGCCCGGAGGAATCGCCGATCCAGATCGGCACGATGGAGCATTCCGTCCCGCTGGAGGTTTTGGCGGAACAGTACAATCCCGAGAAGGAAAACTTCCGCGTCAGGCTCGGCCAGTAACGCGGAAACGGAGAACGGCAGCGGCGCGGATGGAAAAGAAAACGTCAGCCGCCCGCTGCGGCACACTTCATATCGAAAGACGACAGCGCTGGAAGGCCGCCCCTTCCAGCGCTGTTTGGTATGCGGCGACGGCCGCGCCCCGATCGGCCTTTCGATTTTTTGCCCGCGCCGCGTTTGGACGACGGACGCCTCCTCCCCGAGGCCGGCCGCGGCGGATAACGCCTGACCGAGCTTTGTCATCCTCGAAAAGTAGCCGATTGGGTGACAGACTTTGGGGGGGAAAAATATTAAAATTTCCGTAGTGAACCGTGAGATCACGGTCGGCGCATGGGCTTGCGTCACGGATATTTTATCGTTTTTATTTTGCGAGGAGGAATTTCGAAAATGAAAAGAAACACGTCATGCTGGGCGGCGCTGCTGGGCGTCATGATCGCGGCGAACGCGGCGTTAGCGGTGGACGGGAACTTTGTGAACCTGAACGCGACCGGCGCCACGACGCTGGGCGGCACATTGGACGTGACCGGCGGTGCCATACTGCGCAGTACGCTGGACGTGACCGGCGGCGCCACGCTGCGCAGTACGCTGGACGTGACTGGCGGCGCCACGCTGCGCAGTACGCTGGACGTGACCGGCGGCGCTACATTGCGCAATACGTTGGACGTGACCGGAGATACGACGCTGAAAAACACGTCGGTGAAGGGTACGGCAACGTTCGAAGAGAATGTGGAGATGAAAAAGGACCTCTCCGTCGTGGGAACGTCCAACCTGAACGGCACGAACGTGGCCGGCCCTCTGACGGTGACCGGCGACACGACGCTGGGCAACGCCAGCATGACCGGCAATGTTACAGTCGGCGGCACGTTGGGAGTGACGGGCGCCACGACGCTGGGCGGTACGCTGGGCGTGACCGGCGATACGACGCTGGGCAACGCCACCATGACCGGCAATGCGACAGTGGGCGGCACGTTGGGAGTGACGGGCGCCACGACGCTGGGCGGTACGCTGGGCGTGACCGGCAAGGCAACCTTCGCGGAAGCGGAGATCAACGGCCTGCTGACGGTGAAGGGCGCGGCGACGTTCGAGGAGAACGCGGCGATGAAAAAGGACCTCTCCGTCGCGGGCACGTCCAATCTGCACGGCACGAACGTCGACGGAGCGCTCACCGTGACCGGCGACAGCGCCCTGCACGGCAACGTGGTCGCCGACAAGAACCTGACCGTCGGCGGCGCGTCGCTCCTCAAGGGCGACGTGACGATGGAGAAGAAACTGACGGTGAAAGGCGTGGCGACGTTCAATGATAACGTGACGATGGATCGAGATCTGAGCGTCGCGGGCACCAGCAACCTGCACGACACGAACGTCGACGGAGCGCTCACCGTGACCGGCGACAGCGCCCTGCACGGCAACGTGGTCGCCGACAAGAACCTGACCGTCGGCGGCGCGTCGCTCCTCAAGGGCGACGTGACGATGGAGAAGAAACTGACGGTGAAAGGCGTGGCGACGTTCAATGATAACGTGACGATGGATCGAGATCTGAGCGTCGCGGGCACCAGCAACCTGCACGACACGAACGTCGACGGAGCGCTCACCGTGACCGGCGACAGCGCCCTGCACGGCAACGTGGTCGCCGACAAGAACCTGACCGTCGGCGGCGCGTCGCTCCTCAAGGGCGACGTGACGATGGAGAAGAAACTGACGGTGAAAGGCGTGGCGACGTTCAATGATAACGTGACGATGGATCGAGATCTGAGCGTCGCGGGCACCAGCAACCTGCACGACACGAACGTCGACGGAGCGCTCACCGTGACCGGCGACAGCGCCCTGCACGGCAACGTGGTCGCCGACAAGAACCTGACCGTCGGCGGCGCGTCGCTCCTCAAGGGCGACGTGACGATGGAGAAGAAACTGACGGTGAAAGGCGTGGCGACGTTCAATGATAACGTGACGATGGATCGAGATCTGAGCGTCGCGGGCACCAGCAACCTGCACGACACGAACGTCGACGGCGCGCTCACCGTGACCGGCGGCGCGTCGGTGGGCAAGGATCTGACCGTGGGCGGCAATTCGCTGCTGCGCGGCACGCTGGACGTCGACGGGTTCGCGACGTTCCGTTCCGGAGCGTCGATGGGCGGCAACCGTTTGCTCGAAGTCGCCGACGGGCGTGTCGAACGGTGGAGCCAGGACGCGGTCAACGGCGGGCAGATGTGGGAGATGAACCGCCGCCTGAGCGAAGACATCCGCAACTCGGGCAGCCGTTCCGCGGCGCTGGCCGGCCTGCATCCGCTCGATTACGACCCCGGCGCGCCGACGTCGGTCGCGGCGGCCGTTGGCAGTTACCGCGGGGACACTTCGCTGGCTCTGGGGATCAACCATTACTTCAGCGAAGACGTGCTGCTGAGCCTCGGCAGCACAATCGGCAAGCAGCCCATGGTGAATCTGGGCGTCTCGTTCCGCCTCGGGCGCGACGCCAAAAAAGTTTCCAGCCGTCGTCAGCTCCGTCAGGAGCTGAACAAAAAGGACGCCCTGCTTCTTTCGCTGCTGCGCCGTGTCGAGAAGCTGGAACAGGAACGCCGCTGAGCCGGCGAAAGCAAACCTTTGCCGCCGGGGCCGACGCGGCGGCGGTGCGAAAAAAATGAACGGCGCAGTTTGAAACGAAACATGGCAGCCATCGGAGATTCGGAGGCCGCCATGTTTTTTCATGTTTCGTTCGTTTTTTGCGAGCGCCGCCGCAGGATGTCTGGAAGGCACGCGGCGGCGATCGGCCGGAGGCGAGACGCACCCGGGCAGAATCGTTGCATAATGAAGGAAAATATTGATTTTTTCGCGGAGGGGGGGTAGAATAAGTAAAAAAGAGATGAGGTTTTATATCGTTCGGAGAGCGGGAAGCGGCTCTCGATATTTTCGAATTGTTTTCCCGCGTGGTTTCGTTCGAACGAGGAAAGGAGTTTCTCTTATGATCTGCGCCGCGTCGAAGAAGGACTACTATTTTTCCGAACGGATCCGCCGCCGTATGGAGCGCATCCCGTCGCACCGCCTGACGGCGGTCGAGGCGCCTTCGGGCTTCGGCAAGACCACGGCGGTGCGCGAGTATCTGAGCGCGCTGTCCGACGGGGCGCGCGTCGTCTGGCGCACCATCGGCGAGGAGAACCGCCTCGGCGAATGGGAGGTGCTCTGCCGCGTCGTGGGCGAGGCCGATCCCCAGTGCGGAAACGAGCTGGGCGCGCTGGCCGTGCCATGGGACGACGAATGCCTGCCGCGCATGGAAGCGGCGCTCGCGGCCATGCGCCATGACGGCGAAGTCTACCTTGTCGTGGACAATTACCAGTTTGTGCGCAGCCGTATCCCCGAGCGTTACCTGAGGGCTTTTTACGGCGCGCTGCCCGAGGGCGTCCACCTGATCCTCGTCACGCAGCTCGTCAATCCCGTGCCCCGCGCGATCGTCGTCGACGCGCAGGTCAACCACATCCGCAGGGAGCATCTCGATTTCGACACGGCGGACATCGCCGCCTACTACGGCCAGCTCGGCCTGCGCCTCACGGGCGAGCAGGCCGAAGGGATCCGGCGCCTCACCGGCGGCTGGGCGGCCGGCGTGTACCTGACGGCGCTGGCCTATTCCGAGGCGGGGACGCTGCAGGCCGCCAACGACGTGGGAGCTCTGATCCGCGCCACCGTCTGGAACAAACTGAGCGGCGCCGACCGTCTGTTTCTGCTGCGTCTGTGCAATTTCGGCAGCTTCGATCTCGAGACGGCGCGCTTTCTCAACGAGACCGACTGGATCGACGAGAACATTCTCGACATGCTGGAGCGCAACGGTTTTGTCTGGCACGACATGGGCGAGCGGCGCTATTACGTCCACAGCATCCTCCAGCTCTACGTCAAAAAGGAGTTCGACGCGTGCTCCGGCGCGTTTCGCGAGCGTGTGCTGCGGCTGACGGCGCAGTGGCATGAAAAGCAGGGGGACAACTTTCTCGCCCTGCGTTACTACGCCCTGATCGGCGACTTCCGAGCGGCGCTGAGTCTGCCGCTGGCGACGTCGGACTTCTCCTCGAACGCCTCGGCGGAGAACAGGAAGCTGCTGCTCTCGGTGCTGGACCGCTGCCCGCCGGAGATCCGCGCCGAGTTTCCCCGCGCCATGATCGTCTTCGCCTTCGCGCTCTTCATTTACAACGAGACCGAACGCGTCGTAGCGCTGGCCCGCGAAGTGGAGAGAAACGTTGCCGCCAGCGCCATGAGCGACGAAGAGAAGCGCCGCCTCACCGGCGAGATCGTTTTCCTCACGGCGTTCCTGGCGCACAACGATTTCGCCGCAATGGCCGCCGGCTATAAGCGCGCCGTCGAGCTGATGGGCGGTCCCACGTCGATCATCAACATGAAAGGGCCATGGACGTTCGGCGCGCCGTCGATCCTCTACATGTTTTACCGGTCCGCCGCCGAATGCGACGTACAGATCCTCGAGAAGAACCTGCCTTATTATCTCGCCGCCGCCCGCGGCCACGGCGCCGGTGCCGACGTGGTGATGCGCGGCGAGCTGCAGTTCAATCGGGGCGACTTCGAGGTCGCGGAGATCACGGCTCATCGCGCCGCCTATGCGGCGCGGGAAGCCCAGCAGCTCAACGTCGAACTGTGCGCGCATTTTTTGCTGGCGCAGATCGCCCTCGCCATAGGCGACGCCGCGGAGTACCGGTCCGCCGTCGGCGCGCTGCGCGAAAAAGCCCGCGCTTCGAAGTCCGCCGTTCATCTCAACATGCTCGGCCTCTGCGAGGGTTTCCTCGGCGCGGAATGCGGCGTCGGCAAGGTGCCCGGGTGGCTGGCGGAAGGCGACGTCGCGTCGCGCGTGCGCTTCATGACCCGCCCGTATGCCAACGTAGTTTACGCCAAGTCGCTCCTTGATGCGAAAAAATATGCCCGGCTGGCCGGCATCGGCGCGGAACTGGAAAAAGCGGCCGCGTTCTATCCCAACGCGATGGCGCGCATTTACACAGGCCTCCACGTGGCTGCCGCTCACGAAGCGCTGGGCGCGGCGGAAGAGGCGGAGCGCGCATTGCGCGGCGCGCTGGACATCGCGTTGCCCGACGGCGTGATCCTGCCGTTGGCGCAGAACTTCGGCGCCCTGTCGCCGATCCTAAAGCGCCTGCTCGCCCGGGAATTTCTGAACGCCGCGGCGCTGAAAAGAATTTCCGCGCTGGCGAAGGTCTGGTCGCAGAACCTTCAGTGTGCGCGCGCAGCGCTGCTGGGCGCGGCGGCGCTGCTTTCGGAGCGCGAGCGCGAAGTGGCCGGGCTGGTGGCCCGCGGGCTGACGAACGACGAGATCGCCCGGCAGATGCACGTCTCCGTGGCGACGGTCAAATCGTTTCTGACACGGGCGTTCCGCAAGACCGGCGTCGCTTCCCGCGCCGAGCTGGCCGCCTGGCTGCTGCGATGGGAAAACTGACGAGCGTCGGCCGAAAGACGCGAAGTCGGCGCTTGCGCAAATCGTCCGCGGGTGTTATACTCTCACAAGCGATAGAGAAGCAGAGGGATCCCTCTCGCCTTGGTGGCGCCCTTCGGCAGCTGCAAGGTCATGCGTAAGGTCACACTGTATGTGAATGTGCATGAGGAGAGGCGGGGCCTTTCCTCATTTTTTTATCGCGGCAAAATCTTGTGGAGGTGACTCACATAGCTAAAAAAATGTCCGACGAGCCGAGAGTGAACGAAGAGATCAGCGCCGAGCAGGTCCTTGTGATCGACAACGAGGGCAGGAAACTGGGCGTCATGACTCCGGCTGAAGGAATCGCCGCAGCGGAAGAGCGCGAGCTGGATCTCGTGGAGGTCGCGCCGGACGGAAATCTGCCCGTGTGCCGCATCCTTGATTTTGGCAAGTACCGCTACCAGCAGCAGAAGCGCGACAAGTACGCCCGCAAGAAACAGAAAGTGCAGGCGCTCAAGGAGATCAAGATGCGTCCCAAGATCGACGAGCACGATTACGATTTCAAGACGAAAGCCGTGATCAAGTTCCTCGAAAGCGGGCACCGCGTGAAAGTGTCCATATTCTTCCGCGGCAGAGAGATGGCGTTTTTGGACAAGGGCCGTGAGGTCATCAACCGCGTTGCGGCTGACTGCGCCGCCGTCGGCAAGATGGACGAAGAGCCGCGCATGGAAGGCCGCTACATGAGAGCGTTGTTTGTGCCGCTTCCTGGTTCCGCCAGAGGCGACGGTAAAGAATAGAAAGCGAATTTTACGGAGGTTGTCAGTATGGTCTGGAAAGCAAAGACTCATTCCGGCGCGAAAAAGCGCTTTTCGTACACGGGCAACGGCAAGATCAAGTATCAGAAGAACGGACGTCGTCACCTTCTGAGCACCAAGAACGCCAAGAGACATCGCCGGCTGCGCCAGGCGGGGCTTCTTGCCAACGGGCAGGAAGAGATGCTGCGTCTGATGATGCCCGGCAAATAAGTTCAAAATTTCAGAGGTGAAGATCGATGCGCGTTAAAGCAGCCAGTTCCAGCGATAGAAAGTACAAGAAGCTTTTTTCCATCACCAAGGGATTCTTCGGCCATAAGAAGAACAATTACCGCCGCGCCCGCGAAGCCTATCTGCACGCCCTGAGCAGCATGTTCAAGGACCGCCGCCGCAAGAAGAGGGATTTCCGCCGCCTGTGGATCTCCCGCATCAACGCGGCCGCGCGCATGGAGGGCATGTCGTACAGTTTCTTCATGAACGGCCTGAAGAAGGCCGGCATCGAAGTGAACCGCAAGATGCTTGCCGATCTTGCCGTCAACGACATGGCAGCCTTCCGCGGCATCGCCGAGCAGGCTCGTCAGGCGTTGGCCAAGTAAGGTTGGACGAAGAGCTCTTCAACCTGTTCAATGAAGAGAGCGAAGGGCTCCTGTCACAGAATGACAGGAGCCCTTCTGTTTTATGAGGCCTGTCTGAGAACGGGAAGTTCTCGACGGGAACGGACAAGGAGGAAACATCATGAGCAGTGAAATCGCTCTTGAAATAGAGAAAATCCGCGCGGTCGTCGAGTCGGTTCTGAAAGACGGCGCTACGCTCGAATCGCTGAACGACTGCCGGATCGCGGTCTTCGGCAAGAAGGGCGCGATGACGGGCCTGCAGAAAATGCTGGGCAAGCTGTCGCCGCAGGAGCGCCCCGAAATGGGCAAGATCATCAACGGCGCCAAAGTCGAGTTTCAGAGCCAGCTCGACGAGGCGATCGAAACGCTCGAACGCCGTCGCTTGACCGAGATGGAACTGCGCGACCGCGTCGACGTTACGCAGCCCTTCCGCGGCCGGGCCTACGGCGGCGCGCATCCCGTCGTGCAGGTGACGATGGACGTGCTGGAAGTCCTGGAAGGGCTGGGATTCGTGACCGTGACCGGGCCGGAGATCGAGACGGATTTCTTCAACTTCGAAGCGCTGAACATCCCGCCGCACCATCCGGCCCGCGACATGCAGGACACGTTTTACTTCGGCGACGGCCGATTGCTGCGCACGCATACTTCCGGCATGGAGATCCACGCCATGCTCGACATGGGCGCGCCGCTGCGCGTGGCCTGCCCGGGGCGCGTCTATCGCCGCGACAACGACCCTACGCACTCGCCGATGTTCCATCAGGTCGAAGGCCTGGTTGTCGACAAGTCCATTTCCGTCGGCGACCTTAAGGGCTGCCTGGAAGCGATGATCCACGGCGTTTTCGGCAGGAAGCTGAAAGCCCGCTACCGCGCCAGCTACTTTCCGTTCACCGAGCCGTCGATGGAAGTCGACATCGAGTGCTTCAAGTGCGGCGGTTCCGACGCTCGCTGCCAGATCTGCAAGGGTACCGGCTGGCTCGAGATCGGCGGCATGGGCATGTGCCATCCCAACGTGCTGCGCTACGGCGGCATCGATCCCGACAAATACAACGGCTTCGCCTGGGGCATGGGGCTCGACCGCATCGCCATGCTCAAATACGGACTGACGGATCTCCGCGCGCTGTTCGACGGCGACGTTTCCTATCTTCTTTCCGGGAGGCATGAATAATGCTGCTCTCCATCAACTGGCTGAAAGATTTCATCACGCTCGGCGCGCCTCTTGAAGAGATCGCCGAGAAGCTGACGGTGACGGGGACCGAGATCGAGTCGGTCGCCCGTCCCTGCGCGGCCGTCAAGGGCGTGCGCATCGCCAAGATCGTCGAGTGCTCGCAGCATCCGACCAAATCCGGTCTGAAAGTGACCCGCCTGGACGTGGGGGAGAAGGAGTATCCGCTCTGCGTCACCGCGGCGCCGAACGTGAAGGTGGGCGACGTGATCCCCTGGTTCGCGCCCGGCTCGTCGACGGCCGGCGGCATGGAGCTGGAGTATCGCGATTTCGACGGTTTCAACAGCGCCGGCATGATGGCGTCGGCCAAGGAACTGGGCGTGCCCGATCTGACCGACGTGTACGGCATCCTCATCCTGCCGCAGGACGCGCCGCTCGGCGCCGATGCCGGCGCGTGGCTGGGGCTGGACGACACGGTCTTCGACATGTCGGTGACGCCGAACCGCGGCGATCTGCTCAGCGTTCTCGGCGCGGCGCTGGAGATCCACGCGCTGTTCCCGCAGTGCGATCTGCACGTGCCCGCCGTTCCCAAGCCGGGCTACGACGGCGAGTGGACGCTGCCGTTCGAAGGGATCACGCTCGAAAGCGAAGGCTGCCGCGCCTACCGCCTCGGCATGGCCGATTCGGTCCGGATCGCGCCGGCGCCGTTGCAGGCCGGCGTGAGACTGTGCATGTCGGGCATGCGCCCCATCAACAACATCGTCGACGCCACCAACTACGCGATGCTCGCCCTCGGCCAGCCGCTGCACGCTTTCGACGCGGCCAGCCTGCCCGGGCGCAACATCGGCGTGCGCGCCGCCCGAGACGGCGAGGAACTCGTCACGCTCGACGGCAAAACCCACAAGTTGCTGCCCTCCGACCTTGTCATCTCCAGCAGCGGCGTCGGCGTGGCGCTGGCCGGCGTCATGGGCGGGCTCAACTCGGAAATCACCGACAAGACGGAACACGTTCTGCTGGAGAGCGCCAACTTCGCGGCTCCCTTCGTCAGCAAGACGTCGCGCCGCCTCGGCATCCCCAGCGAAGCTTCGTTCCGCTATTCCCGCGGCGTCGATCCGCTGCTGACGGAGACCGCCATGAACTACGCGCTGCATCTGATGGAGCGGTGGGGCGGCGTGCGCGCCTTCTCGCGCAGCCTTTACGCCCAGAACGGCGAGATCCGGCCGGCCCGCGTGCCTCTGACGGCGGGAAAGATGAAGAAGATCCTCGTCTGGGACGACATGAACGGGGCCGAGGCGATCCTGAAGCGCCTCGGCATCGAAAGAGCGGCCGGCGGTCGGGACAACGCCGAATACGAAGTGCCGACACGCCGCTGCGATATCGCCATCGAAGAGGACCTGATCGAGGAAGTCGGACGCATCCGCGGTTACGACGCGATCGAGCCGACGATCCCCGTTCTGCACCGCGCCGGAGCGCTCAGTCCGGCCATGCGGCTGCAGCGCCTGCTCCGTTCCGTGGCGATCGGCCGCGGCTATACCGAAGCGGTGACGCTGAGCTTTATCAGTCCCGAGAGCCTGACGCTGCTTCGTTATCCCGAGGCCGGCCAATGCAAGGTCGTGGCCAACCCGATCAGCGCCGACATGTCGGTGATGCGCCCTTCGCTGCTTCCCGGGCTGCTGGACGGCGTCGGCAAAGCGGTGCGCGGCGGCTGGCGCGATCCTGTCCGCGTCTTCGAGTTCGGCCGCGTCTTCGTGCCGGGAAACGGCGCTGTCAAAGAGGTGGAGCGCATCGGCGGCGTCGCCTTCAGCGGCAAGGAAAAACGCGCACTCTACGCCTCCTCGAAAGAGGATTTCATGCTGGTCAAGGGCGACGTGGAAGCGCTGGCCCAAAGCTGCAACGCCGCGCTGACGTTCCGCCGGGCGCAGCGCGCCGACGGGCACGCCGGCCAGACGGCCGAGATCCTGTTCGACGGCAAGACCGTCGGCTATCTGATGTGCCTGAAGCCCGACATCGCCGCTCAGCTCGATCTTGACACGCCGCTGTACGCTTTTGAACTGGACGTGGAGCCTTTCATGGACGCGCCGCTGCCGCGTTACGCCAAGAACAACGCCTATCCGCCGGTCTACCGCGACATTTCCATGCTCGTTGCCAAGGATGTGCCCGCCGACAAGGTGATCGCCGACATCCGCGAAGCGGCCGGCTCGCTGCTGAGCACCGTGCGCCTTTTCGACGTCTACGAAGGCCAGGGCGTGCCGGAAGGATTCCGCAGCATGGCTTTCTCGATGGCGTACCGTCTGGGCGAGCGCACGCTGAAAGACGCCGAAGTGGAAGAGGAACACAACGGCGTTCGTTCGGGGCTTGAACAAAAGGGCTATAAGCTGAGATAATAAGAAACAGGTCCTTGCGGAAATACAGAAAACTAAGGAGGAAGAAACGATGACCAATTTATCCGAACTCGATCAGCTTCTGGAGCGCGTTTCCGGCCGTATCGGCGAGTTCGCCGCGTCCAACGCTTCTTTGCAGGACGAGCTGGCGAAGGTGAAGAAGCAGCTGGATGAAAAGGAGCTCGACAAGATCCGCGCGCTCAAGGAGAAGGACCGCGCCATCGAGGAGCTCGAGCGGGAGAAGATGAACCTTCAGAAGGAGAAGGAAGCTCTCGAGAGCAAGCTTGACGATATCGCCAAGAGCTTGAAAAACATCCTGCCCGACGCCGGCTTCGAAAGGCGGTAAGAACATGGAGGATAACACCCGGGAGGCAAGAGTCACTCTCGGCACCAAGACCTACCTCCTTCGTACGGCTCTTAAGCCCGAGCAGTTTGACGAAATCGTCGAATTCAGCCGGAAACTGTTTGCGTCCCTCGACCCCAAAGTCGATCAGGAACGGCGGCTGGTTCTCGGCTGGATGTACATGGCGTACAAACTGAAGCAGATCGAGGGGAAACTCGATCTGCTCCTGAGCAAATATTATTCTGTCGGCGACAACGCGCCGGAGAAGAGCGAGCGGAAAGAAGGCGCGGAATGACCCTTGTGGACGGATTCGACCTTTGCATGCTGCTGATCGTGGTCTTTTTCGCCGTCAAGGGGATTTTCCGCGGTTTTTCCGGCGAGATCTTTTCCCTGGCCGGCATCATCGGCGGCGTTTATTTCGGCTTCAAATACGCCGATCCGGTGGACGCCGCGCTCAGGAATTTTTTCGGCTTGCTCAACGCTTCGGTGAGCCGGATGATCGCGATCGCGCTTGTTTTCTTTGCCGTTTGCATCGTCTGCGCGCTGGTCGGCAAGCTCTTCCGCGCGCTGCTGTCGATGGCGTCGCTGTCGGCGCTGGATCGTCTGTGCGGTTTTCTGGTCGGCGGCGTCAAGGGCGCGGCGATCGTGATCCTCGTCGTCGTGACGCTGCAGCATGCCGAGCGCTTTCTGCCCGGCGTGGAACTGCGAAACAGCCGCACGGTGCTGCTCGTCAACGCGGTCCTTCCCGACATCAAAAACTCTCTCGACGCTTTTTTCCCGAAACAGATCGTATAGTTGGTGATCCGAGGTGAAAATCAACGAAGAGGCGCGGCAGTCGCTCGAGATCGACGACGTCCTCGAGCTCCTTGCCGCGGGCGCGAGGAGCGAACTGGGACGCGCGGCTCTCGTCCGGATAGAGCCTGCCGCCGACATGAAAAGTCTGATAAGCCGCCAGAATCTGCTGGCGGCTTATTTGAGCTTTACGGAAAGCGGCGGGAACTTCCCGTGGAACGAGGCGGTGCAGGTCGTCTCCGCAGCGCTGGACGAGGCGCGCCATACGGGGCTGCTGCTGGGGGAGGAACTGCTAAAGGTCCGCGTTCTGCTGACGCTGGCCATGGCCGTCAAGGAATGCGCGCAGGCGGCGAAAGAGAAGTTCCCGGCGCTGGTCTGGTTTTGTGACCGCATCCGCGAATTTTCGGACGAGCTCGAACGGCTTTCGGTCTTGAACAGCGACGGCTCGCTGGCCGACGGCGCCTCGCCCAAACTGCGCGAGATCCGCGCCGAACTGGACCAGAAACGGCGCGAAGCGCGCGCCGTGGGCAACGGCTTTCTGAACGGTCCTTTCAGCGGCATGCTCCAGGAACGCGTGCTTTCGATACGCAGCGGCCGCTTCGCCGTGTTGGTGAAGCAGGCTTTCATCAACCGCTTCCCCGGCATCGTCACCGACAAGTCGGCGTCGGGCAATTCGGTCTACATGGAACCGCACGCTCTGGTCGTCTCCAACAACCGCATCGCGGCGCTGCTGGAGCAGCAGCGCCAGGAAGAGCGCCGCATCTTCGGCGAGCTGACGAAGATGCTCCTCGACCGCCGGAACGCCGTGAACGAAGCGGAAACGGCGCTGGCGCAGCTCGACCTGTTCTATTGCATGGACGACCTGATCCATTTCAAACGCTGGCGCATGCCCGAACTGGTCAAACGTTCCGAGTTCTGCTTTTACGACGTGCGCCACCCGCTGCTGGGCGAGCGCGCCGTCCCCATCGACGTCTCCTGCGGCCGGGATTTCCGGGCGCTCGTTGTCACCGGCCCCAACACCGGCGGCAAGACCGTGGCGTTGAAAACGTGCGCTCTGGCCGTGTATCTGGCCTGGTGCGGCCTGCCCGTGCCGGCCGGCGACGGTTCCAGCGTCGGCAGCATCTCCGCGATTTACGCCGATATCGGCGACGAGCAGAGTATCGAACAGAGCCTTTCGACCTTCAGTTCCCATCTGAAACGCATCGTTTCGATGCTCGAAAACGCCGACGCCGATTCGCTGGCGCTGCTCGACGAACTGGGAGCCGGCACCGATCCGCAGGAAGGCGCGGCCCTGGGCATCGCCGTGCTGGAGGAGTTCTTGCGCCGCAAGACTCTCGTGCTGGCGACGACCCATCACAATCCGATCAAGCGCTTCGCGACCACCACCCCCGGCGTGGAAGCGGCCTGCGTCGATTTCGACATGAAGACCCTCAGCCCCACGTATCATCTGCTCGTCGGCATCCCCGGCCAGAGCAACGCCCTGGCGATCGCCCAACGCTACGGCATGCCGCCCGGCATCGTCAAGCGGGCCGAAGAGTGTCTGAATTCCGACGAGCTGAACGTCGAGCGCCTGATCGGCCAGCTGCAGGAAAAACGCCTGGCCGTCGAGAAGCTCTCGCGCGAACTGGCGCAGGAAAAACAGCGGCTCGACGCCGAAAGGAAAAAACTTCAGCAGAGCCGTTCCGAGACCGAACGGAAACGGGACGAAATGATCCTGAAGGCGGAGCGCGAATCGCAGAAAGTCCTCGACGACGCCGAGGCGAAAGCCCGTTCGCTGCTCAAATCGCTGCAGGGCGCGGCGCGCTCGGCCGGACACCGCGAGATGGCCCGGCAGAAGTCGCAGATCGACAAGACCCGCGATACCTCGGCCGTGCGCCAGAATGCCATCGAAGAGCGGCGCACGTCCCCTGCGCCCCGGCTGGCGGTCGGCTCGCCCGTGAAGCTGAACGACAGCAGCGTCAAGGGCGAGATCGTGGCCATCGACGGCAAGAACGCCGAAGTGCAGGCCGGCGCCATGCGCATCACCGTGCCGCTGGCGAAGTTGACGCCGACATCCGCGCCCCAGGCGCGGCAGAGCGCGGACGAGATCGCCATCGTGCGCCGTCCCGAAGGCGTGCCCAGTTCCATCATGGTGCGCGGCATGCTGGCCGACGAAGCCGTTCCGCTGGTGGAGCGCTATCTCGATCAGGCCATGCGTGCCGGGTACGGCGAAGTCGCCGTCATCCACGGCCGCGGCGAAGGCATCCTGCGCAAGCTCGTGCATCAGCTCTGCGCCCGTTTGCCCTACGTCTCCGAGTACCGCCTCGGCGACCACTCCGAAGGCGGCTGGGGCGTGACCATCGTGAAGTTCCGCTGAACCTTCTTCGCCGCCGGCGTTCTTTCCCTCGATCCGCCGCGCGGACGACAAACAAAAAACGAGAGCCCAGTCCTGCAAAGAAGACTGGGCTCTCGTTTTTGTCGGAAAGACAAGACGGACGCCGTCCACGCTTTGGCGGAATCCGTCATACGGTCGGTATTGTTGGCTACCCCGCCTGGATTCGAACCAGGATCAAGGGAACCAAAATCCCTTGTGCTGCCGTTGCACCACGGGGTAATTTCTTCGAAAAAAATGGCGCGCTCGGCGGGACTTGAACCCACAACCTTTGCCTCCGGAGGGCAACACTCTATCCGATTGAGCTACGAGCGCGCGTCGTAGGTAGAATACACCGATTTGCATTATCCGTCAAGGAGCGGCGGCGCGGGAAAAAACGATGCGCGCGGCGGACGCCGAGGCGTCGGGATGAAAATACTGTTTCCTGCATAATAATGCAAATTTCGTTTTTATATTTCTGATAATTTTGTAGTTGACAAAACGAATGCGTTAGATTATATTCGATTTGCCTCTGAAGAAAGGCGTTGCAAGCGAAGTTATTTTGTGTCCTGCGGTGTGAAGGCGGCCTCTGTAAAAAGTCGCGGCCTTTTGTTTTTTCGCGCCGATGGACGTTCTATGTTTTGAGGGAGGCGTTCTGATTGGTTGACAGAGAGTCGTTGAAGGAAAAGATTTTTGCGGCGGTCGACGCGGCGGAGCCGACGGTCCGCGCCTATGCGGAGGACATCGCGGCCAACGCCGAGCTGGGATTTTTCGAAAAGCGCACCAGCGGCAAACTCGCCGAAAATCTTGAGGCGTTGGGATTGAAACTGAAGAAAGGCATCGCGTTGACCGGGCTTCGCGCCGACATCGGCGAGAATGAAGGACCAAAGATCGCGCTGATCGGCGAGCTGGACGGCATCGTCTGCCGCAACCATCCGCAGGCCAATCCCGTCGACGGCGCTTCCCACAGCTGCGGGCACAATCTTCAGACTTCAATCGTGCTGACCGCGGCGGCGGCGTTGGTCAGGAGCGGCGTCATGAAGGAGCTCGACGGTTCCGTGGCGCTGATGGCCGTTCCCGCGGAGGAGTTCATCGAGATCGACCGCCGCAAGAAGATGCGCGACGAGGGCAAAATCACTTATCTGTGCGGCAAGCCCGAATTCGTGCGCCTGGGCGAGTTCGACGACGTGGACATGGCGATGATGATCCATGCGGGCGAGTTCTCCTCAGGGCCGGCGTTCTCCGTCCCTTATCACGGCAACGGCTTCCGCGTGTTCATGGTGCGCTATGAGGGCAAACAGGCTCACGCCGCCGCTGCTCCCGACCAGGGCATCAACGCGCTGTATGCGGCCGTCGCCGGCATCAACGCCGTCAACGCGCTGCGCGAGACGTTCCGCGACAACGATCACGTGCGCGTCCACTTCATCATCACCAAGGGCGGCGATTCGGTCAACAGCGTGCCGGACGACGTGCGCCTCGAAGGCTACGTGCGCGCCGCCGACGCGGCCGTGATCGATTCGGTGTTCGCCAAGGTGGAGCGGGCCTTCAGGAGCGGCGCCGAGGCGCTGGGCTGCACGTTCCATTTTACCAGCATCCCCGGCGACATGCCGCTGGCGGTTTGCGATCCGCTGAACCGTCTTTTCGTCGAAAACGCCGCGGCTCTGGTCGGACGCGACAAGGTGCTGACGGGCTCTTACTTTGCCGCTTCGACGGACATGGGCGATATCTGCCACCTGATGCCCGGCATTCATCCGTCGGCGGGCGGTTCCGTCGGCGCGCTCCATTCCGCGCAGTTCAAGGTGACGGACTTCCACGCCGCGGTGATGGACTCGGCCAAGGCCCTGCTGGCGACGGTCGTCGAGTTGCTGGCCGACGACGCGGCCAAGGCGCGCGAGATCATCGGCGGCTTCAAGCCCATTTACACGAAGGAGCAGTATCTCGCGGCGATGGACGCCCGCTTTTCCGAATATTAGGTTGTGTCCGAGGGGCGTGTGCCCTTCGGTCGAAGTTCGGCTTTATCTCTTCACATTCTCTATTTCAGAAGGAGGCTTTTTTGTATGGAAACTGTCGGCAAAGCATTGAGGAACTGGAAGATCCACGCCTTGGCGCTCGCCTTGTCGGTCGTCGCCGAGCTTATCGGCGGCAAGACGTTCGACGTCGGCCCGGCCAAGCTGGTTCTGGTGCCCATGTTCTACTCGTTCATTCTGGGCGCGGTCATCAGCCTGCCAAAGATGAAGCTCCTCTCGATGGACGACATGATGCAGGTCTCGTCGCTGGTCGGCGTGACGTTTTTCCTGCTCATGGCCCGTTACGGCACGCTGGTCGGCCCCAGCTTCTGGAAGGTCGTCCATTCGGCTCCCGCGCTCCTGCTGCAGGAATTCGGCAACCTCGGCACCGCCCTGCTGGGCGTTCCCTTCGCCGTGCTGCTGGGGCTGCGCCGCGAAGCCGTCGGCGCCGCCTTCTCCAACGCGCGCGAGTCGAGCGTCGCCCTGGTCGGTGAAAAGTACGGGATCGACTCTCCCGAAGGCTTGGGCGTCATGGGCGTGTACATCACCGGCACCGTCTTCGGCGCTCTGTTCTGCAGCTTCATGAGCTCCATCATCGCTTCGACGATCTCCTGGTTCAGTCCCCAGGCTCTGGCGATGGCCTGCGGCACCGGCAGCGCCAGTATGATGACGACGTCTCTGGCGCCGCTTGTGGCGATGTTCCCCGATCTGAAAGAAGAGCTTACGGCTCTGGCTGCTTCCAGCAACATGCTCTCCGGTCTGGACGGCCTGTACATGTCGGTCTTCATCGGTCTGCCCATGACGGAGTTCCTCGTCCGCCTGTGCGGCGTGAAGGACGCTCCGAGCAAACCCGGCGCGCAGAAGTAGCCCAGAAGAAGGGAGTATACGACCATGACTAATGTACAGCTCGTCCTTTTCATGCTCATCGATACGTTCCTGAGCGTCGTCGTCAATATGATGCAGGGCGTCGCGCTTGCCGACACGCTGCTGGGCATGGCGGTGCTGCTCGGCATCGTCGCGGCCGGCGTGATCATCCATAAGCTGATCCCCTGGAAAGGTCTGCCCGCGGTCGCTTACATCACCACGCTGGGTTGCATCGTGACGATCCCCGATCTGCTGCCCGGCGCGGCGTTCATCAGCAAGGCCGCCGGCAAGATCGGCTTTGTCGGCCTTTGCACGCCCATCCTGGCCTATGCCGGACTGGCGCTCGGCAAGGACATCGACCTTCTGAAAAAACAGGGATTGAGGATCATCCTCGTCGGGCTGATGGTCTTCGTGGGGACGTTCCTCGGTTCCGCGATCATCGCCGAAACAGTCCTTCGCTTCATGAAGTAAAAGAAGCGGGGCAGACGAAGCCGCCCCGTTGCCATGTACGGCAACGGGGCGGCTTTTTGTATGGAACGGCCCTGAAAGAAGTCTTGGGAAACGATCGTGTGATACTAGGGCTTGTTTAAAAAACATTTCAGCTTGTATTATTTCAATAAAATAACACTGGCAGCAACAAGAACAAAAGCGAAAAACGAAGCGTCAAGTTTGTCATAGCGGGTGAAAATTCTACGGAACCATTTGATTTTCTGAAAGAAACATTCAACCAAGTGTCGTTCCTTGTAAACATGCTCATCTATAAACCACGGTTCGGGATTATCGCTCTTCGGCGGGATAGTGTAACTTCCCTCCCGAGAAGTAATGTACTCTCTGATGGCTTGCGAACCGTAAGCCTTATCGCCGATGACGTTGCTCCCTCTGATTTCCGCTTGCCCGAGCAAGGACACGGCGTAGCGGGAATCGTGGTCATTGCCGGGACTGAGCAGGAGCGCCAGCGGATTGCCTAAACCATCTACTATCGCATGAATTTTCGTATTCCTGCCGCCTCTGGACATGCCAATCGCTTGAGCCCCTTTTTTCCCCCTTCCGGGGTTTTCCCTCTCCCGTTGGCACTTTGATGTACTTTGCAGGACGTGGAGTCGATAGAGAGATTTTCCATGTCGGCATCAGCGCTTAGGGCGGCAAAGATCGCCTCGAATATTCCCCGCTGTTTCCACAGCCTGAAACGTGCGTAAACTGCCTGCCATTTGCCGTAACGCTCCGGAAGATCTCTCCATGGCGCTCCACTTCTGGCAAGCCACAGAATCCCATTGATGATCCTGCGGTTATCGTATTTTGCCGGGCGTCCACGTTGACCTGATTTCGGGTGTTCGGGCGGCAGCATTCTCTTGATTCGATTCCACTCGCTGGAGGTCAGTTCATATCTTCTCTCTTCCATGAGAAAAGTTTAAGCGATTGGATCGATTTAGGCAACTTTGACGTTTTTTAAACAAGCCCTAATTCTTGATGGAAAGTATTAACATAGTTTCCCGGGCGCTCCGGAGGAGTTCAGTCGCTCGGGACTCCCTCGACCGCTGCGCGGTCTGCGCAGCTCGCTTTGTGAATCTCTCCCGCAGCGCCCTCGCGTTCGGCCTTTTAATTAAGAAAGAGTATTATCAGGAAAACGCCGCGTTTTCAGCGTGACTTCGTGCAGATTTCATGATTGCGGCGGCTCAATGTTTTTTGTATAATCATAAATAAAGGTTGCAAAGCGTTGCTTCTATATGATGGGGTGATGATCATGTATAATCCGCTTCATCCGGCGAAGAACATGGATCTTCGTCAGATCGTTTACGAGAAGATCAAGCAGGCTATTGTGAGCGGTATCATCAAGCCGGGGGAAAAACTTTCCGAAGTCGAGCTGGCGGAAAAAATGGCCGTGTCGCGGACGCCGGTGCGCGAAGCGATCCGTCAGCTGGCGAAGACTTCGCTGGTAACGCTGACGCCACGCAAGGGGGCCTACGTCTCCCTGCCGTCGATCAGCGACGCGGGGGCGCTCTACGAGCTGCGCGAGGACTTGGAAATGTTCGCGGCGGCGCTGGTGTCGGTGAACCCTCCGGAAAAGGAGCTGAAAGAGTTTCTCGAAATTTTCAAACACATGGGCAACGATACGGATCCGCAAAAGTATTTGGAAGAGGACCGCCGTTTCCACGCCTTCCTGTATCAGTCGTCCGGCAACCGTTTCCTGATGAATTCGCTGCAGGAGCTGGTGGATGTGATCAACCTGTATCGTCCGTATTCGCTGGGCGACACCGAGTACATCAGGCACCTTGCCGAGGGGCATGTGGAGATCATCGAAGCGCTTCTGGACCGCGACGAGAGAAGGGTGCGCGAGGCCATGAGGGCTCACATACGCATGAGCCGGGCGCGCCTCGAGGCTTACTTGAACACGCATACTTCCGAACGTCTTCCGCTCCGCCCATGAGTCAGTGGTCTTTCTTTCAGTCGACGCTGATCATCGCCCTGCTGTCGCCGCTGGGACTGTTCCTGGCGGCGTCGTTCTTTTTGCTTCTGATCCCGGCGGCGGAGGGGCGCGCAAAGCGGCGCGTCCTGTGGGGGCTGCTGACGCTGCTTTTCGCTTTTTCGTGCACTGATTTCTGCGGCAAAAAGATGCTTGCCTTTTTGGAAGCTCTGACGCCGGAAGCAAAGGAAGGGAGCGGCGGCCGTTCGGCCGTCGTGCTTGTGCTCGGCGGCGGCACGGTCGCCGAAGGACAGACGTATCAGCCCTCCGTTTCTTCGCAGCGGCGTCTGCGGACAGCGAGAGAAATTTTATCGCGCTGCGGAGACGCGAAGCTCCTGCTTTCGGGCATCGAGTCGCCGTTGATGGCGCGATGGCTGCGGGATTCGCCGCCTCGGGAAAAAGTGCTTCTGGAAACTCGTTCCTTGAATACCGAGGGCAATCTGCGCGAGAGCGCCGTTTTTTTGCGAAGGCTGTATCCCGACGAGCGTCCGCGCCCGCAGGTCTTTCTCGTCACGGACCGTTTTCATATGGCGCGGGCTCTGCGCTGGGCGAAAAAATTCATGCCTGATTTCGAGGTCGTCCCTTCGCCTGCGCCCAGCCTCGTGCGGAACGTGCCCTGGCGCCCGGTGAACTTCGTGCCGACCTGCCGGGGCCTGGAGCTGACCTCGATGGCCTGGCGCGAAACGCTGGCGCTTCTGAGGGACTGGTTCCGTTCACGCTATGAGAAACAGGATCAATAAAAGCGGGAAGTTTGCGCCGCGTTGTTTCGACGACGCAAACTTCCCGCTTTTTTTATGGTGAGCCCGCCGATGAGCCGCGGGAGATTTCCGCCGCGAAATTTTGGGCGCTGACAACGGAAGAGAGCGGACGCCCCGCCTGCCCCGCGGCAACGTGCAGCAGCGGGTAATGAACGGCAAATATCGAGATTAACGCCTGCACGACAGGCATTCCCAGCCAAAGAGGACTGAGCAGGGGGTGCCCCTCCAGCTCTGCGGGGCTCACGGTGCGGCCGGCGTTTACGGTGATCTCTCCGAGCCCCGCCGCGGCCAAATCTCCCAGCAGAGACAAACAGCGCGGCGAGAGGAAAACGTCGACATGAACGGACTGTCCGTGCATCCTTTCGAGCGCCCGCCGACCGTTATCCCGCACGAACCGGCGGTATTCCCATGGCACAAGAGCCTGTGCCTCGACCAAGCCCCTGGCGAGAGCGTGCATTGTGGCGAAAGTCGCGTCGGCCAGCGCGGCGCATTCGGGATCGGAGCAGTTGTTCACGAGAACGCAGCGCATGCCGGCACGCCGCGCTGCAAGCAGCTCGTAAAGGTAGTCGCCGACGACGAGGCACTGGGAAGCGGGCACGCCGATGGACGCTGCCGCGTCGGTCAGCGCTCGCGGATCCGGTTTGACGTGGCGGGCTTCGCGCCCGAAGGTCTGCGGCGGCAGCCTGAAGCCAATGCTTTGGGCGGCGCGTTCGATGGATTCGCGGCAGTTTCGCGACACGACGCACCAAGGAATGCGGCGTCCGTCGAGCAGGCTGACGAGATCGAAAGCGCCGGCGATCGCGGCGGAACGTGCGGCGCCTCGCATCTCTTCGTCCCTGATGGCGTTCATGAGCTCGGTTCTGAGAGGCTCGCGCATCTCCGCCGCCGTCTCCAGCAGAGGAACGCGCCGTCCGCCGAAGTATTTTTCCCGGATCGGGGCGAAATCGAGCCTGCTCTCGGCAATGACGCCGTCCCAGTCGAAAACGACCCCGCGGATTTGATCGAGATGGATATAGGGGGAACTCATTGTCTCACTTCCTGTTTGTATCGAAAAGATTTTATGTTCCGTCGGCGCTGGATACAAAAAAAGAGGGAACCCCCTGAGAGTTCTCTCTTTTTCGATAAACTGGGCCCACAGTGCCGTGTCGCGGCAGTCTTGACCCGTTCCGCTAGAAATGGAAGATTGCCCGACCGCCACGACGGCCGCAGCCTCTCTTCACCGGACGACAGGTGTTGGCTCAAGACGAAAGCCAAGATCACGAACACCGCAGGTAGACTTTATCATTACGAAAAGTATAGCACAGCTTGTGAACAAAGCAAGCTGTTTTTAGCGGTTGGGCGTCGTCTTTCGCATTTTTTCGCGGTTTAAAGCAAAACGGCTCCCCGAACGTTCATGCTTTCTCTTCGGCGGCGGCGATCCCGTCGACGTGATGCAGCTGGTATTCCGTAAGGATCTTCTGTTCGATGATCCGTCCCGTGCCGTGGCAGTCCTCGCATTCGCGCTCTTCGACGCCGTAATTGATGCTGCCCAGGCCGCCGCAGGATTTGCAGACGCGGACTTTCATCGTTTCCTTGTCGAAAGAGAGATTCTCGCTCAGACTGTCGAGCGTGAACTCCTCCTTGAGCGTCTTGACGAGAATGCGCCCCGTTCCGTTGCACTCGGAACAATTGAAGCGGTTACCCTTCAGGTCGATGCCAAATCCCAATCCCTTGCATTTTTTGCAGATGTGAATTTTCATAGTTTCCGGATCGAATTCCATGGAAAAAACTCCTTCTCGAAAAATGTACGCTCCCGTCGGCGGAAATGCGACGATCGCGCCGCTTCTTCTTCATAATTCCCGTCCATTATACTCGCTTGGGGCGCTGAAAATCAAAACGGGAGAAACAAACAGGAGCCGTTTTCGCTCTAAAAAGCAAAACGGCTCCTGCGCTTTTGTTTAAGCGTCGCGCCCGTATCGAGGACGGCGCTCCGAAGCGCGCTCGAAATTCCTTTTGCCGAGACGTTCGCCGGAACGATCGAAGCGGCGCTCGCGGCGCGGGCCGCCCAAGCGGGGCTGGGGTTCGCCGGAGCCTCCGGAGATCAAGCCGCGGTCGATCAGCCGCCGCCGTCCGCCGTCGTCGAGGCTGGCGATCGCCGCGGGACTCAGCTCCACCTCGGTGTGCGAGTCGCGCATTTTGATGTTGCCGATCTCGTCGCGGCTGACGCCGAGCGCCGCGCACAGCGCGCCCAAGATCCGCCCCACGGACCATTCCTGGTCGTTCCGTCCCTTGGCGATGCGGATGGAAAGGCCTTGCCCGCGAAAGCGCGCGCGTTCCGCGCCGATGCCGCGCCGTTCGCCGTCGAAGCGGGAACCGACGCGGCCTTCACGGCGCGCGGCGGCGCGCTCGCGGCGCTGGTCGAGCTCGCGCTGGAGCGAATCCCTCAGGGAGTAACCCGTGGGGATGTCCTTGACCACGACCGACAGCAGCTTGGCCGCCAGATCCGCGGCGTCGTCGCTGCGTTCGAGGAGCGACTCGGCCCAGGCGCGGATCTCCGGCGCGGGAACGAGCTCCAGCAGCGATTCTTCGCGGCGTTCGCGCTGAATGACGCTGATCTCCTGAATGTCGGGGACTTTCAGCCATTCGACCTTCATCTCGGAGCTGCGGATCATGAACTTGAAGCGTCCCGATTCCTGCGGCGTCAGCAGCAACAGGTTGCTGCCTTCGTGACCGGCCCGCCCGGTGCGTCCGGAGCGGTGCACGAAGGTCTCCATGCTGTCGGGAAGGCCCAGCTGGATCACGTGGCTGACGCCCTGCACGTCCAGCCCGCGGGCGGCCACGTTGGTGGCGACCAGAATGGGGATGCGCCCGGTGCGGAAAGATTCCAAGGCGTTGCTGCGTTCGCGCTGCGTCATGTCGCCGTTCAGGGCCAGAGCCATCAGGCCTTCTTCCTGAAGACGCCCCGCCACTTCTCCCGTATCGGTCTTGGTATGGCAGAATATCAGGCAGAGCGCCGGCTTCTCCCACAGCAGGATGTTGACCAGCGCTTCCATGCGCTGACGCGAAGGCACCAGATACACGCGGTGCACGATGTCTTCGTGCTGCTCCTCCTCGTGGTTCAGTTCCAGCCGCAACGGCTCCTTGAGATAGCGCTTGCAGAGCGAAAACACCGAGTCGGGCATCGTCGCCGAGAAAAGCCAAGTCTTTTTGCGGTTCACGGCGGCTTCGAGGATCGCTTCCAGCTCGTCGCGGAACCCCATGTCGAGCATGTTGTCGCCCTCGTCGAGAACCAGCGTTTCGATATCGCTCAGGTCGAGCGTGCCGCGGCGGATATGATCGAGGACGCGTCCCGGCGTGCCGACGACGACCGAGGCGCCGCGCCGGAGCTGGAAGATCTGGTGCTCCATGCTCATGCCGCCGACGATGCTTGCCGTGGCGATGCCTCTGATGTGGCCTAAAAATTCCGATTCGCCGGCGTTCTGCATGGCCAGCTCGCGCGTCGGCGAGAGCACCAGCAGGCGGGGCTTTTTGCCGCCGCCTTCGAGTTCGTTCAGCAGCGGCAGAAGAAAAGCCAGCGTCTTGCCGGAACCCGTGCGCGCCTGCACGACCATGTCCGTGTCCAGATTGGGCTGCGACAGCACCTGCGCCTGAACCGGCGTCGGCGTCGTAAAGCCTCGTTGATCGAGAGCGGCGAGAAAACTCTCGGGCAGATTGAAATCTCTAAAACTTGCTGCGGTCACTTCGTAATTCCTCCCAGAATCGCAAGGGATTCCCAAAGGACCGCCCACCGCGAGCCGCCCTTGGCGTTTCATCCCTGAATCATGACGCTGAAATCGCGTCAAAGGAAACAATTATGATCGTTTCATGCGTGTTTGTCAATGCCTGGAGGAAAATGTCGTTGTTCAGTGATAAAGTCACCCATAACTGTTCCAAGAAAATGTCACTCTGAGATAATACCGTTCATGAAACAGGAGCGAATGACATTGTCACAAAAGGAACTGGATCGTATCAGGATTATCGGAGCGCTTGTCGACGGACGCATGACGAACAGGGAGGCGGCGGAAAAGCTGGGGCTCTGTCAACGGCAAATCATCAGGATCAAGAAGAGGTTCGTCGCTCAAGGGGCGGCGGGGCTTGTTCACGGCAACCGCGGCAGAACGTCTCGGCGCAGGATCGGAGATGAGGTTCGGGAGTCGGTGCTGAAGGCGTATGAGGAGGTCTATTACGATTTCAACTTCTCTCACTTTGCGGAATGCCTGAACGAACGGGAGGGGATCGGGATCAGTCGTTCGAGTGTCGTCCGCATTCTGAAGGACGAGGGGATCAGGAGCAAGAAGAGTGTGCGGCGGCGGCCGAAGCTTCACCGTTCCCGACCGCGGAAGGTGGCCGCGGGGATGTTGTGGCAGACTGACGCCACGTCGTTTGAATGGTTTGGCAGGGGGAACGGGCGTGCGACGCTGCACGCTTATATTGACGATGCGACGGGGATCGTGACTGGCGCCTGTTTCACTGAGAACGAATGTATGGCGGGCTATGTCGCCGCGCTGGGGATGGGGATCGAGGGGTATGGGCTGCCGATGGCGATTTACAGCGACCGGCATACGATTTTCCGCTCTCCAAAGGCACGGGCGCAGGATGATGAGGATCGGATCGAAGGGAATGAAAAAAATGAAGGGAATGGAAGGAATGAAGGGAATGGAAGGAATGAAGAAAATGAAGGGAATGAGGCGAGGAAGGGGAGCCGTTAAGTTGTTTCGGACGGGGGCTGAAGGATCTTGGGATCGGGCAGATCTTTGCCTTGACGCCGGAGGCGAAGGGGCGTGTCGAACGTCTTTGGAACACGATGCAGGACAGGCTGCCGGGGGAGCTGAGGCTGCTTGGCGTCTCGGATATCACGGCGGCCAACGAGGTTTTGCCCAAGCTCATCGCCAGGCACAATCGGAAGTTTGCCGTCAATCCGGCTGAGGGAGAGGACGTTTATGTGAAGCCGGAAGGAAAAGTCGATTTGGATTTTCTCTTTGCGCGTCGCGAATCTCGCAGGACGGATCACGGCGGCATGATCTCCTACGGAGGTCGTCGGTACGTTCCGGCGGCGGACGATTGTCTCGGGATGGCCAAAACGACGGTTGAGGTGCGTGAAACGTCGACCGGGCGGATCTGGGGTGTTTCCAAGGGCAGACGGATCGAGATGAAGGAGGTTGAAAGTCAAAAACGAGTCAACTCCGATGAGGCATCGGCAAAGAAACGGAAAAGCGGGCTTGTGAAAGCGCACAAGCCCGCTCCGGACCACCCTTGGCGGCATGGCGTCGTCAAAAGGCAGGGATATCATAGCACATGTCGGGATAAACGTACGTTCGCGTAGACGTTGTTATGGCGGCACGATGGGGAGTTCTTTCGAGGTGTCTTGCTGTGATGGGAGTGTGAGGGGGTGACTTTTTCAATGAGCAGTTATGGTGACATTTTTATTGGCTATTGACATGCCTGGAGGAAAATCGCGACCATAAGCTGAAATCGAGAGATACCGCCTTGGACCGCCGGACTTTTCAGAAGTTCCTCGATTCGCACCGGAGCTTGAACGATTGACAGGCAGTCCGCTTAATATATAATAGGACCGATCTCTGCAATCGAGGAAAGCCTCTTTTGTCGTGCGATAAGCGCGGAGACGGCGAAGTTTATAGTAAAGCCTTGGGGACAATTTGAGCGGCCTATGCGGTTCCGTTGAAAAATTGCTGAAGAATTTTTGCGGGGTATGAAGCGATGAACGACATAAAGGATATTTGCGTCAGGAAACTGTCGAAACCGCGGCAGGACATGGAAAAATCCAACGCCATGTGGAACAAACGGGTGCGCGAATTCCGAAAGATCTCGTCCAATGCCGGTAACGACCAAGTTTTTGATCTTTTCAGGGCGAAAGCCGAGCTGAAAGGCCGCAGCGTGATCGATATCGGCTGCGGGGCAGGACGCTATCTGAAGAGGCTCCTCGACGAAGGCGCTCTTGCCGAGGGGCTGGAGCCTTCCGTGGAAATGGTGAGGCAGGCGCGGGATCATCTTTCTCAGTCTGGATACGATGGAACCTCGATCGTCATTCACAGCGCCGCTTTTCAGGACTTTGCGCCCGAGAAAAAATACGACTACGTGTTCATATCCAACAGTCCCGTCATCTCATACTACGAGAATTATCCCAGGATTATCGGCCTGGCCCGAAAAGGGATCTTCATCAGCTCGTGGCTCAAAATCAAAGACCTGTTTCTGGAAAAGATCGCGCTGGGGTTGGGACGGGCGCCGCACACACACGGAGGCAGCGACATCGTCTATTTTATGAACCTCCTGTTGGCCGACGGCTATTATCCTGACTTTTGGACACACGTGAGTCATCGAGAAGAACGCGTCGATCCGGAGAATTTCTATCTGCGCTACACGAGCTGGCTTTACGGGCCTGAATACGGAGAGAAAGAGCTGGACAGGGTCAAAAGGGAAATCGGCAAGTATTTGGGAGACGATAAAAAAGTCGCCGTGTCGAGCACAAATGTCATGGGACTGTTGTATCTCGATCTGCTGAAGCAGAGCCTGTGAGGAAGAATCGCAAACACTGAAGTTTTCCCGCAACGACAGCGGCAGCGCGCGGATCCGTCGCGGAATGCCGTTGGACGCCGCGAGCTCCGGCATGATCGGGAACGAAAAAGCGGCTCCGTACGAATCGTGCCTTCGTACGGAGCCGCTTTTCGTGTTCACAGTTTGGTGCGGGGGGGGGGAATCGAACCCCCATGGATTGCTCCACAAGATCCTTAGTCTTGCGCGTCTGCCAATTCCGCCACCTCCGCGTGACACAGGGCATTATACCACGCGTTGGATTGGCGTCAAGTCCTTAAAACGAAACCCACCGCGGAGAAGCGGCGAAGCGGAGCAATGCAAAGGGAATATTACACTTATTGTGATATTGTCCGCGGAAGTCGAGCTGAATAGGGAAGGAGCAGACGATGAATACCGTCTTTTATTTCAGAGGAACGTTGAAATTGATGAGATACCCCAAAGTCTTTCCCGTGAGTTTCATATATGAAAGAAGCTGTGCGGTATGAACCGGTAAAAGACTTTCTATGGCTTTGAGTTCGATGATGACTTGGTCGTTGATGAGCGTGTCCAAACGGTAGGCGTCGTTGACCTGAAGCTGCTTGAATGTGAAATTGACGGGAACTTCAGTTTCAACTTTGAGGCGTCGCAATTGGAGCTCGTGAGCGAGGCGTGTCTGATAAACTCGCTGCAGAAGTCCGGGGCCCGGAGATTTATGTACGGCAAATACCCCGTTGACGATTTCATCACATAAAGAGTTGAGAGCAGGGGAAATCACGTGCAACCTAGAGTTTGTCATTCTCCGCTTCTCCGTTGCTCCGTGGTGGAATTTGTTCTCACTGCGGAAGTCTGCGCGCGCATCCAGTTGAGGTAATTTCTGACGAGGGGGATGGAGAAACAGGCGCAGAGGACGTCGGCGACGGGCTGGCTGATTTGGATGCCGGTGAGGCCGATGAAGCGGGGCAGGATGATGACGCAGGGGATAAAGAAGAAGCCGCGCCGGGCGCCGGAAAGGAACGACGCTTCTTTGTAGCGCCCGGTGACCTGGAACAACATGTCGGTGAGAGCGGTCACGGGCAGGGTGACGAGCGTCACACAGTGGGCGCGGAAGGCGAAGGAGCCGATCTGAGAAACGCGCGGATCGGTATTTTGAAACAGGGCGATGACCTGCGGCGCAAAGACGAAAAAGCACGCCGCCAGACATGTTAGCACGATCAGGCCGGTACGGACGCAGAATTTATACGCTTCGATGACGCGGTCGTAGCGCTTGGCGCCGAAGTTGTAGCCGGCCACGGGCTGGAAACCCTGCCCGAAGCCGATCAAGATGGAACCGATGAACATGGACACGCGCATGACGATGGCCATGGCCGCGAGCGCGGCGTCGCCGTAAACGGCGGCGCTGGTGTTGAGCGCGATACTGGCCAGCGAAGCCATGCCCTGGCGAAACAGCGTCGGCATGCCGGTGCGGACGATCAGACCGTAAAAGGCAGGCGAACGGGACACATACCGCGGGCTGATGCGCAGCACCGTGCGTTTGAAAATGAAGTGCGACATCAGAATGGAGAAACTGACGCACTGGCTCAGCACGGTGGCGATGGCGGCGCCGGCGATGCCCATTTTGAACGTGAAGATGAACAGCGGATCCAGCACCACGTTCAGCAGCCCGCCGGTGACGATGCCGAGCATGGCGAAGAAAGCCTTGCCTTCGGAACGCAGATTGGTATTCATCACGAAAGACGTCGTCATCAGCGGAGCGCCGATCAGGATCCAGCGGGCGTATTGACGCGCGAAGGGCAGAATGGTCTCCGTCGATCCGAGCAGCCTCATAAAAGGATCCAGCCAGATCAGCCCGCCGGCGGCGACCAGCAGGCCGAACGCGAGCGCGGCGAAAAACGCCGACGAGGTGGCTGTTCGGGCCTCGTCGTCTTTCCGTTCGCCCAGACGCCGCGAGGCGATGCTGCCGGCTCCCATGCCGAACATGAAACCGATCGCCTGAATGATCGCCATCAGCGAATAGACCACGCCGACGGCGCCGGCGGCGCTGGTGCCGATACGGGCCACGAAGAACGTGTCGGCCATGTTGTAAAAGGAAGTGATCAGCATGCTGCAGATGGTTGGCATGGCCAAGCCGAGAATCAGAGGCCGCAGAGGCGACTGAGTCATCTTGATGAACTGCTGCTGGGCGGCATCGGGGAAGTTGTTCATGGTAGGTCAGGGCTCCTTAAACGATCTCGCTGAAGTGTCGGTAATCCGAAACTGATTCTTGCATAGGAAGTATTACCATGGTTTGCTGGGCGCCGTGAGGAAGTTCAGCCGCTCGGGACGATCTCGGCTGCTGCGCGGCGTGCGTTGTGAATTTTCCTCGCCGCGCCCCTGCGTTCGGCTTTTTAATCAAGAAAAAGTATGATATTATTCTCAATCAAAGCGCATCGTTGAAAATGCAGTGCTTCGCACCGCGGCGCTCGAAAAAATCGTTCGATCTTTTCGAAACTTGGGATGGCGGCCTATTTGAGAGGACAACTGAATTCCTGTCTATACTGTCAGACGTTTTTGTGATATAGTTTAGCGACACTGTACGTATAAATAAAAGATGTTCAATTTGTCCGAGAGGCACGTTACGGATTTTTATCCGATGGAATTTGTCGAACCCGACAGAGACGGAGGTTCTTTTCAATGAAAGTTTCAACAAGGGCTCATTACGGACTGCGCGCGGTCATCGCTATCTCCGAAATGGCCCGGAGCGGGCTGCCGGTCAGCGTCAGCGACGTGGCCAAGGCCGAGAATCTTTCCGACACGTATCTGGAGCAGCTGGTATCCAAGCTGCGCCGCGCCGGGATCCTGCGCAGTTACAGGGGCGCCCGCGGCGGCTATGAATTGGTTCGCGACCCTGATACGATCACGGTTGCCGAAGTGCTGAGGGCTGCTGGCGAACAGATCGTTTTTCCCGAATGCACCACGCCTGAGGGATGTGAGTTGGCGCATCAGCGCGGTCATGTCTGCGCTTCTTCCCATTTCTGGCAGAATCTTAATTTCATGGTGAACAAGATAGCTGAGGAAACGACAGTCGGCAGTTTAATCCGGAACTACGAAGAAGAGATGGGAAAAACGCGGGCCGAAAACCGGCAATGACGCGGCGGAGCGAATGACGGAATCCCTGTCTGGCGGACAGGGATTCTTTGTTGGATAAGCAGCTACAGGCTCCCTTCACAAAGTTCGATGATCTCGCCGTCGGGGCCGTTGAGAAAGCAATTGCGGGCATGGTCCCCCATAGGACTGACGGGGCCGGCGGCAAAGCCGCAGCTGCCGAGGCGCCGGAGGGCGTCTTCCATGGACGGCACGGAAATCGCCACGTGGTTGCGCCCCGGAACGCGGTCGTCGCCGGGCTTGCAGATCAGCTCGACGGCGAAGTCCGCAAACCTGACGAAGACCAGATGGGATCCCGAAGGCATTTGGAACTCCTTGTCCTTCATGCCGCCGAGGGCATCGACATAGAAGTGAAGCGACCGATGAAGATCCTGCACGCGGATCCCGACGTGAGCCATTGAATACATGAGCAACCGTCCTCCTTCATGAAAAAGCAAAAAAAATGAAGTTTTTTCGATGTTCTTTATCATAGCAGAAATTTTCTCGTTTTGCAGTATCAGGAAGAGCCGTATATGCTTTTAGAAATGGCTTTTACTGCAAAAATTTGTATTATGCCCCTTTCGCAAGCCATGGGGGAGCCCGTTTCAGAACGCGAAATCAGCAGAAATCCGCTGTTGGGGGGCTTGTCAGGCGCGAATGCTGTGATATACTCACATCGTTGAGTACCAAATCCTGTGTGGAGGTGTCTGAAAAATGACAAAGGCTGAATTGGTTGAGTTCGTAAGGGAAAAGACGAATCTTCGGAAGGTCGACGCTGCCAACGCGGTGGCCGCCATGCTCGAAGGCGTGAAGGACACGCTGCAGAAGCAGGGCAAGGTCCAGATCGTGGGCTTCGGCACTTTCGAAGTACGTCAGCGCAGCGCTCGTACGGGCCGCAATCCTCAGGATCCTTCCAAGACTGTCCACATCCCCGCCAAGAAAGTACCTGTGTTCAAGGCCGGCAAGCTTCTGCGCGAGGCCGTCGACGCCACCGTCGCCAAGAAAGCTGCCAAGAAGCCCGCTCCCAAGGCTGCCAAGAAGGGCAAGAAGTAATCTCTCCCTCAACCAAGGTTTCATCAGTCCAAGCGAAAAAGAGCGTTCCGGTTTTGCCGGGGCGCTCTTTTTAATTCGTCGGGCGCGGATGGCGCCGCGGCGGCGCAAACTTCACAGGATTTGGGCGATGGGATATAATCTTCACGTCATGAAGAACGCAAGGAGGAATCGCTATGTGGGACCGCGGACTGTTGATCGTCGGCGACGGAGACGGCACGGGGACCGATCTGCGCCCGCTGGCGCTGATGAGCGACCTGGGGCGCGGGGATTTCTTCGCGGTGTGCCGCGAGAGCGCCGCGGCGGCCGAATGGCCCGACGAAAAAATCGACGTGGTCATGATCTCGCCGGGCTGCACGAACTGCGCGCCGCTGTTGAAACAATGCCTCGAGCGGCGGATCGGTTTTGTGATCATCGGCTGCCCGCGCCTTGAGCGCGAAGAAGAGCGGCAGCTGCTGCGGGAATATCGAGCCGCCGGCGGCCGGGCGCTGGGGCCGGGCAGCCAAGGATTTTTCGACTGGGAACGGCGGCTGGCGCTGTGCTGGTCGGCGGCCGTGCGAATGCCCGACAGTCAACCGCAGGAACGGCATGTGACGCTGATCGCTCAGGGCGGCACGGTGCCGTTTTCGCTCTATGCCATGGCGGTGGAGGCGGGCGTCCGTTTTCGCCGCGTCGTTTCTCTCGGCAACTGCGCCGACAGCGACGGCGAATTGTTACGCTGCATGGAAACGGCCATCGGCGATCCGATGACGACGCTGTTGATCCTCAGCTTCGAATCGTTGACGCGGGGACGCGACTTTCTCGCCATGGCCTCGCGTGCGGCGGAGCGCCGGCTGCCGGTGGTGCTGCTGCGAAGCGGCGTGAACGAGGCGTTTCGCGACCGTCTGGCGCGGCGTCATGACGACGCGGCCTGGACCGACTCGATCATGTGGGAGTCGGTGGCCGGTCAGTTCGGCGTGGTGCTGCTGCGCGACGCGCAGCAGATCGTCGATCTCGGCAAGCTGTCCTCGCTGGGGGTGCCGCCGCAGGGCAACCGTGTGGCGGTGCTGGCGCTGTCCGAAGGACTGGCGATGATGCAGGGCGATCAGTGCCGCGAAGCCGGGCTGGACGTGGTCGAGTTTTCGCCCGCGCTGAAAGAAAAGATCCAGGTCCTGCTGCCTCGGTGGGCTAACGCCGCCAACCCGGCGGACCTGTCCGAACAGGCGCTTAACCGCGAAGGGACGCTGGGACGGATCCTCGATACGCTGCAGGACAGCGGCGAATGCGACATGATCCTCGTCATTACCGGTTCGCTGACGGCCGCTCAGGGCGAGCGTCTCGCCCGCGCCATGGGCACGATGCACCGCCGCGGCGGCAGGACGCTGGCCTGCTGCTGCCTGAGCCGCTGGCGCCCGCTGGACGAGATGGTGCGGCGCATGAATATGGAAGGCGTACCTCTGTTCAGCAGCCCGCGCCGCGTCGCCGAGGCTCTGTCCAGTTTGTGGCGCATCGGCCGCGATATCCGCCCGATGAGCGAACTCTGCAAGCCGGCGCGGCATCCGTTCCTCGAACGCTGCCCGCTGCGCCTGAGCGAGCGCGACGCCGTGGCGCTGGTCGAAGCCTACGGGCTGAAGACGGTCAGGCACCGTCTCTGCGTTTCGGTGGCGGAAGTGCTGGAGACGGCGCGCAGCATCGGTTTCCCGCTGGTGTTGAAGGTGGTTTCGCCGTCCTTTGCCAGCAAGCAGCAGGCCCGCGCCGTAGCGTTGAATCTGCGTACCGAGGAAGAGCTGCGCAACGCCTACGGCCGCATCCTCGAACGCACCAGCCGCGTCCATGCCGGAGCGGAGATCCAGGGCGTGGTGGCTCAGAAGATGATCACCGACGGCATCGAGTGCATGATCGGCATCAAGCGCGACCCGCTCTTCGGACCGGTCGTGGCCGTAGCGCTGGGCGGCGCCTATTACGGTCTGATGAAAGACATTTCGCTGCGCGTGGCGCCGGTTTCGCTGGAAACGGCCATGGATATGATCGCAAGCCTCAAGGGGTATCCGCTCATCTCCGGCGAATGGTTCGGCACGCCCATGGACGTGGAAGCGCTGGCGCAGCAGATCGTCACGCTGTCGCAGATAGGCTGTGCGGAGCCGGACATCGAGCTGCTGGACATCAATCCGATCTTTGTCCGTCCGAAAGGACTCGGCGCGGAGATCGCCGACGCGTTTGCGCTGCGGCGACAAAAAGCGCGGGACTGAGCCGGCGGAAATTTACGAAGTGCGGTCTGCTGCGGGAACGTATTTTATAAAGAACCCCACGGTTTTCCGCGCGTCCGCTTCCGCCGGGGGCGAAACGCCGATAAAAAAACATCAAGAGGAGAAAAACAGCATGGAACTGGCGCTTTGGGCGGCAATCGGTTATCTTTTCGGCTCGTTCCCCACAGGGTATCTCGCGGTCAAGATCATAAGAGGCGAGGACATCCGCACGTTCGGCTCGGGAAATACCGGCGGCACCAACGTGGGCCGTGTGATGGGGAAAAAATGGGCCGTGCTCGTGACGCTCGCGGACATGCTCAAGGGCGGCGCCGTCGTGATGCTGTGCCGCGCTTTCGGCGGCAGCGACGCGGCGGTGGCGGCGGCGGCTTTCGCCGCCGTGTGCGGGCATAACTATCCCGTCTGGCTCGGATTTTACGGCGGCAAGGGCGTGGCCACGACGCTGGGCACGCTGTTTTTCGTGCAGATGTGGCCGTCGTGCGCGGCGGTGCTGCTGGGCGGCGCTCTCTGGTTCCTGATCATGAAAGCCACGCGTTACGTTTCCGTGGCTTCGTTGGCGGCGCTGCTGTTCATCGCCGGATCTTTTTACTTTTTCGGGCTTCACCGCGCTTTCGTGATCCTCGCGCTGGTGCTGGCGGCGCTGTCGCTGTGGCGTCACCGCACCAACCTGAGGCGTCTGGCCGGCGGCACGGAAAATAAAGTTGGTCAGAAATAAATCTGACCAGTTCTTGACTATATTTGACCAATAAGCTACAATCGTTCCAGTTCTGATGGATGGAACGGAGGAAGCCTGACATGAGCAGTTTGACTGAGGTCATCGAAAGCTATATCAACGAACTTTTCGAACAGGAAGAGCAGGACCGCGCCGCCGACGCCGAACGTGTTTCGCTGCGCCGCAAAGACGTGGCGGAGCGCTTCGGCTGCGTTCCCAGCCAGATCAATTACGTGCTGCGGAGCCGCTTCACGCCCGAACGCGGCTATATCGTAGAAAGCCAGCGCGGCGGACATGGTTATATCCGCATCATGAAGATCAGCTACGACATGCCCGAAGAGCGCGCCCGGCACATCGTCAAGATCGTCGGCGATTCCATTTCCGAGGCGGACGCGAAACGCCTCTTGTGTTCTCTCCAGGCTCGCGGCATGATCAACGCCCGCGAGCGCCTGCTGATCGAAATTTCGTTGCGCCATATCAGCGAACTGTGCGACAACATGTTCGACGTGTCGCCTTACAAGAAAAGTTTACTGGCGGCCGAGATGCTCAAGAAAATGCTCTGCGGCCTCGATTTGGCCTAAGTTTTGAAAATCGTTCGGAGAAATCAAGGAGGGGAGTGCCTTGTGGCAATTTTTTACGGAACGAAGCAAACGCGTGATCCAGATCGCGCATCGTGAGGCACTGCGCCTTGGACACGCATTTATCGGCACGGAACATCTGATGATCGGCCTGATCGCCGAAGAGTCGTCGGTGGCGGCGCTGGCCCTGAAAGATGCGGGACTGGCCGCCGAGGACGTGGCGCGCGAGATCCTCGCGCTGAGGCCGCCGGCGGCGCCGTACGCGCAGCCCGTCGACCTGCCGCTGTCGGATCGGGCCCGCGGGGTGCTGAACGCGGCGATCCATCTGGCCCGCGAACTTCATTCGAGTTACGTCGGCACCGAACATCTGTTGCTCGGCGTGTTGTCCGCGCCGGAGTGCACAGCCTGTCATGCGCTGGCGGAACTGGGGCTTGACACGGAAAATCTGCGCGTCGGCCTGAAAAAACAGCTGGTCGCGCAGTCCAGCCGCCAGGAAGCGGCCGATGAAGAAAAGAATGCCGCCAGCCGTCCGGCGGCGGACGCCAAGACGCCGACGCTGGACAAGTACTGCGTCGACCTGACGGCCAAGGCCGCCAAAGGCGAACTGGATCCGCTGATCGGCCGCGAGCAGGAGACGCACCGCATGATGCAGATCCTCTGCCGCCGCCGCAAGAACAATCCCGTGCTGGTCGGCGATCCCGGCGTGGGCAAGACGGCGATCGTGGAAGGACTGGCCTACAGAATCCAAAAAGGCGCCGTACCCTCGCTGCTCAAGGGCAAGCGCGTCGTGGAACTGACCATGGGGACGATCGTGGCCGGCACCAAATACCGCGGCGAGTTCGAGGACCGCATGAAGAAGATCGTCGACGAGCTGACCGCCGCCAAAAACGTGATCCTTTTCATCGACGAGCTGCACACCGTCGTCGGCGCGGGGAGCGCCGAAGGCTCGCTGGACGCGGCCAACATCCTCAAGCCCAGCCTGGCCCGCGGCGAGTTTCAGGTCATCGGCGCGACGACGCGCGACGAGTACACGAAGAACATCGAAAAAGACGCGGCGCTGGAACGGCGTTTCCAGCCCGTGGCGGTCGGCGAGCCCGATCAGGATGCGGCGCTGGCGATCCTGCAGGGATTGAAGGAAAGCTACGAGAAACATCACAGCGTACACTACACCGAAGGCGCGCTGGAAGCCGCCGTGCGCCTGTCCAGCCGCTATCTGTCCGACCGCAGCCTGCCCGACAAGGCTATCGATCTGATCGACGAAGCGGGCGCGAAAGTGCGCCTTGACCTCGACGGACAGCAGATCCCCGAAGGGCTGACCGTCGACGAGGAGGAGATCGCCGGCGTGCTCTCCGAGTGGAGCGGCATCCCCGTCAAGACCCTGACCGAACACGAAGCCCAGCGTCTGTTGCGCCTCGAATCGGAGATCCACCAGCGCCTGGTCGGTCAGGACGAAGCGGTGAGCGCGCTCTGCCGCGCCGTGCGCCGTTCGCGCAGCGGCCTGAAAGACCCGCGCCGTCCCGTGGGCAGCTTTTTGTTCCTCGGCCCCAGCGGCGTCGGCAAGACCGAACTGGCCCGCTGCCTGGCGCGCGCGCTGTTCGGCAGCGAAAAAGCGCTGCTGGCCTTCGACATGAGCGAGTACATGGAGCGCCACGAGGCCGCCAAGCTGATCGGCGCGCCGCCCGGCTACGTGGGCTACGACGAGGAAGGCCGCCTCACCGAGGCCGTGCGCCGTCATCCCTGGTCGGTCGTGCTGTTCGACGAGATCGAAAAGGCCAATCCCGACGTGTTCAACCTGCTGCTGCAGATCCTCGAAGAGGGACGGCTCACCGACGCCCACGGACGCACGGTCGACTTCAAGAACACCGTCATCATCATGACCAGCAACCTCGGCGTGCGCGAAACGGCGAAAGCGGGGTTCGGCTTTTCCGCCTCCGCGGAAGCGGAAAAGAAGAAACAATCGGAAGCGCTGCTCGGCGCCGTGAGGGAATTCTTCCGTCCCGAGTTCCTCAACCGGCTCGACGCGCAGCTCGTCTTCCATCCGCTCAGCGCCGAAGAGATGGCGCGCGTGTTCGACATCATGATGTTCGATCTGCGCTCGCGTCTCGGCGAGCACGGCATCATCCTCTCCATGGCGAAGGACGCGCGGGAGTTCCTGCTCCGGGCTGCGGCGGCTCAGAATCAGGGGGCTCGGCCGCTGCGCCGCCTGATCCAGACGAAGATCGAAGATCCGCTCTCCGATCTGATCCTGTCCGGTGAGGTACCCGACGGCTCCACGGTGGACTGTGTCCTCGCCGGCGAAACGCTCGCGTTCAGCGCGCGCCCGCCGCGCCGTCGCGCCAAACGGGAACTGGCTGCAGTTTCCGAGTAAACGAAAGCCGCCGAAAAACTTCGGCGGCTTTCTTGTAAAAATTCAAAGCCGTCCGGCAGCAACGGCGAAGGAAGGTGAATCCCATCGAGTTGAAAGACTGTTTCCCGTTCTGGGAACGGCTGACGGCGGACGAGCGAACGGAGCTGGAAGCGGCGGCGCTCGTCCGCGTCGTCGAAGCCGGCGTGCCGCTCCATACCGGTTCAGCGGACTGCGACGGCCTGATCGCCGTCATGGACGGGCAGATCCGCGCCTTTATCCTCTCTCCGGAGGGACGCGAGCTGACGCTGCACCGCCTTGTTCCCGGCGACATCTGCCTGTTTTCGGCCACCTGCGCCGTGCCGGGACTTCGTTTCGACGTCAGCGTCGAGGCGGAAAAGAGCTCGCGGCTGTGGGTGATCCCGCCGGCGGCGTGCAAGCGTCTGGTGGCGCGTTCGCTGGTCTTCGCGAATTTCATCGGCGAGGTCGCGGCTTCCCATCTGTCCGATATCCTCTGGCTGGTCGAACAGGTGCTGTGGAAAAGTTTCGACGCCCGTCTGGCGGAATTTTTGTTGAAGGAGAGCGAGCTGGAGGGGACGGGGAAGCTGAAGATCACTCACGAGAAGATCGCCGCGCACCTGGGCACGGCCCGCGAAGTGGTGACGAGGATGCTGCGTTACTTCCAGGACGAAGGCATGACGCGGCTTTCCCGCGGCTGTATCGAGCTGCTTGCGCCGGACAAAATGGCGCGGCTGACGGCAAAAAAATGAATCGGGACACTGCGGGGCGAAAGCGCCCGACGGACTGATCCGTCGGGCGCTTTCGCCCGTCTTCAGGCCATGTTTTCGCGCCGGCTATTTGAGCAGGGCGAGCACGTTTTCCTTCGACTGCACGCCGACGGTGCGGGCGGAGGGAGCGCCGTTTTTGAACAAAATCAGCGTGGGGATGCTCATGATACGGAGCGAAGCCGCCAGTTCAGACTGCTCGTCTACGTTGACCTTGCCGACTTTGAAGCCCGAAGCTTCAGCGGCGATCTCGTCGAGGACGGGCGAAAAGGCGCGGCAGGGCGCGCACCACGGCGCCCAGAAATCGACCAGCACCGGTTCGCTGCTTTGAAGGACTTCACTCTGAAAATTTTCACTGGTAAGGACAATCGGCGTCATTTCTTTGTTTCCTCCTGTAAATCGCTGAAGTTGCCCGGCTGCAAGCCGGGCTTTTTTATCGCTGAAACAAGTATAAAGGGAAGGCCCCGTTTTGTCAGTGACAAAGTTACGAAGCGGCGTGATTTTGGCGCGCTGAAATCGCGCCGCTTTCGGAGGACGTCGGGCGCCGGTTTTTCGTGGTACAATAAGCCACACACTTCAGGATCGAAACGCAATACAAGCGTTTCAACAGAGGAGGCGTTTCGATGGACCGCAGCGAGCTGAAAAAATGTCGCCGCGTGGTGGTCAAGGTCGGCACGAGCACCATCACGCACAGTAACGGGAAAATCAATATCCAGCGCATGGACAGGCTTTGCCGCGCTTTGGCCGACCTTCACAACCGCGGTACCGACGTGCTGCTCGTTTCGTCAGGAGCGGTCGGAGCCGGCATGGGGCGCCTCGGTTACGCGGAAAAGCCATCCAGCCTGCCGGTCAGGCAAGCGTTGGCGGCGGTGGGGCAGGGGCTGTTGATGCAGATGTACGAAAAACTTTTCTCCGAGTACGGCTGCACGACCGCGCAGATTCTGCTGACTCGCGTCGGGTTCAACGACCGCTCGCGCTATCTCAATCTGTGCAACACCATGCACGCTCTCGCCGAAATGAACGTGATTCCCGTGATCAACGAGAACGATACGATCGCCGTGGACGAACTCAAATTCGGCGACAACGACACGCTGTCGGCCCTGGTCGCCTGCGCCGCCGGCGCCGATCTGTTGATCATCCTTTCCGACATCGACGGGCTTTACGATGCCGATCCTCGCGTTCACAAAGATGCCAGGCTGATCCACGAGGTGCGCACCGTTTCGCAGAGCATCCGCGACAACTCGGGCAGCAAGGGCAGCAGCATGTCCTCCGGCGGCATGTACACCAAGATCACGGCCGCCGACGTGGTGCTGCCGGCGGGCATCCCGCTGGTGATCGCTTCCGGTGCGGCGGAGAACGTGCTGCACCGCATCCTCGACGGCGAAGTGCTGGGCACTCTGTTCATCCCGCCGATGGAGCACCGTCACGCGCGCAAGCAGTGGATCGCGGCCAACCGTCCCTTCGAGTCGGTGACGATCGACGCGGGAGCCGTCAAAGCGCTGACGGAACAGGGCGGCAGCCTGCTGGCCAAGGGCATCACGGCCGTCAACGGCGAATTCGAGGCCGGCCGTCTGTTGGCGGTGTTGGCTCCAGACGGGGAGGAGATCGCCCGCGGCCTGACGAATTTCAATTCGCGGGATCTGAAAAAGATCAAGGGGCACCGCAGCGATGAATTTGAAGCGCTGCTGGGTGCGAAGGATTTCGACGAGGTCATCCACCGCGACAACCTTGCGGTGCTTCGGGCCTGACGGTCGAGAAATGGAGAATGAATCATGGACGCATCGTTGATTTTGCATGAAATGGGAAAGAATGCCCGCGTTTCCGCGGCCGTGCTGGCACAGACCAGTTCGGCGAAGAAAAACGAAGCGCTGCGGGCCATGGCGACGGCACTGCGCGCCCATAAGGACGAAATCCTGGAGGCCAACGGGCGCGACATGCGCGGTGGAGAAGAAAACGGCCTCGGCCAGGCGATGCTGGAGCGGCTGAAACTCACGGAGCAGCGCGTAGAAGACATGGCGGTCGGCATCGAGGAAGTGGCGGCGTTGCCCGATCCGATCGGTCAGACGGTGCGCGGTTATGTCAATTCCGACGGGCTGAAGATTGCGCAAGTGCGCGTGCCGCTCGGCGTGATCGGCGTCATTTACGAGTCGCGTCCCAACGTGACCGCCGATACGGCAGCGCTCTGCCTCAAGTCGGGCAACGCGGTGATTTTGCGCGGCGGGAGCGAAGCCATGGATTCCAGCCGTGTGATCGTCAGCGCGTTGATCGAGGCCGTTTCCTCCGCGGGGCTGCCCGAAAGCTGCATCCAGCTGCTCGACGTGCCCGGCCACGAGGCGACGACGGCGCTGATGCAGCTGGACGATCTGGACGTGCTGATCCCGCGCGGCGGCCGCGGTCTGAAAAAAGCCGTGCGCGAGCACTGTTCCGTGCCCTGCATCATGACGGGCGACGGCGTGTGCCACACGTATATCGCCGCTTCCGCCGATCCGCAGATGTGCGTGCCGATCGTCATCAACGCCAAGACGCAGCGGCCTTCGGCGTGCAACGCCATGGAGACGCTGCTGATCCACAAAGACGCGGCGCCGACGGTTCTGCCGGCCGTGGCTAACGCGCTGGTGGCTCACGGCGTGGAACTGCGCGGCGACGCCGCAGCCCGTGAGATCTTTGCGGATATGGAGCCGGCCGCCGACGAGGACTGGTCGACGGAGTACCTCGATCTGATCCTCTCGGTCAAGATCGTGAATTCGCTCGACGAAGCGCTGGCGCATATCGCTCGCTGGGGCACGGGGCATTCCGAGAGCATCCTTACGACCGATTACGCCGAGGCGGAAAAGTTTCTCGATCGCGTCGATGCGGCGGCGGTCTACGTGAACGCTTCAACGCGCTTTACCGACGGCGGCGTCTTCGGCCTGGGCGCGGAAATCGGCATCAGCACGCAGAAGCTGCACGCCCGCGGCCCCATGGGCATCGAGCAGCTGACCAGCACGAAGTACAAGATCCGCGGCAGCGGCCAGGTCCGGCGCTGAGCGATGAGTCCCTGCGGGGGCGGCCGGATGGAAGGCGCGGAGCCAAAGAATCGGATGCTCTCGGGCGGCGTTTTCCGGCCTGTTTTTCTCTTTGCGCTGCCCATCATGGTGGGGAATTTTTTTCTCCAGTTGTACATCACGGTCGACGCGGTCATCGTCGGCCGTTTTCTCGGCGGCCATTCGCTGGCGGCGGTCAGCGTGGCCACGCCGATTCTGTTTATCGTCGTGTTCTTCCTGGCCGGCGGGTGCACCGGCGTTTCCGTGCTGATCGCTCAGATTTACGGCTCCGGCGATACGGAAAAACTCAAAAGAGCCATGTCCACGGCGCTGATCTTCGGCGCGCTGTTCACGCTCGGGCTGACGGCGCTGTGTCTGTACGGCGCGCGCGGCGTTCTGATGTGGACGAAAGCGCCGGCGGAACTGCACGACGAGACGATGGCCTATCTGAACATCGTCTTCGCCGGGCTGATCTTCTCGTTTTTGTACAATTACTACGCCTCGGTGCTGCGCGGCATCGGCAACTCGAAGATCCCGTTCGTCTTTCAGGCGGCGGCGTCGGCGCTGCACATCGCCATGAATCTGCTCTTCGTCGGCGCGCTGGGGCTGGGCGTGCGCGGTTCGGCGCTGGCCACCGTGCTGTCGCAGATGTTTTCCTCGGCCGCCTGCATTTATTATGTTTATCGTTACGAACCGTTGCTGGCGCTTCGTCGCGGCGACTGTGCCGTTGACCGCGCGGCGTTGGGGCAGACGATCAGCTACAGCTGGGCGGCGGCGCTGCAGTCCATTATCGTCTACGTGGGGCGTTTCCTCACGCAGGGCTGCGTCAATCCGATGGGAGCCGACGTGGTGGCTGGCTACAACGCGGCGACGCGCATCGAGGCGATCGTGGTCATGCCCTACGAGGGCATTTCCACGGCCGAGTCGACGTTCATCGCTCAGAACGTGGGGGCGGGGCACGCGGAACGCGTGCGGGCCGGATTCCGAGCGGGGCTTGCGATGAATCTGGCGTACGTGACCGTGGCCTGTACGCTCCTGTTTCTGAACGCCGCGGCGATCATGGGGATTTTCGTGCCCGGCGGCTCCAACCCGGTGATTGTCCAGGCAGGCAGCCTTTATCTGAGGCCTCAGGCGGTTTACCTCGCCCTCAGCGCCGTCGACGTGGTGATGCAGAGTTTCTTTCGCGGGCTGGGCGAATTTCGCATCGTGATGATCGTCTCGCTGCTGCAGATCGTCGTACGCGTGATTCTCTCGTTCTGGCTGGTGCCGTCGCTGGGTATCTCGGCCATTGCCCATGCCACGGCGGCCGGCTGGCTGCTGATTTTCTTCGTGCTCAGCGCCCTCTCGTACCGCCGGTTGCGGCAGATCGACGGGCGGCTCCAGCGTGCCTGAAAAGCGCGTCCCCTCGCTCGGTGCGGAGCAAAGGGAACTTTGGCGTCGGCCCGTCTCGTTTTTTTCGGTGGACTTTAGGATATTGTGCAAATCGTCATTGACATCAGCGCAGATTTCCTGTATGAAAAGGGCGCGATACACAAGATCACCCGTGGGAATCCAAGGAGGGTACGGAAGGGATGAAAGCTTTCAAGGGCGCGCTGTGGATGACCGTGCTGCTGTGGATGGCCGGCGCGGTCATGGCGGAGCGGATTTGCGCCGCGCTGCCGGAGGCGGTGATGTCGGAATGGGAAAATCTGACGGGGACTCTTGACGAGGCTACGACCCTGCGCGAGAAGCAAAAACGTTTGCCGGAAAGTTCCTGGCTGGGCGCCGACCAGCAGAAGACGGGCGCCAAGATTGCCAAGCTGCTGCGCCGGGCTCAGGGGATTCTGCTGTCCTCGGAGACGCTCAAGTTGGTGGACCGTTCCGAGGAGATCAAAGAGCGTCTGCCCCGGCTGTATCGGAGGATCGAGGAATACAAGAACAAGCGTATCGGGGCGCCGCAGAAGTCCTACAATCCGTTTGTGAAGACGGTGAAGGACTGCGATGAAACGATCGCCGAGGCCGAGAAGGACGTCAAACGTCTGCGCGACGAGCTGGCGCAGATCCGCGACGCAATCGCGGCGGAGCTGCGCGGCTGGGGACTGAAGCTGACCGACGCGCAGGCCGACGTGCTGTTCTCGTCGGTAGTCGGCGACAGCCTGCTGCGCAACGCCGTGATCTTCGAGAACGTCAAGGGCGTCACGGCGCAGCTGACGCAGCTTATGGCGCAGAACAAGGACGACACGTCCATCGCCCGCAAATATTATGGCATGTACGTGACGCTGATCGACGTGCTGCTGGACACGCAGTACGGGTTCGTGAACAAGATCGACGGCGAATGGCGGCCGCAGGTGAAGAAGATTTCCGAAGGCGCCGCCGCCAGCCTGAAGGAAGCCCGTGCGGCGCTGGACCGCAACGATTTCTCGGCGGATCAGAAGGCGATCTTCCGCAGCAACGCCGCCTCCAACGAGATGACGGTGAAAGCGGCCGAACAATATTTGAAACTGCTGGACAACCAGAAGACAAGCGTGCAGAACTGCATCCGCAGCATCAAACGCGACCGCGAAGTGGCGGCCAACACCTACGCGACGGTGCAGCACATCAGCGACATGAACGCGGTGATCCAGTCGGGCATGCAGCTGTTCGACATGCTGGCGGCGATGCAGCTGCCGGAGATCCAAGCTTTCGACAGTTCGGGCGTGCGCCGCGAGTTCGACGAGATCACGCGCCGCCTGCAGCAAAAATAGCTTCGCAGAGAAAACGGGACCGGACTCCCCTGATGGGAAGCCGGCCCCGTTTTCTGCGCGGTCATTGTTTTTCGGCGATCTTTTTCCAACGCTGGTTCAGCTCGTTGCCGATCGCGAGATAATCGGTCTCTTTCTGCTGAAGCTCTTCGAGGTCCTTTTTGTAGCGCTCTTTCCAATAACGGGAACGTTTGTCCGCTTGGGCGGCGTTCATGGAACCGCAGAGGTCGATGAAGAAGGTCATGGCGGTCTGCAAACTGCGCAGGTAGGGGCGCATGGTCATGAAGAACTCGTGCAGCGGATCTCCGGCCTCGAGTTTGAGCTCGCGCACTTCGTCAAGCATGGACTGCGCCTCGGTCCTCAGCGCGCCGGCTTTCGCCGCCGCCATGGCGGGATCGACGCGCTTCAACCCCAGCGCTTTCAGAAACGAGAACTTGAAGATGCTGTTCTGCGCCTCGATGTAGCCGCGCACCACAGCGTTTACCCGCTGTCCGAAGAGGGCGGCGTTTTCTTTTGTCAACGCGAAGGGCACGGCTACTTCCCGCTTTCCGCCAGGGAGACGATGAAGTCCGTCAGCTGCGCTTCCAGCGTCTCGTAAGCGGTACGGGCGCCCGGGGACAGCTGCGTGGAATGCGGCGGCATGGCGAGCAGCTCTTTTTTCAGGTTCTCGACGTTGGCGCCGATTTTTTCCGTCAGGACGGCAACGGCCTGCTCATGGCCGCTGGCGGCGGCCTGCTCGCGTCCCTTTTCAACGAGCGCCTGGCCGAGGGAGACGGATCTCATCACCGAAGCGGCCAACGGTTTGTCCAGCCGCGAGACGCTCTTGAGCAGGTCGCGGCCGGGATTGGAGACGAGATAGGGAGAGAGGGCGAACACGCCGCAGAGCAGCAGGACTATCGAAATGAGGAATCGCTTTTTTCTGAGATCGAGTTTCATGTTCAGCACGCTCCTTTTTATGTCGTTCCCATTGTATCACGTCCGGAACGGACGGCGCTCCGCGGCCGAAAAAGTTTCCTGCTGCGCGGCAAACTGTGCGGGCGAGAACGTTTCGGTGCGGCCGTTCCGTGTCACGTCGAGCAGCCAGCCGTCGCCGCCCTTTTTGAGGCAGACGGTCTGCGGCGCGCGGATCGCCGCGGCTTCGGCCCGGCGATTTTCGAACGTGCCGCCGCGGTCGTCGCCGACGATGCGGAGCCCGGCGCCTTCGAGCGCGCCGATCAGCGGCGCGAGCGCGTCCGGCGCTTCGTCGCCCTCCCAGTAAACGTAGACGTCGAACGGGGCGATCTCGCCGGGCCAGCGTTCGGAGTTTTCGCTTGCGGCCGAGAGCAGCGCCGTCAGGTCGATCTCGGCGCTCCAGGCGGGGACGTGGGCTTTGGCGGAACCGTTGAAAAAGGTCAGCGACGGTTCGGCGAACCCGGCGGGATCGACGGGGCGGAAGGCGGCGATGCGGCGCAGTTCGCTCTTTTCCAGCGCCGTACCGCAGTGGGGGCAGTGATCGCCTTTCTGAAGCAGCGTCACGTCGGCGACGAAGTCGGTCTTGAAATCGCGGCCCCAGCAGGCGCCCGTTTTATGAAAGCCGGGCTTGTTGGCGCCGACGACGGCGTTTTTGACGCCGACGGCGCTGAAGTCGGCGAGCAGTGCCACCGAGGCGGGCAGCCCTACCGGGCCCATATAGCCGGCCGAATCGCCCATGACGGCGGCCAGTTCGTCCGGCTCGGCGGGGCGGACGGACGCGCCCTGGAACGCGGCGCGGACTTTTTCCAGACAGACCTGGCGGTCGGCGCGCAGGATCACGGCGGCCAGGCCGCGCCCCTCGACGGCGTAGAACATGCACTTGACGATCCGCGACGGCGCGATCTTGAGATATTCGCACAATTTTTCGACGGTGGAGCAGCCCGGCGTGGCCACTTCGCGCAGCTCTTCCGGCGCGGCATCCGACGTCTCTCCGCCGAAGCGGCAGGGGCTGTCGAAGGCGGCCATCCAGCCGCAGTCGGGACAGATCAGTCCTTCTTCGCCGCGAAGCGGCGCCTCGGAGCGGCAGAGCAAATCGACGCGGTGCCCTTCGGGCGTCAGACGGTCGACGCGGCGCAGGCGCAGGCCCAGCGTGCAGACGGCGCCGCCGACAGCGCGCAGCGCGTCGTTGGCCATTTCGAGCGAGGCTTCGAAGTCGCCGTGAAGTCCCAGCAGTCGGAGCTCGTCCCCACGGCGCTCGGCGAGGAGAACCGGCAGGTCGGCGGCGCGTTTGATCAGACGCACGGCGGCGTCGAGGGCGCCGCGAGCGGAGGTCCCGCAGTCGAGACGTTGCGGGCGGAAGGCTTCGAGGCTGCGAAGCAGAAAGTCCTCGGTGCGCTGGAAGAGGACTTTCCCCTCCGGCAGCAGGATCAGCGTTTCGTCGTTGGGGTTCCACAGGCCGTAGCCGCCCTGCGCGATTTTGGCCAAGCCGAGGTCGTGCAGTTTCGAGGAACGCCCGCGCGAAACGGGCATCAGCAGTTCGCTCATCCATTTCATGGCGTTTCCCCTGTCGTCAGTCGGCGAAATCGGCCAGCATGGGCGTGTGGTCCGAAGGCTTTTCCCAGCCGCGCGGTTCCGCGTCGATCCAGCAGGCCCGGCTTTGTTTCGCCAGAGACGGCGTGGCGAGCATGTGGTCGATGCGCCAGCCGATGTTGCGTTCCAGCGCGTTTTTGACGCGGTAATCGAAGAACGAGTACAGCTCCTCGCCGGGGTGGTGGACGCGCAGCAGGTCGATGACCAGCGGCGCGCAGAGCTGCGCGAAAAGGTCGCGCAGCTCCTTGACGAAACAGACGTGATCCTTCTTGTTGGCGGGATTGGTCACGTCCAGCTCGGTCGGGGCCACGTTGAGGTCGCCGGTCCAGAGCAGCTTTTCGTCCTTGTGCGCGGCGATCAGCGCGGCGGTGCGGCGCAGAAATTCCTTTTTGGCTTCGTAGTCGGGGTGGGTGATCTCCTTGCCCTGCGGCACGTAGGTATCGAGGATCCACGTGTCCCCGAAGCGCGCGGCGATCAGGCGCGTGTCCCAGAGCGGCGACGCGCCGTCGGCGAAGCCGTGGACCACCTCGTCGGGCTCTTGCTTCGAGAGGATGGCGACGCCGTTGTAGGATTTTTCGCCGCGGAAGGCGGCGCGGTAGCCGAGCTTTTCCACCTCGGCAAGGGGAAATTCGCCGTCCTGCACTTTTGTCTCCTGCAGGGCCAGCACGTCCACATCCGCGCCGGGCAGCCAGCGCTCGAGGATCGGCAGGCGGGTGCGCAGCGAATTCACGTTAAAGGTAGCGACTCTCATGATTCAACCTCCGCAAAAATTGTTCGTTAGAAAAACGCGCGGCAGACAAGACTGCCGAAAAACGGCTCAAGTCTTTTTTTCGCGCGGATTCGATTATAATCGTTGAAGTACCGTTGAACTCCGCGAAAAGGAGGCGTGTTCGCCCATCATTATACCCGAAAGGGCGGTGAAAAAAGTGATTCGTCCCGATTTTTTCGAGCGGCGCGACCTCACGCCGCTGCAGCGCAGCTTCCTTGAATTTCTCAAGGCGTTCCTTTTCATGGTGGAAAGCGCGGCCGGTTCCTTCGAGGAGAATCAGCCTTCCAATTCGCTGCAGACGGCCCATCAGGCCGAAGTGCTCGACGAACTGGCGCTGGACTGCCTCGACCGCTGCGAAGCGCGCGGCTCCCGTTCCGTCAGGGAAACGCTGGAGATGGTCTCTCTGACGCGGCGCTGCGCGGCGGCGCTGAAAAAACTCTGCACGGCCGGCGCGGCGCCGCTGACCGGCCTGAACGAAAGCCGCGCCTTTCTCGGCTCGCTGTGCCGCTGCGTGGCCGACCGGATCGACTGGTCTCACCGGCGACAGCTGCTCGGCTCCCAGCACCGAGGCGCCGAAGAAGAGGATCTGGAATTGTCGCTGTCGGAGCTGCCCGCCACCCTGGCGGGCGAACGGCGTGTCGAACGCGTGGAGGCGCTGCTCGATTTCCGCGACGCGCTGCTGGCGGCGCGGGAACTTTTCGAAGCGGTCGGCGACATCCGCCGCACGGCGGACGAACTGTTCCCGCTCAGCGAGGAAAAATACTGGCGTAAAAGCTGAGCCCGCGTCGAAGAAAGTGCCGAAAAAGCGGCGAAGGCTGATCAGCCGGGTTTGATCAGCTCTCTCGCCGCTTTTATGTCGGTTGTCATTAAGAAATCCAAATATTCAATGGACTTATAGCGCCGTTGTTGTCATGGTTGTGCGGCGGCCTTGGCGGTCAAGAGGGCGATGCCATAAGGAGAAAAGGAAATGGGCAGGAACTATGTGAATCTGACGATCGGCAACCTCGACTCGGAGCATGTGTGCTGCGCAATCGCAGATAAAAAACATCAGGACGGCGTGTCGGTCAAAAAACAATGGCTCAAGGAGCGTATCCAGGAAGGGCATGTCTTTCGTAAACTCAATGAACGAGGAAAGGTGTTCATCGAGTACGCGCCTCTGGAATCGTCGTGGGTCCCCGTGCGCGGAGAAAATTATATGTACGTCTATTGCCTGTGGGTGGCCGGCTCGTTCAAAGGCAAAGGACACGCGCGGGATCTCATCGAGTATTGCATCGCTGACGCAAAGGAAAAAGGGAAATCCGGCGTGTGCGCGCTGAGTTCAAAAAAGAAAAAGCCCTATTTGTCCGAAAAAAAATTCCTGCTCAAGTATGGTTTCGAGGTGGCAGATACCGCCGGAGATGATTACGAGCTGTTGGCTTTGTCTTTTGACGGACGGAAACCCCGTTTTTCCGAAAACGCAAAAGCGATGAGGATCGACGATAAATCGCTGACGATCTACTACGGGGCGCAATGTCCGTATATTCCGGACTGCGTCGAGCAAGTGCGAAGGTATTGCGATAAAAACGACATCCCTCTGAATCTGGTCGCAGTCGACACCTTGGAAAAAGCCAAAAACGTCCCATGTGTTTTCAACAACTATGCGGTTTTTTACAACGGCGTTTTCGAAACGGCTCATTTATTGAATGAGACGTACCTGAAGAAGCTGCTTCATCCATAGGGGGCGGCCGCGCTGCGCGGTCGGAGTCGCCCGTCTTTGGGATACGGCGGCGAAGACTGTCAGACGTTCCGTGCGGAACGTCTCTTGAACGGAGCGGCGGAGCGCCGCCGTATTATCCTTCGGGCGGCAGGCGGCGGGCGAGAGCTTCGGCCAGACGCATGCGCAGCCACCGGCCGCGCGCCTGCGGCGGCAGATCGGCGGGGAACGCCAGACGGGCGCGTTCTTCGTCGAGAACGGCGGCGTACCGACCGTAGCGCTGCAGAAAGTCGGGCAGCGCGCCGTGATCGGCGCGGATCACGGCGGAAACTTCCGCCGCGTCGAAACCGCCGCGCCGCATCTCCCCGATGACCGCCACGATAGCGCCGGGGCGGCGCAGGCGGGGGAGCCGCATGTGATTGGCGATCATAAAGCGGGCGAAATGATACCACGGCCGCGGCAGCGTCATGCGGCGGTCGAGCCGCTCCAGCGCGGCCAGCCCGCGTTCTTCGTGCCCGATGTGACGCGGCCATTCCTGCCGCGGCGTCAGCTCCTTGCCGAGGTCGTGGACGAGGGCGGCGAAGCGCGTCGCCGCGCGTGGCGTCAGCGCGGCGGCGCGGCGCAGAACTTCCATACTGTGCTCGAAGGCGTCGAGGCCGCGGTGGTAGAGCGCCGGCTGTTCCACGCCGATCAGCGCCGCCAGCTCGGGGAAAACGGCGTCGAGGATCCCGGCGTCGCGCAGCGCGGTGAAAAAAAATTCCGGCCGCGGGGAAGCGAGCGCCCTGCGCATCTCGGCGAAAACGCGCTCGGCCGGTTCCCGCGCCAGTTCGCCGCGGCAGGCGGACATCAGTTCGACCGTGCCGGGATCGATGGAAAATCCCAGCTGGGCGGATTGGCGGGCGGCGCGCAGCGCGCGGACCGGATCGTCGCGGAAATGTTCCGACGTGGCGCGGATGATTTTGTTCTTGATGTCGCCGCGCCCGCCGAACGGGTCGATCAGCTCGCCGCCGGGCAGGCGGACGGCCATGCTGTTCATGCGCGTGTCGCGGCGGTACAGGTCTTCTTCGATGGTCGTCTCGGGGCTGAAGCGCGCTTCAAAACCGCGATAGCCCGTCCCGGTCTTGCGCTCGGTGCGCGCCAGCGCCACTTCGCTGAGGCGGCCGCTGACTTCCAGCAGATAAACGGGAAACTGCCGCCCCACGGAGCGGACCTGGAATTCGCGCTCGAGCGTTTGCGCGTCGAGGCCGCAGACGACGTAGTCCTTGTCCTCGGCGGGGCGTCCGATCAGGCGGTCGCGTACCCAGCCGCCGACGACGTAAAGCTGGCCGCCGAGCGCGGCGACGCGCGCGGCGAACTCGTTTTCGTTCATGCACAGCCACCTCGTTTCTACGGAGAAATCGAATTGCCGAGATCAATAAACTATTTTTTAATGAGCGCTTGACAGATGAACTGAATAGTAATAATATACGTTGCAAGGACGAAAAAAGTCCGACAAAAATCTGTCGTCACTCAGGAGGTTGTTTTTAAAATGTTTAAACGCATCGCTGCACTTTCCGCTCTGCTGACGCTGGCCGCAAGCGCCGCTTTCGCGGCTTCGGCTCTGGACAAGGACACGCTGGTCGCCGCGACCGAGAGCACGTATCCGCCTTACGAATCGCGCAACGAAAAAGGCGAGCTGGTTGGCTTCGACATCGAGCTGACCGAGACGGTCGCCAAAAAACTGGGCAAAAAGGTCGAATGGCTCGACATGCCTTTCGATTCGCTGATCCCGGCGCTGATGTCGGGCAAGGTCGATCTGGTCGCCGCCGGCATGTCGGCCACGCCGGAGCGCGCCAAGCGCGTCAACTTCTCGGCTCCGTACGAGATCTCCTTCAGCGCTTTCGTCACTGGAGTCGAAAACCCGCCCCAAGACACCGACGCACTGGCCGGCAAGATCGTGGCGGTGCAGATCGGCACGGTGCAGGAGAATTTCGCGCGCAGTCTCGGCAACGTGGAAGTGAAGACGTTCCAGAAGTTCGACGACTGCGTGCGCGAGGTTGTGCTCGGGCGCGCCGCCGCGACGCTGATGGACATTCCCGTGGCGAAGCAGTACATGCAGGCCAAGGATTTCGCCGGCAAAGTCACGGTCGCTTTCAACAAACAGATCACCGGCGCTGACAAGGCCATCGCCATGCCCAAGCAGGACGAGGCGCTGAGCGCCGCGGTCAACGGCATCATCGAGGAAATGGACAAAAGCGGGGAGCTGGCGGCTCTGCGCGACAAGTGGTTCAAAGAGTAACGCTCTGCCGGTCCCTTGAGAAAAAGCCCCTGAAACGGCCTGCGCCGGATTTCAGGGGCTTTTGTCGCCGCGCTTGAGAAATCTAATTCGTCTTGGTCGGCGGCTGGTCAGATTGGGCCAGCACGGACTGCTCGGGCTCGCGGTGAGATTCTGCCGCGGCCCTGAGCGCGCCTTTCTGGATCGCTTCCAATTTTTTCAGCTCGGCGGCGTGAAAGGCGTCTTTCTGAGCCAGCAGGGTCGCGAGGCGCTTTTCGTATTCCTGCTTGAGCGCGGCGATCAGTTTTTCGCTGTCGCGTGCGGCGGCGTTCCGTGCCTGTTCGATCTCCGCAGCGCGCTGCGCCGCCAGCTCACGCTCGCGCTCCGCCAGCCGCCGCGCAAAGTCGGCGCGCAGCGCGGCCACGTCTTGCATCTTTTGCTGTTCCGCGCGGGCCAGGACGCTCTTTACGTCACGCTCGGCCCGGGCGGCGGCCTGTTCCATTTCTTGGCGGTGTTTGGCGTTGAGGGCGTCACTGGAGGTGGCGAACTCGATCTGCTGCTGCGTTTGCTGTTCCTTGAGCATTTTGTCGTACCGGAGTTCCGCCTGACGCAGCGACTGGGCGTAGGCCGTCTCGAGAAGGCGGCTGGCTTCCTGCCGACCCTGTTCGATGCCGGCTTTGGTCGCCGCGGCTTCTTTTTCCGCTTCCGCGCGCTTTTGAGTCTCGGCGGCGGCCAGAGTTGCGTCCAACAGCTCGCGGCTTTGGGCCTGCGCGACGTCGAAAGCGCGCTGCAGGGCGGAGACTTTTTCGTTCAATTCGTCGCCGCGGCTCTTTCTAAGACGGTTCAGCTCATCGTTATACTGGGCTTCCAACTTGGAAACGGCATCGAACATTTCCTGACGATGAGCGGTCTCCAGACGGGCTTTTTCGATCTCGAACGCGGCTTTGAGCTGAGTGTCCTGCGCTGTCAGCTTTTCGTTCAGTTCGGCGTGCAACTGTTTCTCACGGCTGTCCAGACGGGCCTGAACTTCGGCCAGATCTTGGGCGGCTTTGTCTTTCTGCGAGTTCAGCTCGGCTTCCAGAGCGGCGGAGATCTCGCGTTCCTTCCGCAGGCTGGCGTTCAGCACGACCAGCGTCTCGTCGAACTGCTTTTTCAAGGCGGAGTTCTCCTGCAGGGCAGCTTCCATTTTCTCGTGGAGTTCTTCGTCTTTCTGGCGGCTCAACGCCGAGATTTGAGCCTCGTGGGCTTCTTCAAGGCGCTTTTGCTGCTCGCCCAGCGCCACGGCGTGACGGCTCTGTTCCTGGAGGAGCGCGTTCCGTTGTCGTTCTTCCATGGTGGCGACGGTTTCCCGGATTTTCGCGTCAAGCTTCTGTTCGTTTTGCAGCGTAACTTCTTGCAGTTCTTTGGCGTGCCGATTTTTAAGCTCGGCCAGTTGCTGTTCGTATTTCAGGGCGTTTTCTTCAAGCAGGCGAGCCTGGCGAGATTTCAGGTCGATAACTTCCTGTCGGTGCTGGGACAGGGCCACGCTTTGATATTGAACGGCCTGGTGGCTTTTTTCCTCGCCGACGCGGATTTGGGCGTTCAGTCGCTCCACTTCGTTTCTGTATGCTTCTTCGAGATGGGACTTGACCGCCGCCAAATTGTTCTCCGTCTCGGCGCGTTCTTTGCCGAAATCAGCTTCGGCGGCCGCTTTCTCTTCGGCCAACCGGTTCGATCGCGCTTCGGCGGCCTGCAGGCGAGCGGCGAGCGCGTCGATTTCGCCTTTCCGCTTTTGGAAGTCCAGCCTGTTTTCTTCGATCAGTTTGAGGTTCTTCTGCATTTCGCTCTGCCACAACGCCGTCAGCGTGTCGATGTCCCCGCGGCTCAGTTCCAGCTCTTGCCGCTGGCTGGCCTTGAGTTCCGCGATGTTGTCGGTGAGCTGCTGGATCAGGCTTTTCTGCTGCTCCGACAGTTCGCGGCCGGTCTGGAGCCGTTTTTGGGCGTTTTCGGCCGTCTGGGCGGCGAGGTCGGCTTTTTTCCGCAACTCGACGGCGGCTGTCGTGAGGCGAAGGATCTCGTTCTGCTCGTCGGCTATTTTTTATAGAGCGGCACGATCCGCGGATTGTCCGCGGGGCCGCCGACGCTTTTCTGACGCTCGGCACCGATCTGGATGCCGCGCTCTTCCGCTTCGTTTACGCTTGCGGCGATGGAGGAAAGGAGCAGCAGATCCTCGGCGGCGAACGCCGGATTGGCCTGGGCGTAATCGAAGGCGGTCTTGCCGTCGACGTCGCGGTAATCGACGCGGGCTCCGTGAACGAGAAGCTCGGAAAGGACTTTCGGATTGCCGTTCGTCGAGGCGGCCAGGATCAGCGCGGTGCGCCCGCGGTCGTCGCGGGCGTTCTCGCGGGCCCCCCACTTCATGAGAACACCGACGACGTCGGGGTGCGCGTTGTACTGCGCGGCCCACATCAGCGGCGTCAGGCCATCGACGGGAGCGTTCGGGTCGGTGCGGGCCTCGAGGTAAAGACCGACGCGTCGTGCCAGACCGCGGCGGCAGAGTTTGGCGAAGCGTTCCGGCGTCATGGGGGCGGGAGCATTCTTTTGCTGCGTGCGCTCTTTGAGCGTGGCCAATTGTTCGGGAGTGTATTTTTTGCCGCTTTCTATGTAACTCCAGGCCGTCTTTTGTTGGCGCCGGTCACGGTGGGATCGGCGCCTTCGTCAAGCAGCGTGATCAGAACTTCGTAGGCGTTGCCGGCCCGCGCGGCCAGCATGAACGGGGTGGCGCCGGAGTTATCCGCGGCGGCGAGATCGGCGCCGAGGTCGATCAGCGCCGCGGCGATCTCGGGATTGGGATTGCGCATCGCCGCGAGACCGAGCGGCGTCCAGCCGCGGGAGCCGCGTTCTTCCAGCTCGGCTCCGGCCGCGGCCAGGGCGACGATAATCTCGGGATTGTCGCTGTCCTGGGCGGCGGCGGCCAGCGCGCGCATCCTCTCTTTGTTGGCGGCGTTGACGTTGCTTCCGGCGTTGACGAGCAGCCTGATTTTGTCGGGATCGGCGGCCTTGCCTTTGGCCTGGGCGGCCATCATCAGCGGCGTGTTGCCTTTGGCGTCGGCTTTGCCGACGGAGATCCCTTCGTCTTTCAGGGCCGATGCGACCTGCAGCGCGTCGCCGTTCAGACAAAGATCCATGAACTCCTTCTGCGAAAGCGCCCACGCTGGGGGACAAAGGCAAACGGCGGCGAACGCGAAAAACGCCGGGATTTTACTTTTGAGCAGAGTCATAATTTCTGGGAAGCCTCCTCAAATTTGCCTTCAGAGAATTTTCATGTAGAATTGAAACACTCGTCCTTATCGGCAGAGGACGCGCTGCTTTTCCGCCGCAAAGGCGGCAAAACAAAAACAGACGTCCCTTTATGACGAGCGAAAACGATACCTTTAAAATTCAACTCTATAATAGTACTATACTTTGCATGAAGTTCGCAAGTTCGAAATGCATAAGGAGATCTTGAGCGATGACGACAACTGTGCGGGAAACGTTGGCCCTGGAGTCTTTCAAGGGTTTCATGTGCTGGCGGGATTTGGCGGGCTCGACCGGGAAATTTCCACCACGACCTTTATCGAAGCCCCCGACTCGTGGAAATGGATCCGCGGCGGCGAGTGCGTGCTCACGCTGGCTTACGCTTTTCAGACGGAAGAACAGCTGCTCGCGCTCGTCCGCGAACTGATCGAACGTCAGGCCACCTGCATCGGCATCAAGACCGAACGCTACATCAAACAGGTTCCCCAGTCGGTGCTCGACCTGGCCGACCAGCATAAATTCCCCATCATCGACATTCCCATTTCCGTCCCCTTTGCCGCCATCATTCACCCGGTGCAGTCGCTGATCATTCACGACCAGGCGCGCCTGCTCAAATACTCCGAAAAAGTTCGCCACACCTTTTTCGGCCTCAGCGTGCGGGCGGCGGAGATCGAGGAAATCATGCAGGTGCTCTGCGAATTCACGCACGTGGATCTGGCCTTCGTGGATCTCGCGACGGACAGAAAGTACATTTTCTCCGATTCGCCGCAACTGCCGGCGGCGTTGGATACGCTTCCGCTCAAGGACGTGCTGAATCTTTATCCCCACGAGGACGTGATGCTCAACGGCCGGCTTTTGGGACACCTCATTTTCGACGCCGACGCCGAAAAGCTCAAAGACCGCTGGTCGGAGATCCCGATCAATCAGGCCAAGGGCGCGCTGCTCCTGTACTTTCAGCGCCGCGAGGTTCGGCATCAGGTGGAATCGCGTTATCGCAACGAATTCGTGCAGGACCTGATCACCCGTAACATCCGCATGGAGCAGGAGGCTTGGAATCGAGCCAAGAGTTTCAACTGGAACCTTGAAGGTCCTCAGCGCGTGGTCATCGTCGATATCGACAACTACAAGAGCTGCCTGACCCGCGCCATTTCCGGCGGCCAGGGCGTGAACGCCATCGAAAACAGCAAGTCGCGTATCTATGCGATCGCCCGGTCGTTCCTGGCGCGTCTTAACGGCGGAAAATATCCCTATGCGGAGATGAGCGACTCGATCGTCTTTATCTTTCCTTCGGGCGACGAAAACGGGGGAGGATTCTTTAACGACCTGCTGCGGCGCACGCTGGTCGATATGATGAAGGTGATCCAGACCGAAACCGGTTTTACGGTGACAGTCGGCGTGGGCGATCCGTGCAACAACGTCTTCGACTGTCCCGAAAGTTACCGCCAGGCCCAGCAGGGACTTGAACTTCTGCGTCGCAGCACGGGCGGCAACGTCATCGCATCGTGGTCGGAAATGGGGGTCTATAAACTGCTGTATGGCGTAGCCGGTACTTCCGAGGGCTGCAGCTTCATGGAGCGTTATCTGGGGCCGCTCCTGAGCGATGAACGGCCTGCCGGCGCCACGCTGCTGGATACGCTTCAGACGACGGTGAGCTGCAATTGGAACTTGAAAGACGCGGCCATGGCGATGGACGTTCACTATAACACGCTCAAGTACCGTTGGCGGAAGATCTGCGATCTCCTCGGCATCGATCCGTCCAAAAGCGGCGATCGACTCAACGTGATGATAGCTTTGAAGCTGTACCGCATGCACAAAAAGGCGTAACGGAAACGGCCGATCCTCATGGCCGCATGATGGTAAAATGTCGGTGCGATCTTGTCTCTTGAATACAAAATAAGCCACAGGAGCATGAAAATAGTCTCCTGTGGCTATTTTTATCGGTATTAATTTGTTGTAATTTGAAAAACTGATATAAAAAAAGAACTCAGATCGACGCTATGAAAAAATATCCTTGTTTTTTGTCTTTTAAGAACATTGATGTTTGTGAAAGAAATATTTATGATGAAAACAACGTCGGCGGTGAGCGCTGAAGGAGAAGAGCTGACGCGGGGCTTTATCGAAAAGGCCGGAACGTTGTTCTGGTCCATCTTATGGCGATCATTTTCGAGGAGGTACGGTTTTCATGGAGTCTTTGCAGGAAGTTATGAGAATTGGCAACCAGCCCATGGTCTGGGCCCTCTGCGCCGTCACCGTCGTGGTGTCGCTGGTTCAGTCGCTGCTGTTCACCCGTCTGGCCAAGCGGACGGCCCGCGAGGCGCAGATCAGTCCGGAAATCACCAAGACGGCGTTCCGCGTCGGACTGATCTCGGCCATCGGTCCCGCCATCGGCGTCTTCATCGTCATGGTCGGTCTGATGGCGACGATCGGTTCGCCTATGGCCTGGCTGCGTCTGTCCATCATCGGCGCGGCTCCGACCGAGCTGACGGCGGCTACTCTGGCGGCCGAGGCGGCCGGCAGCGGGCTGGGCAAGGAGAATTTCACGCTGCAGGTCATGGCCGTGACCTGGTTCGCGATGGCCCTGAACGGCTGCGGTTGGCTCCTCGTCAGCGGGCTCTTCGCTCCTTATCTGGAAAAACTCCGCGAAAAAATGGGCGGCGGCGACACGAAATGGCTGGCCGCGATCGGCGGCGCGGCCTCTCTGGGCGTCTTCGGCTATCTGTGCAGCAACGAGATCCGCCGCGGCACGGGCAACATGCTCGCCGCGCTGACCGGAGCCGTGGCGATGGTCTTCCTGGTGAAGTGCGTCGTGCCGAAGCATCCCAAGCTCACCGAATACGCGCTCGGCATCGCCATGCTCTTCGGCATGGCGTGCGCCGTGATCCACGACGTCGTCATGATGTAATCAGGATGGATGAAGGAGGTTTTTTCTATGGATCTGAACGCTCAGTGGAAAAAAGGTTGTATCCGTATCGGTACGCCGACGAATCTTCTCGCCGCCGCCATGAGTTTTTTGCCCGTTTTGTGGCTGTGCAGCGCTTATAACTGCTGGCCCAGCCTCGACGTGGTGCTGAAGGCCTGGGGGCTTGTGGCCGCATCCTTTGGCGCGTTCTATTTCGTCGAACCGATTTCCTATTATTCCGTGATCGGCCTTTCCGGGTCTTATCTCGTGTTCCTTTCCGGCAACATCGGCAACATGCGCGTGCCCTGCGCCGCTCAGGCGCTCGACGCCACGCACACCGAGCCCGGCACGCTCCAGGCCGAAGTGGTCTCGACGCTGGGCATCTGCGGCTCCATCGTCACCAATCTGATCGCCGTCCTCCTGGCCGCGTTCATCGGCGCGTCCGTCGTCGCCGCGCTGCCCAAGGTCGTTTCCGACGCTTTCGTCAAGTACGCGGCCGGCGCGATCTTCGGCGGTACCTTCGGCAACTTCGCGATCAAATATCCCAAGATCGCCGTTTTCGGCCTCGCTATCCCTCTGGCGCTGATCTACTTCGTCAAAACTCCGGCCTACATTACGATCCCCGCGGCGGTCTTCGGCTGCATCGCCATCGCCCGCGCGTTCTACGTGATGGAGAAGAAAGCCTGATTCATCGAAGCTATCCAAAAAAGGTGAGATTCGAACCTCTGTATCGAGTCAGGGCGGGGACGATGCCGTCTTTCGCCCTCTCTTTTATCACATGGATGTCATGGACTGAAAGGAGCTCTTGAATATGTGGGAGAAATGCCAATCGCTTCAAAACGATCTTGTGGCGCTGAGACGCCGGTTCCATCAGATCCCTGAGCTGGGCGAGGATCTTCCCGAAACTCAGGCGCTGCTGTGCGCGGAACTCGACGCGATGGGGATCCCTTACAAGAAGAACGCGCTCGATTCCGGCGTCGTCGCCCTGATCGAAGGCGGCAAGCCCGGCAAGGTCGTGGCCCTGCGCGCCGATATGGACGGTCTGCCTATCGCGGAGGCGACGGGGCTGCCCTTCGCTTCCAGGCACGAGGGACGGATGCATGCCTGCGGCCACGACACGCACATCACGATGCTTCTCGGCGCCGCCAAAGTTCTGAACGAGCACAAAGCCGACCTGAAGGGAACGGTCAAGCTGATCTTCCAGACCGGCGAAGAGACCTGCACCGGCTCTCAGATCATGCTCAAGGAAGGCGTGATGGAAAATCCCCACGTCGACGCCGTGTTCGGCATGCATATCGGCACCATCATCGACCCGAATATCCCCGCGGGGACGGTGATCGTGACGCCCGGTTGCTGCATGGCGTCGTACGACCATTTCATACTGCACGTGACGGGCAAGGGCTGTCACGGATCGACGCCCGAGAAAGGCGTCGATCCGATCGTCGTCGCGTCCAACATCGTGCTGGCTCTGGAGGAGATCATCGCCCGCGAGGTGCCTTCCACCAAGGCGGCGGTCGTCACCATCGGCCGGATCCATGGAGGCATCGCCTACAACGCCATTCCCGGCGAGGTGGAGATCGAGGGGACGACGCGCGCGCTCGAAGAAGAGGTGCGTCAGTATCTTGGCAAACGTATCGGCGAGATCGCCGCAGGCATCGCCACGTCGTACCGCGCCGAGTGCAAGTACGAGATGATCTGGGGCGCGGCCCCGGTGGTGAACGACGACGAAATGGCCAAGTTGGCGGCTGGCGCGGCGGTCAAGGTGCTGGGCGGAGACGGCGTGGTCACTTCCATTCCAGCGCCGAACATGGGCGGCGAGGATTTTGCCTTCTACCTTAGGGAACGTCCCGGCGCTTTTATGTTCCTGTCCTCGTCGAACCACGAAAAGCACACCGACGGCCCGCACCACAACCCCCACTTCGACGTCGACGAAGACGTGTTCTGGAAAGGTTCGGCGGTCTTCGTCTCCATCGTCGAAGATTATCTCGGCAGATAAAACGGCCGCCCCGCGATGGAAAGCAAGGGCCTGTACTACACGCTGCTCTATGTCGGCGTTCTGATCCTTTTCTATTACGCCTTCATTCTGATCCCGGGAAAGAAACGGAAGCGCGCGCACGATGAGATGCAGCGGGGCGTGAAGGCCGGCGACCGCGTCGTGACCATCGGCGGCGTCAAGGGAACGGTGCTCGAGGCCGATGAGGAAACTTTGGTCATTGAAACGGGCGGCAGCCGCATCGAGATTCTTCGCGGCGCTGTGCAGATGGTCTGCAAATAATTTTTGACGTCCCCGGGGGCGTACTGCCCTACGTCGTCGGGAACAAGGTGAGGGAGCTTGCGAGGAGGCGCGGGCTCCCTTTTTGTACGCTTTTATTCGGTTGACAACTTTATGGAGCTGTGTATAATGAACCGGTAAAACTCTTATCAAGAGCGGCTGAGGGACTGGCCCGACGATGCCCGGCAACCTGCCCGTACGGGGAGTGTGGTGCCAAAACCAGAGACCGGAGCGAGAATGCTGCGGGTCGGATGATGAGAGGAGCACACTCGGCTGTTTTTGAGTCTCTCCTCGCGGAGAGGCTCTTTTTTATCTCCCGTGAGAACGGCGATTTCACTTTATGGAGGTACTGCAATGGCGGAAAAAATCCTTATCTCTTCGGAATCGGTCACCGAAGGGCATCCTGACAAGCTGGCCGATCAGATTTCCGACGGCGTGCTCGACGCAATCCTCGCGCAGGACCCGATGAGCCGTGTGGCCTGCGAAACGCTGGTTGCCACAGGGGCGATCATCGTCGCCGGCGAGATCACCACGAAGGCCTACGTAGACATTCCCGGCATCGCCCGCAAAGCGGTGCTCGACGTAGGCTATAACCGTGCCAAATTCGGTTTTGACGGCGAGACCTGCGCCGTGTTCACGCAGATCGACGAGCAGTCCGGCGACATCGCCATGGGCGTTGACAGAGCCATGGAAATCCGCGAGTCGGAGATGGACGACGACCAGATCGATCGTATCGGCGCCGGCGACCAGGGCATGATGATCGGTTACGCGACCGACGAGACGCCCGAATTCCTCCCCATGCCGTTTGCGCTGGCCCAGCGCCTGGCCCGCCGTCTCACGGCCGTGCGCAAGGACGGTACGCTGAATTGCCTGCGTCCCGACGGCAAGACCCAGGTCACGCTGGAATACCGCGACGGCGTTGCCGTCGCGGCTGACACGATTGTGGTGTCGTCGCAGCACAGTCCCATGGTTTCGCTGGAAGAGCTGCGCGACTTGATCACCCGGGACGTCATCGAACCGGTTATGCCCAAAGAATTGATGAAGAATCCTCGCGTCCTCGTCAATCCCACGGGGCGTTTCGTCCTCGGGGGGCCGATGGCCGACACGGGGCTGACGGGACGCAAGATCATCGTTGATACGTACGGCGGCATGGTGCCTCACGGCGGCGGCGCTTTCTCCGGCAAGGACCCGACGAAAGTGGACCGTTCGGGCGCGTATATGGCCCGCTACGCCGCCAAGAACGTCGTCGCGGCCGGCCTGGCCAGGCGTTGTCAGATCCAGGTGGCTTACGCCATCGGCGTGGCTCGTCCCGTTTCGGTGCACGTGGAGACTTTCGGGACTTCTAAACTCAACGAGGAACAGCTGACCGAGCTGGTGCGCGCCAACTTCGATTTCCGTCCCGCGGCGATCATCCGCGATCTGGAGCTGCGCACGCCGCAATATCGCCGTCTGGCCGCCTACGGGCACATGGGGCGTATCGACCTCGAGCCTCTTCCCTGCTGGGAGAAACTTGATCGCGTCGACGCTTTGCGGCGCTGACGCAAAGGGCAGGCCGGCCCTCGCAAAATTTTGCGAGGGCCGGCCTGTGGTCTGGAGATGCTCGTGCGGGAAAGTTGTCCTTTGGGGTTGAATGCTGGTATAATTTTTACGGTCGGAACAAAGGCGTTTTCACGTGCCGGTTGAGAAAAATTTTAATGAGGTGAGATCGATGATCAAACGCTTGTTCGAGTGTCTGGCGCTGGGAATCCTGGCGGTGCTGGGCCTGGCGAAATTGAGGGGGAAAAAGGTCAATCCTCTGGCGCTGCGTGTGCTGCTGGGCATTCTCTGCCTCATGGCGATCCTCGTGGATTCCTCGCTGGTCCTTCTTTACGCGGGAACGTGGCTGCTGTTTTTGCTGGCGGGGGACTTGGGAAGGAAATTCAACGTCAATCTGAACCTTTTTGTGCCTGCGGGGGCGGAAAACGGTAATGCGTCCCTTGAAACGGAGGAAAGTTCCGCGCTGATCCTGCCTGCCGAAGATATCGCGACGGGATCCTTAAAGTTGGCTTTCTTGAAGAAGCCGCTCTCCCTTTTTGCCAGACGGAAGGGTAAAAAATAGATGGTCTCTGCGGAGCCTCTCCTTCCACCCTGCAGGAGCGAAAGGGGAGAGAGGCTCCTCTGATTGCAAAAGAAGACCACCGGCGATGCCGGTGGTCTTCTTTTGCAAAAAAATAAGGCCGTCCGCTGGGGAACGGCCCGATATTTCTTACAGGGAGATTGCTTCAACGGGGCAAGCGCTGACGCAGGAACCGCACTCAACGCACTTGCCTTCATCGACTTTAGACTTGCCGTCCTCAAGAGTGATTGCCTCAACGGGGCAAGCGCCTTCGCACGCGCCGCAGCCGACGCAGACGTCGACATTAACCTTCGCAGCCATTCTGTTGCACCTCCTTCGCTTTTTTGTCATTGACCAAAGTTTACAATAAGTCTTTGATATGCGCAAGAGTTAGCTTTTGTGTCAAATGGAGTAAAGCTAAAAAAATGGGCTATTCCGGTTTGGGATCGCGAGTCAGCAAATTCCGCAAGGCGTCTTCAAGATCGAGGTGCCCGTAAAGTACTTCATGGACTGCGGAAGAGATCGGCATTTCGACGGAGAACTTTTCCGCGAGTTCCTTGACGGCCTTCACGGTATAAGCGCCTTCGGCCACCTGTCCAAGCGCGGCCGCGGCCTCGTTCAGCGTCATTCCGCGGCCGATCATCTCGCCCAGACGGAAGTTGCGCGAATGACGGCTGTAAGCCGTGACCATCAAATCGCCTATGCCGGCGAGGCCGGAAAAAGTCTGGGGACGGCCGCCCAGCGCGACTCCCAAACGGGTAATCTCCGAAAGGCCGCGCGTGACCATCGCCGCCGTGGCGTTGTCGCCCATCTCCAAGCTGTGAAGGAGCCCCGAGGCGATGGCGACGACGTTTTTAACGGCGCCGCCGACTTCCACGCCGGTCACGTCCGGGTTCGTATAAACGCGGAACGTCTCTCTGTTGAGGAGTTTTTGCCAGAGCCTCGCCGATTCCCGATTCAGCGAAGCGGAAACGAGCGCCATCGGCAAGTTGCGGATCACTTCTTCCGCGTGGCTTGGTCCCGAAAGGGCCGTGTAGGCCGCTCCCGGGAAAAATTCTTCCAGCAGCTGGCTTATAAGCTTTAACGAACGTATCTCAACGCCTTTGGCCGCGTTGGCGATTTCGACTTTCGGCGTATAAAAAGGAACGATCTTTTCCAGCGTCGCGCGCAGGAACTGCGTGGGGGTGACGAAAAGCCAGTAATCAGAGAACTCTGCCGCTTCCTGCAGCGCGTGTGCGGCATGGATCAGCGGAGAAAGCTGGAAATCCTGGAGATAAGAAGGATTGTAGCCGTTTGCGTTGATGGCGCGTGCCTGCTCTTCAACGAAACACCAGAGGCACACTTCATGACCGCTGCGGGCGAGGCTTTGCGCTAACGCGGTCCCCCACGTGCCAGCCCCCCAAACCGTGACTGTGGCGTTCATATAATCGCTCCTTTCCTAAGCTTCGTTTTTGATCTTTCCAGCCTTCTTGCGTTCGGTCATATCGAGAATCGTCTTGCGGATGCGCACTTCCTTGGGCGTGGCCTCCACGAGTTCATCGTCTGCGATCCACTCCAACGCACGATCCAGAACGACTGTGCGGGGAACGTCGAGGTGGATCCCCATCTCCTTGGTCGACGAGCGGTAGTTCGTCTGGGCTTTTCTCTTGGTGGGGTTGCAGGGAATGTCGTTGGGGCGGGAATGTTCGCCGATCACTTCGCCGGCGTAGACTTCCGTGCCGGGACTGATGAAGAGCACGCCGCGCTCCTGAAGGTTCTCCAGCTGATAGCTCGTCGCGGTCCCCGTGTCCATGCTGACCATCGAGCCTCGGTTGCGGCTGACGACTTCGCCGCGCCACAGGTCGTAGCCGCGGAAACGCGAAGACATGATGCCGAGGCCGCGCGTGTCCGTCAGGAACGTGTTGCGGTACCCCAGCAACCCGCGGGTGGGAATGTCGAATTCCATGCGGACGATGCCCGTGGAAAGATTGTTCATGCTGACCATTTCGGCCTTGCGCCCCGCCAGTTTCTCGATGACCACGCCCTGGTACGTTTCGGGGACGTCGACGATCAGCTGTTCGATCGGCTCGAGAAGATGCCCCGACTCGTCGGTCTTGGTGATGACTTCGGGGCGGGAAACGCAGAGTTCCGAGCCTTCGCGGATCATCTGTTCCACCAGAATGGCCATCTGCAGCTCGCCGCGCCCGGAAACCTTCAGGCCGTCGGGGCGCCCCAGATCTTCGACTCTCAGGGCGACGTTCGTCTGGCATTCGCGCTCGAGCCGTCCCTTGAGCTGGCGCAGCGTCAGCGGCGTGCCGTCGCGTCCGGCAAAGGGGCTGTTGTTGACGAGGAAGAACATGGAAACCGTCGGCTCCTCGATGTCGAGCGGGTGGAGCGTTTCGCCGTTCAGCGCTTCGGAGGCCATCGTATCGCCGATGCTGATCGACTTGGGACCGGAAAGCCAGACGATGTCGCCGGCGAAAACTTCGTCGACCTCCACGCGTTCAAGGCCGCGCGTGACCCAGAGGTGCACGGCTTTCTCCTGATTGGAGGAAACCGTCTCCCAGCCTTTTTTGCGGTCGTTTTCGTCGATCCATTTGGTGCGGCTGTGGACGAACGGGTCGTTCTTGTGCAGCGTCCCCGCGACGACGCGGCCGCAGGCGATCTGTCCGACATAATCGTTCCAGGCCAGCGTGCTGACCTGCATGAGAAATGGTTTGTCGGCGGTGGCGGGAGGCGGCGGAACCCTGTCGACGATGGTCTGAAACAAGGCATCCATCCCTTCATGGGCATCCTTTTCGAGATTGCGCACCAGCCACCCGGCCAGTCCCGAACCGTAAAGCACGGGAAAATCGGCCTGCTCGTCCGTAGCGCCGAGTTCGAGAAACAGATCGAAAGTCTTCTCGAGCGCTTGGTAAGGCGTCGCTGCGGGACGATCCACCTTGTTGATGATGACGATCGGTTTCAGCCCCATGGCCAGCGCGCGGGAAAGGACGTAACGCGTCTGAGGCATCGGCCCTTCGTTGGCGTCGACCAGAAGGAGAACGCTGTCGACCATCGAGAGGACGCGCTCTACCTCGCCGGAAAAATCGGCGTGCCCGGGCGTGTCGATGATGTTGATCAGGTATTCGTTCCATTCGACGGTGCAATGTTTGGACGTGATCGTGATGCCGCGCTCGCGCTCGAGTTCGCCGCTGTCCATGACACGCTCCGCGATCTGTGCGTTTTCACGGAACGTGTGAGCGCCGCGGAAAATGGAGTCGATCAGCGTGGTCTTGCCGTGGTCGATGTGAGCCACGATCGCCAAATTTCGGATTTTGTCTACTGAATACATGAGAATGCTCCTTACTTTGCCGGATTGCTGCCGCTGAAAGATGTCTTTCAAAAAAGAAATGATACAGCAGATCCCTCTAAAGTACAAGTTGGGGCTCCCGGCAAAAATCAAAGAGGAACGCAGATGTTGCTCTGCATCCCTCTGTCACTTGGCTTAGCGAAATTCGGTCATAATGTAGTAGAGCACGATAAGCAGGGAGAAACCGCAGACGAAGTCGAACGCCGCTTTTCCCGGACGGCCGGCGCGCCGAAAGGAAAAACCCAGCCAGAAAAATGCCAGGGCACAGAGACAAAGGATCAACGGCGCTATCGTAGAAGTGAACATGTGCATGGTCTCCTTTTCTAAAAGCCGGACGGAGAATGGGTGCCGCCGTTTTGAGGAGCGAGGAGTTCGTAGAGTTCGTTTCCCTCGTGGCGTGCCGGCGCGGCTTCGTTTTCATTCTCCGCGTGCTTTTTCTTTTTATCCAGTTTTATCGAGATCCCCAGGCCGACGCCGCCGTGAGAAGGGCGAATTCTCGCGCTCTCGGCCTCGATTCCCAAAAGGCCGAGCGGTGCCTGCACGGCATTCAAAGTCGCTTCGTCGATGTCCTTTATCGTCTTGCCGGCGTTATCGACAAGTTTTTGGATCCCCGGGGAAAACTTGATCCCGCTCTGCTGCTCCTTGTCCTCAAGAAGATCGTGGGACTTCTCTTCGCGCACGAATCCCGTCTCGACTTTGCCGTGGGCGTTGCCGACGCCCTTAAAGCGAGGAAGCTGCGCAGGCCCCGCGGAAGAGCGGCGATGGTTCTGATCCTCCGCTGCCGGCGCCGGGACCTGCGGAACCGTTGTGGCCGTGACGCTGGCGTCTGGGACGGCGAACGCCGCAGAGAGCGAAGAACAGACGAGAAAAAGTGCGCCGGCCGCAACAAAGGATTTTCTGGCCGTGAAAGCCAAAAGGATCACCTCCCGATACTCGAAAGCTCCTGTTCAGTTTCAGTCAATTTTAGCATAAAGAAAAGCCGACGGCGCGCCGTCGGCTTTTACTCGTCGAAAAGACTTTTGCTCGAGAAAGACGGATCACTCGTGAGATTCATGCCCAGTTTGCGGAAACCGCTCTCGTCGCCCGGCGTCGGGATGTGCGAAAGGTGACATTCCCGGTTCCTCAGATGGCGCAGCTGTTCCACCGCGGCGGCGGCGGCGGGGTTGGAAGTGGCGCTGATGCTGAGGGCGAGCAAGGTTTCCTCGAGATCGAGGGCCAGCTTGTTCTCGCCGAAAATCTCTTTCTTGAAGTACGAAAGGGACTGGAGGATGTTGTGCGGCAGCAAGTCGATATCGTCGGGAATGTGAGCGAGGATCTTGGCTGCGTTCAGCACGGCGCTGGAAGAGGAATGGAGCAGCGGAGAATTCTTTCCCGTCACGATCGCGCCGTCGGCCAGTTCGATGGCCGCTCCGGTGAAGATGCCGCCGTCGCCTTTGCCGCGTGCCTGGCCTTCCTTGACGGCCTCCCGCGCCGGGATCACCACGCGGCGGTATTCGGGGAGAAGATCCAGCTCTTTCATGATCAGGCTGATGCGCTGCAGGCAATTTTTGTCCGCCTGACCGAGCGCGACCTCGCAGGAAGTGCGGAAATAGCGGCGAATGATCTCCTGACAGGAGGCTTCGCGCACGGCGCCGTCGTCGACGATCCCCCAGGCGATCCGGTTGACGCCCATATCCGTGGGGGATTTGTAGCCCGCGTCGCCGCCGGTGATACGGCAGAGGATCCGCTGGAGGATGGGGAAGGCTTCCAGATCGCGATTGTAGTTCACGGTCTTTCGGTCGTAGGCTTCGAGATGAAAATGGTCGATCAGATTGACGTCGCCGAGGTCGGCGGTCGCCGCCTCGTAGGCCAGATTCAGCGGATGCTTGAGCGGCAGGTTCCAGACGGGGAAGCTCTCGTATTTCGAATAGCCCGAATGGATGCCCCGTTTGTAATCGTGATAGATCTGTGAAAGGCACGTCGCCAGTTTGCCGCTGCCGGGGCCCGGCGCGGTGACGACGACGATCGGTTTGGTGGTGGGGATGTAGTCGTTGCGTCCGTACCCGTCTTCGCTGACGATGGTGTCCACGTCGGTGGGATAGCCTTTGGTGGCATAGTGCGTATAAACGGCGATGCCGCGGTTCTCCAGACGCCGGCGGAAGTTCTGGACGGTCGGCTGGCCTTCGAAACGGGTGATCACCACGCCGGCCACGTGCAGGCCGCGCTGCGTGAATTCGTCGATCAGGCGGAGGACTTCGGAATCGTACGTGGTGCCGAAGTCGGCGCGGATTTTTTTGCGCTCGACGTCTCCCGAATAGAGGCAGATGATGACTTCCGCCTCGTCGCGAAAACTCTCCAGCAGGCGCATCTTCACGTTGGGATCGAAGCCGGGAAGGCAGCGCGCCGCGTGATAGTCGAAAATAAGCTTGCCGCCGAATTCAAGGTAGAGTTTTTGCCCGTTTTGCCTGACCCGTTCCGCGATGGCCGCGGTTTGCTCCTTCAGGTATTTTTCGTTGTCGAAGCCGATTTGAGAAGCCATGGAAAGACCTAACGGTTTTTGCCGCAGCAGAACTTGTATTTCTTTCCGCTTCCGCAGGGGCACGGGTCGTTCCGTCCCACTTTCGGGGCCGAACGGACGTACGTTTCGGGGACGATCTGACCGTCCACGAAGAACCAGTTCCCGTTGATCTTTTTGAAGTACGATTTCTCGTGGTGGTTTATTTTTTTGCCCTCAAGTTCGAAATGGGCCACGAATTCGACGACGCCGTCGTCATCGTCCGGACCGCCGCCGACCGTGCTGAGGATCTCGATGCCGAGCCAGCGCGCCGAACGGGACCATTCTTCGGTCGCTTCCTTGCTGACGTTCTCCCGTGTTTCCGGATCATGGCTGGAAATGATAAAATCGACGTCGCCGGTCGTGTAGGCCACGTAGCGGGCCTTCATCAATTCTACGGCAGTTTTGGCGCGGCGGCTGCCTTTGATAATGGGTCGGCAGCATTCTTCCAATTCACGGTGTGAACCACAAGGACAAAGGGACATGATGGAACTCCTTTCGGGAAATGCAGAAGATTGGCCGGAGGAGGCAAAAGTCTGCTCCGGCTGAACATTGTCTCATTATAGCACTTCTTCAGCGAAAGACGTGAGCGGCGAACTCGACCGCACAAAAGCGGCCGAGCGACCTTGCGCGATTCGGGAGGACTGTTACAATGAAAATGACGATAGAAAATCCACCGTGCGAAAGCGAGGAAAGATGCCATGATCGACGTGGCGGCTGCCATCATCTGCGGCGATAAAGGGAAAATTTTGATCTGCCAGCGGCAAGGCGGCGGGAACTGCGCCGATCGCTGGGAGTTTCCCGGCGGCAAGCGCGAGCCCGGAGAATCCATGGAAGAATGTCTGATCCGCGAATGCCGCGAAGAGCTGGGCGTCTGCCTCAAGCTGGAGGGGCTTTATGCCGATCTGAGCTATGCTTATCCGGATGGGACGATCCATTTCAATTTTTTCAAGGCCCGGATTCAGAGCGGAACGGCGACGCTGAACGTGCATCGGGAGATGCGATGGGTCGCGCCGGCGCGTCTGTTGGATTTCGACTTCTGTCCGGCCGACGAAGGGATCGTTCGTCGGCTGGCGGCGGGACGATAGCATGATGAAAGCGGGGAATTTGCGGCGAAGCAGATTCCCCGCTTTCTGTCGTTTCTTTATTTTCCGGAGAGACGCCTGATAGCGCCGCAGAGGACGTCGCAGCCGATGGGCAGGCAGGCCTCGTCGAAGTCGAAATGGTCGTTGTGGTGTCCCGCGGCGATGGTCGCCCCCAGACCGACGTACGTGGCTTTGCCGCCGCGATCCTGCACGCGCTTCATCATCCAGCAGGCGTCGTCGCTTCCCGACATCAGCTGTTTGGGGAAGACTTTCGTGACGCCCTTAACCTCGCGGGCCGCGTCGCAGATGATGTCGACGATCTCCCGATCGCTGTCGGCGGTGTTCGCCTCGCCGCGTTTGAAGATCTCCGCCGTGCAGTCGTACATGGCGGCGGCCCCCTGAATGACTTGAACGGCGCGCTCGTACACATATTTGAGAATGTCGTCGGTCGCGCCTCGCGTCTCGATCTTCATGGACGCCTTGGGAGGCACGACGTTGCGTCCTTCGCCGGCCTGAAGCACGCCGACGTTGATGCGCGTCGGCCCGTCGCGATGCGGGGCGATGGCGTGGAGGTTCAGCGCGGCCGAGGCGGCCGCCAGCAGCGCGTTTTTCCCCTGATTGGGCTCGCCGCCGGCGTGGGCCCCCTTGCCGGTGAAATCGACGTCGATTTTCGTAGTGCAGAGGAAACCATAGGTGCCGCCGTAGACCGTTCCTGTCGGCACGCCGAGGCCGAGATGGAGCGCGATGAACCAGTCCGCGTCGTCCAGCAGGCCGGCCTGCGTCATCGCGTAGCCGCCGCGCACGCCCTCTTCCGCCGGCTGAAAGAGAAAACGGATCTTGCCTTTGAGGGAGTCTTTGTGTTCGGAGACGTATTCGGCCACCGCCAGGCCGATCGCGGTGTGCCCGTCGTGACCGCAGGCGTGCATCCAGCCCTTGTTGACGGAGCGGAAACCTTCCCTGGCGGGAAGGTGCCCTTCGTCCGCGGCTTCGTCGGTATCCACGCAATCGATGTCGAAGCGCATGGCGACGACGGGGCCGTCGCGTCCCGTGTCCAGCTCGGCGCAGAGGCCGGTGATGCCGCCCGTTTTTTTCACCCATGCGGGGTCGGCCCCCTGATCGACGGCGCGCCGCATCTGCGCTTCAACGTCGATCACCCGTCCCATGATCGTTTCCGGTCTCATGAAGTCCCCTCCGAATCTCAAGGTATAGCCGAGCCGATCCATGATTTCGGCGACTTTGGCCGTGGTGCGGAACTCCGTCCAGCCGGTCTCGGGATAGCGGTGAAAATCGCGGCGGCGTTCGATCATTTTCTGAATGCGATCGTTTTCGGTTAGCGTGCACGTCATTTTTTGAGTCCTTTCAGGTCGGAGTCGAGAAGTTTCAGCGCCATTGAAGCGAGGTACTGAATTCCATAGGGGAAACAGGCGGGGTCGGGAAGGAAACGGTCGTTGTGGAGCGCCGGCATGTCTTCGGGCTTGACGCCGTCAGGGCGGCAGCCGAGCCAGGCGAAAGCGGCCGGAACTTTCAGCGTATAAAACGAAAAATCCTCGCCCGTCGGCGGCACGGAAAGATCGGGCAGCACGCCCGTTTCTCCCAGCACGTCGCGGATCACTTCCCGGCCGATGCTCACGAGCCGTTCGTGGTTCATCGTCGCCGGGAATCCCCTCTGATAATCGATCTCGGCCGTGCAGCCGTACGCGGCGGCCGTGTTGGAGATCGCCCGCTCGATCCACTGCGGCAGCTTTTTGTGATCCGCCTCGTCGAAGCTGCGCACCGTGCCATCGAGGTCGACGCGGTCGGGGACGATATTGTAGCGGTCGCCGCCTTTGATGGTGCCGATGGTGATGACCGCGGTATTGCGGGGACACAGGTTTCGTGAAATAATAGGCTGAAGCGCCATGACGACGGCCGAGGCCGCCACGATGGCGTCAACGCCCAGGTCGGGCATCGACCCGTGACTGGCGACGCCATGGATCGTGGCGCGAAGATGATCGGAAGAGGCGGACACCGCGCCGGCCTGCAAGCCGATCGTCCCCGTCGCCAGCGTCGGCCAGACGTGAAGGCCGATGATCGCGTCGACATCGGGATTTTCAAGAACGCCGTCGCGGATCATCCCCGGCGCGCCGCCTGTCGGCGTCATCTCCTCCGAGGGCTGGAAGACGAACTTCAGCGAACCGGCGATCTGCGATTTCATCTCGCAGAGCACGTGGACGGTCCCCAACAGGATCGCCGTGTGGGCGTCGTGTCCGCAGGCGTGCATCACGCCGGGAGTTTGCGAGGCGAAGGGACAGTTCGTATTCTCCTGGATGCTCAGCGCGTCCATGTCGGCGCGGAGCGCGATGCACGGCCCCGGCCGTGCGCCCTTTAAAAGCGCGACGACGCCGTGACCGCCGACGTTCGGACGAATTTCGTCCAGCGGCAGGCTCTTCAAAATGTCGTACACGAAAGCCGCGGTTTTCTCTTCGTGGTAACTGAGCTCCGGATGAGCGTGGAGATGGCGGTAAAACGTCATGCAGCTTTCGCGGTATTTCTTTTCGAGTTCTCTGACGAGCTGGTTCACCGTGGATCGCCTCCCAATGAATTGATTCGTGTAAAATATTCGCAGCTTATAGTATAACTTTAGAAGCGCACGTATTCCAGTAAAAATTTCATTCTGGTGGAGTGAGGCATAAATGTTTATCACGATAGAAGGGATCGACGGCTCCGGCAAGTCGACACAGGCCAGGCGCCTCGCGACGCGTTTGAGGCGCGAGGGCAAAAAAGTGACGGAGACGCATGAACCGGGAGACTGGCCCCACGGGGATATTCTGCGCGCTCTTCTGCTGAACGGGCGGCTCCGGCACCCGATGACCGAGATCATGCTTTTTGTGGCCGACCGGTGCGAACACGTCGTGCAGGTCATTCAACCCGCTCTGGATCAAGGGGAATGGGTCGTCTGTGACCGCTATAACGACTCCACCCGGGCCTATCAGTGCTGGGGACGCGGACTGAAAGAAGACATTCTGGAGAGCCTGATAAAGTGGTGCGGGATTCCTGAGCCCGACCTGACGGTCTGGCTTGATCTCCCGGTGGAAGAAGCGAGGAAGAGGATGGCCGGCCGCGGCGGAAGCGATAGGATCGAAGGCGAAGACTTGAAATTCCATCAGACCGTCGCCTGCGGATTCAAGGAATTGGCCGAAAGGAACGGCTCGAGATTTTTCAGAGTCGACGCCCGGGCGGACGAGGACGAGATTGAGGAGACGATTTTCTCCGAATTGAAAAGGCGTTGCGTCAGATGAGTCAGAGCGAAATCTTTTGGCAGAACGACGTTCATTGGCGTGAGTTGCTGAAATTTATCGCTCGGGGATCGATCCCCGGCTCGATCGGCATCGAGATCCGTCTGCCCTGGCAGCGGGAGGTCATGCTTTCGCTGGCTCGCCGCATCCTGTGCGAATCGGGTTCCGCCTGCGGCCAGTGCCCATCGTGTCGGGCCTGGGTTGACATGGAACATCCCGACCTGTTGGTGGCCGGAGAACCAGATGTGCCCGCGCCCGTCGACGAATGCCGCGCGAAAAGCGCCGACCTGTCGCTTTCGCCTGTCGTCGCGCCGGTGCGGCTTCTGGTGTTTTACGCTCCCGAAAAGATGAGCCCGGGAGCCGTGAACAGTCTGCTCAAGATTACCGAAGAACCGCCGTCCAAGGGACGTCTTCTGTATATGATGGATCGCGGCACCATCCTTTCTACTTTGCGAAGTCGTCTGTGGATGTTATCATTCTCCGTGGAAGAAAAAATCGCACCTCTGACGCCTCCGGCTTCCCAGTCCGAATGGCTGCGCTGGCTGAAAGAAAACGAGAAAAACGACGGACAGAAATGGTACGCCATGGCGCATGGCTATGCGTCGTGGCTCTGCAAAAACGGAGAGTTGACGCGTGCCGGGGCGTTGCGTCAGCTTGCCGAGACGGCGCTCGCCACCCACTTGTCCGCAGCGATGTGGACAGACCTTTTGTTTCTTCTTTTGAGAGAGGAGTATCCCTTTGAGCATGTATTTGACGATTTTCGGCAAACCGCGTTACCTGGGGCTGATCGTTGCCGAAAACAGCATTCGTTTTGAAAAAGGCGAGCAGCTGCTCGTAGAAAGTTCTCGGGGGACGGAGATCGCCGTCGTCGCCGGGGAGATTACGGAACGCCAGGAAGCCCTTTACCGGGCCATAGACAATCGTCAGGAGGGACAGTCGGGCAGCGATTCCGGGCTCCAGAACGTGACCTTCCTGCATAGGGCCGAGACGGAAGATTTGGAGAAAGAAAAGGACAACCGCGGCGAAGAAGAGCGCGTCCTTGTCACCGCCAGACAGGTATTGAGCCGTCATGATCTTGACATGAAACTGGTCGACGTGGAATACATGAACGACCGCAAAAAACTGTTCCTGTATTTCACTTCCGAGCAGCGCGTCGATTTTCGCGCTTACGTTCGGGATCTGGCCCGCGAATTCCGTACGCGCATCGAGCTGCGGCAGATCGGAGTCAGAGACGAATCCAAGGTCGTCAAGGGCATCGGTGCCTGCGGCCGTGTCTGCTGCTGCAGCTACTGGCTTCATCGTTTTATGCCGATCGGCATCAAAATGGTCAAGGAGCAGAATCTGGCTCTCAATCCGACCAAGATCTCCGGGCTGTGCGGACGGCTTATGTGCTGCATGAGCTTTGAACAGAACACGTATCATGAATTGTGGAAGAGCCTGCCGTCTCACGGAGCCAAGATCAGGACGGAACAGGGAACGTGGATCTTGACGGGCGTCGATCTGGCGACGCGGACCTGCAGCATTCATGGTCCTGAAGGAAACGTCAGCATCCCCGTGACGATGTATCAACAGTTCAAGGAAACGCTGCTCGCCGGCAAACCGTGGAGCAACGAAGAGCACGGCCTTGACGAGAGAGGGCAAGCGCTGATGGTGTTTGAGGGAGGCGCTCCGATCGTCGGTGAGGAGCGCGGCTGTTCGGGATGTGAGAGTTGTCCTCAGTACAGCGGAACAAAAAAAATATCAGACGATCGCGACGAAACGCGGGTGACGGTTGTAAACGTTTCCGACGTAACGGCGGGCAATGGGAAAGGCACTGCGGAATATACAGAAGAAGCGCGCCGCCGGCATCGCAGGAAGAACACCCGCGTTTTTGCGACAGAGGGCAAGACAGATCCCAGGAGCAAAGAGGAGCCAGTTTGGGAGCAGAAGAAAGCGGGACAGAAAAATATTCTCCGAGGGGGCAAGGCAAAACCTTCCTCAAGATCGTCCGGCTCTAAAGATCAGAAGCGCAGAGATGAGCGGAGAACTGACGAGCAGCAGTCCCAGACCGCGGGAAGCATGGGGGCGGAGTGCCGGCAGAGGCGCGCCGCTCAGGAGCGTGGGCGCGCCGTTCCTCGACTCACGGGTCCCATCGCCCGGTCAACAGGAAAAGATCTGTCTCCGAGCCACCTTCGCGGGCAGATTCTGAGGAGGAAAAAAGCTAGCCCATGTCCTTTTTCGGCAAGTTGAAAGAGAAACTCGGCGGCGTTCGCTGTCGCTGGAGCGCCAACATCATGCGGCTCTTCGGCGGCGCGATCGACGAAGACTTTTGGATGGATCTCGAAGATGTGCTGATCGCGGGCGATGTGGGGCTGGAGACGACGGAAACGCTCCTTGACGAAATGCGAGCGTATCATGCACGATGCCGCTGTGAGGGAAAAGAGCTGCTCCGACATTTCAAAAGCGAACTGATAAAACGCCTCGACGGGATCCCGCGCATGGGCGCGCCGCTGCAAAGCGGCGAAAACGGCCTCTCGGTGATCTTGATGGTCGGGGTGAACGGCAGCGGAAAAACGACCACGACGGGAAAATTGGCGTGGCTTTATAAAGAATCGGGCAAGAAAGTCATTGTCGCCGCCGCGGACACCTTTCGGGCCGCAGCGATAGAGCAGCTGCAGGTCTGGGGCGAAAAAAGCGGGATCCGCGTGATCGCGCAGAAGCAGGGCAGCGATTCGGCCGCGGTCGTGTTCGACGCGATCACGGCGGCGCGGTCGTCCAAGGCAGATGTTTTGATCGTGGATACCGCGGGAAGACTCCAGTCCAAGCACAACCTCATGGAAGAACTGGGAAAAATCTATCGGGTGATCGAACGTGAAGTCGGAAAAGAGCACGTGGAAAGCATTCTTGTGCTCGACTCGGTCATCGGCCAGAACGCTTTCCGGCAGGCGGAAGTCTTCAACGAGGCCGCACGGCTGACCGGCGTCGTCCTCGCCAAGTACGACAACACGGCCAAAGGCGGGATCGTCCTCTCGATCGCCGACAAACTGCGTTTGCCCATTCGCTACATCGGTCTTGGCGAAGCGCCGGAAGACCTGAAACTCTTCGACGCCGAAGAATTTGTGGAAGCCCTTTTCGGAGAAGCGGCTCCGGAAAATTAACTCATTGGAGGCTCGTATAGCATGATCCCACGGTATGAGACGAAAGAAATGAAAGAGATCTGGTCTCTCGAGAATCAGTATCGCAGCTGGGAAGTCGTCGAACTGGCCGTTTGCCACGCCTGGGCGAAAGACGGCGTCATCCCGGCCGAAGCGATGAAGAAAATCGACGAGCGCAGCGGTTTCGACGCCGACGAGATCCTGAAGATCGAGGCCGAAGTTCAGCACGACATGATCGCCTTTGACACGAACATGGCCGACCATGTGGGGGCGGAAGGCCGTTACATCCATCTCGGCCTGACCAGCAGCGACGTGGAGGACACGGCGAGCGCCCTTCGCCTGCGGCAGTCGCTGGACGTCGTGATGCGCGAGCTCGACGTTTTCATGAAGGACGTGCTCGAACAGGCGGAAAAGTATAAATACACGCCTTCCGTCGGGCGCAGCCACGGCGTTCACGCCGAGCCGATCACGTTCGGCCTGAAGATACTGAACTGGTATTCGGAACTGCTGCGGGACCGCAAACGTCTGGAAAGTGCCAAAGAGGAAATCTCCTGCGGAAAGATTTCCGGCGCCGTCGGCACCTACGCCCATTGCCCGCCTCATATCGAAGCTGCCGTCTGCGCCGAACTGGGGCTGAAACCGGATCTCGTTTCGACGCAGATCATTCAGAGAGACCGGCACGCCGTCGTCATGTTCGCTCTGGCCAGCCTCGGCGCCGCGATGGAACGGATCGCCACCGAGATCCGCCACCTGCAGCGCACGGAAGTGCGCGAGGCGCTCGAGCCGTTCGGCAAGAAACAAAAAGGTTCGTCGGCGATGCCTCACAAGCGCAATCCCATCCAGTGCGAGAAAATCTGCGGTATGGCGCGCATGCTGCGCTCCTTCACGATCGTGGCGCAGGAAAACGTTGCCCTCTGGCACGAACGCGACATCAGCCACTCCAGCACCGAACGGCTCATCTGGCCCGACGCTTTTCATCTGGCCCACTACATGCTGAAAACGCTTGGGCGCGTCGTCCGCGGTCTTGACGTTTCGCCGCAGCGCCTGCAGGAGAACCTCGAGCTGACCGGCGGGCTGGTGTACAGTCAAAGAGTTCTTCTTCAGCTGGTGGAAAAGTACCGCATGCGCCGCGAAGACGCGTATCTGGCCGTGCAGCGCAACGCCATGAAGACATGGAACGGCGAAGGTCATTTCCTCGACCTGCTGGCTGGCGACGAACTGATCAAGGGGAAAATCGACCGAACGGAATTGGCGCAGCTTTTTACGAACGATTATTACTTCCGTTTTGTCGACGAGATTTTTGCTCGTTTTGAGTAGATCCAACGATATCCTTTGAGGGAGGGGTCCGTAGTGAAAAGTCTGTTTGGCACCACGCGTCTGCCCGATCGAAATTTAGCGCTTGAGTTTTGCCGCGGCACGGAGGCCGCCGCCATGTCGGCCGGGCGCCTGATGGGGCGCGGCGACAAAAACGCCGCCGACGGCGCCGCCGTCAACGCGATGCGTTACATGCTCAACACCGTGGACATGGACGGCATCGTGGTGATCGGAGAAGGAGAAAAAGACGAAGCGCCGATGCTGTTCAACGGCGAACACCTTGGCACCGGCAAGAACGCCGAAGTGGACATCGCGGTGGATCCCATCGACGGAACGCGTTTGACGGCCCTCGGCATCAGCGGCGCGATCAGCGTCGTCGCCGGAGCGCCGCGCGGCACGATGTTCAATCCCAAGACGGTTTTTTACATGAACAAACTGGTCGTCGGCCCTGAAGCGAAAGACGTCATCGACATCGAAGCTCCGGTGGCGGAAAATATCCGCCGCGTCGCGGAAGCCCGCAAAAAGGCCACGGGCGATATCACGGTGGTCGTGCTGGACCGTCCCCGCCATGAAAAACTCATTGGAGAGATCCGCGCGGCCGGCGCCCGCATCAAGCTCATCACCGACGGCGATATCGCCGGCGCGCTGCTGACCTGTAAATTGGAGCGCGGCGCCGACATGCTCATGGGTATCGGCGGCACCCCCGAGGCCGTCATTACGGCCTGCGCCATCAAGGCCATGGGCGGCAACATGCAGGGCAAACTTTGGGCGCGCAGCGACGAAGAGCGTCAGAAGGCGCTCGATGCCGGAATGGACTTCAATAAAGTACTGACGATCGACGACCTGGTTCGCAGCGACGACGTGTTCTTTGCCGCCACCGGCATCACGGACGGCGACTTTTTGAAGGGCGTCCGTTACGAGGGCGAACGGATCTACACGAGTTCCCTCGTGATGCGCGCCAAAAGCGGAACGGTCCGTTACATCGATGCGGTGCACAGTCTCTATAAGCTTGATAAAATTGCCGGAATTGATTACAAAGCATGATCGTTTTTCTTGAAATAGCGGACACGGATAAGGTCTTCTCCTTGATGGGGAAGACCTTATCCGTGTCCGGCGTGTCTTCGGGGCTTAAAAGCTTAACTTAAAAAGAGGAACGAACCTTCGCCTTTTTCGCGGAAACGAGTATGAAAAATTTGTTCTTCATGCGTCGTGGTATAATCATGGAAATTGTTCTTAAAAAGGGACTGAAATTGATTCTGTGTATTCTCTGGCGGCGGAGTGTGCTCCGGCGCCTTGAAGTCTTGCTGAAGAGAGTGGTGTGAATGAGCGCGTTGAAAGTGCGGGAACTGATCCCGCTGATCGATGATCTCGCTCCTTTCGAACTTGCGGAAAGCTGGGATCGTTGCGGCCTGCGACTCGGCAGATACGACGCGCTTGTCGCCAGGATCGCCGTGGCGCTGGATCCTTCCGCAGAGGCCGTCAGACAGGCGGCGCGGCGTGGCTGCGAGCTTTTGATCACTCATCATCCGCTGCTGTTCGCGCCGCAGGAAGATATGATCTGCGATCGCTGCGACCCGAAGACCGTCGAGGCGGCGTTTCAAAGCGGCGTCTGTCTCATCGCCTGCCATACGAATTTCGACAGCGCCCGCGGCGGCGTGAACGAGAAACTGGCGCAGCTGGCCGGACTTGGAGACGCAAGGCCGCTCGAGCCTCCGGCGACGGAGCGCGGTTTTGGCATGGGAGCGGTCGGTTCCGTTCGTTCCGCCCCGGCCGGAGAGATTGCCTGCGAAATTGCTCGGAAATGGGATCTCTCCGGCTATCGCCTCTATGACGGCGGCTCGGCGGTGGATTGCGTCGCTTTGTGCGGCGGCTCGGGCGGCGAGCTTTGGAAGAATCTGGGGCGGACCGGTTCCGTGCTTTATGCGACGGCCGACCTCCGTTATCATGAGTGCCTGGAAGCCGTCGACGCCGGTCTGAGCGTGATGCTCTGCGACCATGGCGAGATGGAGAATCCGCCGCTGTCGTATTTTTCGAAAGCTTTGGCGCAGAAGACGGGCCTGCCGGTTTATTTCCTCGATCTGATCGGAGCCAAGCGCCGCCGGGAACGCTGGTGCAGCGTCGAACGCCATGTTTCAGCTTGAAATTGAGGGGTTCTCCGGCCCGCTCGATCTGCTCTGCCATATGATTGATCAGGGCCAGATCGAGGCTGCGCGGATCAGCGTCGCCGAGGTCATCTCCATATACGGCGCCTATCTGGCCCGAAGCGGCGGGCTGCCGATCGCTTCGGTGGCCGAATTCATAGCGCAGGCGGCGCATTTGGTGCGGCAGAAGGCTTCGTCTTTGCTGCCCCGATATGAAGTCCATGAAGACGACGGTGAAGTAACCGTATTGGACGATGCCGAAAATGTCGAAAGTCTGTTGGAGCGTTATCGTCCTTACCGCGAGGCGGTCTCGCGGCTGATCGATCTGAAGGAAAAAGCCGACCGGCGCCGTTTCCGCAAAGGGGAAGCGCTCGATCCGTTTTTCGATCTCGGCGATCTTTATTCGCTCTCTCTGCAGTGGCTCGAACTGCTCGACCGTCGTCGGAGCGCGAGTCTCGAACTGCCCGACGAAGACGACTGGGACGACGGCGGAGTGCCGGCGCAGATCCCCGACGAAGTGCAGGTGGAAAACCGCATGGAACGCGTGCTCGAGCGTCTGACCGCTTTTTCGGAGGGGTTGTCCCTGCGTTCCCTGCTGAAGGAAGAGCCGGGACGCGGCGCGCTGGTGGTAACGCTGCTGGCGCTGCTGGAACTGTCGCGGAGGAACTTTGTGACGCTGGTGCAGAAGGAGCTGTTTGGCGATGTCTTTATCACGGCAAGAAGAGCCTGAAAATCTTCTGATCCGGCAGATCGAGGCGATCCTCTTCGTCGCGGCCGACGGCGCTTCCGTGCCGGAAATTTCGCTGGCGACGGGCCAGCCGGCGGCCTCGGTCCGCAAGGTGCTGGCTCGGTTGAGCGAAAGTTACGCTCTTTCGCACGGCCTGGAGATCGTCGAACTCGGCGGGAAGTGGTTCATGACGACCGCCAGCGATCTGAGCGAGACCATGGACAAATTTCACGCCGCCGACGAGAGCGAACGCGTCAGGCTGACGCGGGCGTCTCTCGAGACGCTGGCGGTGATCGCCTACAGCCAGCCGGTGACCCGTTCCGAGATCGAGGCGATCCGCGGCGTGCGCTGCGATCGCGTCATCGACACGCTGCTTGGCTACGGACTGGCGCGCATTGCCGGACGGCGCAAAAGCACCGGTTCGCCTCTTCTGTACCGCACGACGACGAAATTCCTGGAGATCTTCGGGCTGGGGGCCATCTCCGATCTGCCGACGATCGACGAACTCGAGGAGTTGAAGCGGCACCGTCCGGAACCGGAAGATCCTTCCGCGGAACTGGCAACGGTTCCGGAAACGGGAATCGAGGCCGCCGAAGATGAGACTGAATAAATATCTGGCCCTCTGCGGAGTCGGTTCGAGACGCAAGGTCGAAGAGTTCATCTTCGCCGGCCGCGTCGTTTGCGGAGGTTATCAGGTCACCGAGCCGGGCTACGACGTTTCCGACGGAGAGATCGTCACGGTCGACGACGTGGAGGTCCGTCCGGAGAGAAAAATCTACATGGTCCTCCATAAGCCGCGCGGATATATCTGCGCGGTGAGCGACCGCAGTTATCCCGTGATCCTCGATCTGCTGCCGCGCGAATACGACTATTACCGCCTGTTCCCGGTAGGGCGCCTGGATCTGCAGAGCGAGGGGCTTTTGATGCTGACGAACGACGGGGATTTCTCGCAGGAGATGATCCACCCCCGCGCGGGGATCACGAAAGAATACGAGGTCCTGCTCGACCGCGTGCCGAACGAACGGGAAATGCGGCGGCTTCGGGAAGGAACGATTTTCGCGGGGGAAAGGCTTCATCCCGTCGGCGTCGATTTTTTACGACGGGAGCCGGAAGGGCGGTGGCTGCGCTTCGTCCTGAACGAAGGCGTCAAGCGCGAGATCCGTCTCATCGCCGAGAGCGCCGGGCTGAAAGTGCAGGTGCTGTTCCGCCGCAGGATCGGCCGTATGGAACTGCGACATTTGAAAAGCGGCTGTGCCCGTGAGTACAGCGCAGATCAGCTGCGCCGCATGATCCGGCACGGCGGCATCGTATAGAGCGGATGTTTAAGGAGGAAGCGACAGTGAACTGGACGGGAGTTATCGCCATCGACGGCCCCGCGGGCGCCGGCAAAAGCACGGTAGCCAAGCTTGTAGCCTCGAAACTGGGCATCAGTTATCTTGACACGGGAGCGCTCTATCGGGCGCTGGCTTATTACCTCGACAGCCTTGCGATCCCTGCGCAGGAGAGCCCGGAACTTAGAAAAGCCCTTTTCGACGTAACGGTGGAGATCCGCGCTTCCTCCGTTTTTCTCAACGGCACGGACGTATCTTCGCTGATCCGCACGCCGGCGGTCGACAGGATCGCCTCGCTTTATTCGGCGCTGCCCTCGGTGCGCGAAAAACTGCTGATGCTCCAGCGCGATCAGGCTCTGAAAGGCGGTCTGGTGGCCGACGGACGCGATATGGGCACCGTGGTTTTCCCGTATGCGCCGGTCAAGGTGTTTTTGACGGCTCAGGCTGAAGTGCGCGCGCAGCGCCGTCACGACGAGCTGGCGGCCCGCGGCGTGAAGGTCGAGTATCGGAAGCTGCTCGATGAGATCCTCCAGCGGGACGAAGCCGACGTCAAGCGAAGCATCGCGCCGCTGAAACAGGCGCCCGGTGCCGTGCTGCTTGACTCGTCCGCGATGAACGCCGAACAGGTCGCGGACGCGATCGCCGATATCGCACGGGCGGTGTGCCATGTTTAGGGCGTTCCTGTACTGGCTTGCCAGGCACCTGTGCTTCGCCGTTTTGAAAATCCACAACGGCTTGAAGGTGACCGGGAGAGAGCTTGTTCCCGCTGACCGTCCCGTGATCGTCGCCGCAAATCACGTCAGCAATCTCGATCCTGTCGTGGTGGGGTGCGTGTTCCCGGGACGGCTCCGCCCGCTCGGCAAGGAGGAACTTTTTCAAATCAACCCGTTTTTCACCTGGCTCATGAACAATCTCGGCGTGATCTCCGTCAGCCGGACGACGGAGAAAGCCGCCGCGCTGGCGTTGAAAAAATTTCTTTCCCTGCTGAAAAACGGCGAAAGCCTGATGATTTTTCCCGAAGGCGCGCGCTCGTTCGACGGACGCCTCAAGCCGCTTGAGGGAGGCGTTGCCGTGCTGGCGACCAGCGTGGACGCCCCCGTGATTCCGCTGTATATCGAAGGGACGTATGAGGCCATGCCCGTAGGTTCCTCCAAAATCAAGCGAAATCCCATCACAGCGCATTTTGGCAAACCCATCATGCCACTCCCCAAGGAACAGCGGGGCTCGCTGAAAGAGGAGCGTGAACGGATACGAGTCACTCTTCAGAACGAACTGGAACGTATGGAAAAGGAGAGCATTGGCTGACGTCGCTGCCCCCGGATTTCAAAAATCGCGTGGAGGGGCGCCGCCGCGCGGTGATCACCGGTCTGGAACTGTCGCTGCGCGACGATCTGGAATTGCTTCTGGAAGAATTGCGCCTGTTGCTGGCGAACCTCGACGTAGAAGTCGTGGCCGTGGCGACGCAGAAAAGGGATCGCCCCGATCCCGCTTTTCTGCTGGGAGCCAGCAAGGTGGACGAGCTGAAAATCCTGACCCAGGCCTCGGAAGCCGATCTGATCGTCTGCAACGACCTGTTGATGCCGATCCAGCTGAGCAACATGCGGCGGAAAACCGACTGCGAGGTGTGGGACCGGGCGCTGGTCATCATGAAGATCTTCGAACGCCGCGCCTCGACCGCCGAGGCCAAACTCCAGGTGGATCTGGCGCGGTGCCGTTACGAGATGCCTCACATCCGCGGATTGGGAAAGCAGATGTCGAACGCCGGAGCCGGAATCGGCACGCGCGGCCCCGGCGAAACCGAGTTCGAACGGCATCGCCGCAAGCTGCAGGCCCGCATCGTCGAAGCTTCCCGCAAACTGGAGGAGATGAAAAAGCGCCGCCAGGGACAGCGGAAGCAGCGCCGCCGCAGCGGCATCCCCACGGTGGCTCTGGTAGGTTACACGAACAGCGGCAAAACCACGCTGCTGAAACGTCTCAGCGGCGACAAGAAACTTTACGCCGCCGATCAGCTCTTCGCGACGCTGGATACGACGGTCCGTTCGGTTCGTCTGCCGTCGGGGAGGAACATCCTCATGGCCGATACCGTGGGATTCATCCGCGAGCTTCCGCCGGAACTGATCGCCGCCTTCCGAACGACCTTGGAAGAAGCCTGCCAGGCGGATATGCTTCTTGTGGTGCTTGACGCCAACGATCCCGATGTGACGGCGACGTACGACGTGATCCAGCAGACTCTTGACGAGATCGGCGCGGCCGCGCTCCCAAGGGCCGTGGTGCTGAACAAGATCGATCGTTCGGGACTCTTTCGGGTCGAACGGATCAAAGCGCAGCTGAGGCATGACGGGCTGCCGGTCTGCGCCTTAAGCGCGCTGACGGGCGAAGGCGTCGAAAGCCTGTGGGGAGTCTTCGATTGGCTTGCCGTGCGCCGCAGCTGAGGAAAGGAGAAAAACAATGCTTTACAGCATGACAGGTTTTCATCGCGTCAGGCAAGACTTTCCATGGGGAACCCTTGCCGTGGAACTTTCCAGCGTCAATTCCCGTTATCTGGAAATCGCCGTGCGTGCCGACCGGGAACTCTCGAGTTTTGAACCGCTGATCCAAAACGCCCTGCGCGGCCGTCTGGCGCGCGGCAAAGTCGTGGCGCGCGCGGAGATCAGATGGGCGCCGGCGCTGATGCGCGAACGCCTGAACGGCGACGTCCTGCGGGACTATTACCGGGAGATTCAGGAACTGCAGGGCGAGCTTGGCGGACCGGTGCCTGCGGTGACAAGTTTGCTCTGTCTGCCCGGCGTCACCGAGTCCTCTTCCCTGATGGACAAAACCTCCGGCGAAGTCCAGTCGGCGTTGTTCGAACTGCTGGATCAGTGTGCGGACGGCCTGATAAAAATGCGCGGGGTCGAAGGCGAAGCGCTTGAGCGCGATATCATGCAGAATCTCGAAGAGTACGACAGCCTTCTGGAAAAAATCGCCGCTCGGTGGCAGAGCATCTCGCCGCAGTTTTTCGACGACTATCGCGCCAAGATCACGAAAACGATCGCGCAGCTCGGCTATGAGGCGGATCCCGCGCGTCTTGCCCAGGAACTCGTGATCCTGGCGGATAAGTGGGACATCTCCGAAGAATTGACCCGTTCGTCCAGCCATACGTCCCAGTTCCGCACGCTTTTGAAAAGCGGCGGCCCGGTGGGACGCAAGCTGGATTTTCTGGTGCAGGAGATGAACCGGGAAATCAACACGATGGGCTCCAAGTCGGCCAGCACCGAGCTTCGCTGGCTTGTGGTGGACGGCAAAGCGCTGCTCGAACGCATCCGCGAGCAGATCCAGAACGTGGAGTAGGCCATGGCGCGAACGCTTGTGCATGTCGGCTTCGGCAATATGATCGTGGCCGAACGGATCGTGGCGATCATCCAACCCGCCTCTTCTCCCGTCAAAAGGCTCAAGGAAGAGGCGCGCGCGGCCGGACGTCTGATCGACGCCACGAAAGGGCGCAAAACAAGAGCGATCATCGTGACGGACAGCAACCACGTCCTGCTTTCGGCTATCCAGCCGGAAACCATCGTCAACCGTATTTCAGAAGGGGACAGCGCCGATGACGAAGAATAGAAAGGGCACGCTGTTTGTCCTTTCCGGACCCAGCGGCGCCGGAAAAGGCACGATCCGTGCCAGAGTTTTCGAGGCGCTTGACGGATTGAGCTATTCCGTTTCCTGTACCACCCGTGCTCCGCGCGAGGGAGAACGGGACGGCGTAGACTATCGTTTCATCACGCCGGACGACTTTGCGGCGCATATCGCGGCGGGAGACTTCCTGGAATGGGCCGACGTGCATCGTCACCGCTACGGAACTCTGAAAAGCGATGTGGAAAAAGTCTTGAACGAAGGCAAGGACATGTTTCTGGAGATCGATGTGCAAGGAGCGCTTCAGGTCAAGAAAAAGATGCCCGAAGCCGTGACTCTTTTCGTTGTGCCGCCGTCCATCGAAGTCCTTGAAGAACGTCTCAGAGGGCGGCATACCGAAGGCGAAGCCGAGCTGCGGCTTCGCCTTCGGAACGCCGTCGAAGAAATGAAACAGCGGGACCGCTACGATTTCGTGGTGGTCAACGATTCCCTGGACGAAGCGGTAGAGCGCGTGTGCCGTTTCGTGGAGCAGCGCCGTCAGGCTCTTTGAGGAGAGGTAAAATGAATTTTCATAATCTGGATAAAATTATGGACAACGTGAACGTGCACAACAAGTATCTTCTCACGGCGGTCATCGCGCAGAGGGCGCGTCAGATCAGCGAAGTGAAGGGTGTCAACGGGATCCTTGAGAAACACCCCGGCGAAAAGGCCATCTCTTTGGCGCTGTGCGACATGGAAGATGGAAACGTCAGCGTGCAGCTGCAGACCGAAACGATCCCCGACGCCATCGAGAACGAGTTGGAGTCGGAAGCGGCGTTCGAAGAAGAACAGAAGAATCTGGAGCGCGCCGCGGAGAAAAAAAGTTCCGAAGCTGCCGACGGCCGTCGGAAATAAAAGCGGTCTCGGGCTCGGAGCATGCTTCAACTGCAGGTTTTGATCCCCGGGCCATGGTGGCATGAACTGACGTATCAAACAGACCGCGACGTGCCGCCCGGCGCGCGAGTGCTCGTTCCCATGGGACAAGGCGTCCGTGTCGGCCTTGCGGCGGGAAGGACGCAGTCCGCGGCGTCGATCCCGCTGAAAAACGTTCTGCGGGTCTTCGACGCGCAGCCGGTGCTGAACCGTCCTTATCTGCAGGCCGTACGTGAAATTGCCCGGGCCTTTTTGTGTTCGCCGTCGGAAATCCTGCGGCTGCTGATGCCGGCGTCGTTTTGGCGGGGAGAACCCTTCGTGCCGTACGGAGAGAGCGAAAAAATCCCGTTCTCATTTGAATTCTGTTATCGTTACGACGCTGAAGAGCGCTGGCGGCTCTATCGCGAAAAGATCCTCGCCTGTCGTCGCGGCGCGCTGGCGCTCTTTCCGGAACGAGAGCAGGCGCAAAGATTTTACAAAAGTCTGGTCGGCGCGATCCCAAAGGACCGCCTGATCCTGTGGCCGGCGTCGGGCGCTCAGGCGGCGACGAAGAGCTGGCGCCGGGCCCTGTCCCGCGACGACGCCGTGATCGTCGGCGGTCCGGGAGCGGCAGCTGCGCCGCTTGCCGCGCCGGAACTGTTCGTCGTCGACGAAGAAGCGAATCCATCCTGGCGCAGCAAAAAACGTCCGCCGTTCTCGCTGAAGAGCTTTGCCGCGGCCCGCGCCCGCGCCTCCGGCGGCTGTCTTGTCGTGGGGGGCGGATCCCGTCGTCGCGGGTGTTCAAAAACTTCCGCCCGGCCGAGCGGAAAACGCCGGCGCGGGCTGTCGCGCGCATCCTTGACCTCCACGGCGCTTCGCTTCTTCCGTTCAGGGGAGTGCAGTTTCCGCTGCCTCTTTCCGACGTGCTTGTGACGGAAACGCTGCGGCATGCGGCCGACAAGCGCGTCGTTTTTTGGCTTCTGGACCGGCGCGGCGTGAGCGGCGAACTGCAGTGCGCCGATTGCGGCCAAACGGTGCAGTGCCCGCGTTGCGGCGCCGCCATGGTTTTTGAGCGGGACGAGATGCGCTGTCCTCTCTGCGGCGCCAGGGCGGGAGTTCCCGAAGTCTGTCCGCAGTGCGGCGGGCGGATGTTCCAGGGCACCTCTCCCGGTCTGGAAGCGCTTCAGCCGATGGCGCAGAATCTTTTGGGCGCCAGTCCCGTGTGCCTGTGGCACGCCGAGAATCCTGCGAACCTGACCGACGGGCGCCGCCGGCTTGCCGAACTGAAGCAAAAAGGCGGGCTTTTGCTCGGCTCGCGGCGAGCGCTGAGCCTGCTTGACGAACTGCGTCCCGCTTTGATCGGCTGGCTGGACGCTGACGCCGAAGCTCGTCAGCCCGAATATGCATCGCGCTTTTCCGCGTTTTCCATGTTCGAGGAATCCCTGTGGCGGGGACAGGGGACGCGCACAGTTCTGTTTCAGACGCGCCGCCCCGGACAGTCGGTTCTCAAATCTCTTCAGGCCGGCTGGAGCTATTTCTGGCGGGAGGAATTGGCGGAAAGAAGCGCCTTCTCTTTTCCCCCCTATTCGCACCTGGTCAGAATGGAGCTGCCGAAAGGCTGGAAAGAGAAGGACGACTTTGTCTTCGGACTTGACGAAGCCGGTTTTACGACCATGCAGTCCGATGCGGCCGGCGCGGCGCTGACCGTTTTTACCGCGCGCATGGCGCCGTTGCGGCGTTATCTTGAAAAATATTTCACCATCCGGAGTTCCCGCCGAGGTTTCCCCAGCGTCGAAGTTTGCTCGGACTGACGGAAAATCCGCTCGCATGAAGGAGTTATGCAATGGCAATAGTGTCGATCGTCGGACGTCCCAACGTAGGGAAGTCATCGCTGTTCAACAGGATCATCGGCGAACGCCGGGCTATCGTCGACGATATGCCGGGCGTTACGCGCGACCGTTTGTATGGCTGCGTGCAATGGCAGGATAAAAGTTTTTACGTGGTCGATACCGGCGGCCTGCTGCTGAAAGACAAAGACCCGATCATGGAGAGCATGAAAGATCAGATATTCCAGGCCATCGAAGAGAGCGACGTCGTGATCTTCATGATCGACGGCAGTCAGGGCGTCACCTGGATGGACAAAGACGTGGCCCAGGTGCTTCGTTCTCATTCTTCGATGGTCATTCTCGCGGTCAATAAAATAGACGACTTCAGTCACGAGGACGACGTCGTCGAAGCCTATTCGCTTGGCTTCGAAAAAGTCGTTGGGGTCAGCGCGCTTCATGACCGCGGCGTTGACGAGCTTTTGGACCAGATCGTGCAGATGCTGGGCGATAAAGGAGACGCGCAGGGGGCGGAAGAAGGCGTCATCAACGTGGCGCTCGTCGGCCGTCCCAACGTGGGCAAGTCGAGCATCCTCAACGCGCTGACGGGCAGCCGGCGGTCGCTGGTCAGCGACATCCCGGGAACGACCCGCGATTCGATCGACGCCGTGCTCGAGTATAAGGGAGAACGCTTCCGCATTGTCGATACGGCCGGTCTGCGCCGCAAAAGCCGGGTCAAGGACGACATCGAGTTTTATTCGACGGTGCGGGCCATGGACGCGGTCGACCAGTGCGACGTGGCCGTCTTCGTGATGGACGCGCGGGAACTGGCGACGGAGCAGGATCAGCGTCTGGTGGGGGAGATTCTCGCCCGCGGCAAGGGCGTCGTCCTCGTGGTCAACAAATGGGATTTGCTGCCGAACACGCCGGAGACCGGCGACGAAGTGAACGGGAAACTCCGCGAGGAGTTCCGCTTCGTCAGCCATGCGCCGGTGCTTTTCACGTCGGCCGTTTCCGGGCGCCGTCTGCACCGGCTGCTCGATCTGGTCAGCCGGGTGCACAAGCGCCGCCAATCCAGATTCAGCACGACGGTATTGAACCGCATTATCCGCGACATGCTGGCTTTTGACCGTCTGCCGACGGACGGCACGGGACGCCGGCTGCGGATCTATTACTGCACGCAGAGCGCCGCGGTACCGCCGACGTTCATCTTCTTCGTCAACGACACTTCGATCGTGACGAAGAGCTTTGAGAACCATCTGTCAAGAAAAATCCGCGAAGCGGGAGATTTTGCCGGCGTTCCGCTGCGTCTTTTTTGGCGTTCCAGCCATGGAAGCAACGAAAAGGCTTGACCTTTCAGTGACATTGCGTTTAGAATAAGGGCGTCTCATTATGAGGCGCCCTTTTCATGCAGGCTTTTCGTATTGATAATTTAAGGAGGCAGAGAAAAATGACAAAGAACGATCTGATCAACGAAGTTGCCGCAAATGCTGGAATGAGCAAGAAGGCGGCGGGCGAGGCGATTTCGGCTACTTTTGCTGCGATCGAGAAGGCCCTTGCCAAGGGAGACAGGGTTCAGCTGGTCGGTTTCGGCACATTCGAAGTCCGCAAGCGTGCCGCCCGCGTGGGGCGCAATCCCCAGGATCCCAAGAAGACGATCCAGATTCCCGCCAAGAAGGTGCCCGTTTTCCGCGCCGGCAAAGGCCTCAAAGACCAGGTCAACTAATTCTTCGTGGTTTCGGAAACAGCGTGTATGGATTTTGCATGAGTTTTTCTAAAGAAGGGCGCTCAGTGAAAACTGAGCGCCCTTCTGTGTTTATGCCCGTCCAGACGGTGCGGTGCCCGCGAGGACGGCGCTTCTGGATAGTAAATTAATGTTTGTTCATGTTTTGTTTGCAATAAAAGTGTCATTGACGATGCCGAAATATTTGTGTAAGGTCTAAACGGCAAGTGAAATTGATTTTTTTTTGCTAAAATTTATGTATCGGAGGAGATAACAATGAAAAAGTTTGTTGTTGGTCTGCTGACCGCGGCGTTGTTTGCGGGGGCCGTGTCCGCCATGGCGGCAGAGTCGGCGAAGTTCCACATCGGCGTCTGCACGGGCACGGTTTCTCAGACCGAGGACGATCTTCGCGGCGCGGAAGAGCTGATCAAACGTTACGGCGACGTCGCCGACGGCGGCATGATCAAGCACATCACCTACCCCGACAACTTCATGACCGAGCAGGAAACGACGATCTCCCAGATCGCTTCGTTCGCCGACGATCCGCTGATGAAGGCCGTTATCGTCAACCAGGCCATCCCGGGCACGACCGAGGCGTTCCGCCGTATTCGCGAGACGCGCCCCGACATCCTGCTGTTTGCCGGGCAGAACCACGAGGATCCCGGCGTCATCTCTCCCACGTCCGACCTTGTCACTCACGCCGGAGATCTCGCCCGCGGCTATCTGATCATCCTCGCCGCCCACAAGCTGGGCTGCACCGATTTCGTCCATATCTCCTTCCCCCGCCACATGAGCTATGAGCTCCTCTCCCGTCGCGCCAAGATCATGGAGGCCGCCTGCAACGACTTGGGCATGAAATACCATTTCGAAACGGCTCCCGATCCCACCAGCGACGTCGGCGTGGCCGGCGCGCAGCAGTTCATCCTCGAGAAAGTTCCGCATTGGATCGAGAAGTACGGCCCGATGGCGGCTTTTTTCTGCACCAACGACGCGCATACCGAACCCCTGCTGAAGAGGATCGCCGAGGGGAAAGGCGGCTATTTCATCGAAGCGGACATGCCTTCGCCGCTGATGGGCTACCCCGGCGCGCTGGGCGTCGAGCTCTCTGACGTGGCGGGCGATTTCCCCGCGATCCTCAAGCGAGTCGAGGACGCCGTGATCAAGGCGGGCGGTTCCGGACGCATGGGCACCTGGGCTTACTCTTACGGATTCACCAACACTTTGGCGCTGGGCGAGTACGCCAAGAGCTGCATCGAAAAGGACGTCACGCCGAAAAACTTTCGCCGCAACTTCAAGATGGACGCTCTTCTGAAAACTTTCGACGCGGAAACTCCCGGCGCAAGCTGGAACGGGACGATCTACAAGGATGCGAGCACGGGCCTCGAGCTGAAGAACAACATCCTCGTCTATCAGGATACCTACATCTTTGGCAAGGGCTACCTCAACATGACCGGCGAGGTCATTCCCGAAAAATATCTCGACATGAAGTAAATATTTGCCGATATTTGAGGGGCGGAGAAGCGTGCTTCTTCGCCCTTTTTTGCAAAAAATAAGGCCTTGAGCGGGCGTCCGGCGTTCTTGCCGCATATGGGACACGCGGAATCTTTCTTTTGTTTTCATTGCATTAAATTTGAAATAGCTGTTATTTTTAATAGAGCTGTGTATTTATTATCTTAATATTTGACAAAAAGTCTTGGATAAGTCGACGTAAGCTTTTATCTCTGGGAGAGATGCGATGCGCATATCCGACCATGTTACACCGTCATAAATTTTTAGCAGTAAATTCAACGTTTAGTTTTCGTTTTTTTACAACTGACTCGTGATTGACGGTATTTCCTTCCTCGTGTAAACTTTTCCTATGCAAGTAAGAAAAGGCGAATTTCTTCTTGCTAAAATTTATGTATGTGGAGGGGATAAGTAATGAAAAAGTTTGTTGTTGGTCTGCTGACCGCGGCGTTGTTTGCGGGGGCTGTGTCCGCCATGGCGGCGGAGCCCGCGAAGTTCCACATCGGCGTCTGCACGGGCACGGTTTCTCAGTCCGAAGACGATCTCCGCGGCGCGGAAGAGCTGATCAAGCGTTACGGCGACGTCGCCAACGGCGGCATGATCAAGCACATCACCTATCCTGACAACTTCATGACCGAGCAGGAAACGACGATCTCCCAGATCGCTTCGTTCGCCGACGATCCGCTGATGAAGGCCGTCATCGTTAACCAGGCCATCCCCGGCACGACCGAGGCGTTCCGCCGTATTCGCGAAGCCCGGCCCGACATCCTGCTGTTTGCCGGCGAGAACCACGAGGACCCCGGCGTCATCGCGCCTTCGGGAGATCTTATCATTCACTCCGACAGCATCGCCCGTGGTTATCTGATCATCCTCGCCGCCCACAAGCTGGGCTGCACCGATTTCGTCCATATTTCCTTCCCGCGTCATATGAGCTATGAGCTCATGTCCCGCCGCGCCAAGATCATGGAAGCCACGTGCAACGATTTGGGCATGAAATATCACTTCGAGAGCGCTCCCGATCCCACCAGCGACGTCGGCGTGGCCGGCGCGCAGCAGTTCATCCTCGAGCACGTTCCGCAGTGGCTTGACAAGTACGGCCCCAATACCGCGTTCTTCTGCACCAACGACGCCGAAACCGAGCCTCTGCTGAAGAGGATTGCCGAGAGCAAGGGTTTCTTCATTGAAGCCGACCTTCCCTCTCCGCTGATGGGCTATCCCGGCGCGCTGGGCGTCGAGCTCTCTGACGTGGCGGGCGATTTCCCCGCGATCTTGAAGAGAGTGGAAGACGCCGTTGTCGCCAAGGGCGGCGCCGGACGCATGGGCACGTGGGCGTACTCCTACGGGTTTACGACGACCCTTGCTCTTGGCGAATATGCCAAGTCCTGCATCGAAAAGGATGTGACGCCCAAGAATTTCCGCCGCAACTTCAAGCGCGAAGATCTCCTTGCCGCCTATAACGGCGCCACGCCGGGCGCAAAGTGGAACGGTACCGTCTATATGGACGCCAACACCGGGCTCGAGCTGAAGAACAACATCCTTGTCTATCAGGATACTTATATTTTCGGCAAGGGCTATCTCAACATGACCGACGAGGTCGTTCCCGAAAAGTATCTGCAGCTGAAATAGCACATGAAACTCTAGGCAGAAAAAGGAGCGGGGGAGTAATTTTCGACCTCCCCCCGCTCCTTTTTTTAAGCGATCGTCCGGTACTTATACTAATTCTTGATGAAAGTATTGGCATAGTTTTCGGGGGCGCTGCGGGGAAGTTCAGTCGCTCAGAACTCCCTCGACTGCTGCGCGGTCTGCGCAGCTCGCTTTGTGAATCTCCCCGCAGCGCCCTTGCGTTCGGCTTTTTAATTGAGAAATAGTATCAAAGGTAATAGATCAATTTCTGACCGCTTGGAACGGCGGTTTATCTGGTAAAGGAGGTACTCGTCCATGGGAGGAGAACCTTTGCTTCGTGTGGAACAGGTAGGCAAAGCCTATTTCGGGAATCGAGTTCTCAAGAATATCTCGTTTTCCCTGGCTAAAGGACGGATTCTTGGTCTCGTCGGTGAGAACGGCGCGGGGAAATCGACGCTGATGAATATTCTGTTCGGCATGAACGTGATCGCCGAAACAGGCGGTTACGAGGGCAAATTTTACATCAACGGCAGAGAAGCGGACTTCCACAGCCCGAACGACGCGCTGGAAGCCGGCATCGGCATGGTCCATCAGGAATTTTCGCTGATCCCCGGCTTTTCGGTCACGGAAAATATCGTTCTCAATCGCGAGTCCCTCGTTTACAATCCTCTGGTTGAAGCTTTCGGCGACCGTCTGAAGACGCTGAATCGCGCCGACATGAAACTTCGCGCGACCGAGGCGATCAAAAAGCTGAATTTCTCGCTCGACGGCGAGACGCTCATTTCCGAACTTCCCGTCGGGCACAAAGAGTTTACCGAAATCGCCCGCGAGATCGACAAGAGCAAGACGCAGCTTCTGGTTCTCGACGAGCCCACGGCGGTCTTGACCGAGAGCGAAGCGGAGATTCTGCTCGACTCGATGCGCCGGCTGGCCAAAAACGGCATCGCCATCATCTTCATCTCGCACCGCCTGCGCGAGGTCATGGAAGTCTGCGACGACATCGTCGTCCTGCGCGACGGCGAAGTGGTGCTGACGACGGAGCCGTCGAAGACGACCGTGCGCGAGATCGCCAGCAGCATGGTGGGACGCAACATCGAAAAGGCGGCTCAGGGCGATGCGGAGGAGCGCAAGTTCGGGCGGGAGATCCTCAGGGTCCGCAATCTATGGGTCGATATGCCCGGCGAAACGGTGCGCGACGTCGATCTCGACATCAAGGAAGGCGAGATCTTCGGCATCGGCGGTCTGGCCGGACAGGGGAAACTTGGCATCTCCAACGGCATCATGGGGCTTTATGCGTCCGGAGGCTCGGTGGAATTCGACAGCAAGGCCGTACAGCTGAACGACCCGACCTCGCCTTTGTCGATGGGAATCTCCTCGGTTTCCGAGGATCGCCGCGGCGTCGGTTTGCTGCTCGACGAATCGATCGCGTGGAATATCATCTTTACGTCATTGCAGAATCAGAAACGTTTTCTCAAATCGTCGTGCGGCGGTTTGGTGAAGGTTCGCGACGACAGCGCCATTTTGGATTGCGCCAGAAAGTACATTCAGGAGCTGGAGATCAAGTGCGTCAGCCCGAAACAGCGCGTGCGCGAGCTCTCCGGCGGAAATCAGCAGAAGATCTGCCTGGCCAAGGCTTTCGAAACGCATCCCCGGTTGCTTTTCGTTTCCGAACCGACGCGCGGCATCGACGTCGGCGCGAAGAAAGTCGTGCTCGATACGTTGAAGAAGTATAACCGCGAACTTGGCATGACCATCGTGATGATCTCTTCCGAACTGGAGGAGCTGCGTTCGATCTGCGACCGCATCGCGATCATCGACAAGGGGACGGTCGTCGGCATCAAGCCCGCTTCCGCTTCTTCGGAGGAGTTTGGCTATCTGATGCTTGGTACCAGCGAGGAGGCTGCGAATCAATGAAAGACATCAAGAATTTTATCGAGGATGTTGGCTGGCCGCGAATCCTCATCGCGTTGTTCCTGCTCTCGTTGTTCGTGCTTGCGCCTTTTGTCGGCGTGCGTCTCGACGCGTCGATCAACGACACTTTGGTGCGCTTCGGCATGAACGGCGTCATGGTGCTGGCCATGGTGCCGATGGTCCAGTCGGGCTGCGGCCTCAATTTCGGTCTGCCGCTCGGCATCATCGCCGGGCTGCTGGGCGCCGTGACGAGCGTCGAGCTCGAAGTCACCGGACTGCCGGGCATCCTCACCGCCATGCTGATCGCCACGCCCATCGCCGTGGTCCTCGGTTGGTGCTACGGGCTTCTGCTCAACAAGGTCAAAGGCAGCGAGATGATGATCGCCACCTACGTGGGCTTTTCGTCCGTCGCTTTGATGTGCATCATGTGGCTGGTATTGCCTTACAAGAGCCCGAACATGGTCTGGGGCTACGCCGGCAAGGGACTGCGCACGACCATTTCCATCGAAGCTTTCTGGCAGAACGCCATCAGCAGCATCGGCGCGTTTCGCATCAACGAGTTCCTGGCGTTTCCCACGGGAATGTTCCTCTTCTTCCTGCTGCTCTGCGCTCTGATGTCCCTTTTCATGAGGACCCGCACGGGGACGGCCATGACCATCGTCGGTTCCAATCCCGATTATGCCCGTGCCAGCGGCGTGAACATCGACAAGATGCGCACGCTGTCGGTCATCCTTTCCACATGGCTGGGCGCGATCGGCATCATCATGTACGAACAGTGCTTCGGTTTCGTCCAGCTCTATATGGGGCCTTTCTACATGGCGTTTCCGGCTGTCGCCGCGATCCTGATCGGCGGCGCCTCCGTGAAAAAAGCCAATATCGTCAACGTGATCGTCGGAACGATCCTGTTCCAGGGGATCCTGACGATGACGCCGTCGGTTATCAACAGTATGATCCAGACTGATATGTCTGAAGTCATTCGCATTATCGTGTCGAATGGCATGATCCTGTACGCTCTGACTCGTGTGACGAAGGTGAGATCCTGATGAACAATACGAATAAAATCAAGATGTTCCTGATCAGGAACGCGGTGCCGATTGTCTTTCTTGTCGTGAGTGCGATTGCGATTCCGATCTCCCGTTTCTCTCTCGACTATCTGGCCCAGGAGATGCTGATCCGTCTGTCGCGCAACTCGTTCCTCGTCCTCTCGCTGCTCGTTCCCATCATGGCGGGGATGGGGCTGAACTTCGGCATGGTCCTGGGGGCCATGGCGGGGCAGCTCGGGCTGATCTTCGTCAGCGACTGGAACGTTGTCGGCCTGAACGGCATGGTGCTCGCGGCGATCATCGCCACGCCGCTGGCGATCTTTTTCGGCTGGATCTGCGGCGTTGTCCTGAACAAGGCCCGCGGCCGCGAAATGGTCACGTCGTATATCCTGGGATTTTTCATGAACGGCGTGTACCAGCTGGCGGTCCTCTACGGATTCGGCAGCATCGTGCCGATCACGAACAGCAAGCTGGTGCTGTCGAGAGGGTACGGGATCAGGAACACGATCAACCTCGACAACATCCGCCGCTGCCTTGACGACTTGATCCCGCTTGAGATCTTTGGGATCCAGATCCCCGTCGCGACGTTTGTCGTCATTGGCTTCTTCTGCCTGTTCATCGTCTGGTTCCGCAAGACCAAGCTGGGGCAGGACATGCGCGCCACCGGACAGGACATGGCCGTGGCCGATTCGGCGGGCATTCCCGTGCTCCGCACCCGCGTCATTTCCATCGTGATCTCGACGGTGCTGGCCTGTTACGGACAGATCATCTTCCTGCAGAACGTCGGTACGATGAACACCTATAACAGCCACGAACAGGCCGGCGTGTTCGCCATCGCCTCGCTGCTGGTCGGCGGCGCGAGCGTCAGCCGCGCTTCGATCCTCAACGTGTTCGTCGGCGTGATCCTGTTCCATCTGATGTTCGTCGTCTCGCCGATGGCCGGCAAGTATCTGACCGGCGACGCACAGATCGGCGAATTTTTCCGCGTCTTTGTGTCGTACGGCATCATTTCGCTGGCGCTGGTGCTCCATGCCTGGAGACGGCACGCCGATCGTGAGATTGCCCGCGCGCAGTTCCGCGGTCAGAATGCGGACGGAGGCACGAAATGAAGATGAAAAGAATCCTCGTAAACCTTGCGATTGTTTTGATTTTTGCGGCGCTGGGCTGGTATTGCTACGATCGCGGCAAAGCCTATGATTTTCTTGTCGAGAACACGGCCTATACCGGGGACGGCCAGGTGATCGAGTCGATGGAGGCCGTTCAGGTCTCGATCGATTCCAGGGAGGGGAAGATCCTTTATGCCGACGACCGCGATCAGGCCGTTGCGATCGGCAGCGGCACGCACAAAGCCAGGATCGATATCCTCGATATGGACGACAAACCGATCGAAGGACAAAGCCGAATTTTCACTTTCAAACTTTCCCGGCTCGGCAAGAAACCTGTTCTGAACATCCCCTTGGCGTACAAGAACGGCGATCCGGCAGCGAAATAGAGGATCTGTCGAGGGATAAAGAGAACGAGGCGCGTTTTTCATAGATAAAATACTGAAGAAACTCGATTCTCTCCTTGACAGAAACTGATCTTTGAAGTAAGTTTTACAGGCTGCTGGAAAGAAATATCCGTCCAATTTCTTTTGTGCGAAGGAGTAACATGATCAATGTCCAAGAATGTCAACAGAAAGGTCACTCCCAAGGGGAAGATCGTTCGTCGGCTCGGTGCCAACGTATTCGGCAACCCCAAGTACGATAAGCTGCTTGCCAAGAAGGCCACGCCTCCCGGAGGAGCGCCTCGTCGTCGTGCGAAGCAGTCCATTTATGGGCTTCAGCTTCAGGAGAAGCAGAAGATCCGCCTTGCCTACGGTGTGAGCGAGAAACAGCTTCGCGCCGTTTACGTCGCCGCCAAGAAGATGGATGGCGTTACCGGCAGCAACATGCTGGTCCTGCTCGAGAGCCGCTTCGACAACGTAGTCTATCGTCTCGGCTACTGCGTCACCCGTCCTCAGGCCCGTCAGCTTGTTCGCCACGGTCATTTCCTCGTGAACGGCCGCAAGGTCGATATGCCCGGCGTGCGTCTCAACCCCGGTGATGTCGTCACCGTTCGCGAGAACAGCGCCGAGATGGTGGTCCTCAAACAGAACCTCGAAGCGGCGGCAGCGGTTTCCAAGCCCGCATGGCTGACCCTCGAAGGCGGCAAGGGAACGATCGTTCGCCTGCCCGAACGGGCGGACATCCCCAACATCGCCGATGAGCAGATCGTCGTCGAGTTCTACTCCAAGTAAAAGCGTTTCGTGTTTTCAGCCCGTCCGGAGAGGACGGGCTTTTTCTATTTCTCCCGCAGGAGACGAAGCGGCATTTGTCGCGGAGAAAATCCTCGACGCCGGCTGTTTTTTCAGCTAAAATACATCTATCGGCACAGAACATTTTTACTCTCTGGAGGCTGCGATCATGACTTATAAGATAATTCTCCTGCGTCACGGCGAGAGTCAATGGAACCGAGAGAACCGTTTCACCGGGTGGACCGATGTGCCGCTGTCGGAGAAAGGGATCGAAGAGGCGCGTTCCGCCGGGAGGCTCATGAGGGAAGAAGGCTTCGTGTTCGACAAAGCCTACACGTCCTGCCTCAAGCGCGCCATCAAAACGCTGTGGCTCGCCCTGGAAGAGCTCGACCAGATGTGGATCCCGGTCGTCAAAGATTGGCGTCTGAACGAACGCCATTACGGCGCTCTGCAGGGATACAACAAGGCAGAAATGGCCGAAAAAGCGGGCGAGGCGCAGGTCAAGATCTGGCGCCGCAGCTATGACGTGCCGCCGCCCCCTCTGACGCGCGACGATCCCCGCTATCCCGGCAACGACCCACGGTACGTGAATCTGAGCCCGGCCGAACTGCCTTTGACCGAATGCCTGAAAGACACGGTCGCCCGCGTTCTGCCCTATTGGAACGAGGTGATCTGTCCGGAGATCGCGGCAGGGCGGCGGCTGATCGTCGCGGCGCACGGCAACAGCCTCAGGGCGCTGGTCAAATATCTGGACGGCACCGGCGACGAGGAAATCGTCGGGCTCAACATTCCCACGGGGATCCCGCTGCTCTACGAACTGGACGAGAACCTGCGCCCCGTTTCGCACCGTTATCTTGGCGATCCCGAAGCCGCGAAGGCCGCGGCGGAAGCCGTCGCCAACCAGGCCCGAAGAAAGTAATTTGTCGGCGCACGAGGACCGGAGGCAGTTTCCGGTCCTTTTTTGCGGCGCGCTGCGCGAAGCGGCGTTCTCACGACGGCCGCAGAGAGAGGAGAATCCATGCAGAATTTTTACTGGTACTTGATTTGCGCTCTCAAAGCGATTTTTTGCCGGCTGCCGCACAAAACAGCGGTCCGGCTGGGAGACGCGCTGGGAAAGGTCATGTGGCTGGTCTGCAAAAGCAGAGTCGACAAGGCGGAAGCGCGCTGCGTGCGCGCGCTGGGCGTCGGCGTCACGCCGGCGCGGCAGATCGTCCTGCGTTCCTACCGCAATATCGGCCGGGCCGTGGCGGAAACGCTGCGCCTTCCCAAGATCGCGGCGACCGTCGAACGGTATGTCGCTTTGCAGGGCGAAGAAAACCTTCGGCAGGCGCTCGCCCGCGGCCGCGGGGTCATCCTGTTGCTGGGGCATCTCGACAACTGGGAGATCGCCAACATCTGCGTGTCGAAAAAATATCCGCTCAACGTCGTCGCGGCGAATCAGCGCGATCAACGTATCACCGCCCTGCTCATGAAGCTTCGTTCGCTGGCCGGTTCGCGGAACGTGCAGAAAGGGCAGGGCCTGAAAGGCGCGATCCGCTGCCTGCGAAACGGCGAAGTGCTGTGCGTTCTTCACGATCAGGACGCCAAGGATCAGGGGCTTGTCGTCCCCTTCCTGGGGCTGCCGGCCAGCACGCCGACGGGCGTGGCCCGGCTGGCCGCGAAGTTCGGCGCGGCCGTGGTGCCGACGCATATCGTGCGCAACCCCGACGGTTTTACCCATCGGGTGATTTTCGAGCCGGCGCTCGCGGAGCCCTCCGGAACCGCGTTCGGCGAAAACGAAGAAAGCTGTCTGAAAATGTGCAACGACCGCATCAGCGCCTGGATCCGCGAACATCCCGGGCAGTGGCTGCTGTGGCTCTATCCGCGCTGGGCCAGCACAGTACCGGGGGATCGCTGAAATGTATCTGGGCATCGATCCGGGACGACAGAAGTTCGGCTGGGCGCTTGGCGGCGCTGAGGGCACGCTCGTGGCGTCGGGGATTGTTCCGGCGGAAGAACTCGAGGATTTTGCCCTGAAAGCCGCTCGCTCCTGCAAAGGCTGCGAAGAATGGCTGCTCGAAGGGGAACTCCCCGAAGACGGAAAGATCGCCAAAGTCTTCTGCGGCGACGGTACCGGACACGCGCGCTTTGTACAGGAACTGGCGCGCCATTTTGAAGTTGAGCTTGTCGAAGAGCTGAACACGACGTTGGAAGCGCGCCGGCTGTACTGGGACATGCACCCGCCGCGGGGGCTGAGACGGCTCGTGCCGCTTTCGCTGTTGGTGCCGCCGCGCTGTGTCGACGACCTGGCGGCGTTCTGCATCCTGCGTCGGGCGCTTGCTGCCGGCGCGATCGAATAAGTGGGGGATGAAGAGTGGGTAAAGACAACAGAGGCATCCGCATTTTTTTGGAAGAGTTCGTTTTGTGTTACGCCGTGATCAAATGGACGGTGTTGGCCGTACTGTCGGGGCTTGTCGTCGGCGGCGCGGTCAGTCTGTTCGTGGAGCTGCTCGAGTTCTCCATTGGCGTTGCGGGGAAACTGACGGGAATCTGGCATTACGCCATCCTGCCGCTGGGGCTTGCCGCCAGCGCCCTGATGGTTCATTATCTGGCCCCGGACGCCAGCGGGCACGGCACTGAAAAAGTCGTCGAGGCCGTTCACGAGCGGGCCGGGCAGATCGACGTCAAGGTCGTGCCGGTGAAAATGATCACCACGATCGTCACGGTCGCCGCCGGCGGCTCTGCGGGCAAGGAGGGCCCGGCCACGCAGATCGCCGCCGGGCTGACTTCGACGCTGGCGAAGCTGCTGAAGTTCAACGATCTGGATAAAAAGAAACTCGTTGTCTGCGGCGTTTCCGCCGGTTTTGCCGCCGTGTTCGGCACGCCGGTGGCCGGCGCGGTCTTCGCGCTTGAAGTCCTGTACATCGGTCAGATCTTTTACGACGTGCTGTTCGCCTCGTTCCTGAGCGGCGTCGTCGCCTGGCGCACGGCGCTGCTGCTGGGACTGAAATATTCGTTTTTCCCTGTGGCGGAGCACCTGCCGCTCTTTTCGCCGCAGAACTTCCTTTGGACCTTAGCTGCCGGCGTCTTCTTCGGCCTTGTTTCCCTGTGCTTCATCGAGATCATGAACTTCTCCGAAAAATGGTTTCATGACCTGAAAGCGCCGTTGACCGTGAAGGCTGTGATCGGTTCCGCTTTGATCCTCGCTCTGACCTGGTGCGTCGGCGATTCCTATTTCGGACTCAGCGAGGCGGGCATGGTCTCCGTGCTTCACGGCGGCCGCGTCTCCCCGTGGGCATGGCTCTGGAAGATCCTCATGACCGTGCTGACGCTCTCCTGCGGCGGCAGCGGCGGCGTCGTGACGCCGATCTTCTTCATCGGCGCGTCGGCCGGCGCAGCCTTTGCCTCGTTCTTCGGGCTGAACACGATCGCCTACGCCTCCTGGGGACTGGTCGGCGTTCTGGCGGGCAGCGCCAACGCGCCGCTCGCATCGACGATCATGGCCGTCGAACTGCTGGGCGGCCAGGCCGCGCCGTTCGCCGCGGTCGTCAGCGTCACGTCGTTTATGATCGTCGGGCACCGCAGCGTCTATCCCAGCCAGCTCCTGCAGCGCTCCAAATCCTCTCTGCTCGACGTTTCCGAGAAAGGACAGCGGATCGATCGGAACCTCACCGTCCCCACGCCGGAGCGTTCGCCTGTGCTGGGGCATCTGTCTTTGCGCATGAAACGCAAAAAATGAGGCGGCGTACGGCGGCTGTCGAAAAAGCGCCCAACGTCCCTCGAAACAAGAGCATCCGGCGCTTTTTTAAAGAAAAACACCAGCATAGCCTGGGTTTAAACAAGGAAAGGCTATCTCAAAATTACAGAACGACCTTCAAAGACAAATGCTGCATTTTATTCCTCTCATATGTAGCACTTTAGTACGGCATAGAATTCATCGGAGAAATGTAAAGAGGTCGCCTCAATTGATTTTTGAACTGCCCCCAAAAGCTAGATTCCTAGTCTAGCTTTTGGGGGCAGTTCATTTTTTTTTGAGACCTCTTTTTCTTGTATTCTGCAAGTTTCCGATGGATATTTGCCATCGTATAGAGTTGCGTAAGCCTGCGCGGTCGAGCGCGAGAAGGTGAGGGAAACAATGGATGTAAACAATAAGACATCTTTACGCGGGGGGGGGGGGGATGATATGATACCATTCACTGTTTAATTACAATTTGAATATATGAGAGTTATCAGTTTACATTCAACGAAACCATGAACGACGGCTCACATTCTTCAAAAGAGTTTGAAACAAGCCCAAAGGGCCGCGTCAAGAAAGTCCTGAGAAGGCAACGGAAAAATTTGCGACGGGAAGGGATCCATGCGAACGAAAACTTGAGGAAAAAAAACTGCCGAAGGACGGGTTCTTCGGCTTATTTTATGATTGCCTAAGGAGAGTGTATTTATGAATAAGGTTTACCAAGTCATCTGGAGCGGGGCAAGGGGCTGCCGTGTGGTCGTTTCGGAGCTGGTGAAACGCAACGGCAGGAACTGCGGGAGCTGCGGCGTGTCACTGCGGTCCCTGCTCTGCGCGGCGACTGTCGCTGGCGCCGCTTTGGCGCTGGCGCTGCCGGCCGGCGCAGTTCCCGCGGCGGCCGACGGAAAGCAAAAAGAAGTTGTCCTCGCCGCGTCTGACGGCAGTGTGCATTATTTCTCCGTCAAAGCGGACGACAGCGCGAGTCCCGATGGAACCAACTGGAATAACGACGGTGCCACGGGAGATTCGGCCGTCGCCATCGGCCGGAAGGGGCACGCCATAGGCGATTTTTCGGTAGCTATGGGGCATGATTCGCATGCGGCCGGAAAGGGTGGCATTTCGATCGGCCGTACGGACCTGGACTACCGCTATCAGGGCGCTTTGGGAGACGATTCCATCGCCATCGGTACGGACGCCATTGCCGGAGTCAAGGATCATCCCGAGGTGAGCGCTTCCGTGGCGCTGGGTATACGGGCCGTGAGTAACAAGACGGACGCTGTGGCTATCGGCAGCTACAGCGTCGCCGACCGCGAGCCTGTGGCCGATAAAACCTCGGTCTATATGGGCGGCGATGCGGCAGTACAGAACACCGCTGCAAGCACGAGAAGCGCCGTCGCTGTTGGGCGGACGACAGGCGGCAACAGCTCCTGGTCCGAACGGTTCAATCGTCAGATCACCGGTGTAGCGGCTGGCACGGAGAACAGCGACGCCGTCAACGTGGCCCAGCTCAAGGCCGTCGTCGCAATGGTAGGGACGGCAGCCGGTGGGGTGCATTATTTTTCCGTTAAAGCGGACGACGGCGCGAGCCCCGATAGCACAAACTGGAACAACGACGGCGCCACGGGAGAAAAGGCCATTGCGATCGGCAGATCGAGCAAAGCAAAAGGAAGCGATTCCATCGCCATTGGTTCCGAGTCACAGGTCGAGACAAACAGCGGCGTCGCCATTGGCCTTAAATCACAGAGCGGCAACAGCGGCGTCGCGATCGGCGCCAACTCGCAGAGCGGCAGCGAGTCCGTCGCTTTGGGCAACGGCGCGAAGGCGTACGGTCGCGGTGCTGTAGTACTCGGAGACGGCGCTAAAGCGGATGCGAAGGTCGGCAGCAGCGTTGCAATCGGTTCCTCCAGCACTGCCGACCGTGGTGGGTTTACGTCGAGCACAATCGCCCCTTTCAGCGGCGTCGAACTGAAGGATATCACTCTCGGCGCCGTTTCGGTAGCCGGCAGCGGCAAGCTGCGTCAGATCATCAACCTCGCTGACGGTACGGAACCTACCGACGCGGTGAACTTGCGCCAATTGCGAGCTGTGAGCAGTACAGTGGAAGCCAATACCAGCAACATCACGAAGCTTCAGGGCGGTTTCTACCTGAAAGCCGACAACACGACGTCGAACGTCGCCCTGGGCGGCGCGACGCCCCCGACCGTCGAATTCGCGGCAGGCAAGAATCTGACCGTAGGACTGACCGACAAGAAAATCACTTACGTCATCGTCGAGAATCCCGAATTCGCCAGCGTTACGGTCAAGAGCGGAACGAACAAAATCAAACTCAACGGCGCGACCGGCACCATCGCCGGCCTGAGCAACACCACGCTCGACGCCGGCTGGGGCGAAAACGACCGCGCCGGCCAGGCCGCGACCGAAGGGCAATTGAAACTCGTGAAGGATGACATCGACAATCTGACGCCGACAGTCAACAACGCTCTGCAGGATTGGAAAGTTCAGATCGACGGGGCTGACGTGAAGACTGTCAGCAAGACCGACAACATCCTCAACTTCAAAAAGGGCGATAATATCCTTCTGACGAACGACTTGGGCGCCGTGAGGATCGCTACCAGCCAGACGCCGCACTTTACCGAAGTGACCGTCGGCGCCGCTGGCGCTTCTAAGACTTACCTTTACGACGGCTACGCGACCTTCGGCGGCATTTCCATCAACGACGCCGCTGGAAGCAACACCGTCAAAGGCCTGAGCAACACCACCCTCGACACCGGCTGGGGAACCGGCATACGAGCCGGACAAGCCGCCACCGAAGGACAATTGAAAGCGGCCACCCTCGCCGCGGGACAGAACGCCACCTACACCATCGGCGCCGACCCCGCCGGAGCCGCCCCCGGCATCGTCCTCGACAGCGCGCACAAACGCCTCGACATCATCCCCACAGGCGACGTCATCACCACCGCCGTCAGCGGACGCACCCTCAGAGTCGGCCTCGACCCCGCCAAACTCCAGACCCTGATCAACACCACCACCGCGCCCGTCACCAACATCTCCGCAAAGTTCAGCGTCAGCGACGGAGCGAGCACCCCCCACAGCCACACCGTCACCCTCGCCAAGAACCAGACCCCCAACATCCAGTTCGTCGGCGCCTCCAACCAGATCGTCACCAACGTCACCACCACCCCCGCCGGCGGCGTCGTCACCATCGGCCTGCACCAGGACATCCTGGACGCCATCGCCAATGGCAGCGGCGGCAGCGGCGCCTGGAACCTCCAGACCAACGGAGACACCTCCACCCCCATCGGCAACGGCGACACCGTCCAGTTCAAAAACGGCAGGAACGTCGCCGTCACCCGCCCCCATAACGGCAAAGACGTCACCGTGAGCGTCGTCGACGCCCCCGTCTTCGCCGGCAAAGTGACGGCCAAGGGCTTCGACGCGAAGAAAGAGAAAGTCACCAACGTCGGCGCGGGGAACATCAGTTCCGACAGCTATGACGCAGTCAACGGCGCACAGCTGTGGAAAACCGCAAGCAGCCTCGCCACCCACCTCGGCGGCGGCTCCTCCGTCACCCCCGACGGCACCGTCTCCGCCCCCACCTACAAGTTCAAGTACGTAGGCGGCGGCAGCTACAACACCGTCGGCGACGCCTTGAGCGCCGTAGACCGCCAGTTCGGCAACGTCTACAACAACTTCGGCAACGTCTACAACCAGATGGGCGAACTGAGAAGCAGCATCAAGACCACCGGAGCGCTCGGCTCGGCCCTGTCCGCGCTCAAACCGATGCACTACGACCCCGTCGAACCCAGCCAGCTCATGGCCGGCTTCGGAGCCTACAAAGGCGAATACGCTCTGGCCCTCGGCTGGGCGCACTACGTGAAAGAAGACTTCATGGTGCACGCCGGCGTATCCGTCTCGCACCACGGCGAGTCGATGGCCAACGCCGGGCTGACGTGGAAGATCGGCAGGAAGGCAGACAAGGAGGCGATCCCCGAACGCTACCGCAAGGGCCCCATGAACAGCGTCTACGTGATGCAGAAGGAGAACGCTCAGCTGCAGGCGCAGGTGGCGTCAATGGAGAAGACCAACTCCCATCAGGCCGAGGAAATCGCCGAGATGAAGGCTTCGCAGAAGGAAATGCAGGAGCGGATGGAGCGCTTGGAGCGTCTGCTTCGCGCTTCGGGCAAAATCAAGTAAAAACGGAAACAAGAACTGACGCGGAGAAGCGGAGAAATGCAAAAGCAAGAAAAATGACGCCGCTTCCGCAGCGGAGAAAAAACTGAAACAGCGAGACGGAAAAGGCGCGACGATCATTGATTTCGATCGCCGCGCCTTTTCCATATAGAGTTTTGTGTTGTGTTTTGCGGTTTACTGGCGGGGAGTGTCGATGATCACGGCGCCGCGAGGATCGAACGAGGCCTGGGCGCTGGCGCCGCCGGCGCAGATCTGGGTGCCGGGCAGGAAGGGGACGGACAGGCTCAGGACGGGGCGCGGATCGCCGACCGCCAGTTCGGCGTGATAGTCGAGTCGATCGCCCTCGAAGAGGCAGCGCAAGACGCAGATCGGCAGGCTGTTCTCCTGTCCTTCCAGGCTGAGGTTCTCGGGGCGTACGATCAGCAGGGCGTCCTTTCCGACCTGCGGCGGGTTCTGTTTGCCGAGTCGCGCCCTGACCCGGCAGCCCGCAATTTCGAAGACGCCCATGTCGCCCTCGGCCGCGGCGAGGACGCCGGGGATCAAGTTGGCCTGGCCGATGAAGTCGGCGACGAACGGCGAGGCCGGATCGGCGTAGATGTCCATAGGTGTGCCGACCTGCTCGATGCGGCCGCGGTTCATAACCATGATGCGATCCGACATGGTCAGGGCTTCTTTCTGGTCGTGGGTGACGTAGAGACAGGTCAGCCCCAGTTCCTGCTGGATGCGGCGGATCTCCGCGCGCATGTGGATCCGCAGCTTGGCGTCGAGGTTGGAAAGCGGCTCGTCCATCAGCAGCAGTTTGGGACGCAGGACGAGAACGCGCGCCAGCGCCACGCGCTGCTGTTCGCCGCCGGAGAGCTGGTTGGGATAGCGGTCTTCGGCTTTTTCCAGTCCCACGAGCGCCAGCCCTTCGCGCACTTTCTTGGCGATCTCGGCGCGGCCGAGGCCGCGGACTTTGAGCCCGTAGGCGACGTTCTCGAAGATCTTCATGTGCGGGAACAGCGCGTAGTTCTGGAAGACGAAGCCGATGTTGCGCTCGTTGGCCGGCATGGTGGTGATGTCCGCGTCGCCCATGAGGATCTGCCCCGAGGTGGGGATCTCAAAGCCGGCGACCATGCGCAGCGTCGTGGTCTTGCCGCAGCCGGACGGGCCGAGGAAGGTCAGAAACTCTCCCGTGGTGACCGAAAGATTAACGTTTTGGACGGCGTGAAATTTTTCTCCGTCCTTCATGAAAACTTTATTGATATCGTTCAGAGTCAGTGAAACGGACATCAGCGAATTCCTCCTCCCGCATTGCCGGTGCGGCACAGAAGCCGGGCCAGAAGCGCCATCACGCCGCTGGCGATAAAAACAAGCACGATCAGCACGATCGAAAAGGCGCACGCCTGCGCGAACTGAAGTTCGGTCATGCACTCGAGGATACGCGTCGTGATCAGGCTCCAGCGCACGGAGACCAGGAAGATGGTGGCGCTGATCGCCGTCATGGAGTGGATGAACAGATAGCGCATGCCGGCCAGTATGGCGGGGAGCACCAGCGGCAGCGTCACCTTGCGGAACGTCCGCGCCGAGGAAGCCCCCAGACTCGCCGAGGCCTCTTCGATGGACGGGTCGATCTGCTGCAGCGAGGCGACGACGTTGCGGATACCGGCGGAGGAATAGCGGAACACGTAGGAAGCGACAAGGATCGAAACCGTGCCCGTCAGCACCAGCGGCTTGTCGTTGAAGGCGATCACGTAAGCGATGCCGACCACCGTGCCCGGCAGCGCGAAGTTGAGCAGCGAGACCGTCTCCAGCGTCTTATGCCCTTTGACCTTCAGACGTTCTGTGGCGTAGCCGACCAGAACGGCGAGCAGGCCGCCCAGCGGCGTGCCGATGCAGGCGATGATCAGCGTGTCTTTGATGGCCTTGCGCCCGAAGTTGAACACGTAGGCGTAGTTTTCCGACGTCAGCGCGTTGTTGATGCCCCAGACCTTGACGATCGAGCCCCAGAAAATCAGCGCGTAGATGTAGACGACGAAGATCATTACCGCCGCGATCAGGCCGATGATGCAGGCCGCAGGGAACGGCCCCGGCCCTTTCACGCTGCTGCGGCCGCCGGCCTTGCCCGAGATGGTCACGAAACTTTTTTTGCTCAGCCAGCAGTACTGGAGCGCGTAGACGACGAGCGCGGGCACCAGCAGCACGAAGGAGAGCGCCGCGCCGCCCTTGAGGTCGTACATGCCCGTGATCTGCAGATACGCCTGCGTCGGCAGCACGGGAAACGCGTGCCCGGCCAGGACCAGCGGCGTGGCGAAGTCCGCCAGCGAGCAGGCGAAGACGAGCAGAAAGGCGTTCGCCAGCCCCGGCGCCGACAGCGGCAGCGTCACCGTGCGGAAGACCCGCAGCGGCGAAGCCCCCATCGAATAGGCCGCGTCCTCCAGATTGGAGTCGATGCGGCTGAGGATCGTCGTCAGCGTCATGAAGGCGACGGGGTAGAACGTGAGCGTTTCCGAGAGGAACGTGCCCCAGAAGCCGTAGAAGTTGAAGTTTTCGAGCCCGAGCAGCTTGATCAGAAGGCCGTTCGGCCCCAGAGAGAGCGTCAGCGCGATGCTGCTGGTAAAAGGCGGCGAGATCAGCGGCAGCATGGAAATAATGGAAAGCAGCCATTTGAACCAGCCCGGCAGAGAAAGGCGCGTCACCGCGTAAGCGAAAACAAAGCCCAAGACCGTGCCGGAAACGGCCACGCAGCCGCCCAGCAGCAAGCTGTTGATCAGCGCCTGCCGGTCGTACCAATTGGTGAGGACCGGCGCGAGATTGGCAAGGGTGAATCTGCCGTCGACCCAGAACGCGATCCACAGCAGACGAAGAGCCGGATAGACCACGAAAATCCCCAGAGCGATCCAGAGCGCGGCGATCACGGCCCGAGTGGCGGGATCCAAACGGGGGCGAGTAGAAAGACTGTGCGTCAAAGTTTTTCACCTGCTTCAGTCGAAATATCACGTACGGGCTGCGTCCGATGGAGCGGCAGCCTGCCGGACCGTCAAAAAAAGGGGCTCCGCGAGGAGCCCCGGATAAATTGCCGCGCTACTTGATGACCTCGTTCTTCCAGCGCTCCACGAACTCGTCGCGCTTGGCGCCCTTCCATGCCACGTCGGTCTCGACAAGGTTGATCGCGTTCAGATTGAGCAGAGGGTTGTCGGTTGTGACGTCGGTGCGGGTGGGAACGTAGTTGATCTTGTTGGCGACGATGAAATCGGCAAAGCTCTTGCTGACCATCCAGTCGGCGAACTTCTTGGCGTCCTCGAGGTTCTTGGCTCCGTGCACGACGCCGCAGCCTTCGATGCCGTAGGACACGCCGTCCTTGGGATAGCTGATCACCACGGGGTAGCCCTGCTGCTGGATGTCGAGCGCGTCGACGATGTAGAAAATGCCGGAAGCGCACTGACCGGTCGCGATCGGCATGGCGCCGCCCGCGCCGCTCTTCGTGTACATCTGGATGTTGGCGTGCAGCTTCTTCTGATACTTGAAAGCTTCGTCTTCGCCCATGATCTTCACCAGCGAGAAAATACGCTCCGTCGCCGTGCCGGACGTGCGGGCGTCGGCCATCTGCAGACCGTTCTTGTATCTGGGATCGAGCAGATCGTTCCAGGTTGCGGGAGCCTGCATCTCGTTCTTCTTGAGGAAATCCTCGTTCGTCAGGAAGCACAGCGGGATGATGCCGATGCCCGTCCAGTAGCCGTCCGCGCTGCGGAACTTGGCCGGGATCGCCTCGACGCCCTGAGGCAGGTATTTCTCGAAGACGCCCTGCGTGACGATCGCTTCATAGGTATCGGCCGGTCCGCCGATCAGCACGTCGACCTGAGGATTGTTCTTCTCGGCTTCGAGGCGCGTCTTGGCCTCGCCGGAAGACAGACGCAGGAAATTGACGTGGATCCCCGTCTCCTGCTCGAACGCCTGAGTCACCTTGGAAACGTACTTCTCCGGCATGATCGAGTAGGCGTTGATCTCCGCCGCGCTTGCGGGCAGAGCCGTCAGGCCCAACAACAGAACGAGTGCAGCAAACTTTTTCATCACCGAAACATCCTTTCTGAAATGATTGAGATGAGACGCCAGATGGAACGTAAACATTATAGCGCAGATAGTCAGTGATTCCAAGTGAGATCCAACAGATAAAAATGACCGGAAAACCGAAAAAGGGCGAAGGGGAATCGTTCGTTGGCGCTGTTGCAATTTTTACCTTTGTGAGCGAAAATCCTGTATGGGCATCGCACACCTAAGCGCAGTCGAAATTTGTGCAATCACAGTTTAAATTATATTTTTAAGGAGGAGTTTCCATGGGATTGTTTTCTGTGGCGAAGCGTCTTGCGTTCATCGGGATCTGTTCGTTGGCGCTGAATGTCGGCGGCTTGAGGACGGCGAGTTTAGCCCGCACGGTCGAGTCGATGAACTTCACCTACGTGCAGTCGCCGCTGAACGTGCCTTCCATCGTCGAGAAAGCGCGGGGCAGCTTTGCCTCGTACTTCAAAGAACTGGGCCTGCCGGTGAACTACGCCAACCTGACCGCCGGACCGCAGCAGACGGCGGCCCTCGCTTCCGGCGACCTGCAGATCCTCAACGCCGTCGGCGGCACCTCGGTCATCCTGGCGGCGGCCAACGGCGCCGACGTCAAGATCATCAGCATGTACAGCCGTTCGCCCAAGGCGTTCATGCTGTTCTCCAACGACGCGGCCATCGATTCGCCGGCGGCGCTGAAGGGCAAGACCGTCGCCGGTCCCAAAGGCACCAATTTGCATGAATTGCTGGTCGCATACCTCAAAACCGGCGGCCTGACCATCGACGACGTCAAATTCGTCAACATGGGGATCCCCGCGGCGCTGGCCGCCCTCGAAGGCGGCACGATCGACGCGGCGCTGCAGGCCGGCCCCAGCGCCTACAACTGCATGAAGTCGGGCAAACATCTGATCACCGACGGCGACGGACTGATCGCGGCACTCATCGCCACGGCCACCAGCCAGAAATTCTACGACGAGAACAAAGAGTTGGTCGAAACGTTCGAGAGGGCGCAGCGCTCGGTCCTGCAGTTCATCGCCGAAAATCACGATGAAGCCATGAAGATGACGGCCGAGGCGACCGGCCTGAGCGTGGAAGCCGTGGAGGAAATGTTCCCCATGTACGATTTCGCCATGGACGTCTCCGAAAAAGACGTCGAAGACCTGAAGAAAACGGAACAGTTTCTGCTCGACAACGGCATGATCGACAAGGAGATCGACGTGAAGACGCTTTTCTTGAAGCGCTGAGGCAATGATAAGCAACAAAAAAGGACTGCTTTTCAGCAGTCCTTTTTTGTTGCTTCGGTATAGTGATAACTCACGACGGAGGAACCGTAAAACCTAGAGATACACTCCGCGCATTTCCGTGGCGTCGGCGACGCGTTTGATGGCGGCCAGGAACGCCGCGCGGCGCATCTTCACGTTGTGCGTCTGAGCGTAGTCCCAGACCTTCTTGAAATTGTCCTTCATGATGCTTAGCAGACGGTTGTTGTAGTCCTCTTCGGACCAGAAGAAACCGCCGAGATCCTGGCACCACTCGAAGTAGGATCCGATCACGCCGCCGGAGTTGGCGAGGAAGTCGGGAACGACGAGGATGCCTTTCTGATCGAGGATCTTGTCGCCTTCGGGCGTGGTGGGGCCGTTCGCGCCTTCGACGATGTACTTGGCCTTGATGTCGCCGGCGTTCTTCTCGGTGATGACGCCTTCCAGCGCGCAGGGCAGGAAGATGTCGCAATCGCACGTCTGGATGGAATTGATCATCGTGACGCCCGGTTCCTTGTCAAGACCCGTCAGGAGTTTCTTGGGGTTGGAAGCGATCAGTTTGAACGCCTTGGCGATGTCGATGCCGTTCTCATTGTAGTAAACGCCGGTGATGTCGCTGATGGCGACGACCTTGGCGCCGGCTTCGGCGAGGGTCTTGGCGGCGAAGGACCCGACGTTGCCGAATCCCATCACGGCGCACTTCATGCCCTTGATGTCCTTGCCGAGGGCCTTCATGAATTCGATGGCGCAGGTGGCGACGCCAAGGCCGGTGGCCGCGTTGCGGCCTTTGGAACCCCAGAGGGGAATGGGCTTGCCGGTGAAGATCGCCGGTTCGAGACGACCGCGCATGCGGCTGATGGTGTCCATGAACCAGGTCATGACCTGACCGTTGGTGTTCACGTCGGGCGCGGGAACGTCCGTCCAGGCGCCGACGACCGGTTCGATGCGGGCCGCATAGGTGCGGCTCAGGCGCTCGAGCTCCTTCTTGGAGAGCTTCAGCGCGTCGACGCGCACGCCGCCCTTGCCGCCGCCGTAAGGGATGCCGGCCAGCGAACACTTCCACGTCATCATGAAAGCGAGAGCTTCGCACTCGTCAAGGCACACGTCCTGATGGAAACGCACGCCGCCCTTGGCGGGGCCGACGGCGCTGTTGTGAGCGACGCGGAAACCTTCGAAGACCTTGATGGAACCGTCGTCCATTTCAACGGGGACGGAGACGCAGGTCTTGCGCTCGGAATGGGCGAGGATGTCGGTGATCCCCTCGTCAAGCCCCATTTCCTCAGCTGCGCCGTAGAAGTTCTCGAGTGCCGTGCGAAGGAGTACATTGTCAGACTTACGTTTTACCAAAGCCATAGCAAAACACCTCCTGAGATTTAGCGGTAAAATACCGCTTCAAACCGAACACATGCTACATCAATCACAATTTTATTTTAACACTCTTTCCTGGTGAGTCCAGTGCGTTTATGTGTATACATGTCTTGCTCATAAGTTATGAATATTGACTGTCACTGTAATTATTGATGTTTGCTGATTTTAGATGAAAAATAACTATATATTATCCAGCTTTTTGCTTTGCGACGATAAATATTTATAAAGCCTTTAATATATCTTTGAGCGGCGCACGTGAATGATCTCAGGAGGAATTTCGAAGCGTCCGTTCTGTCTCGGCTCAGAAAAGCCGGGCGAATGCGAGGCATTCGTCCGGCCAGAGAAACGATTTTTTGAATTGTGCGCGGCGGGAGCAAGGCGAGCGCACAAAATGGCAGAGCACCGCACCGTCGGGCAGGAGCGGTCATTGCGAAAGATTATGGCGTTCACTGAGCCTGTGCGCGAAAAAAAGCGCCGCCTTTTCCTCGGCGCGGTTTTGCGGCGTGTGGCAATCGTAGACGAACGCCGGCGGGATGTTGCGGAGCACGAACGAGATTCTGACCGATTCGAAAAGATGACAGAAAAGACGGTGCATTTGTCGGGAATATTGATAGGCGATGAATTGGCCGCTGGGTTTTAAGCATGTCACCACGCCCTGGAGGATTTTGCCGGAAACTTCTCTTGGGAGCGTTGTCCAGGGAAGGCTGGAAATGATCACGTCCAGCGAACGTGGCCTGATGACCTGCGCGAGGTCGCAGGCATCTGGGAACACGGCGATCTTAAATCTGTTTTCGATTTTTTCGCGCAGTTTCCGGTCCAGTTCGAAGACGGAAAGACAGGCATCGGGAGAGATTTTCCTGAGGAGCGCTTCCGTGACAACTCCGGTGCCGGCGCCGAGTTCAGCAACGTCGGTCACTGCGGCCCAGTCCGTGAGTTTGAGCATCTCCTGAACGAGAAAGTGAGAACTGGGCGCGACGCTGCCGATCTGTCCCGGCTGCGCGATAAAACGGCGCAGGAAAAGCAGGGTGCTCCAGCGGGGGAGCAGGGGAATCGGTTCTTTATCCATGAAGGGGCCTCCGAATTGTCGTGAAGGGATGAACGAGGCGTTGAAGTCGTTCCGTAAAATGTGAATAATATTGTATCATAGATCCGCGGGCTGCATGAGGCGGAATGTCGGCAGCGCCGCGCGGCGTTAAGAAAAGCGCGGGCTTAAGTATAAAACAGTTGACACTCCCCGTGGCAATTTTTAGAATCAAACTCTTCAGTGATCGAGTCGTTATTACAGAGGTGCTGGGATGGATCTTGTCGTAGCGTTCGTCTTTTTCGCAGGAGCGATGGCGGTGGGGCTCGGCTGTCGTCTGCCCATGTTCTGGGCGATGACCGTCGGCTATTTCGCTTTTGTCGCCGTGGGGCTGCATCGGGGGTACCGTCTTGGCGTCCTGTTGAAAATGTCATGGCCGGGCGCGAAGAATTCTCTGATCGTCATTCGCGTTTTGCTGTTGATCGGCATGTTGACGGGGCTGTGGCGTTCGGCGGGGACTTTCGCTTTCCTGGTAACGTGGGGAATGCGCCTGATCAGGCCTTCGTTGTTTATCCTCGCCGCCTATGCGCTTTCCTGCGGATTGTCCTACGCGATCGGCACCTCGTTCGGCGTCGCCGGCACTCTCGGCGTCGCCCTGATGGCTTTGGCCCGCGGCGGCGGGGCCAACGAGCTGATCACCGCAGGGGCCATCATGTCCGGCATCTACTTTGGCGATCGCTGTTCGCCGGTATCGTCCTGCGCAAATCTTGTCGCGTCGTTGACGGGAACCGAGCTTTACGACAATATCAGGCTGATGATGAAAACGTCTCTGACGGCGGTCGGGTGTTCGTGTCTGTTCTATTATCTTCTTTCTCTGGCTTACCCGATGCCACGCGCCGACAGCGGCATGATCCTGTCGTTGGAGAAGAGTTTCAATTTGACGCCGTGGGTGATCGTTCCCGCGGTCATCATGTTTGTGATGCCACTGCTGAAAGTGCGGCCGCTTTATGCGTTTCTTGCCAGCATCGCGTGTGCCTGGGGCTGCACGGTGTGTTTTCAGCACGCTTCCTGGAGCGGTTCGCTTCGATATGCCGCCTTTGGGTTCTCCGCCGAGCCCGGCTCTGCGGCGGCGCTGTTCAACGGCGGCGGGCTGAGTTCCATGCTCGACATGTGCGCCGTCCTGTTTATTTCCGGGACCTATTCGGGGATTTTCGACGGCACGCACATGCTCGACGGCCTTCAGGGGCGCCTTGTCGGCTTTATGCGCCGAACGAGTCCTTTTGCCGCGTTGACGCTGGTCGGCGTTATTGCCAACGGGATTTTCTGCAATCAGACGATCGGCATCATGATGACGACTCAAATGATGAAAAGCCCTTATGAACGCGCGGGGCTCAGTCGCGCGGAGCTGGCGCAGGACATTGCCAACTCGACGGTGGTGACGGCGGGGCTGATCCCGTGGTGTATCGCCTGTTCCGTGCCGCTGGCGATGCTGGGAGTCCCGGCGCGGGCTCTTCCGTATGCCGCGTACCTCTATTTGCTCCCTCTTTCCTATGCGCTGATGAAAAGGATCTGGTTCAAAAGCTGATCGCTCCGAAGAACGGGAATGGCCGAAGAAGCCGTTCTCGTTCTGTTTTTATGACTGTCGGTACGCTTTTGCCGTTCGCATCGGGGCGTTTGCGTACGCACGATGAATTCAAGGGGCTGGCTTGTAACTTGCAATGTGTTGTTTATGTGCTATTTGCCTTGCGTTTTTTTGGGGTTGAGCTATACTGCGCTATGCAATCCAAACGTAATGTTCCCCGGAGCGGCGAAACCGGCCGAGGGGGAAAAACGCCTTGGCATTATCATTTCGCTCAGGAGGCATGATACATGGACATCAGAGCTTGGGCGGCGCTATCCATCTTTGTCGGCGTCATCGCCGCGATCGCCAGCGGCAAGGTGAAGTCGACGACCGCCACGCTGCTGGGCGCCTCGGTGATGGCGCTGAGCGGCCTTCTTTCCGGCGATCAAATCGTCGCGGCGATCGACCACAACACGGTCGGTCTGCTCGTGGGCATGATGATCGTCGTGGGGATTCTGTCGAAGTGCGGCGTGTTCCAGTATATCGCCGTCAAGGCCGTGAAGGTGACCGGCGGCCGGGGGCGCCTGATCCTCTGGTCGATCTCGTTCATCACGGTGATCCTTTCGGCGTTTCTCGACAACGTCACGACGATCCTGCTGGTGACGCCGGTTGTATTGTCGCTCTGCGATCTGATCGGCCTCAAACCGCTTCCGTTTCTGATGGTGGAGAGCTTTGCCTCGACCATCGGCGGCACGGGGACGCTGATCGGCGATCCGCCCAACATGATCATCGGCTCCATCGCCGGACTCTCGTTCAATGACTTCATCAGAGTGATGACGCCTGTCGCCCTGGGTGTCTGGGCGGCCGTCACGCTGTATATGGAGCGCCGCTACCGCGCCGAGCTGAGCGCCGTGGACGCCGAGGCGACGGCCCGCCTGAACCAGGTCGACGAGTCGAAGCTGATCACCGACCGGCGGCTGATGACCAAGGCGCTGATCGTCATCTCCTTCGTCCTGGCCGCGTTCGTGCTGCAGAAGCAGATCGACGTCGAGCCCTCGGTTTCGGCCCTGACGGCCGCGGCCGTGCTTCTGATCATCACCGGCATCGACGACGCGGCGATCATCCGCGACGAAGTGGGCTGGACGACGATCATTTACTTCGTCTCGCTTTTCGTCATGGGCGGCGGGCTGCGCGCTACCGGCGTGATCACCGCCATAGCGCACGGCATCGCGTCGCTTTTCTCCGACTCGCCGCTGCTGATGGCGCTGGGGATCCTTTGGGTCTCGGGCATTGCCTGCATCTTCATCAACAGCGCGGCCTTTGCGGCGATCTTCGTCTACGTCGTCGCGGAAATCGCTTCGGCGACCGGCATGCCGGCGACGCCGCTGTACTGGGCGCTGGCTTTGGGCGCCTGTCTCGGGGGCAACGGCAGCTATCTGGGGGCGGCCGCCAATGCGGTGATGGCCGATCTGGCCGTGAAAAACAACGTCGGCATTTCCTTCGGGTATTTCATGAAGATCGGTCTGCGCGTCGTGTTGATCTCTCTGTTCATTTCTTCCGCGGCGGTGTACGTGATCTGCAAATTGTCGTAGAATCATGGTGCGGGGAACACCATTCAAAATCGATCGTTAAAGGGGCTGAGTATCGTGAAAATCGGCGAGTTGATGGACCGCGACCTCACGGCGCTGCACGAGGAGAACACCGTGGCGGAAGCGATCGAAACGCTTTTGCGGCATCACATGACAGGGCTCCCGGTGCTCGACGAGGATTGTCATGTCCTCGGTTTCGTCAGCGAAGAGGACATCATCAAATCCGCGCTGCCGGATTATGTCTCCAAGCTGCCCTCTTCGGCGTTCCTTCCCGATTACGGGCAGTTCTCCGCGCGTCTGGCCGCGGCCGGCGCAAAGCTGGTGAAAGACATCATGCACCGCGGCTGCGTCGCCTTCGATGTTGACGAGACGGATTTCGTCGTCGCGGCGGAAATGATCCGCAGGCACATCAAGGTCGCTCCCGTCCTCAAAGACGGCGTGATGGAAGGCTATATCAGCCGCGCCTACCTGATCAAGAGGATGATGCGCGCGGCGAACCCCGGAAGCGACGTGGGAGTTTTAGACGATCAGCACTGAATGCGAAAAGGGGAGGCCCGCGACGGGCCTCCCCTTTTTCATATCTGGTGTAGAATAGGCGTGAAGACCATTTGAAGCGGAGGCGGAAAAACGGTGGACGAAAAGCTGAAAATCCTGAAACGGTACTTTGGCTACTCTTCCTTTCGCCCCGGCCAGGAAAAAACGATCGACGCGCTGATCGGCGGGCGGGACACTTTCGCCGTGATGCCGACCGGCGCGGGAAAGTCCATCTGCTACCAGATCCCGGCGCTTCTGGGGCGCGGCGTCTCGCTGGTCGTCTCACCGCTGGTGTCGCTGATGAAAGACCAGGTCATGTCTCTCGTACAGATGGGAGTCAAGGCCGCTTATATCAACAGCTCGCTGACGCCGGCGCAGATCCGCGTCGTCCTCGGTCGGGCGGCTGCCGGGCAGTACAAGATCATCTACGTCGCTCCCGAGCGTTTGCTGACGGGTGGCTTTCTGCAGTTCGCGCGGAGCGCGCCGCTCGATTACGTGACGGTCGACGAGGCGCACTGCGTCTCCAAATGGGGGCAGGATTTCCGACCCAGTTATCTGGACGTGAAGGCGTTTATTTCCGAACTGCCGAAACGTCCTGTGCTCGGCGCCTTTACGGCCACGGCGACGGCGGAAGTCAGGGAAGACGTCGTCGACCTGCTGGGGTTGGAACGCCCGTACAAAGTGGTGACGGGATTCGACCGGAAGAATCTCTTTTACGAAGTGCGCCATCCGTCCGAGCGCCGGGCGGAGCTGCTGCGCATCGTCAAGGACTTTTCCGGGCGCAGCGGGATTGTGTACTGCGCCACGCGGAAGAACGTGGACGAAATATGCGAGATGCTTCGGGACCGAAACATTCCCGCCGCGCGCTACCACGCCGGGCTCGACGACGCCGAGCGCTCGCGCAGCCAGGACGACTTCATCAACGACCGCGTCGGCGTCATGGTAGCGACGAACGCCTTCGGCATGGGCATCGACAAGTCGAACGTTTCCTACGTCGTCCACTACAACATGCCCGGCGACATGGAAAGTTACTATCAGGAAGCGGGTCGGGCCGGCCGCGACGGCGAACCGGCACGGTGCATCCTGCTCTACGGCGCGCAGGACGTGCGCACGCAGCTTTTCTTCATCGAACACATGGGCGAAAATTCCGCGCCGGGCGACCGGAACCAGAGCGAACTGCAGGAATTGGCGCGACTCCGTCTGAAAGGCATGATCGATTACTGCTTTACTTCCGGCTGTCTGCGCGCCTATATTCTGAAGTACTTCGGCGAAGAGCCGCCGTCGCGCTGCGACAACTGCGGCAACTGCCAGAGAGTTCTCGAACAGGTCGACGTCACGATCGACGCGCAGAAGATCCTCTCCTGCGTGAAGCGCGCCCATGAAGCCTGGGGCGTCAAAGTCATCATGGACGTGCTGCGCGGCAGCAAAGCGGCCAAACTGCACGAGAACGGCCTCGACGGGCTGACGACGTACGGCATCATGGCGGACGTTTCCGAGCGGCGTCTGCGCGACATTATCTTCTATTTGATGCAGGAAAAATATCTGGCCAGTTCCGGGGGCCAGTATCCGCGGCTGATCCTGGGCGAACGGGCCGCGGAAGTGCTGCGCGACCGCAGAAATATCGCGGCGCCGCTGCCGCAGATCGAGAGCCGGGCCGCCCGCAGCGAAAAGAAGAAGCGCATGCAGGCGCAGATGACATCCGCTTCTCAGCCGGAACTTTACGAGCGGCTCAAGTCGCTGCGCTTCGAGATCGCCCGCGCCAAAGGCGTGCCCGCCTTTATGGTGTTCACGAACGCCGCGCTGACCGACATGAGCGAAAAAATGCCGCGGAGCATCGACGAATTCCTCGAAGTTTCCGGCGTCGGCGAGCGCAAGGCCGCGGAGTACGGCGAACGCTTCGTCGCCGCCATCGAAGCCTGGCTGAACGAACGGCGGCCGTCCGCGGAAAAATAAGGAGCCGATAACGAACAGGACGCGCGATGATCCCGGATCATCGCGCGTCTTCGTATGTACGGGCTTCAATTTTCGGCCGCTGCAAATTCCTGGAAAAGGGCGCGCCATTGGGGCGCGGTCAGCTCTTCGGCCCTGGCCGCGAGGCCGATCCCGGCCGCCGCAAAAATTGCGGGGAGCCTGCTTTTGTCGCAGCCGGCGGCCGCAAGATTGTTGACGAGCTTTTTGCGGCGCTGGGCAAAAGCCGCAGCCAGAAGTCGCCGCCACAGAGGGGAAGCGGCGAGGTCGAAGTTTTTTGTAAGAGCGATTGAGATGAGCGCCGACCAGACTTTGGGCGGCGGATTGAAAGAGCCGGGCGAGACTTTCATGAGCGTCCTGACCGCGCCCATCTGTTCCAGCGTGATCCCGAGCGGCGACCGCCCTTTTGTTGCCGGAGGCGCGTTCAGGCGGTCGGCGGCTTCTTTTTGCACCAGAAGGATCAGCCGTTCCAGGCGGTTCGGCCCCAGCTCGGCGAGGATTTTCCAGATCAGGTCGGTCGTGATGTTGTAGGGGATGTTGGCCAGGACCTTGGTGGGAAGCGGGGAAAGCTGCCTTAAATCGACGGACAGCGCGTCGCCCCAGGAAATCTTGAAACGGTCGGGGTGCCTGGTCCGGAGCGGTTCCAGCCACGGCGCGAGCCGCCGGTCGATCTCCAGCGCGTGCACGAAGCGGCAGGAGCTTTGCAAAAGCTCCCGGGTGAGCGCTCCCTGCCCCGGGCCGACTTCGAGAACGACGTCCGCGGGATTGAGCGCGCCCGCTTCGAGGCAGCGGCGCGCGACTGCGGGATTGTTGAGGAAATTCTGCCCAAGGCTGATTTTGTTGTTGAAAGTGTGTGTCATGGTCGAATCCCGGATTATGAAAAAAGCGGATGCCGGAGGCATCCGCTGGAAATTTCTGGTCGGGACGAGAGGATTCGAACCTCCGACCACCTGAACCCCATTCAGGTACGCTAGCCAGGCTGCGCTACGTCCCGTTTAAGACATTGGGCATTATAGCCCTGCGGTGAAGAAGTGTCAAGCGCCAATTTGAAAAGTTGCGCGATTTGCCGAATCTGTGAAATTCTTCAAGGTAAATGCAACGCAACATCCGGTACCCCGTTGCATTAAATCTGAATTAAAAGGAGCTTGCATTTAGTCTGAATTGATGAAAGACCTTTCTTACGAGACAACAGATCTCGGAAAGGAGTTCATCATCATGAACAAACATTTGACTCTGGCTGAAAGAAAAGCCATTGAAAGCGCCCTCAACCGGCGAGAATCTCTCAGAAGTATTGCCTCAACAGTTCTGAAGTCGCCGAGTACGATCTCCAGAGAGATCAGAAAACATGCAGAGACTGTCTTCAAAGGCTGTTATGGCCGGACAGCAAACTGCTGCCTTCACCGGTATGACTGCTCCGTTACTTCCCTTTGTAACACCTCTCCGAAATGCCGTTCACTGTGTTTCCGGTGCTCAAGATGTAATACGATGTGTCCTGACTTTAAGGAGGAGGTCTGCCCGCAGCTTTCGGTTCCTCCGTATGTCTGTAACGGCTGCCCCAACCGTCACCGCTGCACTTTAAAAAAACGGATCTATTCTGCTAAATCTGCAAATGACTCTTACGAGAAAACTTTGCATGAGGCTCGTGAAGGCTTCAATATCTCCGATGCCGAGCTTGCAGATATTGATTCTTTTTTCTCTCCTCTCATCAAACAGGGGCAGTCTCTCTATCATATTATCCGTAATAATCGAGATACTGTTCCCTGTTCTGAAAGTACCGCCAGACGGCTCCTGCTTTCGGGTATTTTAGAGGCACGGAAAATAGACTTGCCCCGAGCTGTCCGTTTTAAGAAGAGAAAGGGAAAAAGAAATAACATGAAGGTGGATAAAAAATGTCGTGAAGGCCGTACCTATCGCCGGTAAATAACGGCTCCTTTTTAATTTCTTGATTGCATTAACTCTGAACTGAAAATTTTGCTTTCAGTTGAGGATCACTTTTGTATGCACTTTTTTCGGACAATTTCCTCGTAACAGCTTTTCATCCCCTTGAATTTGTTCCGTTAGCGCAATCTTGATCGTTATTATGTGTTCGTAATGACTGCTTGCTGCTTTTGTCCTGTCAAAGTAAATGCAACCCCGTCGCATTTACTTTGACGAGGTTGCATTTACTCTGAAAATTTACCTCGCCGATTTTCAGCAGTGAAAATAATAAGAATCCGATGTAAAATGTTCAGTGCATGTGACACGGGGAAACTCTGCGCCGTACTCCGGGAAATCCTTTGCGTATGATTTTTTGCGGTTTGCCTGTTCATCTTCATCAAATTTGAAATGAGGGATCGTCGTTGAAATTAGGTATTGTAGGTCTGCCGAACGTGGGCAAGAGCACTCTTTTCAATGCCATCACAGCCGCCGGGGCGGACGCGTCGAACTATCCTTTCTGCACGATCGAACCCAACGTCGGCGTGGTGGAAGTACCCGATCCGCGTCTCAAAGTCCTTTCCGATATGTTCCACTCGGTGAAAATCACCCCCGCCGTCGTCGAATTTTACGACATTGCCGGTCTTGTGCGCGGCGCCAGCAAGGGAGAAGGGCTGGGGAACAAATTTCTCGCCAATATCCGCGAGGCCAGCGCCATCGTCCAGGTGGTGCGCTGCTTCGAGAACCCCAACATCGTCCACGTGGACGGCTCCGTGAATCCGGCCCGCGACATCGAGACCATTGAACTGGAGCTGATCCTTTCCGACCTGGAAATGGTGGAACGGAACCTCGCCAAACTGGAGAAACTGGCGAAAGCCGACAAAAAGCTGGCACCCAACCTCGAACTGCTGCGTCGGGCGAAGGAAACGCTCGAAGCCGGCAAACTGGTGCGCACCCTTGCGTTGAACGATGAAGAAAAGCAGTATCTTCGCGGTCTGAATCTCCTTTCCGACAAGCCGATGCTCTATGTGGCCAATATCGCCGAGGATGAAATCGGCGTGGCGGCGTTGAACGAGTACGCTCAGGTGGTCCGCGACCATGCGAAGGCCGAAGGGGCGGAGTTCGTGACGATATGCGCTCAGATCGAAGCGGAGATCGCCGAGCTTGCCGATGCTGAAAAGGCGGAGTATCTCGAAGCTCTCGGGCTGAAGGAAGCCGGGCTGGACCGTCTGATTTCCGCGGGATACCGTCTGCTGGGGCTGATCTCGTTCTTGACGGCGGGAGAAAAGGAATCGCGCGCTTGGCCGATTCGCAGAGGAACTTTGGCTCCGCAGGCGGCGGGCACGATTCACAGCGATTTCGAGCGCGGTTTTATCCGCGCCCAGATCGTCGGCTATGACGATCTGATCGCCTGCGGCTCGATCGCCGAGGCGAAAGCCAAGGGGCTGCTCCGTCTTGAAGGGAAAGAGTATGTCATGCAGGATGGCGACGTGGTGGAATTCCGTTTCAACGTTTAAACACGCATAAATTTCATGAAAGGTATGTGGTAAAAATGGCGATGCAGATCAGTCTCGATGAAGTGCTGTCCATGCTTCTTTCGCGCGTGGACGCCATGGCGGTGGCCAACGAAAACATGAAGAGCAAGTTCAACATCCTGGCGCGCGCTCTTTATAAAAAGGGGCTTTTGACGGACGATGACCTTGTCCAGTCGGTGAAAGACGAGCACAAACTGCTCCTCGACCTTGGCGCCATCAAAGAGATGCCTGACGATGCAGCGCTCAAATCGATCGCGGACAACATGATCGTCTGGATCAAGAACGATGCCGAGGCCATTCGGAAGAACATGAAGGATTACGAGGCGAAGGTGAAGGCGATGATCGAGGAAGAGGAAAAGAAACCTCGTCTCGACGTGGCTTCTGCCGCCGATTTGCAGCGGCTCGAACGCATGAGCGGCAAAAAGTCGGGCAGCGGACTTATTATTCCTTAAGGACGATGGGGCCGAGAACCGGATTTTGAAGAAAAACCGTTAAGAGGAGCCGGCTCAGGAGGGGAACGGAAGTGGAGAATTTTGGCCTTCAGATCGTCGGGGCGTGGCGCAGCCTGGGTGCCCGGAACGGCTGCGTGGCCCTGGTCGATGCGCTTCTGCTGAGCCTGGCGGTGTACGTGAGTTACGCCTTGAGATTCTCGATCTTTTTGGAACATGCGGCGGCTTATGGGATCTTCGAGGCGGGGCCGCTTTACGTTGCGGCCGTCATGTTTTCGTTTTATGCCGGCGGAGTCTATCGGGTCTACTGGCTGCAGACGAGCATCGAAGAACTTCTGATCCTGCTGAAAGCCTATCTGCCGGCCTGCGCCGTGCTGATCGGGCTGTATGTTGGGACCGACGTCCCGTTCGTGGTGCCGCGGAGCGTTATGGGAATGCTGTTCCTCTGCGGTTTTGCCTTCCTGACGCTGTCGCGCCTCTCATGGCGGCTGACCTTGCAGGAACACAACGGGAATCCGCGGAGGAGAACGCTGATCGTCGGCGCCGGGGAGGCGGGCGTGCTTTTGGCTCGCGACCTGAAACGACATGATTCTGACTTCAACGTCGTCGGCTTTCTCGATGACGATCCGGCCAAATTGAAAAAGACGATCGCCGGCATTCCCGTCCTTGGGACGCTCCGCGAGCTGATCGGCATTGTCGGGGCCGAGCGGATCAGCGACGTTTGGGTGGCGCTGCCTTCCGCTCCGGCTTGCAGAGTCCGCGATCTCCTGAACGGACTTCTGTCCCTGAAGAGTTCCGTGCGTATTCTGCCTTCGCTGCAGGAACTTGCGGACGGCACGGTCTCTCTGAACAAATTGCGCAAGGTCCGCCTCGAGGATCTGCTGCCCCGGGAGCCCGTCAGCCTCGATGCCGAACAGATCGGTCAGCTTCTCCACGGGCGGACGGTCTTGATTTCCGGTGCGGGAGGCTCGATCGGCAGCGAAATCGTCCGCCAGATTCTGCCTTACGCGCCCGCGGCGCTGGTTTTGCTCGGCCACGGCGAGTTCTCGATTTACACGCTGCTGGAGGAATTGCGGGAAAGGGCGTGCCAGACCGAACTTGTGCCGGTGATTGCCGACGTCGCTGATGAAAGGGCGATGGAAGAAGTTTTTTCTCGGTGGCGTCCGGACATCGTTTTTCACGCGGCGGCCCACAAACATGTGCCGCTGATGGAATGCAACGCCCGCGAGGCGATCCGTACCAACGCGCTCGGCACGTGGATTCTCGGCAGAATGGCCGGCAGATACGAGACGAAACGTTTTGTGATGATTTCCACGGACAAGGCGGTCAACCCGAGCAGCGTCATGGGGGCCAGCAAGCGGATCGCCGAGATGGCCTTGATGGAACTGCAGAAGGATTATCCGCAGACGGCTTACATGGCGGTACGCTTCGGCAACGTTCTCGGCAGCCGCGGCAGCGTTGTTCCCAAGTTCGAGCGCCAGATCGCGGCGGGCGGCCCCGTAACGGTGACTCATCCGCGGATGGTCCGCTATTTCATGCTGATCCCGGAGGCAGCCGGGCTGGTTCTGCAGACGGCGGCCATCGGTTCGCCTGGGCGGATTTACGTCCTGGACATGGGAAAACCCGTCAATATCGCCGAAGTCGCCCGGACGCTGATTCGTCTGAACGGTTACGAGCCGGACCGCGATGTCAGGATCGCGTATACCGGCATTCGTCCGGGCGAGAAGCTCTTTGAAGAACTTTTTTACGATGAGAAACACGTGGAAGCGACCTCGCACTCGAAAATTTTCTGCGCGAAAATCTCTGAAGAAGGACGCGCCGAGATCACAGGGATGCTTGGCAAAATCGAAACGCTTCTCGGGGAGCCTGAGATCGCGTCGTCTCTTGCGAAGATCGTCCCGGAATATAGAGGTTCGGGCGAAGCGGCTGGGGAAAAATGACGCGGGGACGGCGGCGGAAAGCTTTTTCTCTCGCGGAAGTCTTGATCGGCATGGCGATCGTCCTCACGCTTTCGGCGGGACTTTTCAATACGCTGCGCACCGAATCCGTCCAGGACCTGGCCAGGAGGGACATGGACGATCTGATGCAGTGGCTCGATTCGGCCATAGCCCGGGCTGACCGCTGGCGATGCAGTTTTTATCTGAGCGTTTACATGCCCTCGGATTTGTCCGCGCCGCATTTCATGACGCTGCGCTGGCTCGGCAGACATTCGGGCAGCGCGGCAGGAGAGAAGTTCAGCGCGAACGTGCAGGTGCGCTGGCGTCTGAATGTGGATCGTCGGAATTTCACGTATCGCTGGCAGACGCATACGATCACGCCGGCATTTACCGTCACGGCCTGCGAAGCGGGCGGCAAAAACACCGGCGAGTCTTTGAAGCTGTCCCTGCGCGGTTTGCTCACGCGGACAAGCTCTCGGTAAGATGTTTACTTTTGAAGAAGAACTTTCTGTCTGGAGGTAATGGTATGGTGATCAGGGAATGGTGGGAGAATTTGATCGCTCCCGCCGTGAGACTTTGGGAAAAGATGATTCCCGCGGCGTGGCTTCGCGAAACGTTGGAGACCGTGATCTGGGCGGTCGTCCTGGCCCTGCTTCTGAAGACGTTCGTCATCCAGGCTTTTTGGATCCCCAGCGGTTCGATGCTTCCCACGCTCCTTGAGGGAGATCGCGTTCTGGTCTGCAAATTCGAATATCTGCTCCGTTCTCCGCGCCGCGGGACATCTTTGTCTTCAAGTATCCCAAAGATCCCGGCGTCGATTACGTGAAGCGCCTGATCGCCCTGCCCGGCGATAAATTCGAGGTACGGAACGGCGTCGTCTGGATCAACGACCGGAAAGTCGACGAACCCTACGTGACGTTCCGCGACACGTACAATCATGCGCCGGTCGTCGTGCCCGAAAAGTCGTACATCGCGCTCGGCGACAACCGTCCGAACTCGGCCGACAGCCGTTATTGGGGCTACGTGCCCGAACAGAATATCCGCGGTCCCGTGATCCTGCGCTACTGGCCGCTGAGCAGGATCGGGCTGGTAAAATAATGGCGGGCAGGACGGCGTGGTTCCCCGGCCACATGGCCAAGGGCACCCGGCAGCTGGAAGAACTTCTCGACAAGCTCGACGTGATCGTCGAGGTCCGCGACGCGCGCGCCCCCGAGCTGACCGCGTCGCCGCTGACGAAAAAATTTGCGCGGCGCCGGCCCGTCTGGATCGTCATGACCAAACGGGATCTGGCGGACAAGGACATCACGGCGCAATGGCTCGGTCATTATAAAAATAACAGGCGCGAGGCGTGGGCGTTCGATCTGCTGTCACGGCAGATCGCGCCTTTGAAGCAGGCCTTCACGCGCTGCAAGCCCAAATATCGCGAGCTGCGGGTCGCGGTCGTGGGGATCCCCAACGTGGGCAAATCGGCGCTGCTGAATTTGCTGATCGGCAAAAAATCCGCGCCGGTCGGCGGCATCCCCGGCATCACCCGCGGCGTTTCCTGGTACCGCGGCGGCGATTTTCTGGTCGTCGATTCGCCCGGCATCCTCGATCCGCGCTCGGGCGCGGCCGTCCAAAGGGCCCTGGCCTGGCTCGGCTGTTCCAAGGCGGACGTGATCGGCGGCTACGACACGGTCGCCTGCTCTTTGATCGATTATCTGCAGCGGCAGGGGCTCTGGCATTTTATCGAAGAGAAGTGGGGCGTCCCCGCCGACCCGGAAGACACGGCGGCCGTTCTCGAAGCCGTCGGACGCCGATTGGGCTGTCTCGTCAGCGGCGGGATGGTCGATTATACGCTCGCCGGCCGGCGTTTTCTCGAATCGTTCTCCACGGGGAAGCTGGGCAATCTTTCGCTGGAGAGTCCGACGATGCCGGCGGCCGAAAGACTTCAGGCGCCGGAAGATGGGGATGAAGACGAGTGATTCTGGCAGGGGTCGACGAAGCGGGGCGAGGCCCTCTGGCCGGTCCCGTCGTGGCGGCGGCGGTCGTGCTGACGGAAGCGCAGCGGGAAGAACTGGTCGGTCTGGGGCTCCGCGACTCGAAAAAAATGACGCCGCCGCGGCGCGAAAAAGTACTGGCGCGCATGCTCGAACTGAACGTCGTCTGGCGCGCCGCGTCGGCGCCGGCCGAACGGATCGACCGGCTGAACATCCTGCGGGCGACTTTGTGGGCGATGCGCCGTGCGGTCGAAAGGCTCCCGCTTGACGTCGACGGCGTGATCGTCGACGGCAACCAGGAGATCCCCGGCCTGAACGTCTATCAGCAGGCGGTCGTCGGCGGCGACGATATCTATCCGCAGATTTCCGCGGCTTCCGTCGTCGCCAAAGTGCTTCGTGACCGCGTGATGACGGTCTACGACGGTATCTATCCCGATTATGGCTTTGCCCGGCACAAAGGTTACGGGACCGAGGCGCATCGCCGCGCGATTGCCGAACTGGGGCCAACGCCGATTCATAGAAGAAGTTTTTCCTGGAGGTAACCTTCCTGCGAATCCCCATTTCTTTACAAGAGGCGCTGTCATGAGACAACTCACGTTGAATCTTAAAGAGCGGATCGGCCGGCTGCTGAAGCCTGCGCGGCCTGCGAAAGATACCGAGAGCGGTATCCTGACGCAGGCCGAGCGGGCTTTTTTTCTGGCGAAGCAGCGCGCGGCCGTCGGCCGGTGGGCTGAGGAACTGGCCGCCGCTTTTTTGCAAGCGCGAGGGCTGAAGATTTTGGAACGCAACGTCAGAGAACGCTTCTCCGAGCTGGATCTGATCGCTCTGGAAGGGAACGTGCTCGTCTTTGTGGAGGTGCGCTGCCGGCGCAAAAATCCCGTCATGTCGGCGCAGGATTCGATCGGACCGCTGAAATGGAAACGCCTGGTCCGCGGCGCCGAGCTCTATACGCTGCGGCGTCGGTGGCGCGGCGAATGGCGGATGGATCTGGTCAGCGTCGACGTGGATCATGAACGCTGGCATTTGCGGTGGCTCAGATATCTGGAAATGGAAGGAGCGGATGACCGTGGCTGCTGAAATACAAGGCATCACGCTGCGCGGCATCGAAGCGTTGCCGGTGGAAGTGGAATCGGAGATCACGTCGGGGATGTTCTCCTTTTCGGTCGTGGGGCTGCCCGACGCGGCGGTGCGCGAATCGCGCGAACGCGTGCGCGCGGCGCTACGCGAGCTGGATATCTCCATTTACGGCCGCATCGCCGTCAATCTCGCTCCGGCCGATCTGCCCAAGGAGGGGAGTCTGCTCGATCTGCCGATCGCGGTGGCTCTGGCCTGCGAGAAGGAATATTGTTCTCCGCCCGGCGCGGCGATTTATATGGGCGAACTGGCGCTGGACGGACGGGTGCGTCCCGTCCGGGGCGCGGTCCCTGCGGCGATGCTGGCGCGTTCGCTGGCCCTGCCGCTTTTCTGTCCCGAAGGCAACGCCGCGGAAGTGGCGCTGGTCGACGGCGTTGAGGCGTACAGCGTGCCGACGCTGAAAGATCTTTTGCTCTTTCTGCGTCACGAGAAAGAGTTGAGCCGAGTCGTCAAGAACATGCCGCCTTCGGAGTTGAACGCCGTCGAACCGGATTTCGCGGACGTGAAGGGACAGATGATCGCGAGAAGAGCTCTCGAAATCGCGGCGGCCGGCCATCACAACATTTTGCTTGTCGGCTCTCCGGGCAGCGGCAAGACGCTGATGGCGCGCGCCTTGCAGGGCATTTTGCCGCCGCTGTCCGACGACGAGTTTCTCGAAACTCTGCTGATCCGGAGCGCCGTCGGTCTGTCGGCCCCCGTCGACCGACGCCGTCCTTTCCGACAAGTTCATCATACCGCGAGCACCGTCTCCATCTGCGGCGGCGGCAGCGATATCCGCCCCGGCGAAGTGAGCCTTGCGCACCGCGGCGTGCTGTTCCTCGACGAATTCACGGAGTTTCGCCGGGATCTGATCGAGGCGTTGCGTCAGCCGCTGGAAGACGGTTTCATCACGGTGAACCGGGCGGCGGGCAGCGTCACGTACCCGAGCCGGGTCTTGCTCGTGCTGGCGGCCAATCCGTGCGCCTGCGGCTGGCGCGGCGATCCGCTCGAGCAGTGCCGCTGCAGCAGTCAGGAACTGGAGCGCTATAAAAGAAAATTCTCCGGTCCGATGCTGGACCGAGTGGATCTCTACGTCTCGGTGCCGCGTTTGACGCCGCAAGAACTGCTCGAACTGGGAGGAACTCCCAGGGAAAGCAGCGCGGAAATCCGCGCCCGAGTCCTAAGAGCCCGAAAGCGGCAATGGGAGCGCAAAGAACGCGTCGGCGCGGAGTGCAACGCGGAATTGTCCGAGAAGATGCTGCGGTGCGAAATAGGCTTGAGCGCCGAGGCGCGAAGATACCTGACCGCGATGGCCGAACGCCTGCGGCTTTCCGGCCGGGGCTTGAGCCGCGTCCTGCGCGTCGCCCGCACGATCGCCGACCTCGCGGGGGAGCGAAACGTGGATGACCGCGCGGTCGCCGAAGCGCTGGCCTACAGAGATTCGGGAGTGCTGGAATGAACGAACTGGAATTGTGCGTCTGGCTGAACGGGTGCGAAGGACTTTCGGCAAACGCGCTCCAGCACGTGGATCTCTCCGACGGACCGGAAAGAATCGTTGAAAAGCTGCGCCACGGCGAAATCGTTTCTCAGCGCGGCGCCGAGAAATTGAAAAAATTGGCTCGGGAAAACTGGCACAAAAAGGAGATCGAGCGCGCGGAAAACGCTGGTATTTTTTTAATTTCATGGTACAGTAATGAGAGATACCCGTTTCGTTTGCGCGACATCACCGAACCGCCGCTGGTGCTTTACGCAAAAGGGAATTTGCCGGATTTCGAGTCGGCGTATTCAGTCGTAGGAACGCGTCGCTGCACCCCTTACGGGTTCAAAGTCGCCGCCCTGATCGGCAGCGCGCTGTCGCGCGCGGGAATGACCGTCGTCAGCGGCGGGGCGCGCGGCATCGACGGCGCCGCTCACGGCGGCGCGCTGGAAAACGACGGGACGACCGTGGCCGTTTTGGGCACGGGCGTGGATGTCGTCTGGCCGCCGGAACACGACGAGCTTTTCGACAATATCCTGCGCCGCGGCGCGCTGCTCAGCGAATACCCTCTGGGCACTGTGGGGCGCGCCTGGCGTTTTCCCCGCCGCAACCGCATCATCGCGGGGCTGTCGAAAGCGTTGATCGTTGTGGAATCGCCGCTCAAAGGCGGCGCGATGATCACGGCGCGGCTGGCCATGGAAATGGGGCGCGACGTGTGGGCGGTGCCGGGGCGGATCGACGAACGGGTCTGCGAGGGCAGCAATCGCTTGATCCTCGACGGCGCTTCGCCGTTGGTCAATGTGGCGGATTTCGTCGATCATGTCAGCCATTTCGGGCAGCTCGATCTGTTTGCTCCACTGGAACTCGGCGACGATGAACGGCGGGTTCTGGACTGTCTTGCCGATCAGGGGGACCTGACGCTGGATCAGATCTCAAAGAGAACCGGTATTGCCGCGGTAGAATTGATGCGCTTGATTTCGGGACTTCAGGTTCAGTCGCTTATTTATACTTCAGGGGGCGGACGCTGGAGAGCGGTTCCACATTAGAAAGCCGAGGGAAGACCGATGAGTACGGACAGTTACGAACTTTTCTCTTCTGAAGCCGAACAAAACGGTGTGAAGCTGGAGATCTTCATCGTTTCCGATTTTACGGGCGAAACCGCCGAAAGCGTGACGCGCGCCGCGCTGCGCCAGTTCGATGAGGCGCGGCACGTCGTGGCGCTGCATCGTTTCCGCACGGTTGATACGATCGACAAGCTGATCAACATCTGCTGGCAGGCGAAGGAAAACAAGGCGATCATCGTCTGCACTCTGGTGGCGCAGTCGGTGCGCGAGGCCCTGATGCGTTACGCGGGGGAGATGGGCCTGAAGGTCATCGACCTGATCGGTCCGACGCTGGATACGATCTCGGCACGGCTGGGAATTCCTCCCAAGGGGACGCCGGGGTCGCAGCACAAGCTTGACGAAGCCTATTTCCGCCGCGTCAAGGCCCTCGAGTTTTCGAGCACCTGCGACGACGGCGCCAACCCCAACCTCCTGCCGGAGGCCGAACTGGTCATCGTGGGCGTTTCGCGGACCTGCAAGACGCCTCTGTCGATGTATTTGGCCAACAAAGGCATCCGCACCGCCAATGTCCCGCTCGTCCCGGAACTGGCGCCGCCGGATGAGCTTTTCACTCTGCCGCACGGCCGCATCATCGGCCTGATCATCCAGCCCGAAGCGCTGCGCAAGATTCGCCGGGAACGGCTGCAAATCATCGGTCTCGATCCCGATAAAGCTTTTTACGCCCAAGAAGGACGCGTCAAAGCCGAGCTCGATTACGCGCGCCGTATTATGGAGCGCCTGCAGATCAAAGCGATCGACGTGACGGGCCGCGCCTTGGAGGAGACGGCTCAGGTCGTTCTGGACTATCTTCGTGAGCAGGGGTGCCCCGCTCTGCTGGGGTGATGGGCTCTCATCAGGCGGGATACACCCGGTTTCAAGCAATAAATATCTTAATTTTTGGAGGCTGCGCCGATGGAAAACTACAATGCAATTAAGTGGTTTGAAGAGATACGCAAAGATGATATTCCTGTTGTGGGCGGCAAGGGGGCTAACCTGGGCGAGCTGACCTCGACCGGCGCTCCCGTTCCTCCCGGATTCTGCGTGATTGCCGAAACCTATGCGCGTTTTATCAAGGAGAACGGCCTGAACGCGCAGATCTCGGACCTTCTCAAGGACCTGGATTTTGAAGATACGGCGGCGCTCCAGCAGAGGACGGAAACGATCCGGGCTCTGATCCAGAAAGCGCCGATTCCCGCTTCCATCGAAAAGCAGATCGTCGAAGCCTACGAAAAACTGGCGGATAAGGTGGGGCTGAAAGATCCCGACGTCGCCGTCAGAAGCTCCGCCACCGCGGAAGACCTGCCCGACGCCTCGTTCGCCGGGCAGCAGGACACCTACCTCCACGTGATCGGGGCCCCGTCGGTCGTGGATCATGTGAGGCAATGCTGGGCTTCGCTCTGGACGGCTCGCGCGACGTATTACCGCCAGAAGCAGAATTACGATCATTTCAGCGTTTCGCTGTGCGCCGTCGTGCAGAAGATGGTGGCCAGCGAAAAATCCGGCGTGATGTTCACCGCCAACCCCATCACGAACGAGCGCGGCCAGCTGATGATCAACGCCAGCTGGGGGCTGGGCGAAGCGGTCGTGTCGGGGGCGGTCTCGCCCGACGAGTTCATTCTCGACAAGGAGACGCTTACCGAGCTGGACGTCACCATCGCCGACAAAAAGATCATGATCGTCGACAAGGAAAAGGCCGGCGGCACCGCCACCGTGAACGTCGCCGATTATCTGGGACCGGCCGCGGTCAGCTCCCGCTGCATGAGCGTCGAAGAAGTCCGACGCTTGGCCGAGGCCGGCAAGGCCATCGAGGCGCATTACGGCGTTCCCATGGACATCGAATGGGGACAGGACAGGGACACGAAAAAACTCTACATCCTTCAGGCTCGTCCGGTCACGACCCTGAAAGCGGAACCCGCCAAAAAGGAGAACACGATCATGGATCAGAAAACTCTAACGGTGCTTGTGCGCGGACTGGCGGCCTCGCCCGGAATCGCCCACGGGCGTGTGGTGCGCATCGATTCGCTTCAGGAGATCGCCCGCGTCAAGGACGGCGACGTGCTGGTGACGGGCATGACCAATCCCGACATGGTCCCGGCCATGAAAAAAGCCTGCGCGGTCGTCACCGACGAGGGCGGACGCACCTGTCACGCGGCCATCGTTTCCCGCGAACTGGGGATCCCCTGCATCGTCGGCAGCAAAAACGGCACCGAAGTCCTGACGGAAGGCATGGAGATCACCGTCGACGCCACCCGCGGCGTCGTCTACCGCGGCAATGTCAACCTCTCTTCGGATCAGGACATTCATTCGCCCGTCGCCGAGGGCGCGGCCGCGAAACAGTCGGCGGCAGTCCTTGCGGAGGCCGCTCCGATCACGGGCACGAAGATCTACATGAACCTGGGCGACGCTTCGATCATCGGCAAATACAGCCGCCTGCCGTTCGACGGCATCGGCCTGATGCGCACCGAGTTCATCTTCTCGCATATCGGCGTGCATCCCATGTATTTGCTGCGCACGGGGCGCGGCGAAGTGCTGATCAACGACATGAGCGAGGCCATCACGACCGTGGCGCAGGCCATTTATCCCCGGCCTCTGGTCGTGCGCATGAGCGACTTCCGCACCAACGAGTTCCGCGGGCTCGAGGGCGGCGAAGTGGAACCGGAAGAGAACAACCCCATGATCGGCTGGCGCGGCGTCTCCCGTTATATCTCGCCGGCCTACGAAGAAGGGTTCCGCCTCGAGTGCAAGGCCATCAAGAAAGTTCGCGACGAGTTCGGCCTGATCAACGTCTGGGTCATGCTTCCCTTTGTGCGCACGACGTGGGAAGTGGCCCGCGTGAAGGAGATCATGGCTTCCGAAGGTTTGATCCAGAATAAATCCTTCAAGATCTGGATCATGGCCGAAGTGCCGGCGGTCGTCTTCCAGGCGGAAGAGTTCGCCCGGCTGGTCGACGGTTTCAGCATCGGCAGCAACGACCTGACTCAGCTGGTCATGGGCGTCGACCGCGATTCCGGCATCCTCAACAACATGGGCTACTTCGACGAACGCGATCCTTCCGTGAAAAATGCGATCAAGACGCTGATCCATGCGGCGCACAAACAGGGAATCACGTGCTCGATCTGCGGTCAGGGGCCGTCGCTCTATCCCGACTTCGCCGAGTTCCTGGTGCGCGAAGGCATCGACAGCATGAGCGTGAATCCCGACACGGTCGCCTACACGCGGCGGCTCGTCGCGGGCGTGGAGCAGAGAATGATCCTGGGCGGCATGAGAAAACTGATGGGACAGGAGCTTTAGCTTTTCACGACAAACGAAAAGGAGCCGGAGGTTTTTGCCTTCGGCTCCTTTTACAAATTTGACAATTGGAAATTGGACGCTAAAATGTCCGACAGTCATCAAGCGTTTTTTCGGATTTTTAAGATCGAGGAGAAAGGATGTGCCTGCATGATACGAGTTTTGAGTCCCGCAGAACAGTCCTGCCTGACTGTGGACGCGCAGGCTTTGATCTATCGATATCGAACCCAGAAGTGGCTTACGCAGAAGCAGTTCGAGGATCTGATCACCGAAGTTGTCGCGATCTCCAGGATGCGCGGTTTGCCCGGCGATGCCGAATTGGTTGCCGCCGTGCTCCGCAGTATGGGCGAGGCCGATACTGCGGCAGGGTTTTGGGAAGTATCGCTTCAAAAACAGGAATCAGACCATCTCTTCAGTTGAAAACATCATTGGAAGGAGAGCATCATGGCTCCGACAGCAAAAACTCGAAAGACGGCCGCGAAAACGGTCTCGAAAAGAAAAACGGGCGCCGCGGCGACGAAAAGCGCGGTGGCTTCCGGAAAGAAGACGACGGCCGGCGCTTCTGCAAGCTCCGCATCAGTAAGGAAAAAAACGACGAAGCCCGCCGGAAAAACGTCGGGAGAAGCGAAGAAGGCCGTGCCGCCCCGGAGCGGCAAGACGTTAGTGGTCGTCGAGTCGCCGACGAAAGCGAAGACGCTGACGAAGATTTTAGGCTCCGGCTACGTCGTCAAAGCCAGCGTCGGCCATATCGTCGACCTGCCCAAGAGCCGCCTGGCGATCGACATCGAAAACGGTTTCAAACCGGAATACATTCTCGTGAAGGGCAAGGCTCCCGTAAAAAAAGAGCTGCAGACCGCGGCGGCCGCGGCCAAGAAAGTTCTTCTCGCCGCCGACCCCGACCGCGAAGGAGAGGCGATCGCCTGGCACGTCGCCGGGCTGCTCGGCGTCGATCCCGCCGACGACTGCCGGGTGCGCTTTCACGAGATCACGGCCGAGGCCGTTAGAAGCGCCGTGAAGGAACCGACTCCCATCGACATGGACCGCGTCGACGCGCAGCAAGCGCGGCGCGTGCTTGACCGCCTGGTGGGCTACACGCTGAGCCCGCTTCTTTGGAAGAAGATCCGCCGCGGACTTTCGGCCGGGCGGGTGCAGTCGGTCGCTCTGGCGATCCTCTGCGAGCGCGAGCAGGAAATCGAAAATTTCGTGCCTCAGGATTACTGGAATGTCTTCGTCGACGCGACAGCCGACGACGGACGCGCCTACAGGCTGCGCGTCGAAAGGGAGAGCGGGCGCAGCCTGCTTTCCGACGGCAAAACTCTGGCGATCGACACGCCCGCCAAAGTCCGCGATATCGAAAAGACGCTGAAGGAGAAACCTTTGGTCGTCGCGAGTTTCACGGCGAAGAAAAACGCGCGGAAACAGCCGGCCCCGTTCAAAACCAGCACGATGCAGCAGATCGCCGCAAGCCGGCTGGGATTTTCCCCGCGGCGCACCATGGGGATCGCCCAGAGTCTCTTCGAAGGCGTCGCCATCCCCGGACACGGCACGGTCGGCCTGATCACCTACATGAGGACCGACAGCCTGCGCATGGCGCCGGAAGCGCTGAACCAGGCGCGAAAAGCGATCGAAGGGCGCTGGGGCAAAAAATATCTTCCGGCGAAAGCCGTCGTTTATCAGGCTGGCGCCAACGCCCAGGACGCCCACGAAGCCATACGCCCCACGGACTTCACCCTGACGCCCGAATCGCTCAGAGAATCTCTGACGGCGGAACAGTACCGGCTCTACGACCTGATCTGGCGGCGCAGCGTCGCCTCGCAGATGGCGCCCGCCGTCGTCGACTCCGCGACGCTTGACTGCGAGTGCGGGAAATACGGACTGCGCGCCCAGGGCGCCGCCGTCAGTTTCGACGGCTGGGGCGCCGTTTGGGATCTTGACGTCAAGGATGCCATGATACAGAAGGCGCAGGAAGGCGAGCTGCTGAATATCCAGAACGTCGATTCCAAAAAGGAGCAGACCAAGCCGCCGGCGCGCTTTACCGAGTCGACGCTGATCAAGACCCTTGAAGACGACGGGATCGGCCGCCCCTCCACCTACGCGACCATCGTCGAGACGCTTTACGACCGTTCCTACGTCGCGCGCGAGGAAGGCCGCAAGTTGAAGCCGAGCGAACTGGGACGGTCGGTGAACAAATTTCTGCTCGGGCATTTCGACGGAAAATCGACGTCGCCGATCGTCGATGTCGGTTTTACCTCTTCCATGGAAAGTTCCCTCGATCAGGTCGAGTCGGGAAAGAAAAACTGGGTGGAGCTGATCGGGCAGTTTTGGGAACCCTTCACTCACGCCATCGCCGAAGCCGAAAAAGCGCCGGCGGTCCCGCCTCCGCCGCCCGAGCTGACGGGCGAGACCTGTCCGCAGTGCGGCAGGCCGCTCGTGAAAAAGCAGGGGCGCTTCGGCGAATTCATCGGCTGTTCGGGATTCCCCGAATGCCATTACATCAAGCCGGTCCAGAAGGAAATCGGCGTTCCCTGCCCGAAGTGCGGAGCCGAGCACGGCGGGCAAGTCGTGCAGCGCAAAAGCAAAAAAGGGCGTACGTTCTACGGCTGCTCCCGCTATCCCGACTGCGATTACGTTTCCTGGAACAAGCCGGCGGCGGAAAAATGCCCGCTCTGCGGCGGCCAGATGGAATATGTCGGCCGTTCGCGGACGCCCGTCTGTACGCAGTGCGGCCGCAAGGGAGAAGCCTAAATGCAGCCCGTCGTCATCGCCGGCGGCGGTCTGGCCGGTTCCGAAGCGGCCTGGCAGCTTGTGCGGCGGGGAATTCCCGTGCACATGTTCGAGATGCGGCCGGTCGTCTCGAGCCCGGCTCACCGTACCGACAAGCTGGGCGAACTGGTGTGCAGCAATTCGCTGGGCTCCGACCGCGGCGACTCCGCGGCGGGACTTCTCAAGGAAGAGCTCCGCTCCCTCGACAGCCTGATCATGAAAGCGGCCGAGGCGCATTCGGTACCTGCGGGCAAAGCGCTGGCCGTGGACCGCGAACGGTTCTCGCAGTTTGTCACCGACGCGCTGCTGGGAAATCCTCTTTTTACGCTGACCCGCCGCGAAGTGACCGAAATTCCCGAAGGCCCCTGCATTATCGCCAGCGGGCCCTTGACGTCCCCGGCGCTGGCGTCGAAGCTTCAGGCGCTGTTCGGGCAGGATTATCTCTATTTTTACGACGCCGTCGCCCCGGTGATCGAGCTGGAATCGGTCGACATGTCCGTGGCGTACCGCAAAGACCGCTATGCCGACGACGAGGGCGGCGATTACATCAACTGCCCGATGGACGAACGGCAGTATCAGACGTTTTACGAGGCCCTGATCGCGGCCGAAAGGGCCCCGCTGCACGATTTCGAAGGAAAGGCGGAATACTTCGAAGGCTGCATGCCGGTCGAAGTCATCGCCTCGCGCGGGCGCGACACGCTTCGTTTCGGCCCGCTGCGCCCCGTCGGGCTGAACGATCCCCGCACGGGGAAGCGCCCCTACGCCGTCGTGCAGATCCGGCAGGACAACGCCGAAGCCACGCTTTACAACCTTGTCGGTTTTCAGACTAATTTGCGCTGGGGAGAGCAGCAAAGAGTTTTTCGCCTGATCCCCGGGCTCGAACATGCCGAGTTCGTGCGAATGGGCGTCATGCACCGCAATATCTACGTCGACGCGCCGCGCTGCCTCGACGGCTGCCTGCGGCCTCGGGGAATGGATTCCCTTTTTCTGGCGGGACAGATGACCGGCGTGGAAGGCTACGTGGAAAGCACGGCGATGGGAGCCGTCGCCGCGCTGGGCGTTTTCGCCTGCCTGAACGGGCTGCCTCAGCTTCGCTGGCCGGCGGAAAGCGCCATCGGCGCGCTGCTTTTCAGATTGCAGGACGCCACCAATCCCCGTTTCGCTCCGACGAACGCGAATATGGGGATTTTTCCGCCTCTGGACGAAAAAATCAAAAGCCGTCGCGAACGCCATGAGAAAATTTTAAGCCGCGGACGCCTGAGATTCTTACAATTTAAGGCAAATAACGCATTGTTCTTTTCTGAACCAGGCAAAGAGTGACTTCTTGAGTGAAAAAGAAGATTGGAAATAATTTTATTTGTGTGAAATGTACTATTGTCGAAGATTTTTGGACAGAACAAAGATTTCCCAAAATTAGTGATTTTTATGTGAATTCATGTTATGATTTGACCGGCAGCGATATGAAACGGTTCGTATAAAATAGAGGAGGAACGCCAATGTCTGAGGTTTCAATGAACAGCCAGCTGGATTCTTTCCTTGAATATCTGCGGAACAACAAGGCCAGTTCCGAAAACACCGTGACGAATTACGCGGTCGATCTCGCGCAGTTTGCCGACTTTGTCGAAAACCAGAGGATCGCCCCTCACGAAATTACGACGCCGTTGATCCGCGCGTTCCTGCGCTCGCTTGCCGGTTTTGGGTATGCCAATTCCTCGATCGCGCGAAAACTTTCCGCCGTAAAGGCGTTTGAACTCTATCTTCTTGAGAAGAGACTGATCGCGGCCGATCCCGCGGCGTCGATCCGCAGCCCCCGCCTTCCCGAACGGCTGCCACGAGCCCTGTCGCGCGAGGGGATCGAGCGGCTGATCGAGGAGGCGTGGAAAATAAAGCCTTCTTTGCGCAACGGCACGATCCTCGAAGTGATGTACGGCTGCGGCGTCCGCGTGGCGGAACTCGTCTCTCTGCGCTGGGAGGACGTCGATCTGGACGAGCGCTGGCTCAAAGTCAGAGGCAAGGGCGACAAGGAACGTCTCATCCCGTTCGGCCGCTATGCCAAAGAAGCGCTGATAAAATGGAAAGCCGTGTGCCCGCAGGAATCGGGATTTCTTTTTCCGGGAAAGGCGGGCGCCGGCATCACGGTGAGGACGGTGCACCGGCTCGTGGTGCAGGCCGCGCGCAACGCGGGGCTTGAAAACGTCACGCCGCATTCAGTGCGCCACAGCTTCGCCACGCATATGCTGGAAGGCGGGGCTTCGCTGAACGTCCTGCAGGAACTGCTGGGGCACGAAAGCCTGCTGACGACGCAGCGCTATCTGAAGATCACGCCCGGTCATCTGAGAGACAGCTACATGGCGGCTCATCCCAGATCGGGCGAGGAGGAATGAAAATGTCTCGGGACATGACGATTCATGGTACGACGATCGTCTGCGTGCGCAAGGACGGGCAGGTCGCCATGGGCGGCGACGGACAGATGACCCTGGGCAGCCAGATCATCAAAGCGGGAACGAAAAAAGTCCGCAAGCTCTACGACGGCAACGTTCTTGTCGGATTCGCCGGCGCCACGGCCGACGCGATGACGCTGATGGAACTCTTTGAGAAAAAATTGCAGGAATACAGCGGAAACCTGATGAGGGCATCCGTTGAGCTGGCCAAAATGTGGCGCACCGACCGCATGCTGCAGAAGCTGGAGGCCATGCTGCTCGTGGCCGATCGGGAACATACGATCCTGCTCTCCGGCGCCGGGGACGTGATCGAACCGGAAAACGACGTCGCTTCCATCGGTTCCGGTTCGGGATTCGCCTTGGCGGCGGCCCGGGCCTATCTGGACGTTTCGTCCCTTACGGCGGAGGAAACCGTGAAGCGTTCCCTGCTGATCGCTTCCGAAATCTGTATTTATACCGACAACATCCTCACGGTGGAGGTCCTGTGATGCTTCTGACGGAAGAGATGAAAAATCTGGTGCCAGCGGCCATCGTGCAGTATCTCGACCGCTATATCGTCGGACAGGAAAAGGCGAAACGCGCCGTGGCCGTCGCTCTGAGGAATCGCCTCAGGCGCCGCAGGCTGCCCGAAGATCTGGCACAGGAAATCGCGCCGAAAAACATTTTGATGGTCGGCCCCACCGGCGTCGGCAAGACGGAAATCGCCCGGCGCCTTGCCGATCTCGTCAACGCCCCGTTCGTGAAAGTCGAAGCGACGAAATTCACCGAAGTCGGCTATGTGGGGCGCGACGTCGAATCGATGGTCCGCGACCTCGTGGAAAACTCCATGCAGATGGTCAAGAAACGGATGATCGCCGGCGTCCAGTCCGTAGCGTTCGAACACGCGCAGGAGCGGCTGGTGGATTATCTTCTCCCGGTCAGAAAAGCTTCCTCTTCCGCGGGGATCCCCACCTTCCTGAATTATCTCAAGAAAGAACAGGCGGAACCGCCGGAAGGTTCGGCGCCGGAAGAGAGCCCGGCGGTGCGTCAGAGCACTCGCGAACGCATGCTGAACATGCTGAAGAGCGGCAAACTGGACGAACGCGAAGTGGAGATCGACGTGCAGGAAAGTTCCACTCCCATCACTTCTTTTGGCAACGGCGAAATGGGCGGCATCGGCATCAATATCTCCGAGATGTTGGGCGGCATGATACCCAAAAAGAGCAAAAAACGCCGCATGAAAGTGAAAGACGCGCTTCGCGTCCTGCAGGCCGAGGAAGCGGAGAAACTCATCGACATCGAAGCCGCCACGCAGGAGGCTTTGGATAAAGCGCAGCAGGAAGGGATCATTTTCATCGACGAGATCGACAAGATCGTCTCCCGGGGGCGCGGCGGCGGTCCGGACGTCAGCCGCGAAGGCGTGCAGAGGGATCTGCTCCCTATCGTCGAAGGCTGCTCCGTCACTACGAAATACGGCCAGGTGAAAACGGATCACATCTTCTTTATCGCCGCCGGCGCCTTTCACGACGCCAAGCCCTCCGACCTCGTCCCCGAGCTTCAGGGACGGCTGCCCATCCGCGTCGAACTGACGGCGCTTGGCAAGGAAGAGCTGCGGCGCATTCTGGTCGAGCCGCAACACAGCCTGATCCATCAGTCGGTCGCCCTGATCGAGACCGAAGGACTCACACTGCGATTTACCGACGAAGCCGTGGAAGAGATCGCGGCGATGGCCGAACGGATGAATCTGGAGATGGAGAACATCGGAGCGCGCCGGCTGCACACCATTCTGGAGCAGCTCCTGGAGGAAATCAGCTTTTCCGCGCCGGAGCGGGCAGGCGAAGCGGTTGAGATCGACAAATCTTTCGTTGTGAAGAAGCTTGAACCACTTGTTGGCAATAAGGATCTGCGGCGGTATCTTCTTTGATTTTCATGGCTGAAAGGAGACGGAATTCTTATGAAACGCTCATATGCAAAAGAAAAGTTGCCCGAAGGTTTAAACGGCGCTGTCGACAGTGTCGAGATGCATGAACTGCTTGAGAAAACGCGTCAGGTCGGGAGAGCGATGCAAGGCCGTCGCGAAGGGACGCGCCCCGATTACAACAAGCTGGCGCGCCTGCTCTGCGAATTCTCGACCGCGAACGTCTACGTTTTGAGCAGAGAAGGGCAGATCCTGGGATACGCATGGGTGAATGAATACCACAGCGAAGCCATCGCGTCCTTCATCGAACAGGGTTATATGCCTGAAAGTTTTGTGGAAAGGCTGTCGCAGCAGAGAGAGACCGTCCTGAGCAAAGCTGACGGAGCTCTTTTCGACGATCAGGCAGAGAATGTGACTGATAAGACGGCTCTCTATGTGCCGATCTATGGAGCCTCGGAGCGGCTGGGAACGCTTGTACTGGCCCGTTTCGCGAGTAACTTCTCAACCCAGGACCTCGTTCTGGCCGAATATCTGGCGACGCTGGTCGGCATTGAGATCCTGCATGACCGCTCCCGGCAGATCGAGGAGCTTGCCCGAGAGCGTCTTGTTGTGAATATGGCCATGAAAGCCCTTTCATATTCTGAAATCGACGCGATCAACCATATCATCACGCGGCTCAAGGAGCTCTCGGCCGAAAAGAACGCCGGTTTCAGAAAAGAGAACAACGAATGCGAGGGAGTCGTCATCGCCAGCAAGATCGCCGACCACGTCGGGGTGACCCGCAGCGTGATCGTCAACGCGCTGCGCAAGCTCGAGAGCGCCGGGATCATCGAAAGCCGCAGTTTGGGCATGAAAGGCACTTTCATCAAAGTGCTGAGTCCTTTGTTCGTGGAGGAGCTGGCTTCCAAATTTAAGCGCGCGGAATAACCGTCGGCGCCTGGAGCATGCTGTTCATTCCGAAGTTCTAAAAATTTGACACTGGCAAGCTCCCTTAACTTGAGATAAAATGGGCGTAATTCTACGACACTTCTGGAGGTATTTCATGAGTATGAGACGCCCTTTGTTGTGGAGAGGTCTGCTGCTGTTCCTGTTCGCCTCTCAATCATGCTGTCAAGCAAGGGCGGCTGTCGAGCCTGCAGGCCAGGTCAGACAGTCTGTGGATCCCGTACATTCTGGGAAACGCGTGCAGAAGGCGAAAACTGATGCGGCTTCTTATATTTTCCGTTACTACAACAGCTCTCTAAGCATGGACAAAGCGAACGAGTACGCTCGTTATGTCATGGAAGCGTCGAGCCGCTTCTCGGTGGATCCGGCGTTGATTACTGCTATAATTGTCAAGGAATCGCGCGTCAAAGTCAACGCGCGTTCCAAGTACGCGGTCGGCTTGATGCAGGTATATTGGAAGCTGCACCGCAACACGATCATGGCTCAATTTCCCCATATCCGTACAGAAAAGATATTGATGGAGCCTCGCAATAACATAATGGTTGGTACATGGATCTTTTCCAGGTACATGGCACACTGCAAGGGGAACGTTACAAAGGCGCTGAGGAGGTATCTGGGGTCTCAGGCTAATCGTTATGTGGCATTGGTCACGAAATATCGAGGGCACTACACTGAGAGGGTCCTGTTGAATCTGCAGCACGCTTCGAAACGGGCGGTTTCTTAGTGAATAATTATTGCGATGAAAAATGAATATCAATAAAATTTTTATGGAGGCGGAGAAATCATCATGAGCAAATTAGTTAATGACGTATATCTTTCCGGCGTGGTCCACTTTCTGAAGGGCGAAAGCTACGGCGAGAGCCGTTTGGGAAAATATTTCGAGTTTTCCCTCAAGCGTCAGTACAGCGATACGGACGGGTGTGACCGCGTCGATTATCTCCGGATGAGAGTCTTTGATCCCGCGATTCAGGAGTGGATCGTCAAACAGGAAGAAGGCGCGCCCGTGTGGATTGCCGGCGAACTTCGTTCGTCCCTTGGCAGCGGCCGGATCTACGTGATGGTTTCCAAGATTCAGGCATTGAATCAGCTTTAAAATTTAACACAATAAATTCGAGAAAGGGAAGTTCACACTATGCCCGATTTGGCACCAGGTGATGTGGTAACGGGAGTCGTCGAACAGATCATGCCCTATGGGGCTTTTGTTCGTCTTCAAAGCGGCCAGAAGGCAATGATCCACATCTCGCAGCTTTCCCACAAGTTTATCAAAAGCGTCGATGCCGTTCTGCAGCCGCAGCAGGAGATTAAGGCGAAAGTTATCAAGATAGACGAGAGAGGCCGCATTGATCTGTCTTTGAAAGCTCTTGAAGAGCCTCCGGCGGTCCCGGTTCAACGAATGCCCCGGCATATGCCGGCCGCAGGTTCGAATGACGAAGCGGTCGGTTCGGATGATTTCGAAAAAAAATTGTCCACTTTCCTGAAAAGCAGCGAGGAAAAAATTTCTTCGCTGATGAATGCCAAAAGCGGCAAGGGGGACGCCCGCCGCGCCGAAAAGGCGCCCGTCCCTAAATGCGTATGAGGAAATTACGGCGAGAGGTTCCTGCGAACCTCTCGCTTTTTTCAGCGCGCGACGAGATTGTTACGGCGGCTCAGATGGACGGGCGCAATTTTCAAAAGGGGCTTGTCATGTCTGTGGCGGTTCGCTGTAAATGGGGGATGCCCCAGGTTCTGAAATGTCGCCCCTTTTACAGAGGGCACCCCTTTCCGACGCTCTTCTGGCTGACATGCCCCCATTTGGCGTACCAATGCGGACGTCTCGAGTCCGGCGGAGGGGTCAGAGCTCTGGAAGATTTTCTCTGCGAGGATGAAAAGGCATATCGTCTCTACAATTTCCGCTATGCATGGGCGCGGATCTCTTCCTTGAGCCGCTGCGAACGATTTTTCCTGCGCCGATACTCTCCGAAGATCTGGAACGCCATGCTTAAAACCGGCATTGGCGGTATCCGCCGGACTGAAAGTCTGACCGTGAAATGTCTGCATCTCCAGGCGGCAACGATGCTCGCTTTGCCGGGACATCCTGCCGAAGCGTGGTTTGCAGAAAGATTTAAAGAGTTCTGTTGTAAAAAGGCTCACTGTAAAAATATTTAGACTGAAAAATACCTGATAGAATAAGCTTGACGAATCCTCGCCCAAGCGATAGAATATTCCTCGTTCGCGGGTCGTTAGCTCAGTTGGCAGAGCAACGGACTTTTAATCCGTGGGTCGAGGGTTCGACCCCCTCACGACCCACCATGGATGCGGTCCCATAGTCTAGTGGCCTAGGACATCGCCCTTTCAAGGCGAGCACCTGAGTTCGAATCTCAGTGGGACCGCCATTTTTTTCGCCGGTGTAGCTCAGTTGGTAGAGCAGCGCACTCGTAATGCGCAGGTCTCCAGTCCGAATCTGGACACCGGCTCCATCTGATTACTTCCGCGTGTTTCCGAATGCGTTTTCTAGCCCGCCGCGAGGCGGGCTTTTTTGCGTCTTCGTTCCGATTTTGTCTGATATAATGTCCAATACAGATTGATGAGAAACCGGACGTATGACCGTACCCGAAAATGAAGATTGCCCTGAGCGCGGTTTTTTGACCGTACCCACGCATTTTTACGAGTACGGTCGAGAAGGGGAGCGGGCTGAAAAATGCTGACGAACACTGCAATCGAGGGCGCAAAGAAAAAAGACAGGGCTTACATGATTCTTGACGGCGACGGGCTTTACCTCAAAATCTTGCCGACGGGAAGAAAAACATGGGTGCTGCGGTACTGGATCAACGGTCAGGAGATGAAAAAAACTCTAGGCGTCTACCCGATCATGACGGCTGCGAACGCCCGGAGAACTCGCGACGAGATCAAGACGAAGATCAAAGCGGGCGTGCCGCTGGAAGAGCCTAAATCCACGACGTTCGGCGAGATTGCCGAGCGCTGGTACAAGACGATGATGGAACCTAAAAAGGCTGAATCTTACCTGCACACGATCCGGCTGCGAATGAAATATCTTGCGGCGTTGTGGACAAGACCCATAGATGAAATTTCGCGCAAAGAATGCTTTGACGTGTTGTCGTTGATCTCCGCGAGCGGGCGCAAATCAACCGCCAAACGCACGGGGCAGATTGTCGGACAAATCTTCGATTATGCTACGGCGGCAGGCGAAGCGACGATTAACGTTGCCGCCGGCCTCAACCGTTCGCTCCCGTCGGAAAAGGTCAGGCATTTTGACGCCGTGACGAAAATCGCCGACATGCGTAAATTGCTTAATGCGCTGGACTACGTTGACGACTTCATCTTCCGTTCCGGCTTGCAGATTCTTGCTTATTGTTTTGTCCGCCGCAGTGAGTTGTTGCGGGCCGAATGGTCGGAGATCGATTTTGACAGAGCGGAATGGATTATCCCCGCGGCACATATCAAAGGCCGTCGCGATCACCTTGTGCCGCTTTCGAAGCAGGCGCTTGAGATTTTCCGGCGATTGAAAAGATTTCGCCCAAAGTGGGGAAAATTACGGGGAGCGCCAACCTCATCTTGCCTGCGTCGCGAGGCGCGAATACTGGCAGTCGCGTGGGCAACTCCACGTTACTCAAAGAGCTTAAGAGCTTGTACAAAAAACTCGATCCAGACGATCTACCGTCAGAGCCTATGACGCTTCACGGATTCCGGACGATGGCATCGACGTTTCTGAATGAATCCGGGTGGGCGAAGGACGTCATCGAATGTGAGCTTGCTCACTTGGAGGAAAACGAATCGCGCGAGGCGTACAATCGCGCGATGTACGCTCCGGAACGGCGACTCATGATGCAATGGTATGCGGACGCCCTGGACGCCGTGAAAGCGGGGCAGGACATAACGCCCGTTCCTGAAAACATCAAGAATATGCACCGATAAATTCAGGTCTTTACACCTGTACTCTTTTGTAGTACAATGAACTACAGAAAGGAGAGGTGAGGACATGGCATTTTCCATCAGACTGACCGAAGAAGAGCGGAACCTTGCCGACAGCTACGCAAAACTGCATTCTATGTCCATGGGCGAGGCTTTTAAAAAAGCTTTGTTCGAGCGCATCGAGGACGAATACGACATCGCCATCGCCAACGAAGCTTACGATGAATACCTCAAAAGCGGCAAAAAGAGCCGTCCGATCGGCGAACTCTGGAAAGACGTCGATCTATGAGTTACGACGTCCAGACGACCCAGCGATTCGACCGGGAATTTAAAAAGCTCGACAGATACACGCAGCTGATGATCAAATCGTGGATCAACAAAAACCTTGTTGAGTGCGCAGACCCGCGAATCCATGGAAAGCCGCTTGTTGCCAACCGTAAGGGGCAGTGGCGTTACAGAATCGGAGATTACCGCCTGATTTGCCTCATCGACGACCAAGAGTTGATCATTTTGGCCTTGAGCGTTGGACATCGGCGGGAAGCGTACAGGAATTAGATACGACAAAACAGCCCCGGCTGCTGCGGATCGATCATCCGCTGCCGGGGCTGTTTTCATGAAAATTGATGGAACAAGCACGATGCGCTGCACGAACAATCTAGCGCCGGGAGGCGGGAAGCGGCTGCTGCTCGGCGGCTGATTCCGATCGGGGGACAGGTATCGTTTCATCCTGCAGTCTGGCGCCGCACACGATAAATAAGATCCCTGAAATCAAGAACATCAACGCTCTTCCGGTTCTAAGGCCTCTGCTCCGGAAATGACGGAACACGAGCGCGCCAAGGGCAAAAACGATATTGGCCGTACCCAAGCAAAAGCAGAAAACGGGCAAATATCTCTCCATGAAGTTCACTCCTCAAATTCATCGAGCCGTCATGCGGCTGGAAGTGCGCAGGAGGAAAAGAGAGGCCGCCCCAAAAGTCGACCGGAGCAGCCTCTCTCTCTGATCCCATCACATCAGGGAGGGCAACCAGAGGCTCAGCTGAGGAACCATGCCGGCAATGATCAGAAGGACGATGATAATCGCGGCAAACGGAATGACTCCTTTGATGACCTCCTGCATTTTTACGTTGGGGAATAATCCGTTGATAACGTACAGGTTCATGCCGACCGGAGGCGAGATCAGCGCCATGGTCATGTTGATGGTGACCAGCACGCCGTACCAGATGGTGTTGACGCCGAGCGCGTGGAGAATCGGCGTTACCAGCGGCATGGTCAGCAGCACGACGGAAACCGTTTCAAGCAGCGCGCCGAGGACGAACATCAGCAGGTTCATGATGATGATGAACGTTGCGGCGGAGAGCTTGTTGTCGACCACGAAAGCGGTAAGAGCCTGAGGAATCCTCAAATAGGTCATAACGCGCCCGAACAGAAGGGCGCCGCAGATGATGATGGCGATCATGCAGCTTGAAGGAACCGCCTTCATACAGATCTTGGGGATGTCGGCAAATTTAACGGTGCGATAGACGAACAGCGTGATGAAAAGGCTGTATACCAGACCGACGGCAGCAGCTTCCGTGGGCGTGAAGATGCCGGTATAAATGCCGCCGATGATCAGCAGGGGCAGAAAAATGCCGGGCAGGTTCTTGATGGTGATGGACATGCGTTCTTTCCAGGGCGCTTTGGGTTCCGAGGTGTAGCCGCCATGCTTGCTTTTATACACGACATAAACGATGAACAGCGTAGCGAGAAGCAGCCCGGGAACGACTCCCGCCATGAACAGTTTGCCCGTGGAATCCTCAGTGACGGTAGCGTAAATGATCATGGGGATGCTCGGGGGATCAGGATGCCTAACGTTCCGCCGGCGGCCAGCAACCCCAGCGTAAGCGTTTTGTCATAGCCGTGCTTGATCAGGGCAGGATAGGCGACCATGCCGATCGTGGCGGCCGTCGCCGCTCCGGAACCGGTGATGGCGGCGAAAAAGGCGCAGGCGAGGATCGTGCCGATGCCCAGGCCTCCCGGCAGATGGCGGACCCAGGTGTTCATGACTTCGAACAGGTCGTCTCCCACCTTGCCGTCTAACAGTATCTGACTCATCAGGATGAAGATCGGGATAGACAGCGTGTTGAAACTCTCCAGCGACGACCACATGGTGGTGCCGATGATCTTGATGGGCAAGTGGAAAACCTGGATCAGGATCAGCGACGTCATGCCCAGGGAGAAGGCCACCGGCAGCCCCAACGCGAGGATAAAAAGCAGGATGGCGACGACGAGAAGAAAGTTGGTCATACGAGCATCCTCCCTTACTCGCTGAGGCCTTCGCCCGCGCGAAGAGCCGCGATACGGTCAAGCAGGTTGATGAAGAACTGCAGAGCAAGAAGTCCAAAACCCAGCAGCAGGGGAAGCTGGATCCACCACACCGGAATGTGCAGGAGATTGTCGGTCAGTTTGTTCAGCCTGATGCTGGAAGCGATCATGAGCCAGGCTTGCCAGGAGACAACGACGCAAAAGACGATGCCCATAATGCTGGTGACGACATCAAGATAAAGCTGGATTCTTTTCGGGAACTTATCGAATATCAAATCGATGCGGACATGTTTTCCCAGCATCAGCGTATAAGCCGCGCCAACCAGCATGGTCCACATGAACAGGTAAATGGCGGTGTTCATGACCCAGATCGTCGGGGCCTTGAAGATGCCGCGCATCACGACTTCGTACGCGAGGATCAGGCTCATCGCGAGAATCCCGAGCCCGCTGAGATAGCCGCAGAAGGTGTTGCCGGCCTTGACAAGAGCGCGAAGTTTGTTGAGCATATGGGAGAGACCTCCTCTTGTGAGCTGAACGGAGCCCCGGCGACGCCGTCGGGGCTCCGTATCGCATGGTCTGTTATCGGAAAGCTTCTTTTAGTCGAAGACTTTGTGAGCCAGATCAACGAGTTTTTGTCCCGTCTCTCCGGCGCGCGCAACGTAGGTGTCCCAAACGCTCTTGGTGGCCGCAACCATTTGGGCGCGTTCTTCGGCGGTCAGCGCGTTGACTTCAAGTCCCGCATCGCGGACGGTTTTTTCGGCGGCGCCTTCGGATTCCGCCACCGCGCCGCGGAGCCATTTCTCGGCGACTTTGCCGGCTTCGAGGATAGCTTTCTGGCTGTCGGCGTCAAGGCCGTTCCACCAGTCGAGATTGGCCTGAACGGAGAACTGGGCCGTGCTGTAATTGGCGATGGTCAGATATTTGCAGACCTCGTAAATCTTGCGGGACACCGCGGCAGGCATGCCGGTGGTCGCGCCTTTCACGGTGCCGTTCTGAATGGCCATATACATTTCCGCCGAGCTGATCAGAGTGGGGGCCGCGCCGAGAGCCTTCAAGGTAATGGAGTCGCCGGCGCTGTAGGAGCGCATCGTCAGTCCCTCAAAATCCTTGGGGCTGTGCAGAGGATGCTCGTTGTTCCACATCTGAATGAAACCGTAGTCGACCCAGAAAAGGTTTTTCACGCCCTTCTTGTTGAACTCGGCGTCAAGAATATCCGCCGCGCCGGCATTCAAAAACTTTTCCGGCGAGGACAAGTCGACGAACAGGAAAGGCAGGTCGAACACGTCGGCAGCGGGCACCATGCCGCCCCATTTGTAGGTGCCGACGAGGCCGACTTCGACAAGGCCGTCCTGGACCGCTTCGAGAATCTGGCTGTCATTGTACAGGGAACCGGAGTCCGCGACATTGACCTTCAGTTGGCCGCCGCTCAGCTCGACGACTTTGTCGGCGAAAACATGAATGGCCTTGGAAATATGGTGAGAAGGAGGAAATTGATTGGAAACAGTGAACTCCGCGCCAAAAGCGACGGAGCAGGACAGAACCGCAACCGCAGCAAAAGCCATTACTTTCTTGAACATCTACGACACCCCTCTGGAGAAATTTTTTGGAACTGGTCTCTGAGAATTTCAGGAGAAATGCGGAAATGGGATTCCGCCTGAAACCGTGAAAAAGTCACTGATTCTGCACGGGCATCTCCGGTTTGGGCTTGCCAAAGGAGCTCGCGCACAGACTTCCCATCGTCCTCAAACCGTACGCTTTCAGAGCGCGGGCAACCGTCACAACCCTGAGAGGGTCAAGCCCGGTGTCGACGCCCATGCTTTGCATCAGGTAGACCAAATCTTCCGTTGCAGCGTTGCCGGCCGCGCCGGGGGCAAAAGGACAGCCGCCGAGGCCGCCGACGGCCGAATCGAACCTGTTGAATCCCTCGTCAAGGGCGCATTTCACGTTCATGTCGGCAAAACCGTACGTGTTGTGGATGTGCAGATAGGTGGGGATCCCCTCGAGCGCCGGTTTGACGACCTGAAGCGTTTCGGTGAAGTCTTTGGGCGTACAGGTGCCGATCGTTTCGGCAAGGGTGATGCAGTCGACTCCCTTGGCGCGCACTTTGCCGATCAACTCGGCCACCCGGCGGGGATCGATGCGTCCCTCGAAGGGACACATGAAGGACGTGGCCATGGAAACGCAGATCTTCGCTTTGCCCCTGACAAGCGCGATAATGTCGTCCATGCCGGAGAGCGACTGCTCTACGGTGCGGCGGATGTTGGCCATATTATGGCTTTCGCTGACGGAAAACACCACGTTGACGACGTCAGCCCCGGCGACTAACGCGTTCTCCGCTCCCTTGACGTTGGGGACCAAGGCGGTGAACTCGACGTCGGGGTACTCTTTCTTGACGGCCGGCAGCACCTGGGCGGCGTCAGACAGTTGAGGAATCGCTTTCGGGCTGACGAAAGACGTGATTTCCATCTCCTTGATGCCAGTCGAAAGCATTTGGCCGATGAACTCGACCTTCTTTTCCGTGGGAATGAAATCGCAGATCCCCTGAAATCCGTCACGTGGGCAGACCTCGCGAATAACAGCGTTCTTGGGCAGACTGTCAAAATGCATTCGTTAACCTCCTCCTAAAAGTCAATACGGATCGAAAGAGCTGATCGGACGTTTTAAATGACGCCTTTTTCGGAAAGCTCCCGAAGCCGCTCGCCGGACAGGCCGAAAATGCCCCCGTAAACTTCTGCGTTGTCGGCGCCGGGAATAACCGGCGCATGACGCGTGATCTCCACCGGCGTCCCCATAAGTTTGACAGGGTTGCCGTTGACCTGCATGGGACCGATGACGGGGTGGGGCAGATCCACAAGCATCTCGCGGGCTTTGACCAGATGTTCGTCGGTCGTGACGTCGTGAAGGTCGAAGATCGGAGCAGCCGGAACGCCGACCCCCAGGATCTTGTCGACAAGTTCGTCAGCGTTGTAATTCTTGGTCCAGTCATTGATGATCTCGCCGAGCGCGATCCGGTTTTCGGGCTTATTGCGCTCAAGCAGGGTGGCGAAGCGGCTGTCCTCGAGAAGATCCTTTCTGCCCATCAGATCGAGCAGTTTCTCGAACAGCCCCTGGTTGCCGCAGCCGATAATGAATTCCTTGTCCTTGGCTTTGAAGGAGTCGTAAGGATAAGTCGCCGCATATTCATTGCCCATTCTCTCGGGAATCTCGTGGTTGACGAGATATCTTTGAATCCCCGTCTCCAGGCTGGAGACGACCGAGTCGACGAGCGCCACGTCGACTCGCTGTCCCTTGCCGGTGATACTGCGGGCATTCAGAGCGGCCAGAAGGCCGATGGTAAGGTTCATGCCGCCCAACACGTCTCCCATCGCGCTGCCGGAGCGGCAGGGTTTGCCGCCGCGTGGACCGGTGATGCTCATCAGACCGCCCATCGCTTGGGCAATGATGTCGTACCCTGGGCGTTCGCTGTAAGGACCGTAGCAGCCGAAACCGGAAACGGCGCCGTAAATGATTCTGGGGTTCACTTCTTTCAAGACGTCGTAACCGAGGCCGAGCTTATCCATGACGCCGGGACGGTAATTCTCGACGACCATGTCAGCCGTCTTGACCATTTCAAGAAAAAGCTGTTTCCCCTCTGGAGCCTTCATGTTAAGAGAAACGCCCTTTTTGTTGCGGTTCACGTTGGCGTAGTACATGCTGCTTTTATTCTTGTAAGGACCGAAATTGCGGGTGTCGTCGCCTTTGCCGGGGATCTCGATCTTGATGACTTCGGCCCCCATGTCCGCGAGCATCATCGTGCAATATGGCCCCGCCAAAACCCGAGTGAGATCGAGAACGCGAATGTTGCTTAGAGCTCCCATGTGAATATGCCCCTTTCGAATGAGTCGGAAACGCCGGACTTTAGTGTAATTGCTCCATTTTATTGCTTTTCGTTTGAATAATTTTATGAGAAATCCCTCAAAAATTTTCTTGCGCGATGTGAAGTTTAGTACATTCGAGATAAATAATCAAGTGTCATTGCGTGCACCTACATTGTACAAAATACTTCAGTGAACCTGGAAAACGTGCCCTTGGCGAACTGGAGAGAGGTAAATTTTATAAAATCATAGTTATGGTCGAAATGGATTCGAGTTTATTTCAACGGAAACAGTTGCCTTTTGACACGACGAACGCGAGGACGTCAAATGATTTCACTTTTTGAGCAGGCGGCATGATCGTCGGGAAATTTGCCCGGACTCCCTCGCGATGGCAGTCAGGTCGCAAATATGAACTGGCGAGGAACGATATTTTTTGATCAATTATAAATATTTAGTTTTTCATTTTATGCATTGGTTTCAGAAAAAAAGTGTATAATTTGAGTGTATGGGATCCTTGGAAATAAAACCAAAAACAGATGCGGCAAAGGGCAGATCAGGGAACCGTACCAAAAAGGGGGAGACTGAAATGGCAAAACAGATCATGACGATTGACGGCAACGAAGCGGCAGCGCACGTGTCTTACGCCTTCACCGAGGTGGCGACGATCTATCCGATCACGCCTTCTTCACCGATGGCGGAGCATGTGGACGAATGGTCGGCGCGCGGTCGGCAGAACTTGTTCGGTCAGCGTGTCCATTTGATGGAGATGCAGGCCGAGTTCGGCGCGGCGGCCGCCATGCACGGAGCATTGGAGTCGGGCGCGCTTGCCACGTCCTATACGGCGTCGCAGGGATTGATGCTGATGATTCCGCCAATGTACCGCATTGCCGGCCAGTTGATGCCGGGCGTGCTGCATGTCAGCGCGAGGACGGTCGGAACTCACGCATTTTCGATTTTCGGCGATCATTCCGACGTCATGGCCGTACGGCAGACAGGTTTTGCCATGCTGTCTTCGGGCAGCGTGCAGGAAGTGGCCGACCTGGCGGCTGTGCCGCATCTCGCGGCGATTGCCGGCAGCGTGCCTTTCGTGCATTTTTTCGACGGCTTCCGCACTTCTCATGAAATCCAGAAAATCGAGATGCTGTCATACGACGATTTTGGCGAGATGCTGGATAAAGAAGCGCTGCTGGCGTTCCGCAAGAGATCTCTCAACAGCGACCGGCCGGTACAGCGCAGCACCGTGCAGAATCCCGACGTGCTTTTCCAGGCGCGGGAAGCCTGCAATCGTTACTATCTGCGCATGCCTTACATTGTGCAGTCTTATATGGACCGCATCCACGCTCTGACCGGCCGCAGTTACCACCTTTTCGACTATTATGGCGACCCCAACGCGGAGCGGGTCGTTATCGCGATGGGCTCAGTGTCGGGATGTCTTCAGGAAGTTGTCGACGAGCTGCGCTCACGTGGCCAGAAAGTGGGTTTTCTGCAAGTCCATCTTTATCGACCGTTTTCTGCGGAACATTTCCTTACCGCTCTGCCGGAAAGCGTGCGCTGCGTGACCGTGCTCGATCGTACCAAAGAGGCCGGCGCGCCGGGCGAGCCTCTGTACGAAGACGTCTGCTCGACGTTCTCCAATGTTTCCACGGCGCCGATGGTCATCGCCGGGCGCTATGGCCTGTCTTCCAAAGATGTCACTCCGGCGCAGATGATCGCCGCGTTTGACAATATGGATTCGATCCAGCCCAAGAACCATTTCACGATCGGCATCAAGGACGACGTGACCTATCATTCGCTGGAGCTCGGGCCCAATATCGTCACCGAGAGCGAAGGCACCGTGGCCTGCAAGTTTTGGGGACTTGGTTCCGATGGTACCGTGGGAGCCAACAAGAACTCCATCAAGATTATTGGAGACAACACCGACCAATACGTTCAGGCTTATTTTGAATACGACACGAAGAAATCCGGCAGCGTGACGAGATCGCATCTTCGCTTCGGACGGCTGCCGATCCGTTCCACCTATCTGGTCACGCAGGCCGATTTCGTTGCCTGTCACGTGCAAGCCTACATCGGCAAGTACAACGTCTCAGGCGAGCTGAAAGACGGCGGCACCTTCTTGCTGAACTGCGCCTGGAAACCGGAAGATCTGGAGCGGCATCTTCCCGCTTCCGTCAAACGGGATCTGGCTCGTAAACATATCAATTTTTACATCATCGACGCTACCCGCATCGCTATGGAAATCGGCATGGGGAACCGCACAAACTCCGTGCTGCAGTCGGCGTTTTTCAAGCTGTCGGGCATTCTGCCTTTCGAAGACGTCGTGAAGTACATGAAGGAAGCGATCAAGAATACTTACGGCGCGAAGGGCGACAAGGTCCTTCGCATGAACTACGAGGCTGTCGACCGCGGCGGCGCCAGCGTGATCCGCATCGAAGTTCCCGCTGAATGGGCCAACGCCGAGGATAAGGCGGCGGATGAACGCGTTGATCCTTTGCTTCCCGACTATATTCGCAAAGTGCTGATCCCCGTCAACAGCCTGAAAGGCGACGACATTCCCGTCAGCGTTTTTGTTGACGCGGCCGACGGCACGGTGCCGCTGGGGACCTCCAAGTATGAAAAGCGCGGCACGGCAGTGATGGTTCCGGAGTGGAATCCGGAAAGGTGCATTCAATGCAACATGTGTTCTTTTGTTTGTCCGCATGCGGCCATCAGACCCTTCCTGTTGAACGAATCAGAGGCGTTGAACGCGCCGGACGGCTTTGAAACGGTTGATGCCCGCGGTCTGAAAAACGCTCAAGGCCTGAAGTTCCGCATCCAGCTCAGCGCTCTTGACTGCGTCGGCTGCGGCAGCTGCGTCGAAGTCTGCCCGGTCAAGGAGAAAGCGCTCGTGATGAAGTTGCTCGAGACCCAGCTGCCTCAGCAGAAAAACTGGGATTATGCGCTGACCCTCTCGCCGAAAGTGAATCCGATGGATAAATTCACCGTCAAAGGCAGCCAGTTCGAACAGCCTCTGCTTGAATTTTCGGGGGCGTGTGCGGGCTGCGGCGAGACCCCCTACATGAAAGCCATGACGCAGCTTTTCGGCGACCGCATGTACATCGCCAATGCCACAGGCTGCACTCAGGCCTGGGGCGCGGCCTGTCCCTGTGTGCCTTATACGAAGAACAATCGCGGCCATGGACCGGCGTTCTCCAACTCGTTGTTCGAAAATAACGCCGAATTCAGCCTTGGCATGTGCCTGGCCGTCCAGCAGCAGCGCGAGCGCCTGCTGATGACGGCCGAGAAGCTGCTCAACGGTAAGACCCGCGATCCCGAACTGATCCGGGCGCTGCAGGAATGGAAAGACCATTACCATGAGGGCGAAGGCAGCAGGGCGTACAGCGATGCGGTGGAAACGGCCGCCAAAGTCGCGTGCGCCCGCGGCGAGGACAGTCTGGAACTGCGCGACCTGCTGAACAACACCGAACATCTTGTCAAAAAGTCCATGTGGATGTACGGAGGCGACGGCTGGGCCTATGATATCGGCTTTGGCGGCCTCGACCATGTGCTCGCGAATGGCCCTGACGTAAACGTTCTGGTCGTGGATACGGAAGTCTACTCCAATACGGGAGGCCAGTCTTCAAAAGCTACCCCGGTGGCGGCTGTCGCACAGTTTGCCAGCTCCGGCAAGAAGACCGGCAAAAAGGATCTGGGGCTGATGGCTATGAGTTATGGCAATGTCTACGTCGCTCAAGTCGCCATGGGCGCCGATCCCGCTCATTTCATCAAAGTCCTGAAAGAGGCGGAGTCATATGACGGACCGTCGCTGATCATCGCCTATGCGCCCTGCATTAACCACGGCATCGTCAAGGGAATGGGCTATGCGATGCCCGAGAGCAAGTTGGCCGTGCAATCCGGCTATTGGCACCTGTATCGGTACGATCCGCGCCGCGCCGCGAAGGGGGAGAATCCTTTCGTTTTGGATTCCAAGAAGCCCACGATTCCGCTGCGCGATTTCCTCATGGGCGAAGTTCGCTATGCGGCGCTTGGCCGAACGTTCCCCGAGGAAGCCGCTCGCCTTCTGGCAATGGCGGAAGTCCAGGCGGACGCGAAGTACCGGCGTTATGCGGCGATGGCCGAGTCAGGAAAGATTTCCGTTACCGCCTGAGCTCAAGAGATACAGTCGCCGCTTCGGCGTTGCGCGGGAAGATTACCGATCCTCGGGAAGTGCTCGAGTAACCACGGCGCTCCTCCGCAGGGCGGCGAAAATCAGCCGAAAACACGTTGCGATAGATCGGTGGACCTCCCTTGCCACGCGGGGAAGGTCCGCTTTTTGTTGATGGAGGGATGGCTTTAAACGTACTATTGGCTTTTCATTCCGATTTTAGCGTCATTGGGAATCGGGCTCGAGGAAAAAACTCGTTGTTCCTTTTGTCTTTTGCGCGGGGCATATCCTTCTCTTGAGGGCGAAAAAATAAATTCTACTATTGAGAATTGTTAAAAAATAAATTGTCGACACCCTGCGAGATGCGATGATAACGGAAAGTTCACTCGGTAAAATCTTAAAATAAATTATTATCGGCAAATTGCCGGGGCTGGAATTATTAAAATAATAAGGTAGAATGAAGATAGAAAAGATACGGAGGGGCGTCAGGATGGAAGATGAGGGTTTGCGTCATGTTTCGCAAAACCGATCGACACGCAAGACAAAGGTATGTAACGTATCTTCACGTGCTTTATGCCGCTGGTCTTACGATAGTTTTTATTATCTCGCATCGTTCCTCGTTGAAAATGATGACCGCGCCCATGGCCGAGCAAACAGCATGACATACGTTACGGAGGAAATTTTTCTTTGCAAAAACACAGGGGAGGATAAAAATGCCTGTTGACATGCGGCTTTTCAAGGATCTGATCCAGCGTTACGAGTGGCCGAAAGCGATAGCGGTCACGGGCGCTCTGGGATCCGGAAAAACTGAATGGGTCCTCAATCTCGCTCTGGGCTTGAAGACGACTGAGGAAAAAGTAACGATTGCCGACGCTGACATCATCAATCCATACTTCTGCATCCGACAGGTCGTCACTGCGCTGGAGAAGAAGGGGTTTACGGTCTTGACCGCGCCGGGGCAGGCGAAATGGGCAGATATGCCGGTCGTCAGCGCGGAGGTCGACTGGGCTTTGTCGTCTCCCGGCAAGCTGATGATCGACATCGGCGGGGACGCCGAGGGGGCGCTGGCGCTGAAGCAGTTTCAGAAGCGCATCATTCAGGCGGGGTACCTGCTTGTGCTCGTCGTGAACGCTTTCCGTCCTCAGACGTGCACCGTGGAGAAGATTGAATTGATGTGCCGCCGCATGGAGGAAATCTGCGGACTGAAGGTCGGCGCTTTGATCAGCAATTCGCATTTGATGAACGAAACGACGGTGGAAACGGTAACGGAAGGATATCAGCTTGTTCAAAACGCCGCGCGGCGCATGGGACTGCCCCTGCTGTATGTGGGAACGTCGCCGGAGCTCTACGACGACACTGTGAGAGCGTTGGCCGGGGAACGTGTCCCTGTCTGGCCTGTTTCCAGATATATGCTTCTTCCCTGGGAACCCGGTGCGATCTGGGCGACCGGCATTCCTGCACGGCATCATGCCGGCCGTATCTTCCGGGAAAAAGGACAGTCTCCCTTTCAGAATTTAGGGAGGGGAATTCCGCCGGAAAATTTCTGACACCGAATTTCGATTAAAAGTCATCGTTGAAAATGCCGCGCCTTCGCGCGCCCGTGCCGAAAAAAACATGCGCCGCGCGATTTTGCGCAGTTTTCGACGCGCTTCGACGCGAAGCGGGGCTTTGAGGGCGGCGCCATAAAAAGGCGAAAGACGCTCGCCTTTGTGGCGAAAACTAAGCATGACGCGGTTCGCGAACGATTTTTTCAGGGCAGCAATGATTTTAAAGGGGGTTGTATAAATGGCAAAGGGGAGAATCACGGTAGCAGAGGAGTACTGCAAGAGCTGCGGGCTATGCGTTGACGCATGTCCGAAGAAAGTCCTCCGCATCTCGGATCACCTGAACGTCAAGGGGTACCGTCCTGTGGAGCAGTACAAAGAAGGTTGCATCGGTTGCGCGTTGTGCGCTATGACATGTCCTGACGCGGTCATTGAAGTTTTCCGCGAGAACGCATAACTAAGGGGGTTTTATCATGGCGAAAGTTCTTATGAAGGGCGCCGAAGCCCTTGCACAGGCCGCGATCAGCGGGGGATGCCGGTACTTCTTCGGTTATCCCATTACGCCTCAGAACGAAGTTCCCGAATATATGGCGGCACACCTTCCCGAAGTGGGCGGCGTTTATGTTCAGGGTGAGAGCGAAGTCGCCTCGATCAACATGGTGCTTGGGGCGGCATCCACGGGAGCGCAGATCATGACCTCGTCATCCAGCCCCGGGATTTCGCTGATGTCCGAGGGACTGAGCTACATTGCCGCCAATGAATATCCCTGCGTCGTCATGAACGTGGTGCGCGGCGGTCCGGGGCTGGGCGGCATTCTGCCCTCGCAGTGCGACTACAGTCAGGCCACCCGCGGCGGCGGCAACGGCGATTATCATCTGTTCGTGCTGGCGCCGAGCAACCTCCAGGAGGCGGTCGATCTGATCCAGCGTTCCTGGGATTATGCATTCAAGTATATGAATCCTGTCATGATCCTGGCGGACGGTTTCATGGGACAGATGATGGAACCGGTAGAGATCAAGGAACGCACCGCAGAACGCGGCGACTGGCAGAAATGGGCCGTGGGCTGTTTCAGAGAGCGCGGAAACAAGCGCACCTTGTTCCACAGCCTGTATCTCGCCGCGGGGCCTCTTGAAGAGCACAACAAAGATCTGCAGAAAAAATACGAGTTGATGAAGCAGGATGCGATGGCCGAGGATTACATGGTCGATGATGCCGAGGTGATCATCACGGCTTTCGGGACCACGGCGCGCATCGCCAAAACGGCGATCATGCACCTCCGTGCCGAGGGCAAAAAAGTGGGACTGATCCGCCCGATCACGGTCTATCCCTTCCCGGCGGACCACTTCAAAAATTTGCCGGCCACGGTGAGGCACATTCTCGATGTGGAAATGAACTGTGGACAGATGATCGACGACGTGAAACTTGCCACGGAATGCCGCTATCCGGTGACGTTTTACGGCCGTTGCGGCGGTTTCGCTCCTTCCGTTGAAGAAGTGGAAGACGCGTGCAGAAAGCTTTTTGCCTAGGGGGGAAACAGAATGTCTGAAGTCAAAGTCTACTCGAGACCTGAAACATGGATGAAAGGCGTTCATACTCACTATTGTCCCGGCTGCGGCCATGGCATCGCTCACCGCATGATCTGCGAAGCCATTGACGAGCTTGGCATCCAGGGCGATGCGATCAGCATGTCGCCCGTCGGCTGCGCGGCGATGATGTACGACTACATAAACATTGACTTCATCGAAGCGGCTCATGGCCGGGCGCCGGCGACGGCGACCGGCATCAAGAGAGTTCTGCCCGATAAGGTCGTTTTTACCTATCAGGGCGACGGAGACCTTGCCTCCATCGGTATGGCAGAAATCATCCACGCCGCCAACCGCGGCGAGAAGATCTGCGTCTTCTTTATCAACAACGCCATTTACGGTATGACGGGCGGCCAGATGGCCCCCACGACTTTGATCGGGCAGAAGGCCACCACGTGTCCTCAGGGGCGCGACGCCGAGCTGACCGGATATCCCATCCGTATGTGCGAATTGTTGACGTCTCTGGAGACGCCTGCGTATATCGAGCGGGTTTCTTTGGCGAAACCCTACATCGCCAAAGCCAAGAAAGCGATTAAAAAAGCCTTCCAGAACCAGATCGACAGGAAAGGCTTCAGCTTCGTGGAGATTCTCTCGACGTGTCCTACGAACTGGGGGCTTTCGCCTCTTGACGCCTTCGACTGGCAGATGAAGAACATGATCCCCTATTATCCCCTTGGCGTGTTCAAGGACTTTGAATAGGAGGAGACCAGCTATTAAAAGTCAAGTAGGAAATTCGAGCTCATGCCCGAAGTATTTCTAGCCGGTTGCCCGCGTGAAAAAGCCAAAGCGCCCCTGAAAACGGCATATTGGACAGAACTCAGACAAAACAAGCACGCGAACGAGCTCACACGGAAGCGACACGAGCAGGGAATCCCGCGGGAACAGAATCATTCTATGCCCTGGCGGCGTACCTCGTAAGGTTTGTTGGCTTTCAGAACAGCGTAAATCGTATAAAGCAGTTTTCTCGACACAGCCCCCAATGCAGTCCCATGCGCTTTCCCCTCACCGCGCTTCTTTTCGTAGAACGCTTTGAAGACAGGATCGCATCTGACTGCTATCAGCGCCGACATCCAGACAGCTCGTCTCAGGTAGGGGGATCCTTTCTTGGACAAGCGGTTGTGCTGGCCGACATAGTTCCCCGATTGAAACGAAGTCGGATCGATCCCGGCAAAGGCGACGAGTTTCTTGGGATTGGAGAAACGACTGATATCGCCGATCTCACCGAGGATCACGGCGCCCGTCGCCGGCCCCACGCCGGGGACAGTGAGGATGACAGAGCTAAACTTCCTCAGCTGCCGGGCGATCTTCTTGTCGATCTCATCGATCTGCTTCTCCGTGAATTCGATCTGTTCGATGAGAATCCTGATTTGAAAGGCAAAGGCATCCGAACACAGAGTCAGGCCGACCGAACGCGCCGCCAGAGACTTGAGCTCACGGGCTTTGTCAGTACCGTGCCGGCCCCGGCTGGTTTTTCTGAGCAAAGCGGCCAGCGATTTCGTGTTCACGTCGACCACCTGTTCCGGAGTGCCGTACGTCTTGAGAAATGCCTTTGAACTCTCGCCAAAGACGTTGGAGAACAAGGCAGCATACTCCGGAAACACCTGATCCAGAACGGTGACGACCTGTCGCTTGTAGTCGGCGCAGGAGTCCTTGAGCGACTCTCTGAAACGGGCCAGATTGCGCAGCGCCATGATATCTTCATCAGCCAGATGAGTTGCGCTGAACGAGCCGAAACGGATCACCTCAGCCACCAGAAAGCAGTCGACCGCATCCGTTTTCTGCTTCCGGATGTGGAAGTTCCTCAGACTGTCGGATTGGATCGGGTTGATCACATGCAGAGCAAAACCCTGCTCCCGCAGAAAGGAGTAGAGCGCGAGCCAGTAATGACCGGTCGCCTCCATGCCGATACAGAAAGCCTCCCGCTCGGGAAGACTCTGTTCGAGAAAGAGCAGAAGCTGCTGAAAGCCCTCCCGAGCATTGGCGAAACGCAGCGACTTGCCGACGTGGCTGCCGTCCTCCCTGATAAGCCCTGCTTCGTGATTGTTCTTCCCGATGTCAATACCAAGATAGTACATGAGTCACCTCACCACAACGTATTTGCAGGTGAATTCTCACGCTTCCTGCGGCTCACAACCTCCTTGGACAGACGGAGAAGACCTTCGGTCTCAACATCCAGCTCATTCGTGAACTGCCGCAAGAGGTGAGGCGCCACTCTCCTTTACGAGGAAATGTCCCCAAGGAAACAAACGGCGACGCTCACACTGCATGCTGACATTATCGCAGATTGTCCCGTTCAATAATCTGTCAACAAGTGCGACTACATTATTCTAGGAGGAAGGAAAATGGCTGGATTTTACAAAGAATTGATCGCGGCCGGTTTTGGCGGGCAGGGAGTCATGATGCTGGGGCAACTTGTCGCCTATGCCGGTATGGACGAGGGGCGCAACGTATCCTGGATCCCTTCCTACGGTCCCGAGATGCGCGGCGGCACCGCGAATTGCAGCACCGTTGTCAGCGAAGAGCCTGTGGGTTCGCCGATCATCAACAAGTGCGATGTCTGCGTGGTGTTCAATCAGCCGTCGCTGGCCAAATTCGAGAGCTCGCCCCGAGCGGGAGGCGTTCTGGTTTATAACAGCGATCTCGTGAAATACGAAAATCCGCGTCAGGATATCACGGTGATTCCCGTTCCCGCCGAGAAGCTCGCGGCCGAGTGCGGCAGCCCCAAGACGGCGAATATCGTCCTGCTGGGCGCGGCCGTCGCCGCCTCCGGGATCATCAGCCGCGAGTCTGCGAAACATGTCGTGGAAGAAAAGCTTGGCAAGAAAAAGCCGCAGTTCTTGCCGATGAATCTCAAGGCTCTGCAGTGCGGTTTCGAGCAGGCGGACAAAGCCTGACAAGATGAGGTAGGTCATCGCAGCTCCATCTCGGAGTAAAAAAGCGCCTCCAGCCTGTAAAATTCGCTGGAGGCGCTTTTTTTGTCCATCGGCAGGAAACGATCCGAACGAAAGCCGGCGTCGCCCCAAGTCCAAAAAAACGTCTTGAAACGACGCGTTCAGATGAGGTATCATTTTATGGTCCTGCCGTTTTCTGCGACGCTGCGCGGGGACGCTGTACCTCTGCCGGGGCAAGACGATTTTTTGAAGGCGGCCCTGAAAAAGCCGTTCGCTTTTTCGGCGGAGGTCGGACGAAGGTGAAGCGCCAATCGAAGTGAGAATTCTGGCGGACAATCGCCGGATGAGTCGACTATCCAGGAGAGCGTGTGATGACGACGAGAAAAATTCTACTGCTGCGCCACGGCCAGACCGACTGGAACGCGCAGATGCGCTTTCAGGGGCGCATGGACATCCCCTTGAATGAACTGGGCATGCGGCAGGCGGCAATGGCTGCGGAGCGGATCGCCGAATGGGCTCCCGAGGAAATTTATGTCAGCCCTTTAAAAAGAGCTGTGGCGACGGCCGCGATCGCCGCAGACTGCGAGCGGAGCGCCCTTCATGTCATGGAGGATCTGCGCGAAATCGGCTTTGGCGATTGGGAAGGTCAAAGCGTCTCGTCGCTGCGGGAACGCGGCGACGATTATTCGCGTTGGGCGGCGCATCCGTTCTCCGTGAAAATCCCGCATGCGGAATCGGCCGACGAGATCAAAATCCGTATCAGAAGAGTCCTTGCCGCCTTGCGGAAAACGCGGGGACAACGTATTTTGGTGGTCTCGCACGGCGGAACTTTGCGGGCTTTTCTGTCCGAAGCTCTGAATCTCTCGCTGGAGGCGGTCTGGAAAAACTTCCGCATGAATAATTGCGCTTTGACCGGGCTTGAGGACACAGGAGAAAAATTTGTCCTCTGTTTTTATAACGACACGCTCCACAGCGCCGTTTCGTCGCAGGGAGCTTCACGGAAATCGCTGCCGGTGCCATTTTAATCCGTTCTTTTTCAATGAGAAGACTGCGGCGGCGCTGAAAAGGGCCGCCTGCTTCTTATGCCGAAAACTGGCATGAACGAGCAAAAAGCCTCAAGAACTGGTAAAATAGATAAAAATTCAACTGTGGGAGGACGAAATGGGCGAAGCAAGCGAACTTCACTGGGAAAAAGAAAAAAAACTCTGGCTTGCGATGTCCTCCGGAGACGAGGAGGCGCGAGAGCAGCTCATCCTCGCCTATCGTCCGCTGGTGTATTGGGTCGCTAAAAAGTTCAGGGTAAACGGGCAGCGCTTTTCCGACCTTGTGCAGGAGGGGACTCTGGCGTTGATACGCGCCGTCGATAAATTCGACGTGAACTTGGGGCACCGTTTTACAACCTATGCCTGCTACCGAATCAGAGGCCAGATGCTCAATTTTCTCCAGAGAGTGGAGGCGAAAGCCCCGATCCCCGTCGACATCGAGTGCGAGGACGGCGATGAAACGGCGGAATTTCGAGAAGTGGAGGAGATCATCATGCTGCGGGAGGGCCTTCTTCAGCTTCCCGAACGCGAAGCGCACATTTTGCGCGAGCTGGTGGTCGAATGCAGAAACGCCCGCGAGCTGGCGGAAGAAATGAGCCTTGACGTCAGCCACGTCTATCGTTTGAAGAAAAAGGCGCTGGCGCAATTGAAAGAATGGTTTTCTCGGGAATGTGCAACTTCTGGAGCGGCGGCAGGGATAATAAGATGATTCCGTTGTCTCACAAGGAGGAAAATGCTCGATAAGCAATACAGCCGAGTGATTCGTTGGATCCGACGCGCTCAGACCATGAGCGCCGACGGGAATTTTTCCGATGCCATACTCGATGTTGAATGCGCTCGTGCTGAGCTGGATGACGCCCGGCAGGAGCTTTTGTTATGCCATCAGAGCGGAAATGCGCGCCGCTCCGTCCGTACCTCCGTGATGATTTTGCCGGCGGCTTTCGCGGCCATATTGTTCCTGGCGCGCCCTCTGCACGTGACCGAGTCCGAAACGCCGATCGCCGTGTCGCAAATGCGGCGGGCGGATGCAGGCGGGGTGCGGGGAGATTTTTCGGTGTCGCAATCGCTGAGAACGGAAATGAGCCGTTATAATGGCCGGCCGACGTCAGAGGGAAAAAGGACTGCGGAGCCCATGCGAAGCAGCGCGCCGCTGGCGCAAGCCGGCAACTCTCTCCAAGCCGCGGGGAACAGGTCGCTGACGGACACAGGGATGTCCGGCGCCGAAGCGAGGACGGCTGCCCGTCCCCGGCCGGCCGCGTCAAAGCTTTCCGACGCCGATATGTACCGTCTTGTGGAGGTTGGCCGGAAAGCGCTGTATAAAAGCAATAACTCAGTTGTGCTCGAGTTCCATTAATTTGAGGGTCATGGAGGGAATACAGTTGGTTCGTTCTTTGAAAAAATTATTCGCAATGTGCTTCGTTTTGCTCGCCGTCGGCAGCGCCGCTTGTGCCCAAACGGTTTCTGCCCTGAGGGTCGAAGGAAACAACGAAGTTGTCGCTTCTCATATCTTGCGGGCGGTGAAGACCAAGGTCGGCGATGAGCTGAATCAGCAGCAGGTCATGGACGATATCCAGGCGATTTACGACCAGGGCTTTTTCTCCTACGTCGACGCGAAAGTCGCCGCGGACGCGAACGGGGAGCTTGTTCTCACCTTTGTAGTCACCGAGAACCCGACCATCAAGGAGATTCGTTTCCGAGGCAACACGATCTACAAAGAAGACAAATTGAAGAAAATGCTCTTCACGCAGCCCGGCATGATCTTCAACCGCGTTTTTTTCAGGAACGACATCCAGCGCCTCAGAGAACGCTTTCAGGCCGACGGCTACGTCATGACCCGCGTGCAGGACGTGCAGGTGGAAGACGGCGTGGTCACCGTGCTGATCGTCGAGCCGCGCATCAACGACATCGTCATCCAGGGCAACCGGCGCACCAAAACCTACGTCATCCGCCGCAATATCCCCTTGAAAAACGGGGATCTCTTCAACTCGACGCTCCTGCGCCATTCCATCACGAAGCTGCGCAACCTCGGCTTCTTCGAGGATGTCAACGTCGGTTTTGAACCGGTCGAAGACAGCGACAACGTCGACGTGATTGTCACCGTCAAGGAGAAGCGAAGCGCCAGCTTGATCTTCTCGGTCAGCTACGGGTCGAGCAGCGGACTGGGCGGCGGCGCTTCCTACCGCGAAAGCAATCTCGGCGGCCGGGCCAGGATTTTCGAAATCGGCTTCGATCAGGGCGACTACAAGAATTACTGGCTGTCGCTGTCCGACCCTTACATGGACAAGAAGACGTTCGCCTGGAAGCTCGGCGCCTACAAGCGCGAAGATGATGATCTGACGTACCGTTACAATGGTATAGTTGACGGCGTTCGTAAGCGCTACAATGCCTTCGAGTATGAAGAAGACCGTACGGGAATGTATGCCGGTTTCGGACGCAAGTTCGGCGGCAGCGAGATGTTCAGCTGGTATCTGACCGCTGACTGGCACAAGAGCAAGATTAATTGGACTGGCAAGTCATCGTATTGGAATACTGACGCACAAAGCCGAGAAGATTTCGACAAAATAGTTGGACAGGACTCTCTCAACAGCAAGGTGTTTTCGACGACGCTCGAGTTGACGCGTAACAACGTCGACAGATATTTGAGCTATCCCAAGGGCGACCGCGAGACGATCGGCGTCGAGCACGCCTGGGAAGCTCTCGGCGGCGAATGGGATTACACCAAGTACTGGGCCGAAGCCGTCGCCTATGTGCCTATCAAGGGGTTGGAGGACTACATCGACCTCGGACAGACCGAGGACCGGCCGATCATCCTCGCCCTGCGCGTGCGCGCCGGTTTCTCGGATGGTTCGATTCCGCTTTCCGAGCGCTACTCGCTGGGCGGCGCCAACAGCCTGCGCGGTTATGAAAGCGGCGACTTCAAGGGACATGAGATGTTCCTCGGCAACGTCGAGCTGCGCATCCCCATCGACGAGAACTTCTCGATCGTCGCCTTCTACGACATCGGAAACGCATGGGACAAGACCCAGGGGGCCGGTTTCAGCTTTGATGATCTGGAAGATTCTCCCGGCGTCGGCGTCAGAGTGAAGACGCCGCTCGGCAATATCCGCGTCGACGTGGCCAAAGGAGATGAGACGCAGTTCCACTTCGGCTTTGGCGAGATGTTCTAAAACTCGAGCCCGGAATAACATGAAAATAAGCTGCTGCAGAAGGAGGGAGGCCGAAAGGAATGTTTCAGAGGAAACACGTTCCCGCGATCGTTGCCGAATGTTTTTGGCGCATTCTTCCGGCAGCAGCTCTTTTTCTCGGCGTCATTCCCGCGCAAAGCCGGGCGATGCCCGCGCTGCCGCTGCGCTGCGATGCTCCGGCATGGCTCAAAAGTTCGATCCAGGGAAGCATGAGCGCCGTCTGGCGCGAACTGCAAGGCAGCCGGCTCTCGCGTCAGGCGGCGGTGGAGGCGTTGGCCCTCGTGGGGAGCCGCCTCTTTCCGGGTTTTAAGGTTTCGCTTGTCAATCAGAAGTTCGTCTCGATGGAGCCGCCGCGCAGATGGAACTGGCGCCTTTCCCTGCAAATGTCGGAAGGGAGCGCCCGTCTGCCGGAGCCCTGTTCCGCCTGGATGAAGAACGATATCGAACGCGCCGTGCCTCCGCTTCGGGAAATCGTGGAGAACGTGCCGCCGGAGGCCCTGCGCTGGAGCGCGGAGAGCTTTCAGAGCCAGATCGATAAAATCATCGACGAATATATTCCGGGATGGCGCTGCTCGGTGCGCGTTCACGCCGAGGATCTGGAGGCTCTGCTCGATCTGAAGCTTTACCTTCGGCCGCCCTTGTTGCTCGCCTTTTCTCCGGAGACGCTGTCGGCTTCGCTTCCGCAGTTGCTGACGGACCGGATGAGCGACAAGACGCTCGAGTATCTTTCGCCGCTGACGGGGCTGCCGCTCAGCTGGATCAGTTTCCACCTCGCGGAGATGGAGCGGTGGCTCGGGGAGAAACAGCTGCAGAACAAATGGCTGAGAATGCTGCGGGCTTCGTCGGTGAACGACATTGCCGTCAAACCCATCACGAAAGTGACGACTCACATCGAAAGCACGACCTATTCGTTTCGCGGCTGGTTTTCCGTGCATGCCGGAGGTCCCGCGAGGCTGGAAGCCGGGCTTCATTTGGGCAGATATTTCCCGTTGGGCCCGAAAATTCCGGCGGAAGCTTACGCCGAGATCGTCATGGGACTTGAGCATTGGCATGTTGACGGCAGAGCGGGGCTGCGTTTCTCGCCGTTGGAATTCATGTGGCTGGGACTGGAAGGCAGTACTGAAGATTCGTCTCCGCTCTGGTATCGCCTGTGGCTCGGGCGCGACCGCCCCGGTCTCTATGGCTGGCTGAGATACAGCGACGATGACGATTTGGAAGCGGCCATCGGCTACCGTTTGAATCGTTATGTCGCGTTCGAGCTGTATTACGATAACCGGCAGGACGATCGCGTCAGCCTTCGCGCTTTTAGCAACCTTTGAGGGATAATTTAAGGAGAGAGCTGCCATGGAAAATTCGTACCGTCTGCGCGAGTTGTCCGAGCGGATCGGCGCGACTGTTTGCGGAAATGGCGAACGGATCGTCGAGGGCCTTTCCGAGTTGAACGACTGCGCTCCTGAACGCTTGAGTTTTATAGAGTCGCAGAAGCTCGCCCGCGGCCTTCCGGAGAACGTTGCCGTCGTCGCGGATGAAAAGAATTTTCCCGACGGACGCGACGGCTTGAAGGTAAAGTCGTTCCGCGCGGCAATGGCGGCGCTTCTGGCGATCTTCGAACCGCGCTATGCGCCGCCTGTCGGGATCTCTGGCAGCGCATTCGTCGATCCTGAGGCGATCGTGGCGCCTTCCGCATACGTCGGGCCGAACTGTACGGTCTGCGCCGGCGCGCGTATCGGCAGCGGCGTCAGGCTGATCGCCAACGTATACGTCGGCCCGGACGTGGAGATCGGCGACGACAGCGTGCTCGAACCGATGGCCGTTCTTCAGCGCCGCACGAAAGTCGGCGCGAGGTGCCTTATCCACAGCTGCGCGGTCTTGGGAGCCGACGGCTTCGGCATCATCCCCGGCGGTCCTGACGGCGAGAACGTAAAAGTTCCGCAGATCGGCCGGGTCGTCGTCGGCGACGACGTGGAGATCGGCGCCGGGACCTGCATCGATCGGGCGACGATCGCGGCTACCGTTGTGCAGAACGGCACGAAAATGGACAATCAAGTGCAGATCGGCCACAACTGCCACGTCGGGAAAAACTGCATCATCGCCAGTCAATCGGGCGTCGCCGGCAGCACGACCATCGAAGACGGCGTCGTCATGGGAGCGCGCAGCGGTTTGAACGGCCATATTAAAGTCGCTCGCGGCACTCAGATCGCCGGAATGGGGATCGTTATGAAGAGCACCAAGCCGGGGCAGATCCTCTCGGGGCATCCCGCCACCGATCACATGGAAGACTTTCGTTTCAAGGCTTCGCTGCGCCGCGTTCCCGATCTGCTGAAGCGTTTGAAAAAATTGGAAGAGGTCGCTGCTCATGAGCCGCCGCACGCTGAAAAAAGAGATTGACTTCAGCGGCGTCGGGCTTCATTCGGGCAAGCCGGTCTCCATGAAGCTGCTGCCGGCCGACAGCGGCGAGGGGTATGTGTTCCTTTTCGGCGGCAAGCGTTTCCCGATCCAATCCGCAAAGTACTCCGGCGACGGGCGCGGAACCGTTCTCGCGTTCGATTCTCATCGGGTGATGACGGTAGAGCACCTGCTCGGCGCGCTGCGCGGCCTCGGCGTTGACGACGTTATCCTTTGCCCCGAGGGGATCGAAACGCCGCTGCTTGACGGCAGCGCCGCTCCGTTCTGCGAGGAAATCCTGAAAGCGGGGCTTGAAGAGCTTCCCGGGGAGCCGTCGTACCTGCGCGTTTCTTCCCCGGTGTGCGTGACTTCCGAGGACGAGAAGAAAATATGCGCCGTCCTGCCGTCCGATCGGCTCAGCTTCACTTATGTGATCGAATACGGCGACAACGCCATCGGCACTCAGGCCGCGACCGTCGTGCCGACAAAAGACAACTTTGTCGCGGAACTCGGACAGTGCCGGACGTTTTGTCTGTACGAAGAAGTGGCGCACATGCGTTCTCTGGGCTTGGGGCTGGGCGGAACGGTGGAAACGGCCCTGATCGTCGATGGTCAAAGAGTTCTGACGCCCGGCGGTTTGAGACGCCCGGATGAATTTGTCAGACATAAAATTTTGGATATGATGGGCGACCTGACGCTGATAGGCAAGCCGGTTATCGGCCATTTTGTCGGGATACGGGCCGGGCATGCCATGCATCAGAAACTGGTCGATCGTATCGCGCGCGAGTTTGTCTCGGCTTAAAAAATCCGCATCATAAAGTTTTGCCTGTTCACGGCGACGCGTCGGGGAATCATGTGTGCAGCATGGTACAGGTGAGTGACTGTAAGGAGATGGCGTTATGCTTGATATTAAAGAAATCATGTCGTGTGTGCCTCATCGGTATCCCTTTCTTCTCGTCGACCGCATTCAGGAGTTGGTGCCCGGGAAGAGCGTCGTGGCCATTAAAAATGTCACGATCAACGAACCGTTTTTTCAGGGACATTTTCCCGGCGAGCCCGTGATGCCCGGCGTCCTGATCCTGGAAGCGATGGCTCAGGCCGGGGCCATGATGGTGCTGAATATTCCCGAACTGCGCGGCACGATCGCTTTCCTGACCACGGTCAACAGAACGAAGTTCCGGCGTCCGGTCGTGCCGGGAGATCAGCTTGTGATCTATACCGAGATGGGACGCATCTTCGGCAAGATGGGCAAGGTCAAAGCCCGCGCGGAAGTTGAGGGAAAAACGGTCGCCGAGGCCGAATTGGGGTTTATGCTGACCAAGAAACCTGAAGGGGAAAAATAAAATGGGGATTCAAATACATCCGACTGCGATTGTCTCGCCTCACGCCGAACTGGCTGACGGCGTCGTGATTGGCCCCTTTTCCATTGTGGACGAGAATGTCGTCGTGGGGCGCAATACGGTCCTGCGTCCGTTTGTCCACCTCTGCCCCTACACTAAAATCGGCGAGGACGCCGTGATCTTCGAGGACGCCGTGATCGGCCCCGAACCGCAGGACCATGCGTTCAAAGGTGAAACCAGCTGGGTCTCCGTGGGCAACCGGTCGGTCATCAGGGAAAACGTGACGATCCATCGCGCTTCCGGCGAGGGGAACGTGACCTCGGTCGGCGATGACTGCCTGATCATGGAAGGCGTGCATTTGGGGCATAACGTGCAGATTTCCGATTCCGTGACGATTTCGAGCAAATCCGGGCTCGCCGGTTACGTAAAAATCGGGCGGGGAACGGTGATCGGCGGCATGTCCGGCTTCCATCAATTCGTCCGTGTGGGCTCGTTCTGCATGATCGGCGGCGCCTCGCGCGTGGCGCAGGACGTGGCGCCGTTCCTGCTGGTCAACGGCTCCGAATTGTGCCGTGTATACAGCCTGAACGTTATCGGCCTGCGTCGCAATAACTTTTCGTCCGAGCGCCGTCTGGAAATAAAGCGCGCCTACAGAAAAATTTACCATTCGGGGTTGCCCATGCGCGAAGCTCTTGCCGAACTCGAAAAGCAGGACGCAAAATCCGCTGATGTGGAAGAGATCATCCGTTTCTTCAGGGAAGGCGACAAGAAAAGGGGCTTCTGCCCCTGGCCTGCAGGCAGCGCGGGCAGATCCGGGGAATGATGTTTCGACTTCTGGCCATGGATGTCGACGGCACGCTGACGGACGGCAGCGTTTTCATCGACGCGGCGGGGAACGAATTCAAGCGCTTCGACATCCAGGATGGAATGGGCATGGCGCTGTTTCGCAAAGCGGGCGGCAAAGTTGCCTGGATCAGCGGACGTTTTTCCGCCGTGACGGAGCTGAGAGCTCGGGAACTGCACGTCGATTTTCTGGCCAACGGCGTCGCAGAGAAGCTGCCCGTCCTTCGGAAAATCGCTGCCGAAGCAGGCGTGACCGCCGGCGAAGTGATTTTTATCGGCGACGACGTCAACGACCGCGAATGCGTCCGCTGGGCTGGGCTGGGAGTCGCCGTGGCGAACGCCGTCCCCGCACTGAAAGCGTCCGCCTCGCATGTGACGCAGCGCAGCGGCGGCAGCGGCGCCATACGCGAAGTCGTCGATATGGTCCTTGCGTCTGAAGCGGAGGAGGGCTAGCCTATGAAGCCTTTTCGCACGTTGGATCGTTTTATTATGAAAGAGCTCATGGGGCCATTTCTCTTCGGAGTGATGGCCTTTACGTTGATCATGGTCGCCGGCGGGTTATTGTTCAAACTGGCCGACCTCATCATCGAACAAGGCGTTTCTCTGGGCGTCGCCGGCCGCCTTTTTTTCTACGAGCTTCCTTCCGTCGTCGTTCTGACGCTGCCGATGTCCTGCCTTTTGGCTGCGCTCCTGGGCTTCAGCAAAATGTCCGCCAACAGCGAGATCGTCGCCTTGAAAGCGGCCGGGATCTCGTTTTCGCGCATCAGCCGTCCCGTCCTGGTCGCCGCTTTTGGCATCTCGATACTCTCTCTTGCCTTGAACGAAACGGTCGTGCCGCTCGGCAAGATCGCCGCGCAGAACGTGATGCGCTACGAAGTCGCCCGCGAAAAGCCCGCGCTCCTGAAGGAGCAGGTGTTTTTGCGGAGCAGCGATCCTTCGGCCGAGGGGCTGAGAAGGATCGTTTACATCAACAAGCTTTATGCCCGTTCGGGCACGATGGACGACGTGGTCGTTCAAGAGTTCAGGGGCGCCGATCTGGTCCGGCTGACGACGGCCCGGAAGGGCACGTGGATCGACGGCGTGTGGTATCTCGACGACGGCGACGTGTTCGAAGTGAAAGGCAGAACCACCGTCGAGCTGACGCTGCATTTCAAACGCCAGGCGCTTCCGATTCGCCTGACCCCGCAGCAGATCTCGCGTTCTACCGCCAAACCCGACGACATGAGCTGCCTGGAGCTGATCAAATATATCGAAATCCTCAAAGCTCAGGGAAAAAGTCTGGAGCCGCTGTGGGTCGCGTTCCATCTGCGTCTGGCGGTGCCCTGGGCATGCGTGATCCTGGCGCTGATCGGCGCGACGCTCGGCGTGCGTCCGATGAGAAAGGGCGGCGCCAGCGTCGGTTTCGGGCAAAGCATTTTGATCGTCTTCGTCTATTATGTCGTCATGTCGATGGGGCGTTCCCTGGGACAGGCGGGACACATTCCTCCCATCCTCGGCGCGTGGCTGCCCAATATCCTGTTCTTTGCCGGGGCGCTTCTTCTTGCCCGGAGGGCCGACCGATGAACGTCGAACATCTGGCTCTTGTCGCGGGAGAAGGCGCGCTGCCTCTGGAGATCCTGAAAGCGATGATCCAAAAGAAGGCGCCGCTGCCGAAAGTGTACCTGCTGGCGGAGGACGACGCCCCCTATTTGAACGAAGGCATCGCCGTGCAGAAGATCACCAATCCCATGGCGATCGCGATGATCCTCGCCAAAATGCGCCTGATGGGGATCCGTCGCTTGATGATGGCCGGCGGCGTGCCCAAAAAGAACATCTACTCTACGGAGAAGCTCGACCGGGGAGCCAAGTCCATCCTCTCCGCCGTACAGGACCGCAACGATCACAGCTTGCTGGCCGGGGTCGTGAAGTATATCGAAAAATTCGGCATTCAGGTCGTGAGCTACGAGGAAGTCATCCCGGAACTTCTGGCGTCCGAGGGACATATCGCCGGCCCTCTCGCCGACGCGGAACAGCTGCAGGACTGCGAGTATGGGCTGAACATCCTGCGCGTCCTGCTGCCGCTTTCGTTCGGCCAGTCCCTTGTCGTTTCGAATCGCGCCGTTGTCGCCGTGGAAGCGATGGAAGGCACGGACGAGACCATCCGGCGCGCGGCGTCGTTAAGCGCTCATGGGATCCTGCTGAAGGGAATGCGCGCCGATCAGGACCGCCGTTACGATCTGCCGGTCGTCGGCGTGCAGACGTTGCGAAACATGGCCGATTCCGGTCTGACGGGGCTTTTTGTCGAGGCGCACAGCGTTCTTTTGTTGGAAAGAGATGCCTTCCTGCAGGAAGCGGAACGTTTGGGGATCAGCGTGACGGGAGTTGCCACATGTCGATTTTTATAAGCACCGGAGAGCTTTCCGGCGATATCTATGCGGCCAAATTGAGCGCGGCGCTCCATAAAATCCTTCCCCACGAGCAGCTCTGGGGAATGGGCGGCGCTCTTGCGGAAGGGATCTGCAAGGAATGGGACAACGCGCTCCTGCACATCATCGGTCTGGGACGGATCATCAAGTCGCTGCCGTCGTTGTTTCGTTTGAGAAAAGATCTGGCGGAGGCCGTCGTGAAACGAGCGCCGCGGGCCGTCATCGTCGTCGACAGTCCGGATTTCCACATCCCGCTGCTCAGCAAGATCCGCTCCCTCGGCTATAAAGGTCCCGTCGTCTATGTGTGCCCGCCGACGATCTGGGCCTGGCGCAGCGGCCGGGCGAAATATCTGAAACGCTACTGCGATCTCTGCCTGCCGCTGTTTCATTTTGAAGAAACGGCCCTGCAAGCGTGGGATGTGCGGAGCTATTGGTGCGGGAATCCGCTGATCGACGATCTCGACAATTTCGTCCCGGTCGGAGCTTCTTTGCAGGACGATGCGAGGCGCGTCGCCCTGCTGCCGGGAAGCCGGCGTTCCGAAATAAAAGCGCTGCTTCCCGTCCTTCAGGAAACGGCGCTGAGATTGAAAGGGATGGGACTTCATCCCGTGTTCTCCATCGCTCCGGGACTCGACGAGGCCAGCAAGGCAATGGTCAGGGACAACGAGGCCGGCGTCGAAGCGACGGAGATCAGCGGGCGCAATCTGATGCACGCCTCGAAATTCGTCATCGGCGCCAGCGGCACGACGGCCGTCGAGGCGATGTTGCTGAATCGCTACATGATCGTGCTTTACAAGGGGACCGCGCTGGAATGGCGGATTTATAAAATGCTGACGCATACGCCCTTCGTTTCCATCCCCAACGTGCTGGCGGGAAAGACAATGTTTCCCGAACTTCTGCAGGACGACGCGCGCGCCGACAGGATCCTGCACTATGTCGATCTGTACCTTCACGACAAGGATTATTGTGACGGCGTTCATAAACAGGTTGTGTCGAACAGGCGCCTGATGGGGGAGCCGGGAGCAATTCAACGCTGGGCAGAAGCCATTTCCGAGCTGGTGAATTCATGAAAGTCGCTTTTTTGGCCAACGGGCCGGGAGAAGTCTGGGGCTGGTGCCGGCCGCTCATCAAAGAAGCCGCCGGCAGAAATTGGACGGTGGACGTTCACCTTCTGCCCTGTCCCTTCGCTTCGGGGCGGGAAATCAACGCGCTCTCGCGGCTTCCCGCGACGATATCGAGGCACCGGACGACTGTCGGCGCCCTGCGATGTTTTTTTTCGGCTGCAAAATACGACGTCGTTTTGCAGCTGGGGGGCGACTTGTTTTTCGGCCGCTTTCTGGCGTGGAGGCAGCGCGTCCCGCTGGCCTGCTATTCTTACGGCTATAAAAAGGGCATGAAGCGCTGCGAAACGGTGCTGACGTCCCGCCCCGGCCTGTTCAGTTCCGAGAGATTGGAGATCGTCGGGGACCTGGTGCTGGACAGCCTCGAGCAGGGAACTCCGGAAGGCTGGCGCGCGCCTCGGGGCAGGCGGCTGGCGATTTTTCCCGGCAGCCGGCCGAACATCCGGCGCAAAGCCTTTTTTTTCCTGAAAGAGATCCGTTCGCATTTGATGAAGATCGATCCCGAGATCGAATTGAGGGTCCTCCTCTCGCCATTTTCGGAGGAGAGCGAAGCCCGGCCGTGGAACGAGAACGGCTTTTCGGTCTGGACGGGGACGACCCCCGCGGGGATCCAAGGCGCGGATCTCGCCCTGACGCAGCCCGGGACGAACACCCTGGAGCTGATGTACTGCGAACAGCCGTTCGTGGTTGCCGTCCCTTTTTCTTTCCTGCGGCAGATGCCGATCGCCGGGCTGGTCGGCATGCTCGACCGCATTCCCTGGGTCGGCTGCGCGCTGAGGGAGCGGATCATTCGAAAAGCGATCCCCCGTCATATCGGGAAGATGTCGTGGCCCAACCGGCTCGTGAAAGGGAGTTTTGTCCCCGAGTTCATCGGCGAATACAGCGCTTCGCAGCTTGCCGACGAGGTCGCCAGGATTTTGCGGGATCCGGAATCGCTCGAAACGCAGAGGAAACGTCTGCACGCGCTTGCCGCCGTGGTCGCGCCCGGCGCTCCGGCGAAGATTTGCAACATTCTTGGAAGGATGGCAGCCGATCATGAAAGAGAAAGGAAGTAAGCCTCTCTATCGTCGACTGGCGGCACTCCTTTTGCCTTACAGGGCAAAATTGGGATGCGCTTTCGTCTGTATGGTCGGCGCCGGGCTCTGCGCGGCGATCCCCGCCTGGCTGATGAAGAACGTCGTCGACGGCGTGCTGATCCGCAAGGATTACGCGATGCTGAACGTGCTGGTCGTCTCGCTCGTCATGCTCTTTGTTTTCAAGGCGGCGTTTACTTACGGCCAAAAGTATCTGATGGGCTGGGTCGGGCAAAAAGTCGTCATGGATATGCGGGTCGCCGCTTACGCTCATCTGCAGACGCTGTCGCTGAAATTCATCAACAGCAAACGCGTGGGCGAACTGCTGTCGCGAGTCACCAACGACGCCAACATGCTGCAGATGACCGTCACGAACGTCGCCGTGGATCTTGTCATTCAGGGCGTCTCGTGTGCGGCGATGCTTTCCTATTGCCTCTATCTGAACTGGAAGCTGATGCTCTACACGCTCTTGATCCTGCCGGTGGTCGTCCTCGTGCTGAAGAGCGCTTCGGAGATCCTCCGCAGGGTTGGGCGCCATATGCAGCAGTGTGTCGCCGATCTCTCCGCGGTAGCCGAGGAAGCGCTTTCGGCGATTCGCATCGTGAGGGCTTTCGCGACGGAGGAGCTGGAACTTGCCCGTTTCAAGGAAAGCAATCGGCAGAATTTTGACGCCATCATCCAAGGCGTCAAGGTCAACGCCGTTTTGAACGGCGCCGTCGAGGTCCTTCTCATTGCGGCGCTCGCTCTGATCCTCTGGCTGGGAGGCCGGCAGGTGCTGAGCGACGTCATGTCGCCCGGGGAACTGATCGCTTTTCTCGGTTCGTTGGGCTTTCTGGCTTCTCCGATCAATAATTTTACGCGCGCCGTCAGCCAGCTCCAGTTCGGTTTCGCGGCGGCGGAGCGGATCTTCGGCCTTCTCGACAACGACGACCGGGTCGTGACGCCGCCCGGCGCGGTCATTTTGAAACGCCTGCAAGGCGAAGTGCGCTTTGAAAACGTGTGGTTCTGCTACGAGCCGGGACAGTGGATCTTGAAAGATCTGAATCTGACGGTCCGCCCCGGCGAGAAGATCGCCGTCGTCGGATCGACGGGCGCCGGCAAGTCGACGCTCGTCGATCTGGTGCAGCGCTTTTACGATCCGCAAAAGGGAACGGTTTTCATCGACGGGCACGACGTCAAGACCGTCGATCTCAAAAGCCTGCGCACTCAGATCGGCGTGGTGCCGCAGGATCCGGTTCTGATGAAAGGCTCCATCGCCTTCAACATCGCCTATGGATATGATGCGAAAAAAGGCGAGATCGAAGAAGCGGCCGCTATCGCCGGCATCTCCGGATTCATCGGTTCCCTTCCCGACAAATACGACACGGAAGTCGGCATTCGCGGCGTCACCGTGAGCGGCGGCCAGCGGCAGAGGATCGCCATCGCGCGGGCGATCGTCCGCAATCCCCGCATCATCATCCTCGACGAGGCCACCTCGTCGCTCGACGCCGCCGTGGAGCGACAGATCCAGGAGGCGATGGACCGCGCCATGGAAGGGCGCACGTCGTTCATCATCGCTCATCGGCTTTCGACGATCATCAACGCGGATCGCATCCTTTACCTCGAGAACGGGCATATCATCGAAGAGGGGACTCACGAGGAGCTCCTTCGGAAAAACGGGGCCTATCAAAAACTCTTTTCGCTCCAGTACGGGGCCGGGCATCCATGAACTTTCTCACGAAGTCCTATCTTGCCTATTCCCATGGAGAAAAGACCGTATCGCCGTGGGTGATTCTGAAACCGCTGGGATGGCTGGGCTCCGTCATCGTCGGAACCCGGCGGGCGTTTTACGATCACGGCGTTTACGCTTCGGAAGAACCGCCGCTGCCCGTCATCAGCGTCGGAAATCTTACCACCGGGGGAACGAACAAAACGCCTTTCGTCGAATTCATTGCCGAACAGTTGTCCCGCTGGGGGCTGAAGCCGGGGATCGTCAGCCGAGGCTACGGCGGCACAACGTCCGAGCCGGTCGTCGTTTTGAACGGCCGCGGCGACAGAAGCGTCGTCGGGGACGAGCCGCTTCTGCTCTCGTCACGGCTGACGGACGTCCCGGTAGCGGTTTCGAGCGACCGCATGGCGGACGTGGCGGCGCTTTTGGACCACGACGTCGATATCGCCGTCGCCGACGATGCGTTTCAGCATCGCAGGATGGTCCGCGACGTCGACATCGTTCTCGTCGACGCCACCTGTCCGTTCGGCAATGGGACGTCCCTGCCCAACGGCATTTTGCGCGAGCTCCCCGGTTCTTTGTCGCGGGCTCATGCCGTCGTCATTTCCAAGTCGGATCAGACATCGCCGGAGGCTTTGCGACGCCTGAAAGAGCGCATCTCCCATTGGGTCCCGCAAGAGCGCATATTTTATTCGCGGCTGGCTGATCCCCTCTGGGAGCGATGGGATGGAGAGCGGTTCGTTCCCGTCGGGAAGAGCATGACGGCCTTTTCTCTGATAGTTTTTTCCGCGATCGGCAATCCGCACAGTTTTCGAAACACGGTCCTCAAAAGCGGCGCGGCCATTCTCCATGAATTCGAATTCAAGGATCATCACCACTATGATGCGAATGATTTGCAGAAGATCGAAGATGCGGCCCGGAAATCGGGCGGCAAGGCCATATGCTGCACGGAAAAAGACATATTCAATCTGCCGCGCGGATACGTTCCCCGCGTTCCGCTCTACGTGCCGAGAATAAGCGCGCTCGTCGAAGAGCCCGGCAGATTCTGGAACGTCGTCGTTCAGGCGCTTCGTCCTCAGATTGTCGTCGCGTCGAACGGGTACGGCGAAGACGCTATCGGGGCCAGGCTCGCGCGCAAAGCCGCACAGAGATTTCCGCAGGCGGAGGTCTGCGCTTTTCCGCTTGTGGGATCGGGGATCCCTTACAAGAAGATCGGCGTCAGAATCCTGCCGCCCCTTTCGAAATCGCCGACCGGCGGGATCATAAAATATCATCTGCGTGATCTTTATCAAGAGATCAAGGCCGGGCTTTTTCGGCAGATTTCCCGTCAGCTGTCTGCGTGGAATCAGCTGCGCAGCAGCTGCCGTACGGTTCTTTGCGTTGGCGATGCGTATCTCCTCTGTCATACTTTATGGGGGCAGGGGAAAAAGGCTCTCATGGTGGCGACGGCGAAAACGAAATTTATCAGCGGCCATTGGAAGCTGGAAAGTTTTCTGTACCGAAAAGGCTGCAGGAAGGTCTGGACCCGCGACGAAGAAACGGCGGTCGAATTGCGCCAAAACGGCGTCGCCGCCGTCTTCGAAGGAAATCCAATCATGGACCTTTCTTGTGATAATACTAAAGGGACCGTTCCGTGGGGCGAGGGGCGGCGCCTTCTCGTGCTGCCCGGCAGCCGGGAGCGGGCGTACAAGGATCTGGGGCTGTTGCTGCGCGCGCTCGGCAAAATTTCCGAACGCTGCGCGATTGCGGCCGTGATGGTCCCCGCTCCCAGCATCGATATCGACACACTGGTGAAAACGGCGGTCGGCTGGGAGTTCGACGGCCTTCATCTTTGCCGCGGCAGGCTGGACATCGTTATTTACCGGGGCGAGGTCGCGGAGGCGGCGCGGGGGGCCGAGCTTCTGCTGGGGCTGGCCGGAACGGCCAATCAGGTCTGTGCCGGTTTGGGAGTCCCCGTTCTGTCGGTCATTGAAAAGGGGAAGTTGGTACAGAAAAAACTCCTCGGAGACTCCGAACTTTTGGTGGAAGCCGATGCGGACGTCCTCGCGGAGGCGGCGCTCGATCTTTTGGCCGACGCCGAGCGACTGGCTCATATGAGTTCGGAAGGGCGCCTGCGCTTAGGCCAATCGGGAGCGCTTGACGCCGTTTTGAATTATGCTTCGGAGCAGTTGGGCTGGAAGAAAAGAGCCTTTGTTTACGACGAATTGAGCAAGCGGATGAAATTCGATCGATGACAGCGCTTGCTTCAAGGGAGGGAAGGGCGATTGAAGAAGATAGAAATTGGAGATTTTGCGGTCGGAGGCGACCGGCTCACCTTGATTGCAGGCCCTTGTGCCCTGGAAAGCCTGGAACTCGGACTGGAAGTCGGCAAAAGAACTCAGGCTTTATGCAAGAAGCTGGGGCTCAATTACATTTTCAAAGCCTCGTACGACAAGGCGAACCGCACTTCGATTTCCAGCCCGCGCGGCCCCGGCCTCGAGAAAGGGCTCCAATGGCTGGCGCGGATCAAGTCCGAGCTGGGGGCGCCCATCCTGACGGACATCCACGAGTCGTGGCAGGCCGCTCCCGTCGCTGAAGTCGCCGACGTGCTGCAGATCCCGGCTTTCTTGTGCCGTCAGACCGATCTTCTGGTGGCCGCCGCCAAAACCGGACGGGCGGTCAACGTCAAAAAAGCGCAGTTTCTTTCCGCCTGGGACATGAAATCCGTGCTGGGCAAGCTGACGGAAGCCGGCAACGATCGCGTCATGCTGTGCGAGCGGGGCACGACGATGGGCTACAATCAGCTGGTCGTCGACATGCGCTCTCTCGTGATCATGCGCTCTCTGGGCGCGCCCGTCGTTTTCGACGCCACTCACAGCGTGCAGATGCCCGGCGGCATGGGAAACAGCTCCGGCGGCGACCGGCGCTTCGCTTTGCCGCTGGCCCGCGCGGCCGTCGGCATCGGCGTGGACGCTTTGTTCCTTGAAGTCCATCCGCAGCCGGAAAAAGCGATGAGCGACGGGCCGAACATGGTGCCGCTGGATCTTTTGGAGAAATTCCTCGAACCGGTCTGCGCCATCGACCGCCTTGTCAGAAGCGGTATCGGCCCTGTCTCCCTGGACTGGTGCGAACGATGAATCCGGCCATGACGCTGCCGTCGGATCGGCAGCCGGAAAAGCTCTCGGACGAAGAACTGCTCGAAGCGGGCTGCCAAGTGCTGCGGCACGAGGCGGAAGAACTTGTCCGCGCGGCCGATCGTTTCGGGCCGGAGCTCGTACAGGCCGCCCGTCTGCTGGAAGCCTGCAAGGGGAGGATCGTCGTCTCCGGCATCGGCAAGGCGGGGCATATCGGGCGCAAGATCGCGGCGACTCTTTCGTCGCTGGGCACGCCGTCGTTCTTCCTTCAGGCCAGCGAAGCGGCGCACGGCGATCTCGGCATGGTCCGCCACGAAGACGTGGCGCTGCTGATCAGCAACAGCGGCAAGACGGCGGAAGTCGTCGCCCTGCTGCCGTTTTTCCGCCGTATCGGCGCGCCGGTCATCGCCGTCTCGGGCGACGCTGATTCGCCGCTGGCGCTGGGAGCGGATATTTTTTTGAACTCTTCGATCGAACGCGAGGCGGATCCGCTCAATCTGGCGCCGACCAGCAGCACGACCCTGCAGCTGGCCATCGGCGACGCGCTGGGAGCGATGGTGACGCTGCTGCGCGGCCTGAAAAAAGAGGACTTCGCCCTGTTCCATCCGGCCGGCTCGCTGGGAAAGAAGCTCCTGCTGCGCGTGTGCGACGTGATGAATACGAGCGGCTCCCTGCCGGTCGTCTCGCACGAAACTCTGGTCAAAGACGCCCTGTTCGAGATCACCAGCAAGAATTACGGCGCCACCAGCGTCGTCGACGACGAGGGCTTTCTCGTCGGCATCTTCACCGACGGCGATCTGAGGCGGCTGATCGCCAAAGAGGGGATCCATTGTCTGGACCGCAAAGTCGAAGACGTGATGATCAGCTCGCCGCGGACCATCGCTCCCGAAGCGCTCGCCGCGGAGGCGGTGCACGTCATGGAAAAGCTCGAGATCTCCGTTCTGATCGTCGTCGACAAGGACCGCCGCCCCGTGGGGATGGTGCACGTTCACGAGCTGCTGCAAAGCGGCGTCGCCTGATCATGTCGTTTTATGGCTGTGTTTCCGAGCTTTTGTTTTTTGCCGCGCGCCCTTTCCTGAACCGAAAATACGACGAAGGCAACGAACAGAGGTACGGCCGCTATCCCGACGATCTGCCCAAGGGCGCTCTGTGGATCCATGCGGTTTCAGTCGGCGAGGTGCAGTCGGCCTATCCTTTTATCAGGGAGATCAAACGGCAGGCTCCGGATATGCCCATTCTCCTTTCGACGATCACGGAGACCGGCCGGGCCATGGCGGAGCGGCTGGCGGGCGATCTCGTCCGGCATATTTATTATCCGTGGGATTCGCCGAGCGTTCTCAGAAGAGCGCTGACGGCTCTGCGTCCGGCCGCCTACATCACGATCGAGACGGAGATCTGGCCGGAGATGCTCTTTCAGCTTCGGAAACGACGGATCCCGACCTTTCTCGTCAACGGCCGGCTGTCGGAATCGAGTTTTCGAAAATACCGGCGTCTGCGCTTTTTCTGGAAGCGGGTCATTCGCCGTTATTCTCTGATCATGACTCGTTCCGCGCCGGATCGGGATCGTTTTATCGCCTTGGGCGCGGAACCGGACCGGGTGAAGGTGACCGGAGACTGCAAAGTGGACGCGTTGATCGCCCGCAAAAATGCGGCCGACGGCGCCGGCCTGGGGGAGATTTTTGCCGGCAAAGAACCGCTGATCCTTGCCGGAAGCACCCACGAAGGGGAAGAAGAGATCGTCTTCGACGCCTACGCGGAGCTGCTGAAAATCTATCCCGGCCTGAAACTCGTCGTCGTGCCGCGGCATCCCGAACGCGGCCGCGCGCTGCTGGACGAAGCGTCGGCAAGAAAGCTCGGCCGAGTTGAGCTGATGTCGGAGGCGTACGGCGACTGGAACGTTCTTATCGTCGACCGCATCGGCGTGCTTTTCTCTCTTTACGGATATGCGAGAGCGGCGTTTCTCGGCGGTTCGCTCGTTCCCAAAGGCGGTCAGAACATCATGGAGCCGGCGATCTGGGGCGTCCCGTTCTGTCAGGGGCCTGACTACCGCGATTTTTCGGAAGCGACGGAAGCCCTCAAAAAAACGGGACTGTGCACCATTGTGCGCGACGCGCGGGAGATGAGAGATTTTTTCGACGGCGTGCTGTCAAACGGTAATTCCGATTTCGGCCGGGAGCGTCAAGAATTTTTCGCCGCCCTGAGCGGCGCGTCCCGGCGAAGCTGGGATTTGATAAAAGATTTTCGTAGCGGGCATCCGGAAAAATATCTGTAAGCGTCAAGGAAGAAGGGGCATTATGGCATCGATTCACAGAGAACTGCTGAAAACTTTTTTTGAGCGTCAGGACGAGCGCACCCGGGCCGGCATCGAAAAGGCCACGGAAAAGATGGTCGAGGTCAAGAAGAACGGCGGCAAGATCGTCGTCGCCTGCGGCAGCGGTCCCAACATCCACGAAGGCGTGACGACGCTGATCGCGGAACTGATGGACAAGGGCATCATCGACGGCGTCACCACCAGCTCGGCGGTCGTCGGGCATGAAATGGCGGGTTCTCTCGACCGCGTGAAAATGGTCAGTTCCGACGAGCTGGGGTTCGACCCCGAGGACATGCCGCGCGGCAACGTCTTCGAGTTCACCTGCATGAAGCCCGACGAGCTGGCGGCGCTGAAAAAGCAGATCGTCCTGGACGACGCGCTTCTCGCCAAAAAAGACCGGATCGCCGGGCACGAGGTCATCAAAGCGGCCGGCAACATGGCCTATCCGATGGGCTACTGGAACGAACACGTCGCCTCCGAGATCTGCGACATCGCCCGCACGTACGCGCTTCCGTTCGAAGTCGTCGCGGGCTGGGGCTGCGACCGTCGCACGATGCTGGGCGTCGGCGCGGCGAAAGATCTTCCCGTGCTGGTCAGCCTGCCGCAGATGGTCGGCGGCGGCAACATCGGTTCGTGCATCGGCGACAGTATCCCGATCCGCCAGCGCTGCATGCGCGTCGCGCGCATGCTCGAAGACGCGGACGTCATCATCGAGTCGGCCATCGCCCTTTCGCAGGAACTTCACGACGGTCCGTTCGAGAAGTACACGGGACACGGCATCTGGGCCTGGTGGAACGGCATGCACACCTACAACCTGCGCGGCAAGACGCTGATCCGCCTCGACCTCGACGAAAATCTGCGCCGGGCCTGCGATTCCCAGGCGCAGATGCAGGAAGCGATCGCCAAGGGCCTGCCGAAAACGAAGATCTCCGGCATTCCCTTCCGCATGGAAATGTCGGCCTTCGCGCGCCACGAAGGAAGCATCCCGCTGATCGGCGACATCGGCGAAGTCTGGCCGGTCCTGGCCGTCGGCGTCGCCGACGCGCTCGGCATCGAACTCGATTTCATGAGCTACAAGCAGGAGACTGCCGAGGGCAAAGCCATGCGCGAATGGATCGTCGACAACGTAAAACCGTTGGATGTCACCAAGATCAGAGCGAAAGCCCTGACGTTCAAACTGTAAAATGAAAACGATCGGAATCATCCCGGCCCGCTGGGGCTCCAGCCGCCTGCCCGGCAAGCCGCTTGCCGATCTCTGCGGCAAGCCCGTCATCCAGCACGTCTACGAGCAGTGCCTGAAAGCCCGTTCTCTGGCGCGGGTTATCGTCGCGACCGACGACGAAAGGATCCTGAACGCCGTCGCCGCGTTCGGCGGAGAAGCCGTGATGACGGCTCCCGACCATCCCAACGGCACCAGCCGCGTCGCCGAAGTCGCCGCGCGCGTGGAATGCGACTACGTCATCAACATTCAGGGCGACGAGCCGATGCTCGACCCGCGCGTGATCGATCAGCTTGCCGACGTTCTGGTCCATGCCGGCGAGCCGATGGCGACGCTCTCCGTTCCCTTTGCCTCCGCGGCGGAGGCGGCCGACCCGAACAACGTCAAAGTCGTCGTCGATCAAAAAGGGCGAGCTTTGTATTTCAGCCGCAGCGTCATTCCCTTCGCGCGCTGCGGAACGCCCGTCGTCTCCAAACACATCGGCATTTACGGTTACCGCAAAGATTTTCTGCCCGTTTATCTGCGCCTTGCGGAAACGCCGCTCGCCGAAGCGGAGAGCCTCGAGCAGCTCCGCGCCCTGGAACATGGCTACGACATCGCCGTCGCCGTTTCCGCGTATCCCGACCGCGGCGTGGGAATCAACACGCCTCATGATCTGGAGCTGGCGCGAAAGCTGATGAACGAAAAAAGCTGAACAAAATCCGTGATAATCGGATATAATAAAAGCCAGTCTGCGTTTATTCAGACTGGCTTTTATCGTATCGATATCCCCGTTCGAGGAGAAAAAATGAAAACTCTGTACATCGACTGCACAGCAGGCATCTCCGGCAGCAGATTGATCGGGGCCCTGCTTGATCTAAAAGGAGAAAAAGCCGACGAATTCGAGCGGCGGATGTCATGGCTCCGTCGCTATGGCTGCGCGTGGGCCGTCAGCGCGGGCCCGAACGGCGGGGCCGGCATCGAGGCGAAACCGGTTCCTTCCGGCTGCAAGACCTTTGGATTCGCGGAAATAGAGGCGCTCCTCGACGAGTCGAAGCTTTTGCCGGAGACGAAGGAACGCGCGCTCTCGGCCTTCAGCGCTTTGAAAACCGTGGGACGCGGCTTTTGCGGCGACGAAAGCGGGGCGCCTCTCCTTGACGCCTGCCTCGTGTTCGAAATTGTCGGAGCGCTCGCGCTCTTGGATACGCTTCAGGTCGATGCCGTCTATTCCTCGCCGGTCAACGTCGGCGGCCGTATGGGCGGATCTGGACAGAGCGCCGTGTCCGTGCCGGTTTCGTTTTTTCTGAAAGGGATGACCGTTTTCGCCCGCGAAGGGAAACATGAACGAACGACGTTAAGCGGCGCCCTGCTGCTCAAAGCCCTCTCCGCATCCACCGAGCCTCTTCCGGCAGGCAGGCTGCTTGCCGGCGGCTGCGGGGGAGTCGCGCCGCAGGGAAGCGCCGAGGCGCTGCACGTCATGGTGCTTGAGCAAAACGACGAAGCGGCTCTTCCGTATCTGACGGGGAAGATCGTCGTGATGGAAACGAATATCGATGACATGAACCCGCAGGATTATCAGAACCTGGAAGAGCGCCTCTTCGCGTGCGGCGCGCTGGACGTTTTTTTTACGCCCATACTGATGAAAAAACTCCGCCCCGCCGTGAGGCTGACGTGCATTTCCCGCGCCGCCGACAGAGAAAAGCTGGGCGAGATCATTCTGAGATACAGCACGACGATCGGCCTGCGTTGGAGCGAAGTCAACCGCATGACGCTGGAGCGCCGCCTCCGGAAATTCGAAAGTTCGTTCGGCCCGGTGTCGATGAAATTGTCATGCTGGGGCGGCGAAATCGTCCGCGTCACGGCGGAGTACGAGGATTTAAAGCGTATCTCTCAGGAGACAGGCTGTCCTTTGGATCGGCTTCGTCCTCTGGTCGTCAGTGAATTCCGTCAAAAGGAAGATTTATAAAAATGGATCTGAAACCGTTTTTGATACTTCTTAACGAGAATACCCGCGGACATATCGTCCAAAGCCGGGGGATACGCGACCGCATGCAGGAGCTTGCCGATTTCGAAACGGCGGAGTTCGACATCCCCCATTTACGCGGAGCGGCGCGGATCAAAGCTCTCAAACTGCTTGCCCGACGCCTTCCCAAGGCGACGCCGCAGGGCGCGGAGCGTTGGCTTTTGAGAGCCGGGGGCAGAGAGCTTCTTGACCGCATCGCGATGCTGAATCCGGAGCGGCGCCCGCTTCTTTTCCTTTCGGCGGGAAGTACGGCCGCGCCCTATTGCTTGGCTCTCGCCAAAAGATTCAACGGGAAAAGCTGCGTGGTGATGACGCCCTCCGTTTTGGGGACGAAACCCTTTGATATGGCGGTCGTGCCCAAACACGACGGACGCCGCGGCGACAACGTTCTGGTCACGCTGGGCGCCCCCAATTCCATTTCTCCGAAGCTTTTGGAGAGCCAGCGCCGGGAGCTGCTGAGCGATTATCCCCCGCACCAAAAAGACGCCTGGGGGATCCTCATCGGCGGCGACGATTTGAACTACTCGATCGCCCCTCTCTGGGTGAACAAAGTCCTGCCGACGCTGCTCGACGCCGCGGCCGACGCCAACGTCGACCTGTATATCACGACCTCGCGCCGCACGCAGGCCGCGACGGAGATGGAGATCGCCAAACTCTGCGGGGACACCAGCGTGGTGCGGATGCTCCTGCTGGCTTCGCAGGATTCCCGCAATCCCGTTCCCGGCATTCTCGGCCACTGCTCGCGCGTCTTCTGCACCGAAGACTCCGTTTCGATGATCTCCGAAGCGGTCACCGCCGGCGTGCAGACGGCGGTCGTCACCGTCGGCCATCACCACGGCGTCAAACGGCTTCTGCAGGAGGTGACGGAGTGGCTCGTGGACGCCCGGCTGCTCTCCACCACGCGTCTGTGGGGCGTGCCCCGCTTCAACAGGATGATCGAGGATTTCGAAAACCAGAATTATCTGTGCCTGGTCACCCCACGCAACCTGGACGACGATCTTCGCCATTTCCTCGAACGGCCGCTCGACGGGATGAACGGCTTCAACGAAGCCGGAAAAGCCGCGCGGTGGATCCTCGACCGGTGGCTGCCATGAAAATCATCCACATCCTCCCCGAACTTGAGATCGGCGGCGTCGAGCGCCATGTCATCGACCTGGCGAACGAGCTGGTCAAAAGAGGTCACGAGGTCATGGTGATCTCGGCCGGCGGCCGGATGGAGCGCCAGCTCAACGCGAAGGTGCTGGTGCGTCATCTTCCCGTGCACAAAAAAATCCGCTGACGGGACTGTACAGCGCGGTGAAAATCGCCCGCTGGGTCAGACGCGAAGGCTGGCAGATCCTTCACGCCCACTCCCGCGTGCCGGCGTGGATCGCCAACTGGGCCAGTCCTTTGGCCCGCGTCCCGTGGCTGTATACCGCTCATGCCGTGTACAGCCACAATTTCGGGCTTCATCCTTTATCAAAAGCTGATAAAGTGATCTGTATCAGTCAGGCCGTCAGGGATGATCTCAAAGACTATCTTCCCGCCGACTGTGAAGTGATTTACAACGGCTTGCCTGAAGACGTGCCGCAGTGGCATCCGCCTGTCGGCGGCACGCCGATCATTCTTTCGGTCGGTCGTTTGACTCGTTTGAAAGGGATCGATATTGTCCTCCGGGCGCTGGCTCTCTTGAAGCAAGAGGGGATATCCAACTGGCGGTTTGTGATTGTCGGCGACGGCCCGCAGAAAAAAGGACTGGAACAATGCGCCGTCAGTCTCGGCATTGCCTCACAGGTTGAATTTACGGGGTATAGAGAAGATATCGTCGATCGTTTGTTGAAATGCAGATGTTACGTGCTTCCTTCCGCTTCGGAAGGAATGGGGCTGACCTTGATGCTTGCCGCGAAGATGGGAACGCCCGTGCTCGCGTCGAATCTGCCCGCGGTGTGCGAACTGGCGCTGGATAAAGAAAAGCTTTTGCCGCCCTCGGATTCGGCGGCATGGGCCCGCAGCTTGCGCCGGTTATTGGCCGGACACATGGATGCCGCCTCGCGGTTCAACGCCGCCGCGCTTTTGACAGAGTCGCAGATGGTTCGAAAATTGATTGCGGTATATCAGAAGTTTGTGTGATCGTTGCGAGAGGACGTATGATATGCGGCAAAAACGCGTGTTGCATTATGTCGATGAAAACAGACTGTCGTGGATGCTTCCGTGGATTCAGCTTCTCAAGGAGCTGGAACGTTTGGGGATAGAGAACCATGTCCTTTGTCGAAGCGGCGGGACGTTGTGTGCGGCGTTGCGAGCAAATGACATCAAGTGTCTTACGTATAATCCGCTGGCGCAGTGGTTCCCGTTTATGTCACGCGGCATCGGCCGAGCTCTCAAGGTCGTCAGGCCAGATCTGATCCATACGCGACTTTCCTCTGCTGCGGCTTTAGGCGGGTGGTGGGGAAAACATAGAAATGTCCCCGTCGTCTCGACGTTCGATAAGTTTGCAAAAAGACGATATTACCGTCACAGTAACGTGCTGATCGGCTGTTCTTCCGCCGTGACGGCACATATCAAGACGCTTGACCTGCCGTGCGCCTGCTTCATCGGGACAATCCTGAACCCTATCGAAGCAGGACACTACACACGTGATGAATCAGTTCGCAAGACCACTCGTGCCGTAGAAAAGGTTGCCGCCGAAGAGATTGTCGTAATGGGCATGGGACGCTTTGTCGGTTGGAAGGGGTGGGATACTTACTTAAAGGCGATCGCTTTGGTTCCTGAGAATAAACGCTTCCGTTTTTACTTGTTTGGCTGCGGCGAAGAGGAAAAAAAGTTAAAACAGCTTGCGGAGCGTTTGGGCATTGTCCATCGCGTAAAGTTTAAACCGTTTGTTTCGGACGTAAGGCCATGGCTCTGGGCCGCGGATGTGTTCGTTTTCCCCTCGCATGCCGACGAAGCGTTCGGTCTGATGCTGCTCGAGGCTATGGCATGCAAGACCGTTCCTATCGCTACGGATATTCCCGGCACGCGGGACATTGCGTTCAAAGATCGAAACGCGCTCATATTTGGTGTCGGTGACGCCGCGGCGCTCAGCGAGGCGATTCTGCGCTGTACCGACGTTCAACTGAGAGCGAGGCTGTCTGCGGAGGCGGTGCGTACGGCCGAAAGAATCAGCGTGAGCGAGATTGCGCGCCAGACGCGCGATCTCTACGAATGCATAGTGCCTGTGATGTGCCGAGAGTAAGCCGTGATGGACGTATCCATAGAGGTGAAGACGAATCATGCGTGATGCAGTGTTTCAATCGAAAGGAAACAGCGCCGAACGGATCGAAAAACTGGCTGTATTTTCATACATGATCTCCGTTGCATTTTCTCCGCTCGGTCCTGTCGTTCATTACTCCTTGTGGACAATTTGTCTGAGCTCGATCCTCGTGACCAAAATAAAGTATCGCATGCCCCTCTCTCCACAGAACATCGACACGAAAGGAAGATGGATATTGCTGGGGTGGGGGACGCTGTGTCTCTGGACAGTGGCGATGGGGCTTTTGACTTTTCACGATCTCGACAGTTATGGCCGCAATGTTACAACGCCGCTGGAAGTGCTGCTGGGCATGTATTTGGCCGCACGTCTTCTGGGCAATGAAGCGGCTCGCGAAAAATTTATTCGCCTGTTTGTTTGGGCAAGCGTCTTTATTATGTTGGGCAACCTGAGTCGTGAACTGCATCTGATCGGTTACTTCCCGAACCGTTCTCTGGAAAACGGGAATAGTTTGGGACTATGCAGCGTTCTTCTGCTGCCGCCTCTGGTATGCTATGCGTTTTGGCGCGTTGACGATCTTATTCGTCGTCTAGCGATCGTTATGCCCGTATGTGTGGCAGTCTTTTTATCCTTTTCTCTGGGAGCGTGGGGTGCGGCGGCTTTCGGCGGCGCGGTCCTGCTTTATTGGATGTTCCGGTTCAAAAAGATCAAGGTCTCGCTTTTGTTGGGAATGAGCGCTTGTTTGTTGCTGATGGGCGCGGCGTTTGATTGGCATTCAGGAGGCGCCCTCTGGAAAAGGGCACAGGTAGAATATCGGCAGATCACGTCAACGCAGGATGTCGGCGCGCTGACGACCTACCGCAACGAAATCTGGAGCGCTTCGGCCTGTCTTATACGCAAACGGCCCATGACTGGGTGGGGCGGCATGCGCTTTGTAGACCTCTATCAGGAACTTTTCAGAACAAAAGCAGATGAGCTGGGATTAAAATATCAGCCGAGAGGAGAACATCCGCACTCGACGCTTTTTAACGTCGCGTTCCTTGCGGGAATTCCGGGGTTAATGCTTTTTCTGGCCGTTTATGCCGTTTCTTTGAAGAAGGCTTTCCGGCTCGTTCAATCCGAAGGCGGATGTGCTTTCCCATGGGGATTGTCGATTTCCGTTCTGCTGTTGACGATGCTGGTGTATGCTCTGAGCGGCGATGTGCTTGTGGGGCGGCGCGACATCTCGGTGATGTTCTGGTGTTTTTGGGGAATCTTGCTGATCGTGCCGGAGGGGCGCGGTTCGTCCCGCGAGAAATCATGACCGCGTTCGACCTGTTTTTACCGATATGATGAAAGAGGCATCGCAATGAGTCGTTTTATGGAGCTGGATCCGACCAAGGCAAAAACGTATCAGGCAAGAGAGCGTCTTTCTCTCGTCTCTGCGGCGAGCGGAGGGAAAGCCTACCGCCACGGCATGAGCATGGGAGAATTCTTCCTCGGCCTTCCGAACGTCCTGAAAGCCAAAGACCTCCTCGAGGTCGCCGCGGCGATCGCGCTGGCGAAGAAAAACGGCCGCCCCGTGATCGCCATGTTCGGCGGTCACGTTGTCAAGTGCGGATGTGTTCCGTTTCTGCTGGATCTGGCGAAAGACGGCTTCATCACGCATTTCGCGTCGAACGGCGCCGCCGCCATCCACGATACCGAACTGGCGTTGTGCGGGCACACCTCGGAAGACGTGGCCGCGCAAATCGAAGACGGTTCTTTCGGCATGGCGGCGGATACGGCGGATGTGTTGAACCACGCCGCTTCCCGCGCTCGCCTCAGGAAGGAAGGTTTTGGCGAAGCGCTTGGCGCCCTGCTGGCGGAAAAACGGGCTCCTTACGACCGTCTCTGCCTCTCGGTCCAGGCGGCCCGGCTGAATATCCCTTACACAGTTCATGTCGCTTTGGGGACGGATATCGTGCATCAGCATCCCAGCGCCGTCGGGGCGGATATCGGCGACGCGTCGCTGAGGGATTTCCGCATCTTTGCCGCCTCCGTTTCCCGGCTCGAAGGCGGGGTAATTTTGAATTTGGGAAGCGCGGTGATCATGCCGGAGGTCTTTCTCAAGGCGCTGTCGCTGGCGCGGAATTTAAAATTCAGCGTAAAAAACTTTACTGCGGTCAACATGGACATGATCCAGCATTATCGTCCCCGCATGAACGTCGTCACTCGTCCGGTGCAAAATTCCGGGAGAGGGTACGCCATCACCGGACATCACGAGATCATGATCCCGCTGCTTGGCGCCGCCGTCAGGGAATTCGAGGCGGGAACCTTGCATTTGCCGAGAGACGAGGTGCGCCGTGGTGAAGATTGAGCCGTCCAAAATCGAGCGAGTCCTCGTCGTCGGACTCTCGTGCATCGGCGACATGCTGCTGAGCAGCGCGGCCCTGTACAATTTGAGGATGTACCTGCCTCATGCGCATTTCACGATTCGTGCAAACGCTCAAGTTTCTGCAATGCTTGCCGATGACCCCATGTGGGATGAAATAAAATTTTACGACCGCGGCAAGCCGAATTCCCCCTACAATGGATGGCGAGGACGCGTTCGGGCGATCCGCGAGTTTCGCGCCGGAAAGTACGATCTCATCGTCGATCTGCGCAGCACGTTGATCCCGCTGTTCATGAACTGCCGGTACCGGCCGCTCTGGGGCTGGCGGGAAGTTTTTTTGCCGCGAAAGGTGCATGAAGCGGAAAGAAATCTCTATTGTATGCAAACTCTGGGCGTGCCGCTGAGAAGTCGAAGCATGAGGCTTTACGTCCCCGGGGATATCCACCGCGGCGTCCAGCGTGAGCTGGCTCCCTATCGGAACAAACTGGTGATTTTGAATCCGGGGGGGCGTGCGTTCAAACGCTGGCCCGCCGAAAACTTTGCGGCGTTGGGACGTCGTTTGAGCGAACGGGGATATAAAATCGCCGTGATGGGGTATTCTGCCGAGGAGCAAGCCGCGGCAGCGCCGGTTCTGGCTTCATTGCCGGAGGCGCTCGATTTTTCGGGACAGGTGCCCATGCCGATCAGCGCTTCGCGTTTGGCCGCGGCGTGTCTGTATGTCACGAATGACTGCGGCGGCCTTCATATGGCCAGCGCCATGGGAACGCCGACGGTCGGCATTTTCGGCACGACGGATCCGTGGCGGTATGGCCCGTGGGGAAACAGGCATGAAATCGTTTTTCCCAAGACGTGCCCGAAATCTTTTTGCCGCGACGAGGGCGCGAATTGTCCGATCGGGCGCGATAATTGCTTGAAGCAGATCCCGGTGGACGACGTGTGGGCGGCGGCGAGAAAAATCCTTGCGGCGTCGATTGACTGTGACGAGGGGCGAAAATGAATTTTCCGCGGGTGGCTCTGGATAACAATATCAAAGCGAAAGTTTTGTTTGTTCGTCTTTCATCTCTCGGTGATATCGTTCTTACGGCTCATATCGGCAGGAGACTGAAAGAGCTTTTCCCTTTTTTGAACTGTCATGGCTCACGGAAAAAAATTACGGTCCCTTTGCAGAATACATGCCATGGATCGACAAGGTAATACCGTGGGACCGAAAAGAGGGGTGGCGGGGTTTTCTTAAACTGATTTCGCGCGTTCGCAACGAGAAGTTTGATATCCTGTTTAACTTGCAGGACAACGATCGCACGGCCTTGTTGACCCTGCTTACGCACATTCCGTTGAAGATCGGCTTCCATCGGCATTTTCAGTTTGTTTATAACCAAGATGTCTATGCCGTCTTGGGGCAATTAGGCATTCCTCCCTGTCTAGAAAAACAAATTCGCAGTTCCTTGGTGCGTCCGGAGGGGACTCGCGTGTTGCCCCATGTATCGAAAGAGAAAACACGCGGTGTTGCGCCGCCCTGGCCATCGGAGCCAGCAAGGCGCGCAAGCGCTGGCCCGTTCCCTATTGGGCGCAGCTGATTCATTTTCTTTCGGAGAAAAACTGTCTGGCGGTGCTTCTGGGCTCTGGCGCCGAAGAAAAAAAGATGGCTCGAGAGATTATGGCACAGTGCTCTGGACAGAGAGTTCTCGATTGGGTAGACAAACTTTCGACGTCGGAATTGCTCTGCGTGTTGGCTGACGCTTCTTTTGTCGTCGCCGCCGACACCGGGCCGCTTCACATGGCGCGGGCGCTGGGGACTCCGGTGATCGCGATGTTCGGCCCGACGTCGCTCTCGATCTCTTATACGCAAAGCTTTGACAAGGTTGTTTATACATCCTGCGAAAAGATGGGGTGTTTGGATTGGAAATGCGATTTGCCCTGCATGGAACGTATTGCTCCGCAGAAGGTCATCAAAGCCGCAGAGGAAATTCTGGAATCTATTTTCCCGCAAAAGGGGTGAATCCGCTTTGTCCGAAGGCACTCTTGCAAAGATCATAGAACGGGTCGAGCGGCTTTCTCCATGTACAGTCGCCGTCGTCGGCGACCTCATGCTCGACCGGTATCTTTACGGCAGCGTGGAGCGGATCTCCCCCGAAGCGCCGATCCCGGTCGTGAAGTTTCAGAGTGAAAGGAGCGTCCTCGGCGGGGCGGGCAACGTCGTCGCCAATCTCTGCGGGCTGGGGGCGGACGTCAAGTGCTTCGCTCAGCTCGGCGGGGATCCGGCGGCGCGGGAAGTCCTGAAGCTTGTGGACGCCGTGAACGGTTCGTCCCGGGGAAGCGTCGAACTGTTCCCGTTCCATAAGGAGACGACGACCGTGAAAACGCGCGTCATCGGCAACGGGCGTCAGCAGATGATGAGGCTTGATCATGAGGATATCCTCCCGCTGGACCCGGAATCGGAGGGCGAACTTCTCTCCCGGCTGGCGGAATTTGCCGCGCGCCGTCTGAATGCGGTCGTCCTCTCCGATTACGGCAAGGGGATGTGTTCGTTTTCGTTGTGCCGCAAGGTCGTCGAGCTGTGCCGGGCGCGGCGGATCCCGGTTTTCGTCGATCCCAAGGGGCGGGATTGGCGGCGCTACGCCGGCGCCGAACTGGTCACTCCCAACGTGAAAGAGCTTTCGGACGTGGCGGGGTTCCACATATCGAACGACGATGACGAGGCGCTTGTGACGCAAGCTCAAAAGATTCGTTCTTCCTTTGGGTTGAATAATTTGCTGGTTACCCGCTCCGAAAAGGGCAGCACGTTCGTCGGCGAGCGCGAGTGTTTTGACGAACCGTCTCAGGCGGTCGACGTTTACGACGTTTCCGGCGCCGGCGATACCGTTATTGCTGCGGTCGCTTTTTTCCGCGCCTACGGCGTCGACTGGCGGAACTGCTGTCGGCTGTCGAATGCGGCGGCTCAAGTGGTGATCGGCAAGGCCGGTACGTATCCGATTTCCTGTCGGGAGCTGAAAGGTCTGTGCCTCTCCCAGGCGAAAGAACATCCGCCCTCCGGCGGGCAGAAGATTCTCGATGCGACTGCGGCGGTACGGCGGGTGAAGGCGTGGAAGGAACAAGGGGAAAAAGTGGTTTTCACGAACGGCTGCTTCGACGTCTTTCACGCCGGCCATGTCGACTCGCTGACGCGCGCCAGAACTTTGGGCGATCGTTTGATCGTCGGCCTCAACTCCGACCGCTCGGTGACAAATCTGAAAGGCGATACTCGTCCGATCAACAGCGAGCAGAACCGAGCCGCCGTTCTGGCGGCCCTTGAATGCGTCGACGCCGTGGTGATTTTCGACGAGGACACGCCGGAGCGGCTTCTTTCTCTGATCAGGCCCGATGTTCTGGTCAAGGGCGGCGACTATCGGCCGGAGCGGATCGCCGGCGCCGCATACGCCGGCAGAGTGGAGATCTTGCCGCTGTTGCCGGGGCTTTCCAGCACGTCGATCATTGACAAATTGCGCGAAAATGAATAAAAAAAAGTGGGTGATTCTCGATCGCGACGGGACGATCATCGAGGAAAAAAACTATCTCCATCGTCCCGAGCAGGTAGTCCTTCTGCCCGGCGTAGCCGAAGGCCTGAGATTTCTGTATGAGCGCGGTTACGTGCTGACGGTTGTGACCAATCAGTCGGGCGTCGGCCGCGGTTATTTTGCGATGGACGACGTTGACCGCGTGCACTGCCGGCTGACGGAGCTGCTGGCGGAACGGGGAATCACGCTGCAAGGGATCTACGTTTGCCCGCATCGTCCGGAAGAGCGCTGTGCGTGCCGCAAACCGGCCGTCGGGCTCATTTCACGGGCAAGCGCCGATTGCGGGCTGAACAACGACAATATTGCCGCCGTGATCGGCGACAAAGAATCCGACATGCAGTTTGGCAAAAATCTCGCCAGCCCTGTGATACTATTAATGTCGGGTTACGGCCGTAAGGAACGGGCGCGCGGCGTAAGCGCCGATTTTTACGCCGAGAACTTGCCGCAGGCGGCCCGTTGGCTTTGGGAACGTCAAGAATAAGGTGGAATCCATGGACAGGCACACGATAGAAGCGATCATTGCGGGAAATCTGGAACGCCACCGTCAGGTCTGCGAACGTCTGGCCGGTATGATGCCGCTGGTCGAGCGCGCTGCGGCGCTGATGATTCAGTCGCTGAAAAACGACGGGCGTATTCTTTTCTGCGGCAACGGCGGCTCGGCCGCCGACGCTCAGCATCTCGCCGCGGAACTTTCCGGACGGTACCTTCTCAACCGGCCGGCGCTTGACGCGGAAGCGCTGCATGTCAACACTTCGGCGCTCACCGCAATCGCCAACGATTTCGGTTACGAAACGGTTTTCTCGCGGCAAGTCGAGGCGCATGGCCGTCCCGGAGACACGCTGGTGGCGATTTCGACCAGCGGCGGCAGCGCCAACGTCGTGAAAGCGGCCGAAGCCGCGCGTCGCAAAAATATGCGCGTCATTGCCATGACGGGAGAAAGAAACTCGCTTCTGGCCGGCATGGCGGACGTCGTGCTGGCGGTGCCGACGGCCGAGACGCCTCGGATTCAGGAAATGCACATTCTGATCGGACACACGCTGTGTGAAATCATTGAAAAAAGCCTTTTTGAAGAGAAGTGATTTTTTTCTTGGGCTTTTTTCCGGATCGGGGAACGCGTTTTATCATCAAGGAGGGACTCGAATGAGTGTCAAAAGAAGAGGATTTTATTTTGCGCTGATGGTGAGCATGTTGAGCGTTTCGGCCGCCTCTGCCGCGGAGTGGCGCCAAAAGAAGGAATATCGCGACGATTTCGGCGCCAGCGTCGAAGTTCAGGCGACGTACTATGCGTCGGAATACGTGGAACGCTCGACTCAGGATCAGGCGCAGAAGAATCTGTGGACGGCCGACGAGGCGGAAGATTATCGTTACAATTTGCTGCAGCAGCTGAAACTTGATGATACGATCCCCGTGTTCATCAAATTCACGAACCGCGGGCCGGCGATCCGGATGGCTCCTTTCGAGAGCCAGGTCACTCTGACCGTGGGCAAACATCGTCTTTCCCCCGTCGATTACGACAAACGCTTCAACTTCAAAATCACCGATGAACGCGAAGGTTTCGTCTACTTTCCCCGCTACGATTCCAAGGGAAAACCCTATCTGACGCCGAAAGTCAAAACGGTCAAGTTCACCATCGACGGCGCCATCACGCCCGTGACGCTCGGCAAGACCATCGATTTCTTCTGGGACGTCAAAGACGACGACCCCGATAAGCTGCTGAAAGGCAAATCGGGCGCACGCATGGAGATGGACCGTCTGAACAAACGCGTCGGCAACCTCACGAAGGAAGGCAAAGGCCTTCAGGACCGCCTGAACGAGATCCAGGAAGAATTGACCAAGATCAACAATCGCATGATGGAGCTGCAAAAAGAAATCTAATGCCGGCGGAAAACGTAAAGGGACTCAACTCGTGGAGAGTTGAGTCCCTTTACGTTGGCCCCGGTGATTCCGGTTGAAGAGAAAAGTGTATAATTGGACAAACAGCGCGCAAGGAGGATGAAAGATGAAACGTATTGCAGTGTTGACCAGCGGCGGCGACGCGCCCGGGATGAACGCGGCCATCAGGGCCGTCGTCAGGTGCGCGGCCTATCACGACATAAAATGTCTGGGAGTGGAACAGGGCTATGAGGGACTCATCGACGGCATGTTCCGCAAGATCGAAGTGCGGGACGTGGGGTCGATCATCCAGCGCGGCGGGACGGTGCTGCGAACCTCGCGCAGCGAGCGTTTCCTGACGGAGGAAGGCAGAAAGAAAGCGCGCCAGCAGTGCGACGACCGCAACATCGACGGCCTGATCGTCATCGGCGGCGACGGTTCGTTCCGCGGCGCGTGGGAACTGCAGAAAATGGGGCTGCCCGTCGTGGGGATCCCCGCGACGATCGACAACGACGTCAACGGCACCGACATGACGATCGGCTTCGATACGGCGCTCAATACGGCTCTGGACGCCGTGCGGCGGCTGCGCGATACGGCCCACAGCCATGACAAACTTTTCATCGTCGAAGTGATGGGGCGTCACTGCGGCTTTATCGCGCTTCAGACGGCCGTGGCCGGCGGCGCGGAATTTGCGGTGCTGCCCGAGATCCCCTTCGACATCGGCGCCCTGTGCAAAAAGCTCAAAGCGTCGCGCCTCAGCGGAAAAAATTATTCCCTCATCATCCTTGCGGAAGGCGTCATGTCCGGCTACGAACTGCAAAAAAAGCTTGCCGAACAGGCTCCCGGTTACAAAGCGACCGTAACGGTGCTCGGCCACATCCAGCGCGGCGGAGCGCCGTCCAGCTACGACGCGACGATCGCCACCCGCATGGGCGCTTACGCGGTCAACTGCCTGCTGGGAGGGAAGCACGGCGTCATGGCCGGACTGGTCAACGGGCACATGACGCCGGTCCCTCTGCCGAACACGTGGGAGATAAGAAAGCGACTGAACCCCGAGCTGCTCGAGCTGGTGGAAGAACTCAGCATCTAACTTCCGTTCCGCCGCAGGCCGCCGATATAGGCCTGACCGACGGAGAGGCACTCGTCGTTCGGGGAAAGCAGTTTATGGGTGAGCGGCGTCAGTCCCCGAGCGCGCAGCAGGGGCAGCGTCTCTTTCAAGAGCAGGCCGTTCTGCCAGCAGCCACCGGAAAGGGCGACCAGGCGGATGCCCGTCTGCCCGGCAACGTTCGCGGCGCACTGGGCCAGCGCCTGCGCCAAGCGGGAATGAAAAGCCCCGGCCGCAAAAAGGACGTCGTGCGGAGTCCGGGCCAGAGCGGCGACGAAAGGCCGCCAGTCGATGACGCCGTTTTCAACGTCAAAGGGCGAACCGCTGGCGGGCAGGGGATGCGTTTCCGCAAGAGCCTGCAGTTCCATGGCCGCTTCGCCGTCGTAACTGACGGATTCTTTTCCCAGCACGATCGCGGCCAGGCCGTCGAAAAGACGTCCACAGGAACTTGTGAGCGGAAACGCCTCCCAGGCGTTCAGAAGCTGCCGGGCGGCGGCGGTCCGTCCGGGCCAGAGAGTTTGGCACAGTTCAAGAGCCTGGGAAACGCCGCAGCTTTCCACCAGCAGGCTCAAGCCGCAGCGCCAGGGTTCCATGACGGCGCGGTCGCCTCCGGGCAGACGGAATTCCTTGAGATGGCCGCAGCGTTCGAAGCTTTTCGCGTCGCCGCAGAGGATCTCTCCGCCCCAGATCGAGCCGTCGCTGCCGTATCCCGTGCCATCCATGATGATGCCGAGGGCGGGGGAATCGACGCGGTTTTCCGCGAGGCAGGCCATCATGTGGGCGTAGTGGTGCTGCACGGCAAGCGCCGGCAGCTGGGGAAAAGCCCTCTTCGCCGCGGCGGTGGAGAGATAAAGCGGATGCAGATCGGTGACGAGCCGCTCGGGGGCGAAGTTGTAGAGGCCGAGAAAGTGCCGCAGGGCTTTTTCGTAGAACTGCGCGGTTCCCATGTCCTTCATGTCGCCGAGGTATTGGCTGGGAAAGATCATGGCGTCCTGGCTGAACGAAAAAGTCGCTTTCATCTCCGCGCCGGCGGCGAGCACCGGCGCCAGCTCGCGTGCGGCGATAATGGGATTGGGAACGTAGCCGCGCGCCCGTCGGATCAGGACGGGGCCGTCGTCGTGATGGAGCAGGACGGAATCGTCGATCTTCATGTGGATCGGGCGGTTGTGGACGAGGAACCCGTCGCAGATCCCGGCGAGGCGTCGGTACGCCTCCTCGTTTTCGGAGACGAGCGGCTCGCCGCTCAGATTGGCGCTTGTCATCACGAGGGCGTCGAATCCTTCCATGATCATGTGATGAAGCGGGGTATAGGGGAGCATCACGCCCAGACGATTCAAGCCGGGCGCGACCGACGGGGCGAGAAAGTTGGAATCGTTCCGTTCCAGCAGTATAATAGGAGCTCGTGCGCCCGTCAGCAGCTTTGCGTCGGCGGCGCTCAGCTTCACGATCTTTTCGGCGACGGCGACGTTTTTGACCATGACCGCAAAGGGGCGGCGCGGACGGCGCTTGCGGCGGCGCAGCAGGGAGACGGGCTCTTCCCGGGTCGCGTCGCAGGCCAGATGGAAGCCGCCCAGCCCTTTGACGGCGATGATTCGGCCGTTCGCAAGCGCGGCGACCGCCAGCCCGAAGGCTTTTTCATCCCGCGCGATCTCTTCTCCCCGAGCGTCGCAATATGTCAGGCGAGGCCCGCACACGGGGCAGGCGTTCGGCTGAGCGTGAAAGCGGCGGTTTGTTTCGTCGGCGTATTCCTGCCGGCACGCGGGGCACATCGGAAAGGCCGACATGGTCGTCTTGGGCCGGTCGTAGGGGAGTTCTCTGACGATCGAAAAGCGCGGGCCGCAGTTCGTGCAGTTCGTGAAGGCGTAACGGTAACGCCTGTCGGCGGGATCCCTGATGTCGGCCAGGCAGTTCCGGCACGTCGCCATGTCGGGCGGAAGCAGGACTCTCTGCCGAAGCGAACGCACGCTTTTGAGTATGGTAAAATCATCATCGGCCTGTTCGACGTCCTTTCGTTCGAGCAGCTTGATATCCACGATCAGCGCCACGTCGGGGCAGTCGCGTTTCAGTTCCGCCACGTATCGGGCGATGGCGTCCTCCGTCCCCTGCAAACGGAGCAGGACGCCGTCGGAAGTGTTCGCCACGGAGCCGCGGATCCCGGTGCGACGCGCGATCCTTACGCACAGCGGGCGGAAGCCGACGCCCTGGACGATGCCGCTGACGCTGTATGTTTTTTCAATCAGCATGAATTCCACCTCGAATATGAAAACGCTCCGATTATTTTAATCGGTCGAAGACCTGCCCACAAGCGGCGCGGAGAGAGCATGAGCGAAAAAATCCTTGTCGGAGTCAGCGGCGGCGTTGACAGCGCCTTATCCGCCCTGCGGCTCAGAGACCTTGGCTACGACGTGACGGCGGCGCATCTGCTCCTGAAAGACGGCGAAGACCCGACCGACCGCCTGCGGCTGGAACGACTGGCGCAGCATGTGCCGATGCATCGCCTGGACTGTCGAAAACAATTTGGCGACCGCGTCGTGCAGCCTTTTCTCGACGCATACAGAAAAGGCCTCACGCCCAATCCCTGCGTGATCTGCAACGCCAGCCTGAAATTCAGGGTGTTGCTCGAGCTGGCCGACCGGCTGGGCATCGAAAAGGTCGCCACGGGACATTACGCGCGCGTTCTCAAGCGCGGAAACCGCTGGGCCATCGCCCGGACGCCCTCGCCGAAAGATCAGACCTACATGCTGTGCCGGCTGCCGTACGAATGGCTGCCGCGGCTTTGCTTTCCGCTTTCGGCAGAACGAGATAAAACGGGCGTGAAAAACGAGCTCGCATCCAGGCTGGGCGGACGGCTGGCGCAGGGCGACAGCCAGGGCATCTGTTTTCTTGAGGGCGGCTCGCTGGAACGTTTTCTCGAAGATCACATCGCGTCGGAGGAACGCCACATCGGACGCATGGTCGACCATGACGGCAAAGATTTGGGCCCGCATCGGGGCTTGATCTTCTATACCGAAGGGCAGCGCCGCGGGCTGGGCCTGTCGCGCGGCCCGTGGTTCGTCGAACGCCGGGATTTTACGAACGATCGCCTGCTGCTGTCTCATGGGACGGAAGCCACGGTCGGGACGATCTCTTTTGAAAACGCCGTCTGGCAGCAGGAAGTCCGCGCCGGGCAGGAATGTCTCGTGCAGTACTGCTATCGCGCCCGGCCGGTTCCCGGCCGGCTGACGGACTGCCACGACGGCTGCGGCGCGGTCAAACTGCGGAAACCCGCCGGGAGCGTTTCGATCGGACAGGCGCTTGCCCTTTACGACGGGACGGAGTACATCCTCCTCGGTGGCGGATTTATAAAATACATGGAATGACTGGGGGAAAGGCCATGAAAATACGGGCCCGAAAATTAACGGCGGCGCAGGCGCGAAGAAAGACGGATCCCAAGGTGCTGCGCTGTTCTTCTTCCGCTGAGCTGGAAGGACTGACTCATTTTATCGGACAGGAACGGGCTGTCAAATCGATCGATTTCGGTCTCGCCGTCAAGAGCACCGGCTACAACGTCTTTATCGTCGGGGCGCAGGGCAGCGGGCGCACAAGCTACGCGCTCAAAAGCGTGCGTGAAAAAGCGGCGCGCATGCCGGCGCCCAGCGACTGGATCTACGTCAACAATTTCGACGAGCCGGCAAAGCCTCTGGCCATCGACCTGCCGGCCGGGCAGGCGAAAAAGGCCGAGGAAGACTTCACCAAGCTGATCGAAGAGTTGAAGTCCGTGATCAGCGGCGCTTTCGAGAAAAGCAGCTACGAAGACGCTAAGGCGCAGGAGATCAGTTCGTTTCAGGATCAGATCTCGAAGATGATGAATCACGTCCGCGAAGAGGCCGAGAAGGACGGTTTCCTCGTCAAGCGCACGCCGCAGGGTTTTGTCAACATTCCCCTCAAAATCGTCAAGAACGGCAAAGGCAAAAAGGAGTTCAAGGAGCTTCAGACCGACGAATTCGAAGCCCTGCCGCGGAAAGAGCAGAAGCGCCTCAAGAGCGTATCCGACGCCTTGACCTCGAAAACTCTGGAAGTCCTGCGGCAGATCCGGGAGAAGGAGCGCGCGCTCAAGGCCAAGCTTTCGGATATGGAAGCCGAGATCTGCCGCACGGCGATCGGCCCTTACCTGGACGAGATCCGGGAGAAATACGGACAAACGAAGAAATTCGCCCAGTGGATCGATTCGCTGGAGCGCCAGATCGTCGCCAATCACGCCCTGTTCATTGCCGCCGCCCGCGACGAGAGCGGCGAAGTGGATTTCACGCCGTACAAGATCAACGTCTTCGTCGGCAACGATCCCAAGGGCGGCGCGCCGGCCGTGTGGGAGACCAATCCGACTTTTTACAACATCGCCGGCAAGATGGAGTACGAGAGCCGCCAGGGATATTATTATACCGACTTCACGAGGATCGTGAGCGGCGCGCTGCATCGGGCCAACGGCGGTTATCTGATCCTCGACGCGGAAGAGCTGCTGCGCAATTTCATGTCCTACGATCTGTTGAAACGCGTGCTGCGCTCCGGCCTGCTCACGGTCGAGAACCTCAGCGACCAATACAGCGTCATGCCGATCACGACGCCGCGCCCGGAAGCGATCCCCATCAAGACCAAAGTGATCCTCGTCGGCAGTTATTACATTTATTATCTGCTGCGCGAATACGACCCCGATTTCCCCAAATTCTTCAAGACCGTCGCGGAATTCGACTACGAAATGCCGCGCACGCCGGAAAACGAGTGGGATATGGCGCGCTTCGTCAAAACGACGGCCGAACAGGACGGCTGCCTGCCGTTCAACAAAAAAGCCTTGGCCGAACTGATCGAATGGGCTTCGCGCCTCGCCGACGATCAGAACAAACTCTCGACCCAGTTCAACAGGCTGAAAGAATACGTCGTCGAATCGTCCGCCTGGGCTCTGTCCGAAGGCGCCAAATCGGTGGACCGCAAGCACGTGCTGCGGGCGATCCAGGAGAAGCGCTACCGCTCGAGCCAGACGGAAGAAAAGATCCGCGCCGCCTTCGCCGAAGACATCATCCGCATCGACACGGACGGCGCCGTCGTCGGGCAGATCAACGGGCTGGCCGTCGTCAGCTTTGCCGAAGTCTCCTTCGGGCATCCCGCGCGCATCACCGCCAACACGTTCATGGGGCAGGAAGGCGTTATCAACATCGAGCGCGAGATTTTAATGGCGGGTCCGATCCACAACAAGGGCCTGCTGACTTTGAGCAGCTACCTCGGGCGCGTTTACGCCCAGGACATGCCGCTGACGCTTTCCGCCCGCCTGTCGTTCGAGCAGAATTACGGCGGTATCGACGGCGACAGCGCCTCGTCCACCGAATTGTACTGCCTGCTTTCCTCTCTGGCCGACGTGCCGATCGCGCAGAACATCGCCGTGACCGGCTCGGTCGATCAGTTCGGCAACATCCAGCCGATCGGCGGCGTCAACGAGAAGATCGAGGGCTTTTTCAGCTATTGTCTTGCGCGCGGCCTGACCGGCTCGCAGGGCGTGCTGATCCCCTGGCAGAACGAGCGGCATCTGATGCTGAACCACGACGTGGTCGAAGCGATCCGCCGCAAGCAGTTCCACATCTGGTCCGTGAAGACGATCGACGAAGGCATCGAGCTCCTGACCGGCTGCCCGGCCGGAAAGCGCCGGGCCGACGGGACGTATCCGGAAGATTCGATCCACGGCCGGGCGATGGCGAAGCTGAAACGATGGATCGAAAAAAGCGCCGCCCTGAGCAGAGGCCAAAAGGGGAACGCGCCTTCCGCCGTTTCCCGGGAGCGAAAACAATGAGCCGGGCTGACGTCGGCAAAACGGTGACGCCCGCTCCGATCGCTCCGCCGTCGATCACGACCGTGCTGGAAATCCTGGAACAACTCTGGAAACAGGGGACGGACTCGGCCAAAATCGTCTATGAAGAGCCGCTCGACGGGCTGATCGAGACGGTGCTGTCGCAAAACACCAACGACCGCAACCGCGACATGGCCTTCGAACGCCTGAAATCTCAATACGGAAGCTGGGAGCGCGTCGCCGCGCTGCCGCAGGACCGGATCGCCGAGGCGATCAAGCCGGCGGGAATCTGCAACAACAAGGCGGCGACGATCCTGCGCGTGCTGAAAACCGTGAAAGAGCGCTTCGGCGAGTATTCGCTCAAACGCCTGAAAAGCGGTACGCCCGCCGCGGCCTGGGATTTTATGACGCACATCCAGGGCGTCGGCCCGAAAACGGCCGCCTGCGTGCTCGCTTTCGATCTCGGTTTTCCGGCCTTTCCCGTGGACACGCATGTGGCGCGCATCTCGAAGCGTCTCGGCTGGGCCGACGCCAAAGAGACGCCTGCGGAGATCCAGGCCCGCCTCGAACGGCTTGTGCCCGACGAGATGAAGTGCGCCGGGCACCTGAACGTGATCCAGCACGGAAAAAACATCTGCAAGGCCCGAGCGCCGAAGTGCGGCGAATGTCCCCTCAGGGGCATCTGTCCTTCCAGCGAAGCCTGACGGAAAAAAAGGAGTTCCCCGGTATTTTTCGGGGAACTCCTTTTTTCTGTCTGTGCGTAAGCTTTGAGGCGTGATAGAATATTTTCAGTCAGTCGCCGATATTTCCCGCCTCGACACTGAACGGCGGGGAATCGTTCGCGCAAAGGGGGAGTGATCCATGGAAGAGCTCAACTTGTTTGAAAGCGGGCAGACGCAGCCCCTTGCCGCCCGGCTACGGCCGCAGAACCTGGACGAGTTCGTCGGGCAGACGCATCTGCTGGGGCCGGATAAAATCCTGCGCCGCCTGATCGTCAACGACACCATTTCCTCGATGATCTTCTGGGGGCCGCCGGGCGTCGGCAAGACCACGCTGGCCCGCATCATCGCCAACCAGACCAAGGCGGAGTTCATCAACTTTTCGGCGGTGACCAGCGGCATCAAAGAGATCCGCACGGTCATGCAGCAGGCCGAGAGCAACCGCACCTTCGGCGGCAAGACCATCGTCTTCGTCGACGAGATCCACCGCTTCAACAAAGCCCAGCAGGACGCCTTCCTGCCGTTCGTCGAGAAGGGGAGCATCATCCTCATCGGCGCGACGACGGAAAATCCTTCTTTTGAGGTCAACGGCGCGCTTCTGTCGCGCTGCAAGGTCTTCGTATTACAGGCGCTCACGACGGAAGAGCTGGTTTCTTTGCTGCGGCGGGCGCTTGCCGACCCGCGCGGCTTCGGCGGACAAAACGTCCGCATCGCGCCCGAACTGCTGGAAGCGATCGCCAACTTCGCCAACGGCGACGCCCGTTCGGCCCTTTCGACGCTGGAAATGGTCGTGCTGAACGGCAATCGCGCCGGCGGCGAGGTCGTCGTCACGCCGGAAGTGCTGGAACAGTGCATCTCCAAGAAATCGCTGCTCTACGACAAGAAAGGCGAAGAACATTACAACCTCATCTCGGCGCTGCACAAATCAATGCGCAACTCGGACCCCGACGCCGCGGTTTACTGGCTGGCGCGGATGCTCGAAGCGGGCGAGGATCCGCTTTACGTGGCGCGCCGGATCGTGCGCTTCGCCAGCGAGGACGTCGGGCTGGCCGATCCGAGAGCGCTGGAACTGGCGGTGGCGGCGTATCAGGCCTGCCATTTCATCGGCATGCCCGAGTGTTCCGTCCACCTGACGCAGGCGGCCGTCTACCTCTCGCTGGCGCCCAAGTCGAACGCCCTTTACCGCGCCTATGAAACGGCCCGGCGCGACGCGATCTCTCAACTGGCCGAGCCCGTCCCGCTTGTGATCCGCAACGCCCCGACCAGACTGATGAAAGAACTGGACTACGGCAAGGGCTATCAGTACGCCCACGACGCCGCGGAAAAACTGACGGGCATGCAGTGCCTGCCGGATTCGCTGCTGGGAAAGGTCTACTACGAACCGACGGAGCAGGGGCTCGAAGCGAAATACAAGGCGCGCCTCGAGTTCATCAAAGACTGGAAGGCCAAGCATGGCAGCTGACGTGTTTATAAAAAAGAAAATCCCGTCGTGCGGCGCATTCGACACGTCGCACGACGGGATCGGCATCTCGGCGGTGGTGCTCAGAGCGGGACTCGAACCCGCACGGCGCAATGCCAGGGGATTTTAAGTCCCCAGTGTCTACCGATTCCACCATCTGAGCCCTTTCAATTACTCACGAATCATACCATAGGTTGAGTGACGTCTCAAGATATTTTTGCTCCCGCGGCGCCGCGTATTTCCGCGCGCGAATCCCGCCGGGGGATACGGAGACCGATACGGTTTGTCTGAGGGCCCCGGTTTGGATTGTGCATTGTGCTTTTGTGTGCTAAAGTGGGACCGAAATGGAGCCTTAAAAGTTGTCTCTGCAATAATATTCAGTCGGGAGGCGCGGCCATATGGAAAAATGGAAGGATGAACTGACAGAACAGCTTGCTTCTGCGTTTCTTTCTTTGAACACAGTGGAAGAAGTGTATAATTTCCTCGAAGATGTGGCGACCATCGGCGAGATCAAGGCGCTTTCTCAGCGATTGGAAGTGGCGCGCCTGCTGCGCCGGAATCACACGTATCCGCAGATAGCGCAGCTGACCGGCGCCAGCACGGCGACGATCAGCCGCGTACGCAAATTTCTCGACTATGGCGCCGACGGTTATGGCGTGGTGCTGAACAGGCTTGAAGAGAACGGGAAAAACGTCACGAACAAGAAATGACTTTCATGCGCCAGAGCCGTCGGTAATCCAGACGGCCCTGGCGCATGTTCATACTGTTTCTTGATAAAAAGCGTTAACATAGTTTTTTGGCGCTGCGAGGGAGTTCAGTCGCTCAGAACTCCCTCGCAGCGCCCTTGTGTTTGTCCTTTTAATTGAGAAGTAGTATAAGAAGCGCCGCTCCTCTAAAAACATTATAGGACTTTTTTGAAAAAAGATTTATCCTTACAGAAGATGTCGAAAGGCCAAGCAGGGAAGACGCCGTGGGCAACGGCCATGAAAGATGTCAATAGCCAATAAAAATGTCACCATAACTGCTCATTAAAAAAGTCACCCCATCACACTCCCATCACAGCAAGACACCTCGAAAGAACTCCCCATCGTGCCGCCATAACAACGTCTACGCGAACGTACGTTTATCCCGACATGTGCTATGATATCCCTGCCTTTTGACGACGCCACGCCGCCAAGGGTGGTCCGGAGCGGGCTTGTGCGCTTTCACAAGCCCGCTTTTCCGTTTCTTTGCCGATGCCTCATCGGAGTCGACTCGTTTTTGACTTTCAACCTCCTTCATCTCGATCCGTCTGCCCTTGGAAACACCCCAGATCCGCCCGGTCGACGTTTCACGCACCTCAACCGTCGTTTTGGCCATCCCGAGGCAATCGTCCGCCGCCGGAACGTACCGACGACCTCCGTAGGAGATCATGCCGCCGTGATCCGTCCTGCGAGATTCGCGACGCGCAAAGAGAAAATCCAAATCGACTTTTCCTTCCGGCTTCACATAAACGTCCTCTCCCTCAGCCGGCGTGACGGCAAACTTCCGATTGTGCCTGGCGATGAGCTTGGGCAAAACCTCGTTGGCCGCCGTGATATCCGAGACGCCAAGCAGCCTCAGCTCCCCGGCAGCCTGTCCTGCATCGTGTTCCAAAGACGTTCGACACGCCCCTTCGCCTCCGGCGTCAAGGCAAAGATCTGCCCGATCCCAAGATCCTTCAGCCCCCGTCCGAAACAACTTAACGGCTCCTCCTTCCCCGCCTCATTCCCTTCATTTTCTTCATTCCCTTCGATCCGATCCTCATCATCCTGCGCCCGTGCCTTTGGAGAGCGGAAAATCGTATGCCGGTCGCTGTAAATCGCCATCGGCAGCCCATACCCCTCGATCCCCATCCCCAGCGCGGCGACATAGCCCGCCATACATTCGTTCTCAGTGAAACAGGCGCCAGTCACGATCCCCGTCGCATCGTCAATATAAGCGTGCAGCGTCGCGCGCCCGTTCCCCCTGCCAAACCATTCAAACGACGTGGCGTCAGTCTGCCACAACATCCCCGCGGCCACCTTCTGCGGTCGGGAACGGTGAAGCTTCGGCCGCCGCCGCGCACTCTTCTTGCTCCTGATCCCCTCGTCCTTCAGAATGCGGACGACACTCGAACGGCTGATCCCGATCCCCTCCCGTTCGTTCAGGCATTCCGCAAAGTGAGAGAAGTTGAAATCGTAATAGACCTCCTCATACGCCTTCAGCACCGACTCCCGAACCTCATCTCCGATCCTGCGCCGAGACGTTCTGCCGCGGTTGCCGTGAACAAGCCCTGCCGCCCCTTGAGCGGCGAACCTCTTCTTGATCCTGATGATTTGCCGTTGACAGAGCCCCAGCTTTTCCGCCGCCTCCCTGTTCGTCATGCGTCCCTCGACAAGCGCTCCGATAATCCTGATACGATCCAGTTCCTTTTGTGACAATGTCATTCGCTCCTGTTTCATGAACGGTATTATCTCAGAGTGACATTTTCTTGGAACAGTTATGGGTGACTTTATCACTGAACAACGACACAACGGCCATGAAAGATTGTAATCCAGGCGGACTGTGCTAGAATGATCGTGCTACGTAAAAAATAGAAAGTAGCGTTATTTTTACTCTTTGAATCGGAGGTTATGGATATGGCATCGTTGAAAATTCCACCGGAACTAACGCCCGTCGTCGCTTTTCACGGACATCTGTGTCCCGGCCTGTTGATCGGCTGGCGCGCTTCTCGAATGGCCATGAAGCTGCTGAATCTGTCCCGCGACGTGGATGAAGAGATTGTGGCGGTTGTGGAAAATGACGCCTGCGGCGTGGATGCGATCCAAGCAGTTCTTGGCTGCACGTTCGGAAAGGGAAATTTCATTTTCCGCGATTACGGCAAGCACGCTTTCACCGTTTTCCGCCATTCTGACGGACGCGGCGTGAGGCTGGTCTATCGCTCGCCTGAAAACGCACTTTCGCGCGACGAACACATGGGCCGTCTTTTGACGGAACCTGATGAAGCTCTGTTCGACGTGAAGAAACCCGAAGAGGCGATCCCGCAGAAAGCGCGTATTCACGATTCGGAAAACTGTTCCGTGTGCGGCGAGAAAGTCATGGTCACTCGCCTCGAGACGTGCGCGGACGGACGAAAAGTCTGTGTGCCCTGCGCGGAAAAGATCAGGAGGATGACAAAATGAAGAGTTCGATGAAATTTCTTGCGTCCCTTGTGTTAGCGATGCTGTGTGCGTCTGCGGCATGCGGCGCGGAGATGACGGTCACGGACTGCCTCGGGCGTTCCGTGACCGTGCCCGTCGCGCCGCAGCGGATCCTTGGCTCGGGATCCGGAGCCTTGAGGCTGCTGACCTACCTTCAGGCGAATGATCGCGTGATCGCGGTGGATTCCATCGAAAAGCGCAACGATCCTCCGCAGAGCAAAGCATCGCGTCCTTATGCCTTCGCTCATCCTGAGTTTGCCGCTCTGCCTCTTTTCGGCGAGTTTCGCGGCAAAGACAATCCCGAACTGATTGCCGGGCTTTCTCCGCAGCCGCAGGTGATCTTCAAAGTGTCGCCTCTTTCCGGTCCTCATCCCGACCAGCTGACGGCCAAAACGGGGATTCCCGTGATCGGCCTGGAATACGGAAATCTGAGCGACGAAAAGGAACAGTTCTACGCGACGCTGCGTCTGATGGGGAAAGTCCTTGACAAGGAACAGAGGGCGGAAGAAGTGGCGGCTTTCTTCGAAAAGCACCTCGCCGAACTGCGCCGGAGGACTGCCGGCGTTCCCGAAGAAGAGCGCAGAAGCTGCTATATCGGCGGCGTATCCATGCGCGGCACGCATGGTTTCACCTCGACGGAAACGGGATATCCGCCGTTCCTTTACACCGGCGCGAAAAACGTGGCCTCCGACGGTTCCGGCAGATCGGAAACGGTCAACGTCGCCAAGGAAAAGATCTTGCAGTGGGATCCCCAAGTCGTCTTCATGGACATCAACACCCTGCGGGCGAAAGGCGAGGCCAGCGGCCTCTGGCAGCTCAGTTTCGATCCCGTCTACGCCGAACTGTCGGCCGTCGAAAACGGCGAGATCTGGAGCGTGCTTCCCTACAATTCGTACACGATCAATTACGGTTCCGTGCTGGTCAACAGCTATTTCGTGGGGAAAACTCTCTATCCCGACCGTTTCGCCGACGTCGAGATCGCGTCCGTCGCCGACGAGATCTATTCTTTCCTTGTCGGAAAACCGCTCTACGCTCAGATCAGCGAAGCCCTTTCCGGCAAAATTTTCCGACGTCTGAACCTTGAAGGGAAATAAGCCGTGCTTCGGCAGGAGCATCTCCTTTCGTTGGAGTACGAAGCCTACGTCGGCCGTAAAAAGCTTTTTCTCCTTGGACTGGGAGGGCTGTGTTTGCTCCTCGGCCTGCTGTCCGTGGCCTGGGGAGCCGTCAGGATCCCTGTCTCCGAGGTGATCGAGGTTCTTCTCGGCGGCGGGGAAGGGCGGGCCAAGGTGATCGTCGTGAATATCCGCCTGCCCCAGACTCTGGCCGCTATGCTGGCGGGAGGCGGGCTGTCGCTCGCGGGGCTGGTCATGCAGGCAGTGCTGCGCAATCCATTGGGGTCTCCCTTCACGTTGGGGATCTCCAACGCGGCCGCTTTCGGCGCGGCCTTCTCGATCATCGTCCTCGGCTCGGGAACGATGCAGAGCACTGCGGCGGACGCGGTGACGATCATGGACCACTGGCTCACGACGGGGGCGGCCTTCGCAGCCGCTCTGGCCTGCATGGGCATCGTGCTTTTCATCGTCTCGGCAACCGGCGGCGCGGGCGAAGTCATGGTGCTGGCTGGCGTCGCGCTGAGTTCGCTGTTTACCGCCGGGACCATGTTTCTTCAGTATTTCGCCGACGACGCCCAGCTGGCGGCTACTGTCTTCTGGACTTTCGGCGACGTCTCGCGCGCGTCGTGGCGCGAGATCCCCATGATGTCGGCTCTGTTGGCCCTTTCTTCGGCGTTGTTCTTTTACAGGCGCTTCGATCTGAACGCTTTGTGCTGCGGCGATGAGACCGCTGTGTCGCTGGGCGTCTCGGCTTCGTGGATCCGTCTCGAAGCCATGGTCGTGACGTCGCTGCTTGCCGCCGTCATGGTGGCGTTTCTCGGCGTGATCGGTTTTGTCGGACTTGTCTGTCCCCATATGCTGCGCCGTTTCCTCGGGGGCGATCATCGTTTCCTGATCCCCGGCTCGGTTCTCTTGGGAGCGGCCCTTCTGACGGGCGCCGACATGGGGGCGCGGCTCCTGCTCGCGCCGCGTCTTCTGCCCGTCTCCGTCTTTACGGCGTTCATGGGCGCGCCGGTGTTCGTGGCGCTCCTGATGAAAAGGAGAAGCCGAAAATGACGCTGTCGGTATCGGGACTTTCCTTCGCCTACGGGCGCAACGACGTTTTGAAGGACGTGAGTTTTTCTCTGGAACAGGGGGAGATCGTCGTGCTGCTCGGTCCCAACGGCACGGGAAAGACCACGCTGCTGCGAGCCATTAACGGGATCCTGCGCCCTGCGATGGGGACGGTCTTTCTTGATGGGCGTACGCTCGCCTTGTGTCCGCGGCGCGACCGGGCCAAGATTTTCGGTTACGTCCCCCAGAGGGACGAACCGCAGCATCTGACCGTTTTCGACGCGGTCCTGCTTGGCCGCCGCCCGCACATCGCATGGACGATAAAGGACGAAGACGTTGAAAAAGTGGAAGCGGCGCTAAAAGCTCTGTCTCTCGAAAAATTTTCCCTGCGGTTCCTCGACGAGCTGAGCGGCGGCGAGTTCCAAAAGGTCGCTCTTGCCCGCGCTCTCGTGCAGGAACCCAAAGTCCTGCTGTTGGACGAACCGACGAGCAGCCTTGATCTCAAAAATCAGATCGACATGCTGCGGACGCTGCGGCAGATCGTTCAAGGACGGAACGTGGCGATTCTGATGTCGATCCACGATCTAAACACGTCTTTGCGCGTCGCCGACCGTTTGATCTTTCTGCGCGACGGCGCCGTTTGCGCGGCCTGCCGGCCGGCGGAGGCGACCGCCGATCTGATCGGCGACGTTTACGGGATTCCCGTAGACGTGATCGCGCACGACGGCGCGCCTTTGGTGATTCCGCGCCTGCGGAGCGATCCCGCTTTTCGCGCGTGATGCAAATTTTTGCTTTATGAAAAAACAATGACGCGGAACAAAAAAATGACGTTGGAAGTTCGTCCTTCCAACGTCATTTTTTTGTTCTTCACGCGCTTTTCCCTTGCGCGCGCCGTGTTTCAAGGTTCTAAATGTAGCTGGCGGCGGCGAGGATCTTGCGGGCTTCTTCTTCTTTGCTCTTGTTCAGCTTGACGACGGGGCCGGTGCAGCCCATCGAGCTTTCGGCGTAAATGCCGTGCTTCCACAGCTCGCGCACGGCGTCCTCGATGGCGAGCACGTCGACGCCGTGGATTTCCTCGTCGGTCGGCTCGGCCGCCGGGGCTTTGATTTCCTCTTCGGCCGCGGCCGGTTTGGGCATGAAGCTGGCGATGATTTCCTCGAGACCGCAGCCCTTGGCCGCTTCGACTTCCTTGGCGACCAGTTCGGGAAGTTTGCCTGCCGCCGCGGCGCCGCAATAGGCGACGGCGTTGGCGATCACGGGAGCGCCGGAAGCGCGGGAGATGATGTTGACGACGTGCTTCCAGCCTTCGCCGGCGGAGGGGCCGTAGCCCCAGCCCAGCGCTTCGTACGAACCGCCGGTGCTGAACGAGGAGAACATCTTCATCAGCACGTTGCCGGTCAGCGTGTCGCAGACGCACACGTCGACGACGCCCTGGAGGATGTCGTTGCCGCGCAGGACGGAACCACCGTCGGCGCGTTTGCTTTCGCCGAAAGTGATGTCGTAGCCGTTTTCCTGAAGCTTGCGCAGCGCCTTGAAGACCACCTGCGCGCCTTCGACGTTGAGAATGCCCACGGTGGGATTCTGTTTGCCGATGGACTTGGCGACGGCGATGCCGTAGACGGCGTTGCGGATCATGGCTTCGACGCGGTTAATGGCGCTGGTGCCGGTCGTGGAGGCGACGATCATGTCGCGGCCGCAGGCGGGCGTAAAGACGCGGCCGATCGTGGTCACGCCCATGGGGAACGGATGGTGCATGGCGACGATGCCGGCGACTTTGCCGCTGTCCATGGCTTCGTCCATGGCTTTTTCGAGGTCGATCTCGCAGTCGGGGGTCTCGATCCACTCGAGGTCGTCGAAACCTTCGACTTTTTTAGGGCCGATCATCACGACCTGAATGTTGGGGTTCTGGCGCTGGGCGAGGCGTGCGGCGTTGGCGATTTCTTCGGAGCCGTGCTCGCTGCCATTCGCCTGCAGGCCGACGCGGACGCGGGGGCCGCCGTGAGCGGCAGAATCGATGATCTCGGAGAGAGCCTCACCGATGAGCTTGCGAACGTCAGACATACAAAAGCCTCCTTACTTCTTGAGGTCTGCTGCGATTTCGGAAAGAGACTCCAACAGCAGGCTCTTGATGTCGTCCTTGCTCACTGCCGCGGCTACGGGCGCGGGCTTTTCGAGCAGGAACGAAGCGCCGTCGGCGAGATTGGTCAGGCGGGCGAGGAACAGGCTGCCCTTGCCGATGATCATGGCGCGGTTGATCTTGCCCTCCTTGATCCAGTCGGCGGCGGGGCCGATGAAGGGCGCGCCGGCGGGGATGTGTCCCTGAGTGTGGGCGAAGCCGTGCAGTCCCTTCTCCTTGACGAAGGTCATCATGTCCTTCTTTTCGATGCTCTTCTTCATGACGGCCAGAGCGGCGATCATTTTGATGTTGGCGAGCGGCACGTTGCCGGCGCCGGCGGGTTCGGTGATCTCGGGGATATGAAGTTCGGCGCCGAACTTGTCGACGTCGGCGAAGGTCAGTCCGGCCTTCTGGAGCGGCTCCCAGGTGAGGGCCTGCGTGACGGCCTGAGGCGAGGCGCCCGCGCCGACGGAGTGTTTGCCGAGGACGTCCAGACGCATTTCGGCGCTGACGCCGTCGCAGGGAGTGATCAGGATCGCGAACGAGCCAAGGCAGTCCTCGAGAGCGGGCATGTCCTTCTTGACGTGGTCGCGGCTGTTCATGTAAAGCTTGGGGATGGCGCCGCCGGCCAGGACGACGACGTTCTTGCGGGCGCCCGCGGCGACCTGGGAAGCGCCGTTGATCATGGCGTTGACGGGGCCGGCGCAGAAACCGCGCACGTCGCAGCCGCTGGCGTTCACGCAGCCGGCGATCTCGGCGATGGCCTTGGCGAAGTTGCCGCCGGCGCGCTGGCAGGCGTCGCCCGCGCCTTCCTCGGAACACTCGATCACGAAATCGACCTCTTCGGGTTTCAGGCCGGTGTTGCGGAGCAGATGGAGCAGGGCGAGCACGGAGCCGGCCTTGCTGGCAAGATTCTCGAGCAGAACGTGGGCAAACAGATTGTCGTCCACGGCGTGCGCCGCGCGCGCCATGCCGACGACCTTGCCGTCGAAATAGAGCGGCAAAACCTGAGTATGATCGCTGCTCTTGAGGTATTCTTCGATCTCGGCGCGATCGTGTCCGGCTTCGAGGCGGGCGAGAATGGACTCGGTGATCAGTTCGTGCTTGGAAAGCTTTTCGCGGACGGAGGCGGCAAAGTCCTTTTCGAGCCAGATCAGGTCGAAAACGTCGCAGATGTCGAGCAGGCCGAGGAATTCGTCTTCGGGCATGATCTCGCCGTATGTGCCGAAACGGGGCGCCTCGAGATTGTAGTTCTGGTACATGGGCGTCGGCTGCGCGTCAAGATCCTCAAGGGGCAGAGCTCCGATGTACGTCATGTTGGGAGCATATCCCTTCGCCTGTTCGTAGGTCTGAAGATGCTTGGGAAGAGCCTGAAGATACTCTTTCTCGCCTTCGCCGGCCGTATAGGGCGTGTTGCCGTAGTGAAGCCCCAGCTGGGGAACATGCTCAAGGCAGTAAGCGGAACCTTTGATTGCAACTCTGGACATTACTGAAAATACCTCCTCAGGGATTTTGTGGAGCGAAAATTTATCGCAAGGACTTTGCCTTGTAACCGACGCTATTATAATACAAGATGTCGCAATAAAAACCAAGATCCTTGATTTCTCAAGTGATGATGAAAGTTTTTATGTTTTTTGCTGAAATTGTCTTTTCCCCTTTCGCGACGAACATTCGCAGTTTTTATAATTGCAGTGATATTTCAATGAGAAGAGATTTTTTTACCGTGAAATGAGGCCTGTAGAAATACGATGGGCGACAAAATCAAGCAAATATGAAAAAGAGGCGGTGTCGAGCCGCCTCTCCTTATGATCATCGCCGCTGATTATTTGACGAAGACAAGTTTGTTCGATTGATCAGGCTGAATATCGTTTGTCTTGAGCTGATAGCCCTGGTTTGTCATGAAGCGGGTAACGTTCGTGATCGACGTCGGGTTATCGAGAAAAATCTCGATCTCCTTTTCTCCCGTCGCCGCCGCTTTTTTGGCCTCGACGACAGGCTGAGGACAGGAAAGTCCGCGTGCATCAACAACCATTTTTTCTCCTCCTTAAGCCTTCCTGCGCATCACGAAACCGACGCAGAGACAGAAAATCATGCCGATGACGAAAGCGGTCGGGGCGTGAGCGCCGATCCCGGCGCCGCTGCTGGCAAGACCGAAGTTATGGGCCACCGCCGCGCCCGCGATCATGCCGAAGACGAAAACAGCCGCATCGCCGTCGCCCTCGCCGGCCATGACCAGCTGACGGCCGGGACATCCTCCGGCGAGCGTGAAGCACAGGCCGGACAGGACCATGCCGAGGAAATTCCAGAGCGAGTCGGTATGAGCCACGGGCTGCCCCGCGAATCCGGACTTGAAGCTCCCCAGCACGAAGTTCATGCCGAACGCGGCCACCAGCAGGGCGACGATCCCCCAGAACAGATAGCCGTCGTGGGCGAGAACGAGATCCCTGAGCGCTCCGATCGTGCAGAAGCGGCTGCGCTGCGCAAGCCAGCCGACCAAAAGCATCACGGCCAGACTGACATACCACGGCGCGTGCATCGAGCCGGGCCCCTTTTCGGAGAAGAAAATCGGTCCCGTCCCCTCGGCTCCCAACTTGGGCGCGATCAGCAGCAGCGCCAGCAGCCCAAGCGCGAACAGCGGCATCATCAAACCGGATAATTTCGCTTCGGCCGGAGCGGGATAGGCTCTACCCAAATTGTAGTTGGAACTGATAAAATAAATGCCGATCAAGATCCCCACAAAGAGTCCGGCGATGCCGTAAAGGGCGTTGAAATCGCCGCCCGCCAGACGGAGATACGCTCTCCAGGGGCAGCCGAGGAAGATCAGCGCGCCGATGGAAGCGAAAATGCCGAGCAGAAAGCGCACGGCGGGGGCCGATCCCGCGCGCGGCTTGAATTCCTTGAACGCCAGCGCGGAACCGAAAGCGCCGAGGATCAGGCCGATGATCTCCGGACGGATATACTGGACCGCCGCCGCCCTGTGAAAGCCCAGCGCCCCGGCGATATCGCGCTCGAAACAGGCAACGCAGATCCCCATATTGCCCGGGTTCCCCAGAAGCACGAGAACCGGCGCAAGTATGCCCACGGCAAGACCTGCGATAACGGGGCCCAACCGCGACACCATGAGAGAATCAAAATTTTTCAATGACAACCGCCTCCTGCGATGAAATGAAGTTTGAACAAGGCATAGTATAAATAACTATCATTGACCTTATTCTTGTTCTTTAGTATATTCGAAAAAAGCCGGAAGTCAAATTATCAAAACGCATGAATAAAACCCTTGCATAAATTCATAATCTATAAGGAGTTCTGTATAATGAAATGTCTTGCGACCTTTGACGTCACCAGTATGGCCCTGATGTTCGAGAAACAATGCCGCCGCGCCGGTTTCGACGTGAGGATCATCCCCGTGCCCCGGCAGATCTCGGCAAGCTGCGGGCTGGCCTGCTCCTATCCCTGCGACCGCGAAAACGAGATCATACGGCTTTGTGAAAAGGGCGGGATCGAGATCTCCGAGACGCATCACATGACAGACTGACGGTTTCACGGAAATTCCGCCTTGAGAGAAAATGTGCGATGCATTATACTGCAACCGTGTGAGACGCGTTCCCGCGTTTTCATATGGATAAAGTTTGGAGAAGAGAGAATGCTTGACAGGAAGTTGATCGAGATGATGTACGAAACGGCGGCCAAGAGCGAGCTGCAGGGCGCTCGTTCGGCGGTGGCGGTTTATCGGCAGATGCTGGAGATGCCGCTGGATTCGCAGATGACGGTCCGTTTTCGGGAAGGCGAAGATTTTATCGTCACCTGCCGCGAAGAAGGGTATGAGCTTGCGTAGTTCCAAAAAGAAGATCGATCTGCAGAGCCTGGACGCCGAATCCTTCACGATTGCCGACGCCATGGGGCTGTCGCGGGAACCGGCCCGCCTGTCTGCGAAGGAGCCGTCTCGCGCCGACGCCGAACCGGCGCGAGACCACGCGCTTGAGACGGCGCCGTTGAGGCTTTTCCTGGAGCGCAAGGGCAGAAGCGGAAAAAACGTCACGCGGCTTGCCGGTCTGCCGTCGGGAGAACGGAGCAGCCGTCTTGTGAAGGAGCTGAAGCAGAATTTGGGCTGCGGCGCCGCAATCGAAGAGGAGGATGTTTTCTTTCAGGGAGATCAGCGCGCGCGGTTGTCGAAACTTCTGAAGGATCTCGGCGCGCGGAATGTGAAGATCGTTTGAGGCAACGGGGATTTTTGTCTTATAATGATTTTATAAAACGGTGATCGAAAAATTTCATGCGGAGGCGTAAAAACGATGATGTTCGATAAGGCTGTCAAAATAAATTCTTTTCAATGGGAAGAACTGCCGCCGGCCGAAGAGCGGCAGCTGGACAAAGCCGCGCAAGTCTGCAAGGGCCTCGCGGTGGCGATGGTCGCCCGCGCCAACAGCGGGCACCCCGCGGGGGCGCTCTCCAGCATGAAAATGTACATGGCCGCCTACGGCGCTGCGAACGTGTCGCCACAAAACTGCGACTCGCTCGACCGCGATTTCGTCGTGATCAGCCACGGGCACACCTCGGCCGCGGCGTATGCGACCCTGGCGTATTACGGATTTGTGGACGCGTTCGACGCCGTGAACGAGTTTCGACGAACGGGCAGCCGCTTTCAGGGACACGTCGAGCGCATGGTCCCCGGCATCGACTGGGGTTCCGGCTGTCTCGGCCAGGGGCTGTCCGCGGGAGCGGGGTTTGCCCTGGCGCAGAAGGCGCGCGGCTACGACGGCCGCGTCTACGTTCTGATGGGGGACGGCGAGCAGCCGAAAGGGCAGATCGCCGAAGCGCGCCGCTTGATCGCGGCTCGAAAACTGACCAGCATGACGGCGCTGATCGACGTCAACGACATCCAGATCTCCGGGCGCTGCGGCGACGTCATGCCCGCGCATATCAAGGAGCTCTGGGAAGCCGACGGCTGGCAGACGCTCCTGTGCGACGGCGATTCGTTCGCGGAGCTGTACGCCGCTTTGAAGGCGGCGCGCGCCGCCGGGCGCCCGACGGCGATCCTCTGCCGGACGACTATGGGCAAGGGCGTTTCCTTTATGGAAGACAAGCCGGACTATCACGGCAAGGCCGCTTCGGGCGACCTCTACCGGCAAGCGATGAAAGAGCTGGGACAGCCGGATCTCGTCGCGTTGGCCGCGGAGCACAAAAAAGCGAAGTTCAGCGCCGCGCGCGCCGTCGAACCGCTTGAAGCGGTCCTCGATCTGGGCGCAGCGAAGGTCTACGGCCCCGCCGACACGACGGACAACCGCTCCGCCTTCGGCTCGGCGTTGGCGGAAGTGGGGCAGCTCAACTACAAAAAGACCGGGCGCGCCCCCGTGCTCGTTTTCGACTGCGACCTCGCCGGTTCGGTCAAGACCGGCGAATTTGCGAAAAAATGCCCGGACAACTTCATCCAGTGCGGCATTCAGGAGAACACCACGGCCACGGCCGCCGGAGCGGCGTCTGCCGGCGGCGTCGTGTCAGTCTGGGCGGACTTCGGCGTTTTCGGCCTGGCGGAAGCCTACAACCAGCAGCGCATGAACGACGTCAACCACGCGAACGAAAAGCTCGTCCTCACTCACGTGGGGCTCGACGTCGGCGAAGACGGCATGACGCATCAGTGCATCGACTACGTTGCGCTGATGTCGAACTTCTTCAACTGGAAGCTGGTCGTTCCCGCCGACCCGAATCAGACGGACCGCGCGACGCGCTGGGCGCTGAAAACGGCGGGCAACGTCTGCCTGGCGATGGGGCGCAGCAAACTGCCGGCGCTCTGCGCGAACGGCAAGCCGCTGTTGGCGCGCGATTTCACGTACGGCGAAGCCGTCAAAGTCCGCGAGGGCAAGGACGCCGCCATCTTGGCGCTGGGAGCGATGGCGGGGCGCGCCGTGCAGGCGGCGGAGCTGCTTGCCGAAAAAGGCGTCGAAACGGCGGTCTACGCCGTCTCGTGCCCGCTGGAGATCGACGAGAGCGCGTTGACGGAAGCGTTTCAGACCGGTACGGTGTTGACCGTCGAAGATCACAATGTCGTCAGCGGCATGGGCAGCCTCTGGCTGGCCCGCGCCGAAGAACTGGGACTGCATTCCGTCGCGCGCCGTTTAGGCGTGCATCGTTACGGCGATTCCGGCCCGAGCGAAGAAGTGTACGCCGCCATGGGGCTTTCCGCGGACAAAATCGCAGAATCTCTCGAGGAACTGAAAAAAGTCGCGCGCTAAGAGCTGTCGATGGAAGAAAAATTACTGTTCCACGCCTGCTGCGGTCCCTGCGCGACGACCGGCGTCCACGCTCTGACCGAGGAGAAACGGGAAGTGACGCTTTATTTTTACGGCGGCAACATCCATCCCTACGATGAATGGCAGCGGCGGCTGGAAGCTTTGCAAAAACTGGCGGCGGCGTATTGCCTCCCGCTGATCGTCCGCCCTTACGACACGTCCGAATGGGACCGCCGCACGGCGGGATTGGAAAACGAACGGGAAGGCGGCCGCCGTTGCGAGCGCTGCATGCGCCTGCAGCTGGAAAGCGCCGCGGAAAAAGCGGCCGAGCTTTCCGTGTCGACGCTTTGCACCAGCCTGACGCTCAGCCCGCAGAAACACCCCGACCTGATCAACCTCTGGGGGAGGGGGCTTGCCGGCCGTTACGCGCTGAACTGGGAAGAACGAATCTGGAGAAAAAAGAACGGGCAGCTCTTCTCCGTTCAGGAGTGCAAGCGGCTGGGGCTTTACCGGCAGAATTACTGCGGGTGCCGTTACAGCATGGAGCGCCCTCACCATTTTTAGGAGCGTGAAGATCGTATGCCTCATGAGAATTACATGGAGAACCGTCTGGTCGGTCTGAGAAAAAAACTGCTGGAAGAAAAACTCGACGCCCTGCTTTTGATCGATTCCGAGTCGAGCGGCTGGGAGAATCTGTTTTATTACAGCGGATTTCACGGTTCGTCCGCCGTCGTCGCGGTGACGCAGGAGCGGGCGATCCTTGCCACGGATTCGCGTTATCTGACCCAAGCCGCGCAGCAGTCGCCTTTCGAGATCCGCGCGGTGAAGACGGGGGAGAGCCAGGTCGCGACGGCCGGACGTCTTCTCGGCGAGCTGAAAATCCGCCGCTGCGGCTACGACGGCGCCATGCTTAGCGCGCAGACTTATCTGGCGCTGAGCGAGTTTTCCGTCGAATGGCGCAACTTTTCCTCAGCCATGGCTGAACAGCGCCGCCGCAAAGACGCTCATGAAATCGAATCGATCATCAAAGCGGCCGACATCGCTTCCGCCGCGTATCTGGAAACGCTGCCGCTGGTCAGGCCCGGCATGAAGGAAAAAGAATTCGCCAAGTTGCTCGAATTGAACATCGCCCGCCACGACGGCGAAGGCGTGTGGCACAAAAACGAGATGATCGTCGCTTCCGGCGTTCGCAGCGCCATGCCGCACGGCGTGGCCAGTGCGAAAAAAATGGAAGCGGGCGACCAGGTCACCGTCGATTACGGCGCGATCTTCGGCGCCTACATGTCCGACCTGACGCGGAACTTTTCTCTGGGCGCGCCCAAAGACGCCGAGTTTCTGGAGATCCACGAAGTTCTCCTGAAAGCCCACCGGGATTCCGCGGCGCTGCTGAAGCCGGGGGCACGCGGCTGCGATGTGCATGCGGTCGCCGCCCAGGTTATCGCCGACGCCGGTTACGGCGCGTATTTCGGTCACGGACTCGGGCACAGCTTCGGCCTGGAGATCCACGAAGCGCCGCGCCTTTCGCCTCTGTACCAGGGACCTCTCCAGTGCGGCGACGTGATCACGATCGAGCCGGGCATTTACATTCCCGATCGCGGCGGCCTGCGCATCGAAGACGATTATCTGATCACGGAAGACGGAGCGCGCCGCCTTTCCGCCAATTTACCGCAGGAGTTCGTTCACCTGCCGCTGTGATTGATAAACTTGAATCATCGTCGTCGCGGTGGCGGCCGGGGGATTTATATGATAGAATTTCGGTAATGTTTCACAGATACGATATGGGGGAGGAAAAAACATGAAAAAGTATGTGTGTTCTGTGTGTGGGTGGGAATACGATCCGGCGGTGGGCGATCCCGATAACGGCATCGCGCCCGGCACGGCCTTCGAAGATCTTCCCGAGGACTTTGTCTGCCCCGTCTGCGGCGTGGGCAAGGATCAGTTCGAAGCGGTCGAATGAGTTCAGGTTCGTAAGATAAAAAGAGACTCTCGAGTTCATCTTTCTCGAGAGTCTCTTTTTTGTGCCGTTCCGTTCGCCGAGCGGACGAGGCGCGGTGGAAAAGCGGGGTTCTTTTCGAAGAATGCTTTATTTCGCCGCCCGTTCGGGTATAATTGACGGGAAGCTATTCTGGAATGTACTCGTGGAGGTTTTTTCAGTGTACGGTTTTGCGATGAAAGTTTACGGGTGTCAAATGAATCAGTACGACGCCGACAAGATCAGGACGGCGCTCGTCGCGCGCGGGGCTTACGAAACCGCGGAAGAAAGCGCCGACGCGATCGTCTTTATCGGCTGCAGCATCCGAGACAAGGCCGAGCATAAAGTCTGGAGCGAATTGGGGCATTACGAAGAACGCTGGCGCAAAGAAGGGCGTCCCGTCGTCGCCATGACGGGCTGCATCGCTCAAAACGTGGGCGTCGACATGTCCAGACGTTATCCGTGGATCCGCGTCGTTTCCGGCCCCCGGCATATCGGTCTGGTGCCCGACGCTTTGGAAACGGCCTTGTCGGGCAGCGAGAAAGTCGTCCTGCTCGACGACGATCCCCGCGAACTGCACGAACTGCGCTTTGCCCCGCTGGAACGCCAATTTCCCTGGAAAGCTTCGGTAATGATCTCGCACGGATGCGACAATTTCTGCACCTACTGCATCGTCCCTTACGTGCGCGGTCGATTCGCTTCCCGCAGCTCCCGGGAGATCATGGACGAGGTGGAACAGCTTGTCGAAGGAGGGGTCAAAGAGATCTGTCTGCTCGGGCAGAACGTCGACACCTACGGAAAAGATCTCGACCGTTACAGCTTCGCCGATCTGCTGAACGACGTCGCCCATATCGCGGGGCTGGAACGTCTGCGCTTCATGACTTCTTATCCGACGGATTTCACGAAAGACGTGGTCGAAGCGATCGCCGAAAACGCCAACATCTGTCCCGCAATCAACCTGCCGATCCAGGCGGGCAGCGACCGGATCCTGAAAGCGATGAACCGCCGCTACACGGTGGAGGAGTATGCCAAGGTCGTCGACGGCATCCGCCGCGGCCTGCCCGAAGTCGGCCTGACCTCCGACCTCATTGTCGGTTTCCCGGGCGAGACGGACGAAGATTTCGCCTGTTCGATGGCGGCGCTGGAACGGTTCCGCTTCGATCAGGTCCACACGGCGGCCTATTCGCGCCGGCAGGGGACGCCGGCCGCCGCGATGAAGGAGCAGGTCCCCGAAAACGTAAAGAGTCGGCGCTTGAACGAGGTCAATCGACTGCAGACGGAAATCGCCAAAGAGATCAACGAAAAACTGATCGGGCGGCGCTATCGCGTGCTGGTCGACGGCAAGGCGCTGAAAGGGGATTTGCTGCAGGGGAGAAATCCGGCCGATAAAGTGATCCTTTTCGAAGGCGGCGAAAGCTTGATCGGAACGTTCACCGACGTGGAGGTGACCGCCGCCGACAGCTGGTCGCTGAAGGGGAGAATCCTTTAATAAGGGAGGGGAGCCGCCGGTGGAGAATCGGACGAAAATTTCTTTGTGCGTCGCCGGGGCCATATTCTGCATAGGCTGCGCCGGCGCCGCGGTGCGGATTTTCAGGGGGAGCTGGCAGGACGAAGCGCCGACGGCGGTCGCGGGGCCCGCCCTGTGGCTTCAGTCGCCGTCTTACAAGCTGCCCGCTTCGTCTTCGCCCGAACACTACGCTTATATCACCGGCGCCGTTTCCCGTCCGGGCGTTTATCCCATCTCGGCGGACGCGCGGGTCTTTCAGCTCGTGGAAGCCGCCGGCGGTTTCCGCTTCGACGCGGATCAGTCGCAGGTCAACCTCGCCGCGCCGATACGCGACGGCGCGCATGTCCACGTCAAAGCCGCCGCGCTTACGCCCCGGACTTCCGCCAAGAGCGCATCCTCTCAGGACAGGAAGCGGGAGAACAAAACGCAGTACGTCTACGTCAACACGGCAACGGAAGAAGATCTGTGCACGCTTCCCGGCGTCGGCCCGGCTACGGCCCGGAAGATCATAGAGTACCGCCAGACCCACGGGCCTTTCCATTCCGCCGAGGCGCTGCTGGAAATTCCCGGCATCGGCAAAGGCAAACTGAGCCAGATGCAGACGCTGCTTCGGTTTTGACGCCGCATGGATTCTCTGTTGAACAGGATCCCTGCGCTCCTGCTGCTGCAAGGCGGCGTGCTCTCGCTGGCGGCAGTGGAAAGCGGGCTCCCTTTATGGCTGGCGATTCCCCTTTCCGTCTGCGCGCTCAGCGCGGAAATGCTGCTTTCGGAAGAGCGCTGGTATGCGTGCAAGTTTTGTTTCGCGCTGGCGCTCGTGGTGCTTTCAGGCGTTTTCTCCGTGTTCCTGCAGTCGCGGCTCGAAGAGGGGCCGACGTCCGTAAAAGCCGTTTCCGGCCGTTTCCTTGTGGCGGAGCGGCGGCAGTGGGGAGAGCGCGAAGTGCTTCGATTGACCGACGCGCGCGGCGCCGGCTGGCTTCTCGCCGTCGGCAAAGGACTGCAGGACGTCGAAGAAGGGGACGAGCTCTCGTTGGAAGCTTCCGTCGTTCCGCTCCGGAACGGTTCTCTGAGAAGTTCCTTTTCCCCGCGTCGGTACTGGCGGGCGCGCGGCGTGCAGGGCGAACTGCGCCGGGCCGCGCGCATCGAAAAACGGGGCAAAAGCTTTTCGCGCCACAGCTTCCGCCAGTATTTAAGGACGCGGCTCGAAACGTTGCCGTGCAACACGCACGCTCTGGCGGCCGCCGTCCTTCTCGGCGACCGGGACGCCAACCTCCGCGAGGATTACAGGAGATGGGGGATCAGCCACATCTTGGCCGTCTCGGGGTGGCACGTCGGGCTGGCGCTGATGCTCGGCTGCCTGATCTTCGGCGGCGGACGGCGCGGCCTTCTCTGGTGCTCGCTGCTCCTGTGGGGATACTGTCTCACCAGCGGGGCGTCGATGAGCGCCGTACGCGCCTCTTTGATGGTCCAGATCGGCATGCTCGGGCTTTACTGGGGGCATCCCGGACGCGCCCTGAACGCGATCGGCGTCGCCGGGATCGCGATGCTTCTGTGGAATCCGTGGTGTTTTTTCGATCTTGGCTGGCAGTTGTCGGTGATCGCCGCGATCGCCGTGACGGCTTTGGAAAAATGCAAGTCGGCGCTGCTCGTCGTCTTTTCTCCCCTTGTCATGTGGATCTTGACGTCGCCGCTGATCGCGCCGCTGGCCGGAGGCGTTTATCTGTCCTCCCTGCCGATCAACGCCATGGCTTCCGCGTTGTTTGCCGTGATCCTTTTTGCCGTGCTTGCCGCGGCGCTTCCTTGGATCTTGGGGATCCGGCTTTTCTGGCTGGCTTGGCCGGCGGAAAAGCTGATGCAGATCTGGGCGCTGGCGGCCGATCAATGGGTGGAATGGCTGCCGCAGGCGCTCCCGGTCCATTTCTTCCCCGCCTGGCTGTGCGCCGGCATTTTGTTCTTTCTCGTCGCCCTGGCGGAAAAAGTTTCCCTCGGGCGGGCCGTCCTGCTGGGAGGCTGCGGCGCGTTCATCGCCGTCATCTTTTAGAGAGAATGTCTGAGAGGATTTTATGGAAACGAAACTCGTGATCGGCGGGGTGGAAGTCGAGAACCCCGTGTTTTTTGCGCCTTTGGCCGGCGTCAGCATCGCGGCGGTGCGGCGGCTTTTCCGCCGCCTGGGGGCCGCTTTGACCCATACGGAGATGATCAGCAGCGCGGGGCTTCTTTACGCCGGGACGAAGACCTGGCGGATGACGGAATGTACCGACGGGGAAAGACCGCTCGTCCTGCAGCTTTTCACGGGCGACGCGGACAGTCTGTGCCGCTCGGCGGAGCGGTGTCTGCAAAGCCGTTCGTACGCCGCGTTCAGCATCAACATGGCCTGTCCGATGCCGAAGGTCCACAAAAAAGGCGCCGGCAGCCGCCTGCTGCAGGATCCCGACGTCGCTTTCGCGATGGTGCGCGAGCTGAAAAAATTCGGCCTGCCCGTCTGGCCCAAGATCCGCAAGATCGTTCCGGACGGCCGCGAATATCGCCTGGATACGCTGCAGTTCGCCGAGGGATTGCTCGCGGCCGGGGCCGACAACGTGACAATCCATGGACGCACGCCCCAGCAGCGGTACGAGGGGAAAGCCGATAAAAGCGAAGTCGTCCGCGCGGCGCGGCGCTTCGAAGGCAGAATCACCGCTTCGGGGGACGTTTACGCTCCCCGCGACGTCGCGTTCTATCTCGACAACGGCTGCGCGGCAGTGCTCTGTGCCCGCGGCGCGATCGCCGATCCGTTCATGGTCGTGCAATCTTTGCGGGTTTTGGGTTATAATACTCGAATGTCAGATGGCGAGCCCTCGCTTGAAGAACGCGCGGAAATCCTTATCGGCTTTGCGGACGATCTCTATCGGCTCCATGGCGAACGCGCGGCTCTTGTGCTCTTGAGGCGTTTCCTTGCCGGATTTTTCAGGGGCAAGGCGGGGACCGCGGAATTCAAACGCACGCTGGCCAGCGCGAAAGACTGGGATTCTGCGTACAGGATCCTGTGCGACTGGCGCTCATATTTTGAAAGGGGATTCATGTAAAATGGCGGAAATTGCAGCCGGCACTCAGGAAACGGAAATTCTCAGACAGCGCATCGACAAACTGAGACGACTTCGCGAAGAGGAAGGCTATAATCCTTTCGAAAACGAAAAGTGGAACGTCGATCACACCGTCGCGCAGGTGCGGAAAGATTTCGATTATCTCAAGGCGGAAGAAGCCGTCCCCGAGACGAAATTTTCCATGGCCGGACGCCTGATGACGCTGCGCCGCCAGGGCAAAGCGGCGTTTGTCAACATGCAGGACGAGACGGGAACGATCCAGCTCTATTTCCGTTACGACACTCTGGGCGAGAAAGACTACACCTTCTTCAAGAAGTGGCTCGACTCCGGCGACATCGTCGGCATCGTCGGCCATCCGTTCCGCACGCAGCGCGGCGAGCTGACGGTCGCCGTCGAGCGGTTCCGCCTGCTGACCAAGGCGCTCCGCCCCCTGCCCGAGAAGTGGCACGGCCTGACGGACCTTGAGATCCGTTACCGCAAGCGCTATCTCGATCTGATCGTCAATCCCGAAGCGCGCGAAGTCTTCAGGAAAAGGGCCAAGATCATCTCCACCTTCCGCGCCGTGCTCGAGAAACACGGCACGCTGGAAGTCGAGACGCCGGTGCTTTCCTATCTCGCCGGCGGCGCCAACGCGCGTCCTTTCATCACCTATCACAACGCGCTGGGCGCCAACATGTACCTGCGTATCGCCACGGAGCTCTATCTGAAGCGGCTCGTCGTCGGCATGATGGGGCGCGTGTACGAGATCAGCAAGGATTTCCGCAACGAGGGCATGGACCTGACGCACAATCCCGAATTCACGATGATGGAAGTTTACTGGCCCTATGCGGATTACGTCGACATGATGGATCTGACCGAAGAACTGATCCGCGAGTCCTGCATCGCCGCCAACGGCGCGCCGTTCATCGAGCGCAACGGCGTGACGCTGGATTTTGCCAAGCCGTTCCGCCGCGCCACGATGGTGGAACTGGTGAAAGAGACCTGCGACGTCGATTTCGCCGCCATCACCGACGAAGAAGCGCGCGACGCCGCCCGCAAGAACAAGATCGAGATCACGGGGCACGAGTCGCGCTTCAAGATCCTCACCATGTTCATGGAGGAGTTCGTCGAAGAGAAACTCGTGCAGCCGACGTTCGTGATGGGACATCCCGTCGAGATCTCGCCGCTGTCGAAGAAGGACCCCGAGCACCCCGACTACACCCACCGCTTCGAGCTTTTCTGCTGCGGCAAGGAACTCAGCAACGGCTACAGCGAGCTGAACGACCCCATCGACCAGAAAAAACGCTTTCTCGATCAGGCGCAGAAAAAGACCGAAGGCGAGGACGAAACGCATCCTTTCGACGAGGACTTTGTCGAAGCCCTGGAGCAGGGGCTGCCGCCGACCGGCGGGCTGGGGATCGGCATGGACCGCGTCGTCATGTTCCTGACCAACTGCCGCTCGATCCGCGACGTCATCTTCTTCCCGACGATGAAACCCATCGAGAACCGAGAACCGTCCGCCAAGCCGGAAGATTAAAGAGGCGATCATCCGACAGATATACAAGGGAGCGGGCGGCGTATGCTGCCGGTTCTCTTGTATATCTATAGCGCACACGCAAAAAGGCAAGGATCCGAGCGGGAAAAAGAACGCAGGAGCGGAAACAGGGGGGGAGAAACATCGTGTTGGCTGCGAAAATAAAAGAAGCAGAACGCGCCGGCATGTCGTCGGAGGAGTTTGAAAAAACGACGTTGAGGAATCGCATTATCGTGCGTACCAGTATCATCGGAATTCTCGCGAATGTCATGTTGGCCGCATTCAAGGCGGTGATCGGTGTGATGACTGGCTCGATTGCCATCACGATGGATGCCGTCAATAATATCAGCGACGCAGCCTCTTCGCTGATTACGATCATCGGCACAAAATTGGCGACAAAGCCGGCAGACCGGAAGCATCCGTTTGGATACGGCCGGATCGAATATCTGAGCGCAATGATCATTTCTATTATCGTCTTCTATGCCGGCATTACCTCTTTTGCGGAATCAGTCAAGAAAATCGTACACCCGGAAACACCAGAATATTCTATGACATCTTTGGTGATTGTCGCGATAGGCGTTCTCGTCAAAATCGTGCTTGGACATTTTGTCAAGAAAACCGGCCAGAAGGTAAACTCAGATTCGCTTGTCAATTCCGGCGAGGATGCCAAGCTGGATTCCGTTATTTCCGCTTCGACGCTAGCGGCAGCAGTCGTTTTTATGATCTTTCACGTGTCGTTGGAATCTTGGCTTGGAGCAATCATTTCTATTGTCATTATCAAGTCTGGCCTGGAAATGTTGAGGAACACAGTGTCCGAAATTCTTGGCGAGCGAGGGGATGCCGAACTTGCAAAGGGAGTCAAAGAGACGGTCTCGTCTTTTCCGGAAGTTCGTGGAGCTTATGATCTGGTCCTGAATAATTACGGACCAAATGCATATAGCGGCTCTCTCCATATCGAAGTCCCAGATACGATGACTGCTGATAAGCTGGACGTTTTGACGCGGCAAATCACAGCGGAAGTCTCCATGAAAAATCATGTATACCTTACGGCAATCGGCGTCTATTCCTACAACACAAAAGATCTGGAAGCTGCCACAATGCGGGACAGGATTAGAAAGAAAGTCATGGAGCATGAAAATGTTATGCAGATGCATGCATTTTACGCAGACAGGGAACGGAAGGTGATCCGTTTCGATATGATTGTAAGTTTTGACGCAAAAGACAGAACGGCGCTTTATCATGAGGTTACCGAGGAGATTCAAGAAATGTATCCGGAATATACAGTCATTACCGCTCTCGACACAGATTTTTCGGAGAGTTAAATTGAAGGGGCATCTCTTTGTTCATTATGATGCAGAGATCAGCAACGGAGAAACGAGATTCCTATTAGAATTTGTGCCGATGATCGTGATCAGCAAGGAATCGGCGCATAAAATCCCAGGGACAACGCAAACCGTCGGAGCACGCAGCTCCTGCGGTTTCTTTTATATCCATCTGCCGGCGAATGGCGCCGAAGCCCGCGTGATTTATCGTCTTCCGCATTCGAACGGCGGGAATCTCTTGCTGGAAAAGCATTTTGGGGTTAGAATTTATCAATGTTCTGCATACATAATGAGCATCTGTCCCGCTTCGCTTCATAAAATCGGGAAGATCGCTCGGGCAGCGGCTTTTTCCCCGCCGCTGGCAATGTGACAGGGGTGGTGTTCTGCGTGGAACAGGAAAAACTGGACCGCTATCATTGGCTCGTCGACGAGCTGAATCGTCATGGGCGCCTCTATTACGTTCTGGACGCCCCGGAAATCGAGGACGACGAATACGATGCGCTGATGCGCGAGATGCTTCAGTTCGAAAGGGAACATCCCGACCTGATCCGCGACGACTCTCCGTCGAAGCGCGTCGGCGGTACGGTGCTGGAGGCGTTTGAAAAAGTTGCGCACGCCAAACCGATGCTCAGCCTCGAAGACGTTTTCTCGAAGGGAGAGCTTCACGACTGGCTGCAGCGGGCGGCAGAAGGCGTCGGGCAACCGTGGATCCCCTGGTGCTGCGAATTGAAGATCGACGGCTTGGCGGTGTCTTTGATCTTCGAGGACGGCAAATTCGTTCAGGCTTCGACCCGCGGCGACGGTATCGTCGGCGAGGACGTCACGGAAAATCTGAAAACGGTCAAAGACCTGCCGCTTCGCCTCCTCGGCGATGTCCCGGGGCATCTGGAGCTGCGCGGCGAAGTGTACATGAGCAAAGAGGGATTCGCTCGACTGAACGCCGCAAGGGAAGAAGCGGGGCTGCCGCTTTTCGCCAATCCCCGCAACGCGGCGGCGGGCAGTTTGCGACAGCTTGACACGGCGGTCGCCGCCAAACGGAATCTGCGCCTTTTCACCTACTATGTGCAGGATGCGGAATCCTACGGCCTGCACAGCCAATCGGAAGTCCTCGGATGGCTGAAAGCCCGTGGGCTTCCCGTGCAGAGAGCCTGGCGCCGGGCCGGGACGGAAGCCGAGGTTCTCGATTTCCTGGAGCGATGGAGCGGCGAACGTTTCAGTCTGCCCTACGCGACGGACGGCGCCGTGTTCAAGGCCGATCCGACGGAATACTGGAAGATCCTGGGAAACAACGTCAAAACGCCCCGCTGGGCCGTGGCCTATAAATATCCGCCGGAAGAGCGAAAAACGAAACTCGAGAGCATAGAGATTTCCCTCGGCCGCACGGGCGTGCTCACGCCGGTGGCGATTCTGACCCCTGTCTTGATCTCGGGAACGGTGGTGAAACGCGCCAGCCTCCACAACGACGAGGAGATCCAGCGCAAGGACATCCGCGTCGGCGACCAGGTCTGGGTCCGCAAAGCCGGCGAGATCATCCCCGAGATCGTCCGCGTCGACACCGCCAGCCGTACGGGCACAGAGGAATCTTTCACGATGCCCGCAACGTGTCCCGTGTGCGGAGCGGCCGTGGCCAAGCTTCCCGGCGAAGTGGCGCTGCGCTGTCCCAACAGATCCTGTCCGGCGCAGCTGACCCAAGGGCTGATCCATTTTGCCTCCCGCCAGGGCATGGACATTCGGGGCATCGGCGACCGTCTGGCGGAACAGCTCGTCCAGAGCGGGCTGGTCAAGAGTTTCGGCGATCTGTACGCCTTGCGCGTCGAGCCGCTTATCCGTCTGGACCGCATGGGAGAAAAGTCCGCGGGGAAACTGATCCAGGCCATCGCAAAATCCAAAGAGCGCCCGCTGAAATTTTTGATCACGGCGCTGGGGATCCGGGAAGTCGGCGCGGGAGTCGCGGCGGAGCTGGCGAAACGCTTTTCGTCGCTCGATGAGATCGCCGCCGCCGACGAAGAACGGCTCGCCGCCGTCGAGGGCGTGGGACCGGTGATCGCCGGGTCGATCAAAGCGTTTTTCGGCGAAGAGCATAACCGGCGGCTCATCGACGAACTGCGCGAAGCCGGCGTATCCATGCGGAGCGAAACGGCGCCGGAAGCCCCGATAGGGCCGCTGGCCGGCAAGACGTTCGTCTTTACCGGGGAGCTTTCGCGTATGTCCAGGGCGCAGGCGCAGGAACTCGTGGCGCAGCGCGGGGGAAAAAACGTCGCTTCCGTGAGCAAAAAGACGTCCTATGTCGTCGTCGGCGAGGCGCCGGGCAGCAAGGCCGAAAAAGCGCTCAGCCTGAACGTGCCGACGCTGAACGAAGAGGAATTTTTCGCCATGATCGATAAATTACCGCAGCACATGTCTGGAGGAACGAACGATGCCTAGATTGTCCAAGGAAGAAGTCCTGAAGATCGGCAAGCTTGCCCGTCTGGAGATCGCCCCTGAAGAGCTCGATTCTTTGTCGGAGCACTTCAACGGCATTCTCGATTATTTTTCCAAACTCGAGGAGCTCGATCTCAGCGCCGTCGATCCGTTCACGATGGAAGATACCCGGCCGGTCCGCCTCCGCGACGACGAAGTGGAGGAGAACGACCGGAGGGAAGCGATCCTGAACCAGTCGCCCTCGCGCGAAGGCGACTTCATCAGAGTCCCCCGCATCGGAGGCGACAAGTGATGGAGCTGTACAGACTGAGCGCCGCGGAAATCGTCGCGGGACTGAAGGCGCGCCGTTTCAAGTGCGCCGACGTCGTGCGGTCGTGCCTTGAGCGCATGCGGGAAATGGAATCCCACCTTCACGCCATGCTTCATATCGCGGCGGATTCCGCGCTTAAAACCGCCGCCGCCGTCGACGCCGCCGTCGCGGAAGGCCGCGATCCGGGGCGCCTGATGGGCGTGCCCGTCATCCTCAAAGACAACATCTGCACCGGCGACATGCCGACCACCTGCGCCAGCAAAATCCTCGCCGGCTGGGTGCCTCCCTACGACGCGACCGTCGTGAAGATGTTGAGGGCCGAGGGCGCCGTCATTCTCGGCAAAGCGAACTGCGACGAGTTCGCCATGGGAGGCTCCACGGAAAACTCCGCTTTCGGCCCGACGATGAACCCCTGGGACGTCGGCCGCGTGCCGGGCGGCAGTTCCGGCGGCAGCGCCGCCGCCGTCGCCGCCGGTTATGCGCCGATCTCCCTGGGCAGCGACACCGGCGGTTCGATCCGCCAGCCCGCTTCGTTCTGCGGGCTCTACGGCATGAAACCGACCTACGGGCAGGTGAGCCGTTACGGGCTGGTCGCCTTCGCCTCGTCGCTCGACCAGATCGGCCCCTTTGCGCGCACCGCCGAAGACCTCAAACTAATCCTCTCGGCGATCTGCGCGTTCGACCCTCACGACTCGACCAGCGAAGACCGTCCCGCGCCCCGTTTCGATCTCAGCGACGCGCCGTTGTGCGGGAAGAAGATCGGCGTGCTGACGAAGCTCGTCGACGGCAAGCTGACGGCCGACCTGCAGGCGGCGATGGACGGACAAATCGAAGAATGCCGCCGCCTGGGGGCGGAGATCGTTGAAGTCGCTCTGCCGAAAGCGCTTGAGTACGGACTGGCCTGCTATTATATCCTCGCGCCCGCGGAGGCAAGCTCCAATCTCGCCCGTTACGACGGCGTGCGCTACGGAGCCGCTTACGGGGATGCCAAGTCGCTGCTCGAGCTTTACGTCAAGACGCGTGGGGAAAACTTCGGCCCGGAAGTGAAGCGCCGTATCCTGACCGGCACCTACGTGCTCAGCTCGGGATTTTACGACGCCTATTATCTGACGGCGCAAAAGGTCCGCAAAGTCATCAAGCAGGAATTCGCCGCAGCCTTCGAACAGGTGGACGCCATCCTGCTGCCGACCTCGCCGACGCCCGCCTTCAAACTGGGGGAGATGAGCGCGCCGCTGACGATGTATATGGCGGACGTTTTCACGATCCCCGTCAATCTGGCCGGTCTGCCCGGCATTTCCTTCAACGCCGGCTTTTCGTCCGCAGGACTGCCGCTGGGGATGCAGTTGATCGGCCCGCGCTGGTCCGATGCGGCGATTCTCGACATGGCCGCCGCTCTTGGCAAAAAGGCGGAAGGCCGCATCGCCGAGGGAGGTGTCCGTTAATGGCTCTTGAATTCACGACCGTCATCGGGCTGGAAATCCACATCCAGCTCAACACGAAAACGAAGATCTTCTGCAGTTGCTCGACCGACTACATCGGCGCAACGCCGAACTCCCATGTCTGTCCGGTCTGCACCGGACAGCCGGGCGCTCTGCCGGTCCTGAACGGGAAAGTCGTCGAGTTCGGCGTGCGCGGCGGTCTGGCGCTGCACTGCAAGATCAACAAACTGACGCGCTTCGACCGCAAGAACTATTTCTACGCCGACCTTCCCAAGGCGTATCAGATCACCGAATACTACGTGCCGCTCGCCGAGAACGGCTATCTGACCATCACCGGCGACGACGGGCAGCCCCGCCGCATCGGCATCACGCGGCTCCATCTCGAAGAAGACGCCGGCAAACTCGTTCACGTCGCATCCGACGGACGGATCGTCGGCTCCAGCCAGTCTTTCGTCGATTACAACCGCGGCGGCGTGCCGCTCGCCGAAGTGGTGTCCGAGCCCGACATCGCTTCGCCGCGCGAGGCCCGCGAGTACGTGTCGGCCATGCGCCAGCTGGTGCGCTATCTGGGCATTTCCGACGGCGACATGGAAAAGGGATCTATGCGCGTCGACGCGAACATTTCGCAGAAAGTTTCCGACGGCCGCTGGGGCAACCGCGTCGAAGTCAAAAACATGAACTCGCTCAAGGCGCTGGAACGCGCGCTCGAGTACGAGACGCTGCGCCAGCGCGACCTGCTCGCCCGCGGCGAACGGATCGCTCAGGAGACGCGCAACTGGGACGACGCCGACGGCATCACAACGCCGTCGCGCAGCAAAGAAGAGTCCAACGACTACCGTTATTTCCCCGAGCCCGATCTGCCGCCGCTGCTGCTCGACGACGAGTACATCGAAGGCATCAAAGCCGCCATGCCGGAGCTCCCCGACGCCAAGCGCGAACGGTTCCTCGCGCAGTACAAGCTGCCTGTGGAAGACGTGCTGGTGCTGACGGAGACGCCCGAAGTCGCCGCGTATTACGAGAACGTCGTGAAAGCCGGCGGCGAGCCGGTCAGATCTTCGAACTGGGTGCGGACCGACCTGATGAGAGCGCTGAAAGAGCGGGGCCGGGAGATCGCCGACGCCCCGGTGAGCGCCGAAACTTTGGCCGGGCTGATCAAGCTCGTCGACGGCAAAAAAATCTCCACGACGGCCGCGAAAGACGTTTTCGAGAAACTCGCCGGCAGCGAGATGACGCTCGAACAGGCCATTCAGGCCTGCGGCATCCAGACCGGCGCGGTGGGCGGCGACAGACTGCGGGAAATCATCGCCGCGGTCGCCGGCGCCAACGCCGACGTCGTCGAGGTGATCCGTTCCGGCCAGGACAAGAAAGACAAGAAGCTCAAGTTCCTCATGGGGCTGGTCATGAAGGAGAGCCGCGGACAGGCGAAACCGGACGAAGTTTTGAAAGCTTTGAACGAGTTTCTTGCGAAGGAGTAGTGTTATGTTTGAATAAATCTGTTAAAATACGGGAGTATAGAAAAACTTAAACAAGGAACTGTGTCATCGCCGAAATCATCGAGGAGGTTGGCAAGAGATATGGGAATGAAAACGGAAGACATCAGAAGTATCGCGATTGTTGCTCACGGAAGCGCAGGCAAAACTTCGCTTGCGGAAGCGTTGCTCTTTGACGCCGGCGTCACGACCCGCCGGGGCAGCGTGGAAAACGGGAACACCGTTTCCGACTACACTGCCGAAGAACAAAAACGCCAGATCTCTATCAGCACCTCCCTCCTGAATTACGACTACAAGGGCAAAAAAGTCTTTGTCCTTGACGTTCCCGGCTATGCCGACTTCATTGGCGACCTGCGCAGCTCGCTGCGCGTCGCCGGTTCCGCCGTGATGCTCGTGAGCGCGGTCGACGGCGTTGAAGTGCAGACGGAAAAAGCCTGGGAGTTCGCACGGGAGTTCGAGACGTCTACCATTTTCTTCGTCAACAAGATGGACCGCGAAAACGCCGATTACAACGGGGTTTACGAACAGATCCGCGCCAATCTGAGCAAGGGCGCCTACCGTTTCATGCTCCCGATCGGCAGCGAAGCCTCCTTTAAGGGCGTCGTCGATGTCCTCAAGGACATCGCTTACGTTTACAACGACGATTCGGGGAAATTCGAAGAGCAGGGGATCCCCGAAGAGATGATCAGCGACGCGCACCGCGCCCGCGGCTATCTCGTCGAAGCCATCGTCGAAGAAGACGAAGAGATGATGATGCGTTATCTCGACGGCGAAGACATCCCCATCGACGAACTGCTTCCCGTTTTGCAGCGCTGCATTTACAAGTGCAAGATCTTCCCGGTCATGCCCGGTTCCGCGCTGAAAAACATCGGCGTCCGCCAGCTCATGGACCTGATCGTCGATTATCTTCCCAGCCCGCTGGAGATGCGCGAACGCCCCGCGGTCAAGGGAGGGGAGAAAGAGATCACGATCAAGCCGGACGACGACGCCACGTTCAGCGGCCTGTGCTTCAAGGTGCTGGTCGATCCTTACGTGGGCAAACTTTCCTATGTCCGCGTCAATTCCGGCAAACTGACCACCGACGAACCGATCTTCAACGTCAGCACCGGGCAGGAGGAGCGCGTCAGCACCTTCAAGATTATGCAGGGCAAGGAGAGCGTCGACGTCAAGGAAGTCACGACCGGCATGATCGTCGCCATTCCCAAGCTGCAGAGCACGCGGGCCGGCGATACGATGGGCAAGGCCGGCAGCACCGTGCTCTATCCGGCCATCAAGTTCCCGCGCCCGGTGTATTCGGTCGCCGTCGATCCCGAGAGCCGCGCCGACGAGGACAAGCTGGGGACGGCGGTCCGCCGTATCACCGAAGAAGATCCCACGGTCAGCTTCGAGAAAAACGCGGAAACGAACGACAACATCCTTTCCGGCATGGGCAATCTCCATCTCGACATCGTTCTCGCCAAGCTGAAAGACCGCTTCGGCGTCAACCTGAAGACCCGCGTGCCGCAGGTCGCGTATCGCGAAACGATCCGCAAGTCGGCCAAGGCGCAGGGCAAGCACAAAAAGCAGACCGGCGGCCACGGCCAGTACGGCGACGTTTACATCGAGTTCAGCCCCTCGAGCGGGGAGAGGGCTTCGTCTTCGAAGACAAGATCACCGGCGGCACGGTGCCGAGGCAGTACATCCCCGCCGTCGAAAAAGGGCTGCGCGAGTGCCTGAACAAGGGCGTGCTGGCGGCGTTCCCGACGGTGGACTTCAAAGCGTCGCTGTATTTCGGTTCGTATCACGACGTCGATTCCTCGGAAATGGCCTTCAAGACGGCGGCGCACCTGGCCTTCAAGAAGGGGATGGCCGAAGCTTCGCCGATCCTGCTCGAGCCGATCATGGACGTGAAAGTCATTGTCCCCGATCAGTATCTCGGCGAGATCATGGGGGATTTCAACACCCGCCGCGGCCGCATCATGGGCGTCGACACGCTGGGGCATCTCCAGGTCGTCAACGCGCAGGTGCCTCAGGCGGAGATGTTCCAGTACGCCATCAACTTGCGTTCGATGACTTCCGGACGCGGAACTTACGAAATGGCCTTTTCGCACTATGATCCCGTCCCCGAAGAGATCACGAAAAAGATCGTCTCCGAACGCCAGGGGTTGCTGACCGAGGAAGAAGAGTAGTTTTTGATGCGACGGAAGCCTGCTTTTCGAGTGAATGCCATGCCGGGAAGCGGGCTTTTTGACAACCAACGGTGCAGAAAAGCGAGGTCAGGCATGAAAAGAATTTTCCTGTTCGGTAATTGGAAAATGAACCAGAGCCTTCACGCCATAAATGATTTTGCCGCCGAGAGCGCCGCTTTCTTTTCGGAGCGGCCGGGCTTGAACGCCGAAACGGAGATTTGCGTTTTTCCTCCTTTCGTCCTCATCCCCGAAGCGGTGAAAAACTTCACGAACCTCGGCATCAACGTGGGGGCGCAAAACGCCAGCGACCACGGCGAAGGCGCTTATACCGGCGAGGTCGCGCCGTCGATGCTGAAGGAAGCCGGCTGTCGGTACGTGATCGTCGGGCACAGCGAGCGCCGTCATATCTATGGCGAATCTTCGGAGCTGGTCAACAAAAAAGCGCTGAATTGCCTGGCGTCCGCTTTGATCCCGGTGCTGTGCGTCGGCGAAACGCTCGAACAGCGCGACGCCGGGCGAACGGCCGCCGTCATTTCCGATCAGCTTCAAAAAGGCGTGAAAGACTTTCCCGCCGGCGCGGCGTATATCGTCGCTTACGAACCGGTCTGGGCCATCGGCACCGGCCGCGCGGCCAGCGCCGAAGACGCGGAAAAAGTCTGCCGCCTCATCAAAGATTCGGTTCGCGTTCCGGTCCTGTACGGCGGCTCGGTCAAACCGTCGAACGCGGCGGAACTCTTCAGCCGGCCGTCGATCGACGGCGGCCTGATCGGCGGCGCTTCATTGAAAGCGCGCGATTTTTTCGCGATCCTGAAAAATTTCCGCGCCGCCGAGCTCTGATTTGTATCCAGCCAAAATCGGCAAGAATTCCCCTGCGCGTAACATAAGATACATTATAGGACACCATGAAAAACGATCGGGACAAAATCTCAAGGAGGCATATAAACATGTTGGAAGAAAAAACGAAGATCGCTGAATACGTCAAAGGTCTGGGGGTAAAGAAGATCGTTCTGATCGTTCTCGGCGTCGTTCTGCTCCTGAATATTTTGGCTACGGTGACGAACAGCCGTTTCGACTCTTTGAAGGCCGAGCTGGATCAGATCAAGACGTCCGCCGTCGGTCAGATGCCGAATGACGAGATCGCCCAGGTCAAAAAAGACCTGGCTTCGATGCAGAAATCCGTCGACGAGCTTACGGCTTTCACCCAGAATCTTGCCCGCGCCGAATACGACGCCTTTAAAGCGCAGCTCGAGCAGATGAGCAAGCATCTTGACGAAATGGGCAAAATGATCGGCAAATAAGGTATTTGACTCGATGGCGAATCCCCGGAAAAGAGACGTTTCTCTTCTGGGGATTCGCTTTATGCGTAGGCGAAAGGATTTTTCGAACATGAAACCATGTGTGACAGTCATCGAACCGGAAGGACCGGAAGCATGGTTCGCCGCGCTGCGCGAGATCGCCGCGGTCGAATTTGTCAATCCCGACGGTCCCGTGCGGCCCGAGGAGATCGACGAGATCCTTGCCCGTTCCGCGGCGGTCGTGATTACCTCCGCGACGGCGATATCCAACGATCAGCTGCTGGCGGCGACCGGACTCAAGCTCATCGCCAAGTGCGGCGGCCCGCCTTCCAATATCGACGTCGGATATGCCGCCCGCTGCGGCGTCGCCGTCTCATGCGTCCCCGGCGCCAACACGACGACGATCGCCGAATATACCGTCATGCTGATCATCGCCGCGCTGCGGCGCTTCGACCTGCAGCTGCCGGTCATCCGCCGGGGCGGCTGGCGCAGCTCCGACTCTTTGCTGGGACATGACCTGCGCGGTGCCACGGTCGGGATCGTCGGGCTGGGGGCGATCGGCCGCGAAGTCCTCGACCGGCTCGTCCCCTTCGGCTGCCGTCTGCTCGTCTACTCCCCTCATGCCCGGGACGGGCGCCCGGACGACGGCCGGTTCTCTTTCGTCGAGACTTTGGAAGAGATGCTGCCTCAGTGCGACGCCGTGACCCTTCACTGCCGGGTGAACGAAGCCACGCGGGGATTTTTCGACGAGCGACTCTTCGAAATGATGAAGCCCGGCTCCGTCTTCGTCAACACGGCCCGCGGCGCGCTCGTCGACGAAGCGGCGCTCGCCCGGGCGCTCGAAAACGGCCCCTTGTCCGCCGCGGCCGTCGACGTCTTTCAGGTCGAACCGCCGCAGTCCGGAAATCCGCTTCTTCGCTGCGGCAGCGCCCTGCTCACGCCCCACTCCGCCGGCTGGACTGCCGAAGCTCTGCGGCGCGAGTGCCGCGGCGCCGTCGATTCCGTCCTGGCGTTCTTCGCCAACAGGACGATCCCCGGCCTGCTGAACGAAGACTATATTCGGCATCTCCGTTAAAAAATCGACACGCCAGTCTTTATGAAGTCTGGCGTGTCGATTTTTAATATTGTCTTATAATAGTTTTATAGCCATCCCGCCGGGATCATCGGACGGAGTTCTGACGAGGCGGCATGAAAATGAAACGCGCGGCGATCTGCCGTTCCAACGATTCTTTGTCCAAGATCCACTGCGGCGCGACCAGCTGCGCCGGTCTCACGCCCGCCGTCAGCCTTTGCAGGACGATCCCGTCGGGCAATTTCCAAAGAGCTTCGACGAGACGCCCGACGTATCCTTTCCGGCTCAGCGGCTCGAATCGCCCCGCCGCGTACAGAGTTTCAAGCGGCGTCCCGCGCAGCACATACAGCGGGTGGAATTTGAGCGCCTGCACTCCCCTTTCCGCAAGCCACAGAGCCGACCGCGTCAGCTGATCTTCCCGTTCACCCGGGATGCCCGCGATCAGGTGCGCGCAAGTTTGCACGCGCGTTTTGCTCAGCCGGGCAAGAGCCTGCTCCACGACGTCCAATCCATGCCCGCGGCGCAGCCACCGCAATCCTTGCGGGTCCGTGGTCTGCACGCCGAGCTCCAGCCAGATCTGGCAGTTTTCCGCCAGCTCCTGCAGATAATTGAGGACCGGCTCGGGGAGCAGGTCGGGGCGCGTGCTCACGGAAATGGCGCGCACGTTCGCTCCCAAAGCGGCCGCGGCGTCGCGAGCTTCGTTGAGCGCCGACGCGAACCGTTCCAGCGGCAGATTGGTCGCCGAATAGCTCTGAAAGTACAGGATGATGGAACGAGTGCCGTAATGTTTCCAGGCTCCGGCGATCCCTCTTCTGACCTGTTCCCGCAGGGATATGCCCTGAATGAAGGCGCCGCTGCCGCCTCCCCTTTCGTCGCAGAAAATGCAGCCGCCGCCGCGCAGTCCCTGGCGATGCGGGCAGCCGGCGCCGATATCCAGGGAAACTTTCTGGACCCGTTCGCCGAATTGCCGCCGCAGGACGGCCGACCATCGTAACAGGTGCTTCATGAATCTCGCGCTCCTCTGTGATTGGGCGGTTTCGGACCGCTCCGCCGCGATCGCATGGATTTATTTTTTTTGAATTTCTCCGAAGTTAACGCTTCGATTGTCATAATCTACATTGCGCGCGTTCAAAATAGAGATATAATTCAAAATCAGAGCTATTATAACTCAAGCACGGTGAAATTGGCGCGTCTTCTCTCAGGGCGCCGTTCGATGGCGGGAAAGGACGGATAAGATGAAAATTGTCGAAAGTTCGATGCGCAGGCCTGTCGGCGTGATTATCGGCACTCTGGCGCTGATCGTCTTTGGACTGTACGGCCTGTATCAGATCGGCATCGAGCGGATGCCGAACGTCGATATCCCCGTCGTCATGGTTCGCACGACGCTCGAGGGCGCCAGTCCCGCCATCGTCGACAACGACGTGACCGACGTCCTGGAAGCGCGCATCAACACCATCGAGGGCATCAAAAACATCTCGTCGAGCAGTTACGAGGGACGCTCCTTCATCATCGTCGAGTTCGTCCTCGAGCGCGATATCGACAACGCCGCCGCCGACGTCCGCGGCAAGGCCAGCATGGTGCAGAGCAGTCTTCCCGACGACGCCAAAAGCCCGCAGACCGACAAGTTCAACATGGACGACCGTCCCGTCATGTTCATTGCCGTCGAAAGCACCGGTCAAACCAGCAGACGCGACCTTTCCCGGTTCGTCGACAAAGTCGCCCTCGAACGTCTGCAGACGGTCCAGGGCGTCGGCGGCGCCGAAAGCGGCGGCTTTCAGGAACGCCAGATCCGCGTCTGGGTCGATCCGTACAAACTGGAGTCGCGCAATCTGACGGCCCTTGAAGTGAAGAACGCCATTCAAAACAAGCACGTAGAGCTTCCCGCCGGACGGGTCGAGACCGGCGCGCAGGAGTACGGGATCCGCCTCAACGGAGAATATGCCAGCGTCGAAGAGCTGGCCAACCTGCCGATCAAAAACGTCAACGGCGCCGTGATCCGCCTCCGCGACATCGCCCGCATCGAAGACGGCTTTGAAGACGTCAGGAACGTCGCCCTCTACAACGGCAAGGATTCCATCTTGATTTTCATCCGCAAGCAGCGAGGCGCCAACGAGGTCGATCTTGCCGCAGGCGTGAAAAAACGCCTCGAAGAGCTGAACGGCATCGCGCCTCCCGGCGTGACGCTGAAAGTCGTTCAGGACAACTCCGTCTACATTCTCAACTCCATGCACGGCGTGCGCGACGACATCATTATGGGGATCCTGCTGACCTCTCTGATTATGTTCCTGTTCCTGCGCACTTTCAGGGCGACCATCGTCACGGTCATCACGATCCCCGTCTGCCTTCTGGGAAGTATCATCGTCCTCTGGGGCATGGGATTCACCCTGAACAACATGAGCGCCATGGGACTGTCGCTGGCCGTCGGCATGGTCGTCGACGCGACCACCGTCGTGATCGAGAACGTGCAGCGCCACCGCGAGATGGGCAAGACGGCCATGCGGGCGGCGCTCGACGGCACGAGCGAAGTGGGCGCTTCGGTCATTGCCGGCGCCGCGACGACGATCGCCGTGTTCCTGCCCGTCGCGCTGATGCCCGGCATGATCGGACGTTTCTTCAGTTCCTTCGGCACCACGGTGACGGTGACGATCGCCATCTCCCTGCTCCTTTCGGTGACGCTGACGCCGTTTCTGTGCGCCAACCTGCTCGGACGCATGAAAAAGCCGGTCCGCTGGCAGAACTGGATGGAGAAACCGCTGATCTGGCTCGAGCGCGGTTACAGCCGCGTCCTGAAAGCCGCGGTCCGCCACCGTCTCTCGACGCTGGCGATCGCCGTCGGCGCTTTCACCGCAGGCATTTTCATCGCCGGGAAGCTGGGCAGCGAATTCTTCCCCAACGAAGACCAGGGGCGCTTCAACATCAGCGTGGAAATGGCGGCCGACGCTTCGATCGAGAGCACGCTCGCCTTCATGAAGGAGCTTTCCGAAACGGTCCAGCAGGATCCGCGGGTTTTGTATACCTACGGCAACGCCGGCGGCGGCGCCGGTTCGGCCGTGTACAAGGGGACGCTACACGTCCATCTCGTCGACCGCAAGCTCAGGCCCTCGTCCGGCGCGATCATGCGCGAATGGCGCGAGAAGCTCGCCGCGTACAAGGACGTCGACATCAAGCTCGGCAACTGGGGCGGCAGCGATCTGACGCTGGTCATCCAGGGGCCGACCACCGAAGAGCTGGCCAAGCTCGGCGACGAGATCAAGGCCGACCTGCAGCGCGAAAAGCGCGGCCTCGCCGACATCGTCACCGACCTGCAGATGAACAAGCCGCGCATCAACCTCGAGCTCAACCGCGCCCTGGCGGACGACCTCGGCGTCAACGTGAGGACGCTTTCGTCCGAGCTCGACGCCTGGTTCGGCGGCACGACTGCCGGCACGTTCAACGACGAAGGATACCGCTACGACATCCGCATCCGCGCCGACGAACCCGGACGCAACACGCCGGATAAAGTGCTCAACACGCTCGTGCGCACGAACGGCGGCGACCTGATCCGCGCCGACGGTCTGGTCACGCCCGTCATGGATATGGCCCCGAACGTCATCAAGCGCTACAACCGGCAGCGCTCCATCCAGATCCAGGCCAATACCGAAGGGATCTCGCCCGGCGAAGGCATTCAGATCATGGAAGAGGTCTTCCGCCGCCACGCCCCGCAGAACGGGCTCTTCACGATGACGCCGGCCGGGGATTCCGAGAACATGCGGGAGAGCTTCGGTTATATCGTCACGGGCATCGTTTTCGCCGTCGTGCTCGTGTACATGGTCATGGCCGTGCAGTTCGAATCGTTCCTGCACCCGCTGACGGTGATGTTCTCCCTGCCGCTCATGACCAGCGGCGCGTTCGGCTTCCTCTACCTGATGGGGCTGCGGCTGAGCGTCATGAGCCTGATGGGGATCATCCTTCTGATCGGCATCGTCGTCAACAACGCCATCATGCTCGTCGATTTCGCCAACAAGGAACGCGCCAAGGGCCTGGACAAGGTCACGGCGATGCTGAACGCCGGACCGCTGCGCCTGCGGGCCATCCTGATGACGACGACCTCGACGATGATCGGCACGCTGCCGATCGCCCTTGGCCTCAGCCTTGGCGGCGAAGTGCGCCAGCCCATGTCCGCGGCCGTGATCGGCGGCCTTTTCACCTCCACGCTGCTGACATTGCTCGTCATCCCCGTCGTGTATCTGTCGATGGACGATTTCGCCGATTTCGTCAAGGGCAAACTCCATCGCGCCAAGGCCGTGCGCCGCGGACGCCGGATGAAAAAGGCGGCGTTCTCGCAGACGAAAGGAGCGTAACATGAAACGGATCATGCGGGCGGTTCTTCTTGCGGGCGCTCTCCTCTGCCCCGCCGGGCTGCGCGCTCAGGACCTCTCGATCGGCGAAGCGATCGTCACGGCCTTGGAACAGAGCCCGACTCTCAACTCCCGGCGGCAGGAGCTCAACAAAGCCAAAGGCGGCGTCGTGCAGGCCCGGGGAAATTTTTTGCCGCGATTGAGCCTGACCGGCCAATACAGCGACAACCGTTCCCCCACCGTCATCGGCACTTCGCGGACCGACAGCGTCAGCGCCGGCATCGCGTTGACGCAGAACCTTTACGCCGGCGGCAGGCACGCGGCCCAGCGGCGTCAGGCGCAGGCGACGCTGTCGCAGGCGGAACTCGGCGTGCGGGAAGCGGAAGAGGCGTTGGCCGTGAACGTTTACGACGCCTTTTACGGCGTCATCCTCGCGCGCGAGAAAGTGGCCGCGGCGCAGGACGCCGTGGAGACTTCCCGCACGCACGTGCGGGAAGTCCGGCAAATGCTCGGGGTCGGCCTGGCCAATCAGCTCGAAGTCATCCGCGCCGAACAGAAGCTCAGCGCCAACGAGGCGGCGCTGGCTTCCAGCCGCGGCGCCTTCGACGCTGAGCGCATCACGTTGCTGAACCTGATGGGGCTGGCGCCTTCCAGCGCGCTGCTCCCCAAGGGGACCCTCGAACTCGCCGATCCCCGGGGCACGGCGCAGCAGTCCGTCGCGCTGGCTCAAAAGCAGCGCGCCGACGTCGCCATGCTGGAAAAACAGATCGCGATCCAGTCGGAACAGATCAAGATCGTCCGCGGCGCCATGAAGCCAAGTTTCGATCTGAGCGCGGCCGCCGACTACTCCGATCCATATCGTAACCAGGACGCCGGCGACGACTCATGGAAAGCGACGCTCACCCTCGAGATCCCGCTCTACGACCGCGGGCAGACCCGCGGCGAAGTCATGAAGGCGAAGGCCGTTCAGGAGCAGAACAAACAGGCGCTGCGGCAGAAAGAACTGGACGTCCTCTCGGAGATCGAGCTGGCCTGGGTCGAGATCGGCGACAGCGCCGTTCAAGTCGAAGCGCATCGCAAGTCGCTGGCATTGGCCCGGGAGACGCTGCGCCTCTCCCAGGTCGGTTACCGCGAAGGCGTGACGCCGCAGCTCGACCTGCTGGAAGCCCAATCCAACCTGACGGCGGCGCGCAAGGATTACAGCCAGTCGCTCTTCGACCATTTGATGAAAGTCGTCGCGTTGAAACGTGCCGAGGGAGCCTTGATTCCCTGGACGCTGGAAGGGAAAAAACGATGAAAAAACGTTTCTGCCTGATACCGCTGCTGGCGCTGACACTGTCGCCTCTTCGGCCGGCCCCGATCGCGGCGGCCCCCGCCGGGCCGGCCTATGTGCGGATCAAAGTGCTGCGCGCCGACGCGACGATCCGCGAAGGCTTCACGCAAAACACCTCGCTCGAGGCGCTGCAGCGCGTCGTCCTCTATCCGCGCGTCACGGGACGGCTGGAAAGACTGACCGTCGCCAAAGGCGCCGTCGTCAAAAAAGGACAGCAGATCGCCGTCCTCGCCCACGCCGAACAGGACGCCCAGATCGCCGCGGCCCGGGCCGCCGTCGCCCGCACCCGCGCCGAATGGGCCAACGCGCAGATCGAGCTGCAGCGGTACCAGCGTTTGAAAAAAGAGGGTTTCAGCACGCAGCAGCTGCTCGACAGCAAAGACACGGCCTATCGAAGCGCCCGCGCGCAATACGACGCCGCCAGATCCGATCTGGACCGCCTCACGGTCACCCGCGACGAATACATCATCACCGCTTCGATCGACGGCACCGTGCTGAACGACTATGCCCTCGCTCCCGGCGCCATGCTCTCCCCCAACACGCCCGTGGCGGAGCTGGCAGACCTGAGCGTTATCAAGGCGACCTTCCGCGTGCCGGAAAAGCGCTTTTACTCCGTCCATCCGGGCATGTCGGTGCTTCTCTCTCTCGACGCGCTCCCCAGGGAAGAGTTCAGGGCGCAGATCGTCGCAGTGGACGATTACATCGATCCGCAATCCCGCACCGCTTCCGTGGAAGCGCAGCTGGAGAACGCCGCGGCGGGCGACAAACTTCGCCCCGGCATGTTCGGGCGCGCCTTCGTCGTGGAACGGGAAGCCGTCGGCGCGTTCGTCGTGCCGACAAGCGCGCTGCGCCTCGACCGCACCGCCGATCCGGAAAACAATGAACTGGTGCTGCACGAGCATGGAACGGCGAAAGTCGTCAAGGTCAAAACCGGCATCTCGCAGGGAGTCGACGTGCAAATCCTGGCGGGCCTGAAAGACGGCGACGAAGTGATCGTCTTCGGCGGCAACGCCCTCAAAGACGGCGATCCCGTCAGGCTGATGCAATAGAAAAAGAGGAAGGAACCAGAGCGCGGTTCCTTCCTCTTTTTCTATTGTCGCAACATGGTTCATTCCAGCGCGATCCGCCCGTCCGCGCCGTGGCGGAAGCTTTTGCCGTAGAACGCGCGCGCAGCGGCGATCAGGTATTCGGCGTCCTTGACGCCGGCGATTTCATAGCAGCTGTGCATGGCCAGCTGCGGCAGGCCGATGTCGACCGTCGGCACCGACAGGTGCGAGCCGCTGATGTTGCCCAGCGTCGAGCCGCCCGGCAGGTCGGCGCGGTTGCTGTAGCGCTGCACCGGCACGCCGGCCAGTTCGCACAGCCGCGTGAAGACCGCGCCGGAAAGGCCGTCGGTCGTGTACTTCTGCGCGGCGTTGTATTTGATGACGACGCCGCCGTTCAACACCGGGAACTCGTTGCCGTCGGCGTATTCGGAATGCGCGGGATGGATCGCGTGGGCGTTGTCGGCGGAAATCATAAAGCTGTCGGCGACGGCCGCGCCGCGCTCGTCGGCGCTCATGCCCAGGCTTCCGCAGATGCGGCCGACGGTGTCTTCCAAAAATGTGGAATTGGCGCCCTGGCGGCTGCCGCTGCCCACCTCTTCGTTGTTGAAGACGCAGAACAGCGGCGCCGAGGCGGACGGTTCGCTTTCGCTCTCGACAAAACCGTTATAGCAGCAGAACACGCATTCGAGGTCGTCGAGCCGCGGCGAGGCGATGAACTCTTCGTTCAAACCTACCAGCGTGCCGGGCGTGCGCGGATAAAGGAACAGCTCCGTCGAAACGATCTCGTCCGCGCCGACGCCCGCGGCTTCGGCGACCAGACGGCGGAACGCGCCCTCCTCGCCCGCCGCGGAAAACAGCGGCAGCATGTCGACGTTGGCCTTGAGCTCGACGCCCTTGTTCATCTCCCGGTTCATGTGGATGGCCAGGCTGGGGATGACGAGCAGGTCGCGGTCGATGTCGATCAGTTTGGAGGCAAGCCCCGCGCCCTCCTTGACGAAGACGCGTCCGGCCACGGACAGCGGTTTGTCGAGCCACGAGCGCATGATGGCCCCGCCGTACCCCTCGACGCTGAGGCGCACCGTATTGCCCGCGGAAGGGACTTCGGCGTTCTGGCGCAGCTTGAACGTCGGCGAGTCGCTGTGCGAGGCCGTCAGCATGAAGCCGCGCAGCTCGCCCGCGGGGAGCCGGAACGCGATCAGCGACGATTCGCCCCGCGTTACGAAATATTTGCCGCCGCGCGCGAGCGCCCAGCGTTCGGACTCGCGAAGCGGCGCGTAGCCCTTTTCCCGCAGTCGGGAAGAAAGATTTTCGATCGCCTGGTAGCACGTGGGACTGCCGTCGAGAAAGTCGATCAGCCGCCGCGAAACGTCGTTTTTCATGAGGATCCCTCCGCTGTCATCGCAAAATTTTTACGGCCGCGCAAGGTCGTTGCCGCCGCACGCATCATAGCACGATCCCCTGGAATTGCCAAATCGCCGCGAAAGGTCGATAAAAAGCAAAAATTTCTCCGGAACCTCTTGACTGACCAATATTGACCATATATAATGCAGCTGTGAAAAAGAAGCGCACCCCGAAAGGAGGGTTCTCCATGAACCTCAATAAATTGACGCAAAAATCCCAGGAAGCCCTGTCCGAAGCCCAGAACCTGGCCATCCAGCGCGGCCATCAGGAGGTCGACGTCGAACACCTCACGCTCGCCCTGCTCTCGCAAAAGGACGGACTGATCCCTTCGATCCTCGAGAAGACCGGCGCCAACGCGGCGGCGCTGAGCGCCCGCACGGCCCAGCTTTTGGAGCGCAAGCCGCGGATCACCGGCGGCTACGACAAAGACCGCATCTACCTGTCGCAGAATCTGTCCAAAGTCCTGACCGACGCCGAGAAAAGGGCGCAGGCGCTTGGCGACGAATACGTTTCCGTCGAGCACCTGTTCGCGGCCATCCTCGACCTGCCCGGTCATCCCGTCGCCCAGCTGCTGGCCGAGGGCGGCGTCGGCGCCGACGCTTTTCTGAAAGCGCTCGAGAGCGTGCGCGGCGGCGCGCGCGTGCAGAACGCAAATCCGGAAGAGACCTACGAAGCCCTGAAAAAATACGGCATCGACCTCGTCGAGTACGCCCGGAACGACAAGCTCGACCCCGTCATCGGCCGCGACGACGAGATCCTGCGCGTGATCCAGATCCTCAGCCGCAAGACCAAGAACAACCCCGTGCTGATCGGCGAGCCCGGCGTCGGCAAGACCGCCATCGTCGAAGGGCTGGCGCAGCGCATCCTCAAGGGCGACGTGCCCGAAGACCTGAAAAACCGCACCGTCTTCTCCCTCGACATGGGTTCCCTGATCGCCGGCGCCAAATACCGCGGCGAATTCGAGGAGCGCCTCAAGGCCGTCATCAACGAAGTGAAGCGCAGCGAAGGCCGCGTCATCCTCTTCATCGACGAGATCCACACCATCGTCGGCGCCGGCAGGACCGAAGGCTCGATGGATGCCGGCAACCTGCTCAAGCCGATGCTGGCGCGCGGCGAGCTGCACTGCATCGGCGCCACGACCATCGACGAGTACCGCAAGAACATCGAGAAGGACGCCGCGCTCGAACGCCGCTTCCAGCCCGTGATGGTCGATCCGCCCTCCCAGGAGGACGCCATTTCGATTTTGCGCGGCCTGAAGGACCGCTTCCAGGTCTATCACGGCGTGCGCATCACCGACGGCGCCATCGTCGCCGCCGTCACGCTCTCCGACCGTTACATCAGCGACCGTTTCCTGCCCGACAAGGCCATCGACCTGATCGACGAAGCCTGCGCCATGGTGCGCACGGAGATCAACTCCATGCCTTCGGAACTGGACGGCGTTTCGCGCAAGGTCGTGCGCCTGGAGATCGAAGAAGCGGCGCTGAAAAAGGAAAAGGACGACGCCAGCGCCGCCCGTCTGGCCGAGCTGCAGAAAGAGCTTTCCGACCTGAAAGACCGGCAGAAGGAACTGACGGCGCGCTACAATTCCGAAAAGGAAAAGCTGACGGAAGTGCAGCAGCTGCGCCAGAAGATCGAAGCGACCAAACACGACGTCGAAACGGCGGAGCGCCGGTACGACCTGAACAAGGCCGCCGAGCTCCAGCACGGCGTGCTGCCCCAGCTGCAGAAGGAGCTGAAAGAGAAAGAAGCCGCCCTGCGCGGCGCATCGGGCGACGGCTCGCTGCTGCGCGAGTCGGTGACGGAAAACGAGATCTCGCGCATCGTCAGCGACTGGACGGGGATCCCCGTCACCAAGCTGATGGAAGGCGAACGGGAAAAACTCCTCCACCTCGACGACGAACTCCACAAGGGCGTCATCGGCCAGGACGAAGCCGTTTCGCTGGTCGCCGACGCCATCATGAGAGCGCGGGCCGGCATCAAGGATCCGCGCCGCCCCATCGGTTCCTTCATCTTCCTCGGCCCCACCGGCGTCGGCAAGACCGAACTGGCCAAGACGCTGGCGCGGACGCTCTTCGACAGCGAAGACAACATGGTCCGCATCGACATGTCCGAGTACATGGAGAAGTACTCCGTCTCCCGCCTGCTCGGCGCGCCTCCCGGATACGTGGGCTACGACGAGGGCGGCCAGCTCACCGAAGCCGTGCGCAGCAAACCGTACAGCGTCATCCTCTTCGACGAGATCGAAAAAGCCCACCCCGACGTGTTCAACGTCATGCTCCAGATCCTCGACGACGGCCGCGTCACCGACAGCCACGGCCGCACCGTCGATTTCAAGAACACCGTCATCATCATGACCAGCAACCTCGGTTCCGATCTGCTGCTCGAAGGCGTGCGCGACGAGACGATCCCGCCGGACGTCAGAGACGGCGTCATGGATCTGCTGAAAAGCCGCTTCCGCCCCGAATTCCTCAACCGCGTGGACGACATCGTGCTCTTCTCGCCGCTGGACAAGGCGCAGCTCCGCAAGATCGTCGGACTGATCCTGAACGACCTCGCCAAGCGCCTCGGCGAGCGCCGCATTGCGCTCAACGTCAGCGACGCGGCCCTCGATTTCATCACCGAGTACGGCTACGACCCCGTTTTCGGCGCGCGCCCGCTGAAACGCTACATCAGCCACAACGTAGAAACGCTCGTGGCGCGCTACCTGATCGCCAACTCCGTCGTCGAAGGCGCCACGCTCTCTATCGACGTGCAGGGCGACCGGCTGGCGCTTTCTGCGCAGCCGCCCCGGGAATAACGATATCAAAAACGAAAAGGTCACGGCAAAATGCCGTGACCTTTTCGTTTTTGCGGTGCGAAACGAGCGCCGGAGCGCGGGGCGATACGTTTTTTCCCGTATCCGCGAGTCCTGGCTGCGTCTGTGCTAGCGCCGCGAAGCGCGAAGCAGACGCCTCATTTCCTCCATGTTCGCCTTCAATTCCGCCTGCATCGCCTTCAGTTCGGCGATCTCCTGGCTCTGTAGCGCGTTCGTTTCGGCCTGCTGGGCGTTCGTGCGTTTCAGCGAGGTTACCTCGGCCTGCAGCTGAGCGTTCTCCTTCTGCATCACGTAGACGCTGTTCATGGGGCCCTTGCGGTAACGTTCGGGGATCGCCTCCCTGTCTTCCTTGCGGCCGATCTTCCACGTCAGCCCGGCGTTGGCCATCGACTCGCCGTGGTGCGAGACGGACACTCCGGCGTGCACCATGAAGTCTTCTTTCACGTAGTGCGCAAAGCCAAGGGCCAGGGCGTATTCGCCTTTGTAGGCTCCGAAGCCGGCCATGAGCTGGCTGGGTTCGACGGGGTCGTAGTGCATCGGTTTGAGCGCGCTCAAGGCCGAGCCGAGCGCTCCGGTGGTCTTGATGCTGCTTCTCAGTTCGCCCATCTGGTTGTAGACGTTGCCGAAGTTGTTGTAGACGTTGCCGAACTGGCGGTCTACGGCGCTCAAGGCGTCGCCGACGGTGTTGTAGCTGCCGCCGTTCACGTACTTGAACTTGTAGGTGGGGGCGGAGACGGTGCCGTCGGGGGTGACGGAGGAGCCGCCGCCGAGGTGGGTGGCGATGCTGCTCGAGGTCTTCCACAGCTGCGCGCCGTTGATGGCGTCGCCGCTGGTCTGGTTCACGGCTCCGGCTTTGACGTTCTCGATCTTGTGGCCGATGGCGTCGAAGCCTTTGGCGGTGACTTTGCCGGCAAAATTCGGCGCGTCGACGACGGAGATCTTGATGGCGCCGCTGTCGTCGCTCAGTTTGATGTTGCTGCCTTTCTTGAAGTTGAGGACGTTGTCGGTCTTGCTGACGGTCTTCACTTTCACTCCGTCGATCTGGGCGTCCCAGCTTTTCAGGGTGTCGGCGGAGATGGCGGCGATCTTGTCGTCCACGGCTTTGAGCTGGTCTTCGGTGGCGGCCTGGCCGGAGGTGATGCTCAGGGGGTTCCAGGTTGTGTTGCTCAGGCCGTTGACGGTGCCTTTGTCGTCCTTGTTGATGGTGAGTTTGTTTGTCGTCCCGGTCACGTCGAATTTCAGTTCGTTCTTGAGGGCGACGACGACTTTGCCGCCGTCGACTTTGGTCTCGGTGTTCGTGCCGTCGCCGGCGACGTGGAGGGTCTCGCCGAGTTTCCTGTTGACGGTGTTGGTATCGTCGGCTTTGAAGGTGAGGCCTTTGTTCACTGTGGTGCTGGTCTGGTCGATCTTGTTCTCCACGGCCTGGAGCTGGCCGTAGTTGACCGCGTCGGTCGCGGCGGCGCCGTTGGCGACGCCGTGGACGATCTGGTTGCCCATGTTCACGTTGGTCTTGGTGATGACGGGGCCGCCGGTAATCGTCAGGCCGCTGCCGTTAAGCAGAGTGTCGCCGATGGTCACGCTGCCGGCGCTTCCCAGGTTCAGGTTCTGCGCCAGTTTCACTTTCAGTTCGCCGCTGGCGGGATCGGTGATTACGCCGATATTGTCGTCCGTAAGTTTCGAGACGTCCGCTCCGCCGCTGATTTTCAGCGTCTCTCCGAGTTTTCTGCCGACGGGGGTCCCGCCGTCGCCGGCGAATTTCAGGCCGTCGTCCATCGTCGCCACTTGGTGATCGCCCTTTTCATCCGTGTAGTAGATGCGGGTCATCTCGGTGGCGCTCAGGTTCTTCGCCGGATCGAGGCTGGCAGGGCCGGCATTGATGCCGATGTCGGCTTTGGCGTTCTCGCCGTCGGAGCCCTTCGGGCCGGTCAGGCCGATCTTGCCTTCCGTTCCGTCCGCGCCGTCTTTGGCATAAATGGTCACTCCGTCTTTGCCGTCTTTGCCCTTGACGCTGATCCCGTCCTTGCCGTGAATTACGACGGATTGGCCGTCTTTGCCGTTGATGCCGATGGAACCGTCTTTACCGTCGGCTCCTGCCTTGCCCAGTACGAGATCGTCTTTGACGTTGACCTTGTACGGCTTGGCAGCCGTGCCTTCGCCTTCGACTGTCGTATTATGGCCGTCTTTCAGGATCGTCTTGCTGTTGGCGATCTGTGCTGTCAGCTGGCCGTAGTTGACGGCATCGGTGTCGGACGTGCCTTGGGCGACGCCGTGGATCTGCAGGCCACCCATGTTCACGTCTGTCTTGGTGAGCTTGGGGCCGCCGGTAATCGTCAGACCGCTGCCGTTAAGCAGAGTGTCGCCGATGGTCAGGCTGCCGGCTGCCGTCAGGTTGAGGTTCTGCGCCAGCTGAACTTTCAGCTGGCCGCCGACGTTGTTCACGCCGATGTTGCCGTCGGTCAGCGCGCCGGAGGCTCCGCCGATGATGTCGAGCGTGTTGTTCAGTTTCTTCTTGATGACTTTGCTCGCGTCGCTCTGGCCGTTGTCGCCGGCGTACTTCATGCCGTCGTCCATCGTCGCAACTTGGTGATCGCCCTTTTCATCCGTGTAGTAGATGCGGGTCATCTCGGTGGCGCTCAGGTTCTTCGCCGGATCGAGGCTGGCAGGGCCGGCATTGATGCCGATGTCGGCTTTGGCGTTCTTGCCGTCGGAGCCCTTCGGGCCGGTCAGGCCGATCTTGCCTTCCGTTCCGTCCGCGCCGTCTTTGGCATAAATGGTCACTCCGTCTTTGCCGTCTTTGCCCTTGACGCTGATCCCGTCCTTGCCGTGAATTACGACGGATTGGCCGTCTTTGCCGTTGATGCCGATGGAACCGTCTTTACCGTCGGCTCCTGCCTTGCCCAGTACGAGATCGTCTTTGACGTTGACCTTGTACGGCTTGGCAGCCGTGCCTTCGCCTTCGACTGTCGTATTATGGCCGTCTTTCAGGATCGTCTTGCTGTTGGCGATCTGCGCTGTCAGCTGGCCGTAGTTGACGGCGTCCTTGGTCGAGGTGCCGGCTTCCACGTTGGTGATCTTCTGATTGTTGGCGTTCAGGCCGGCGGTGGTGATGTAATCCTTGCCGCCAATGCTGATTTTGCCTTCGCTCAGAACGACTTTGTTCGTCGAGCCGACGGTCACTTCCGTGAATTCGGGTTTCTCGCTCATGACGAGGTCGAGTCCGTCACCGGCGGCGTTCTTCTTCACGCCGAGGTTCTTGCCGGACGCGTTCGCGCTCACGTCGGACAATCCGCCCTTGACGCTCAGAGTTTGCCCAAGCTCGCGCTTGACTGCAACTCCGTCGTTGCCGGCGAATTTCAGCCCCTTGTCCAATGTCTCGTTGATGGTGGTGATGCTGGTGTTATTGCTGATGTTGATGGTCTCGCCCAACTTCGGGTCGGCTTTCACGGTCACAACGGGGATTGAATCGCTCCCGCTCACTTCGACGTCGATCTTGTCAGCTTCGCCCTTGAACTGGATCTCGGGCGCGCCGTTCTTGCCGATGGTGAGGGTCTTGGTGTTCGCCGCCGTGCCGTCGCTCACCTTGAACTTGCCTTCGATGTTGGTGATGGCCGTGCCGCCGTTGTTGATATTGGTGATGATGTCGCCGGTAATGTTGTTGACCAGTTTGGTCTTGTCGATACTGTAGGTCACGTTGCGGTCGGCGTCGACGCTCGCCGTGAAGGCATCGCCGACTCCCGTTGCCTTGAAGATCACTGCCTGCTTGTTGCTTCCGCCCAGTTCGACGCTGCCCTTCACTCCGTTGGCGTCGGCAAGGTCGAAGCCCGCCTTCAGACTGGTGATGCTGGTGTTGTTGCTGATGTTGATGGTCTCGCCCAACTTCGGGTCGGCTTTCACGGTCACAGTCGCTCCGTCGGCGGCCTTGGCGACTTCGACGGCGATCTTGTCCGGCTCGCCTTTGAACTGGATGTTCTGTTTGTCCGTTTCGCCGAGTTTGATTTCGGGTTTGACGCTGCCGTCTCCGTCGCTCACGGTGAAGCCGCCCTTGAGGTTGGTGATGTCGGTGGTGTGGTTGTTCACCGTGGTGGTCAGGTTGCTGATGTTGCTCGTGTTGGTCTTCACGACGTCGCTGACGACTTTCAGCTGGTCTTCGGTAGCGGCCTGGCCGTTCACTATCGTCGGGTTGTCGATATCCCAGGCGCGGTTCGTCAGTTCGTTGACTGTGCCTGCGCCCGCGATCTTGACTGTGCCCGCCTGGATGTCGCCGGTGGCGCCGTTGACGGTTACTTTGGTGCCGACTGTGAGTTTGCCGGCGGTTCCGTCGATGGAGATTTTCTTGGCCGGATCAGTGCCGAGAGTTACGCTGTCTTTCAGGCTGACGGTGTATTCCTTGCCGCCCTGGGAGTTCGCGCCATCGGACACGCCGATGTTATCGCTGCCCTTGACCGTAGTCGGCTTCGCCCCCGCCGTGACCAGGGACTTCACCTGGTTGAGGTTGACCGCGTCCGTTCCTTCCGTGCCGGCCTTTACGTTCTTGATTTGCTGGCTGTTGGCGTTCAGACCGGCGGTGGTGATGTAATCCTTGCCGCCAATGCTGATTTTGCCTTCGCTCAGAACGACTTTGTTCGTCGAGCCGACGGTCACTTCCGTGAATTCGGGTTTCTCGCTCATGACGAGGTCGAGTCCGTCACCGGCGGCGTTCTTCTTCACGCCGAGGTTCTTGCCGGACGCGTTCGCGCTCACGTCGGACAATCCGCCCTTGACGCTCAGAGTTTGCCCAAGCTCGCGCTTGACTGCAACTCCGTCGTTGCCGGCGAATTTCAGCCCCTTGTCCAATGTCTCGTTGATGGTGGTGATGCTGGTGTTGTTGGTGATGGTGCTGTTCAGCTTGGTTTCGTCCATGCTCAGGTGAAGGCCAAAGTTGTCCACTTTGGTCTTTACGTAAGCGTCGCCTTTGACGACCAACGGGGTCGTAGCGTTGATTTCCTTGCTCCCGCTGCCTCCGTCTTTGATGGTCCACTTGGTTTTATTGCCGATAATGGTATTGACGTCGCCGATGGTAGCCGCATTGTTCGTAACGCTGCCGCCGCTGGCTACGTTGGTGATCTGCTTGTTGCCCGCGTCGAACGTGGTGCCGTTGATCGTCGTGCCGCCCGCCACGATCTGATTGGTGGCGATGCCGGTACTGTTGATCGTGGTGCCGCCGGCCTGCAGGCTGCCCGTACTGCCCAGGTTCACATCTTTGGACAGCTTGACGGTGAGGGTGTCCGTGCCGTTGGAAACCACGCCGATATTGTTTTCGGTCAGGCCGGTGCTCTTGCCGCCCTTGACGCTGGTCTGTTCGCCCAGTCTGCGGGTAAAGACGGCGCCCGTGTCTCCGCCGTATTTGGTTCCTTTGTTCACTTCTTCGATGACGCCGAACAGCTGGCTGCCGTTGACGGCGTCCGTAGAGTTGCCGCTGATGCGTCCGGCCGCCACGTTGGTGATCGTGCGCTCCGTGCCGGCTTTGCCCACGCTGACGGTAGAGGCTGGATCTGTTCCCGCAAAATTCTTCGTCTGCCCGTTAACCATGTAGGAAGCCGTTCCCACGGCTGCCGCTGTTTCCGAGCCGGCACCCAAAGCGACGTCGCCTTCGGAAGCTGCGGCTTTGGCCTCGTTACCGATGGCCACGGCCCCGACCGTTTCGGCCTTGGCTATCGTGCCGAGGGCCGTGCTCTGGTTCCCGGTCGCCTGGGCATAATAGCCTACCGCCGTAGCGCTGGAGCCGGACGCCTGCGTGACATAACCAAGCGCTGTGGAACTGTGTCCTTCGGCCTTGCCCCCCAGTGCGATGGTGGAAGTATTCGTCGCAGACGCTCCGTTGCCAATGCTGACCGCGTTCATACCCGCGGCGTGGGCGCTCGTGCCCAAAGCCATTGCCGAACCGCCGGTGCTACTGGAAGAAGGGGGAACCCCTTCGGCTTCAGCCTTGTAACCTAAGGCTATGTCAAAATTCTTTTTTGCATTGGCAAGATGACCTACGGCCACGCCAGAGGTCCCCATGGCCTTGGCTTCCTTGCCCAGAGCCACGCCGTTGTCGCCTTTGACCAGAGCGCTCCGGCCGATCGCCGTGATGCCTACGAAATGTCCTGCGTTGTCGCCCGGCGTGTTGCCTTGTACATAAGAGCCATCTTCGGGAACGCCTTCGGCCCCATAATTGCCGATAACGACGTTATCCTTGCCTTCGATGTCGCGGCCTGCGTTCTTTCCGATAAAAACGCTTTCTTTGCTCGATTTGAACTTCCCTACGGGAATAACGCCATGCTCTCCTTTGACCTTGCTCGTCGAGCCGGCCATCCAGCCCAACGACGTCGTAAAGTCGTCGGCCACCGCGCCGGAACCGATGGCGATACTGCGGTTGCCGTGCGCGGTGCTCAGCGTGCCGAAAGCGATGGCATTGCTTTTCAGCGCCCGCGCCCGGGAGCCGATGGCGATTGCCGGAACCGCATAATTAGATTGCTGCGGATTGTTGGCTTCCGCCTCGTAGCCTATCGCGATACTTTCCTCTCCCTTTGCTTTGGCCTTATTGCCGACGGCGATCGCCTTCGTATGATTCGCCTCGGCCCCTCTCGCAATCTCCACATAGCTCTCGTCGATCACCGACGCCCGCGACGGTTCAAAGCTCCCGACGGCCAACGCCAGAGCGCATACCAGGACCGCGGCGCGTCTTACGCCGACGATCCCGGGCGCTTCTGCATGGCATTTTCGAGCCTTGTTTTCCACCTCTTCGTAAATCGAACCCATGTACCACATCTCCTCCTTTTTTGTTTTTACTACAAAAACAAATTCGATTGATAAAACAAACGCATTCAAATTGTATATGGGCAAACAGTGAAGAGCATATCATACCCCCCCCCGTGTAAAGATAACTCATTGTTTGCGTTTGCATTTTCGCCGTTCGTAAATAAAAACCGCGGCGTTCGCAACGATTCGCGGCGTTCCGAACGGTTCGCTCCGGAAAAAAATCCGCAATATCCGCAGGTCGTTTTCAGCGGTCGTCATCAAAAATAGATTTGCGCAAAAAAAGAGGACGTCTCGAAATGAACTGCCCCCCAAAAGTTAGACTTTTGGGGGGCAGTTCAAGATCGATCGAGGCGTCCTCTTTTTTCGTATATTCCGTTTCGAAGTTTCCTTGCGCCTTTACGTCCCGCGGGGGCCTGCGTTCATTTCGGCGATCGAGCCCTCAGCGCCCGAAGAGCCGGGCGAAGAATCCCTTTTTCTTGACCTTGTCCTGGTCGATGTCGATTGACTTCTAAAGGCCCCCGGCGAGCGCTTCCTTGACGCCGCCGCCCTTGAGCGCCGTCTATCAGGGCGGCACAGGATGCCTGCTTGAGAATCCCGGCCTCCACCTTGAGCTTTTTGTCCGCTTTTTACGCCTTTGCATATCTCGACGCCCTGCCAGCACCAATGCGTTTAATGGCACCGGCTTTTACCATGGCTCCCAACACGGCCTCCACCGTCGTTGGGCTGACGTCCGGGAGGATCTTGCATATCTCGGCTTTGGAGAGCGGCGTCAGGCTGTTCAATACGGTCGATTCAATGCGTGCCTTTTTGGTGATTTTTCTCCCGTGGACTACGGCGAAACGCTTATCCAGCTCTTTATAGCACATATACAAAGTGGACAGGAAGTTCTCGATAAACGGGAAATAGGTGTTTTCATTTGTGCGCCAGCCATCAGAAGATCGCCGCAGCGCCTCATAGTAATACGCCTTGCGATTGTTGATCTGCTCCTCGAAAGAGACATATTTCCCCACGTCATGACCGCTTTTGTACAGCAGCAGGAGCGATAAGAGTCGCGACATTCTTCCGTTGCCGTCTCGGAAGGGATGGATACACAGAAAATCCAGAATCACGCACGGGATCAACAAGAGCTGATTGACGTTGGCGTCGCCGCAGGCGTCCAGATAGGCAAGTTCCAGCTGTTCCATCGCGGCTTCCGTTTCAGCGGCCGGAGTAGGAGAAAACCGTACTTTTCGGTTCCCGAACGCATCGACTTCCATGATTACGTTGTCATCCGTCTTGTAGCGTCCGCCGTATTCATGCCCGGCAGCCGACAAAAGCATTTCATGCAGCCTCAAGATGTCACTCCGGCGGAAGTTGATGTGCTCGCAGCCCAGATGTATTTCATTCAGGGCGTCTCTGTACCCGGCGATCTCCGCTTCGGTGTGATTCAGCGGTGCACTATTCTGATTCACGATCGCCGCGATACGTTCATCGCTGGTAACAATCCCCTCGATCGCATTGGAACTCTTTACCGATTGTACCTTCGCGATGGCTTCCAATTCCGTGAAAACACGGACGTATTCCTCTTTCCGAACCCCGGCCATCGTTTTCAGGCTCGTAATGCTTGCCGTAAGGTTCACAAACTTTGCGGGCAACAGTCCATTATTAAGGAAAGAATAATCGAATCGTCTCATTGTATCTTCTCCTATCTGCATATCATCTTACCATATTATATGCAGATAAACGAGTTCCCGCAAAAAGAATCTGCATATAATCCTTGGATTATATGCAGATTCTTTTCATCTATGCAAATGCCGTTGCAATGTGCGATCGGGATCCCTGCAGAAAAAACCGTATCAGCCGCGGTCTCACCGCCCGAAGAGCCGGGCGAAGAATCCCTTTTTCCTGACCTTGCCCTGGTCGATGTCGATCGACTTTTGGAGGCCTTCGGCGAGAGCTTCCTTGACGTCGCCGCCCTTGAGCGCCGCTTTCAGCGCTTCGTTGGCGGTCTTGCAGGCGTTCTTCACCTGCAGATCCTCTTTGTCGCGGGCGGTTTGAATGCCGCGCGACACTCGATAGTCGCATTTGCCGCAGATGTTCCTGTAAAACCTCTGCACTTTGTCGGCGTCGGCTTCTTTGGGAATTTTGATGAGGATCTCGGGAACGGCGGCGTCGAAGTAAGGGATACGGAGCTCCCAGCCGTCGTTTTTCTTGTCGGCGGACAGTTTCTCCTTGAGCGTGATCAGAGTGCTGTAGTCGCGCACGGCTTCGCGCGGCGCGGCGCCGACGCTGCGCTCGACGAAGGCCTCGCTGGGGTTCCACTTGCGGATGCTGCTGAAGTAGAACACGGGACGATGCTCGTAGCGTCGGGTCTCCGGCGTGGAAATCGTGAAGATGTCGCCGCCGCCCTTCTGGCTGCGGAAATGGATAACCTTCCCCATGCCGACGTCCAGATATTCGTCGCTCAGCTCCATGCCGTCGAGGAGCTTCTCGTCGCGCTCCGCGCGCGCGAACATCTCGGCGACCTGATCCTTGGTCAGATGGTCGACGCGCGCGAAGGGGTTGCCTTTCTTGCGGCAGTCGTCGCAGACGTAATCCTTGCTGCTCATCTTGCTGCGGCTCATCATGCCGACTTCTTTGCCGCAGAACGCGCAGGGTTCCTTGCTGAACAGGGCCATGATTTTCCCTCCTTTTTCGAAAAACGGCCTGCCGACGCTCCCGACAAGGAGCCGGAGGCCGTTTCTTCAACGATAAACGAGCCCTAGAATCCGTCGACGCGGAACACGACGAGTTCGTAGGTGGACTTGTCGGCGCGCTCGCGGCGGGTCAGCGTCAGCAGGCCGCCGCCGGGCAGCAGGACGCCGTCCTCGTTGGCGGCCACGCCGGTGGTGGGGCTGTCGTAGAGTTTTTTGACGTCGTTAAGACGGCCGATCGGATTGCCTTCCTTGTCCCACAGTATCACAGTGCTCTGCAGCGGCAGGGCGACGAAGCCGTTGGCGGTTTCGCCCGCGAAGAAGACGCCGCCCATGGAGTTTTGGGCCGGCTCCCTGAGGATCTTTTCCAGTTTGCCGCCGTGGTCGTAGACGAAAAGCGCCGTGGTCTTGGAACCGGCTTCGCGGCCGCTGACGTAGATGTGGTTGGCGTCGATGCGCAGATAGGCGTTGACCATAGAGTCGATCTCGGCCAGGGGGAAGTCGACGGTCGCGACGGTCCCGTCCGCGGCGATCTCGTACTTCTTCATCTCCGCGCCCTTGCGGCAGGAGCGCTCGAGTCCCCAGGTCCCCGAGGGGTGCATGACCAGTTCGCGCGGGCCTTTGATTTTCTCGACGGCGCCGTCCTTGATGTGGCAGGCGCCGCGGCCGACCCCGCCCAGCCAGACCGCGCCGTCGTCGGTGACGGTCATGGTCTGGTAGTTAGCTTTGTCGCCAAGCTCGATGTCGGCCTTCTTGACCAGTTTGCCGCCGTCGAGGGCGTACTCGGCGAGTTTGCAGGCGTTGCTGAGGATATACGCCCTGGTCCCGTCGGACCAGATGCGGTTGCCGCCGATCACGGAGCGGATGATGATGGGGTCGATGGGCACGTGCTTGCTGTTCAGCGTCACGGAGCCGACTTCCGCGGAGTGTTCGGCGCTGGCGTAGGGCGTGCCGTTCCAGTACCAGGGGCCGTCCTTTTTGCCGGCGTCGGTCACTTTGAACTGAAGTCCCTTCAGCAGCGTTCTGACGTCTTCCAGCTTTTCCTTGGAATCGGCCGAAATCTGGATGGTTTCGCCGGCGCCCTCGACGCGGGCGAGATAGTTGATCCTGGACGAATCTTCTTTGACGAGGCAGTCCACGCCGCCCAGCGGGACGAGCGTGTAGGAACGCTTTTCCGCGTATTCGTACGGGTCGAAGCCAAACTGCTCGAGATAGCGGCGGAAGTTCGACTGATTTTCGATATTCGCCTTGACGTCCACCAGCGCGTCGCTCCTCTTGGGATCGGCCGCGCTGGGAATGCGAATCCGCAGCGTCGAAGCCTTCTGGCTGTCTTTGAGGTCTTTTTTCTCGTCGAAGGTCCAGCCCGCGTCCGTCTCGTAATCCAGCGTGAAATAGGTCGCCTCGATCTTTTTGACTTCGGCCCGGGCCGCGCCGCCGCACAGACAGGCGGCCAATCCCGCCGCCGTCAGAACGCTCATAACTTTTCGCGCAGAAATGTCCTTCATCGTCATGCTCCTTTCGCAAACGCGCTTCCGCCGCCGCGCGGCGGCAAAAACGTCTTCCTTTTCCGGCCCCCGCCGGATGCCCGCGCACGTTTTTGAAACCGATACCAGCATATCCGACGCGTGGAAAAAAGCATCACCCGTTCGGGTGAAACCGTAAATTCATTATAAAAACGTAACAAAATTATGTCAAGATAACATCATTCCCGCCATCCCGATAGAGACGCTTTCTCTTCAGTCACGCCCCGGGGAGCGGTTTCGCCGGCAGCACGGGGATCGCCGCGATCAGAGCCTTTGTGTAAGGAGCCCGAGGACGGGACAGCACTTCGGCGGCGGGCCCCTCCTCGCAAAGGCGCCCGCGCTGCATGACGAGGATGCGTTCGGCGGCGCGGGCCGCCAGTTTCAGGTCGTGAGTGACGAAGATCAGGCTCATGCCGCGCTCCACGTGTCGGCGCAACACCGCGATGATGTCGCCGCGCGTCGACACGTCCTGCATGGAGGTCGGTTCGTCGCAGAGCAGCAATTCCGGCCCGAGCATCAGCGCCCGGGCCAGTTCGACGCGCTGGCGCTGGCCGCCCGAAAGCCCGACGGCGCGGGAATCGAGGACGCGCTCGCCCGTCAGCCCCAGCTCGGCCAGAATCGCTTTGGCTCTGGCGCGAACGTCTTCTTTCGTACGTCCGCGCCGGGCGATGAGCGCCGGTTCCATCACAGCGCCCAGCGCGGTCAGCGACGGCGGCAGCGCTCCGTACGGATCCTGCGGCACGTAACCGCAGCGCTGGCGTATCTTCGAAAGATCCGCCGCGGCGAGCTCCTGCAGATCGTGCCCGAAAAGCGCCACCGACCCCGCCTCCGGCGGCACGAGGCCGATCAGCGCGCGCAGCAGCGTGGTTTTGCCGCTGCCCGATTCGCCGACGACGGCCAGCGTCCCGCCTTTTTCCACGGCGAAGGAAAGCCCCGCGACCGCCCGATGTTCGCCGCCGTTCTTGGAACGAAAGCTCACGAAAAGATTGTGCACCCGAATCGTCGCTTCCACAGCCATCTCCCCTTCGCCTCAAAGTATCGCGCGAACGAGCCGGCGCGTGTAGGGATGACGGGGCGCCGTCAACAGATCCTCCGGCGCGCCGCGCTCGACCAGCCGGCCGTCTTTCATCACGAAAAGCTGCGAACAGACGGACGCGGCCATGGGCAGGTCGTGGGTCACAAGCAGCACGGTCAGCCGCTTTTCCCGCTGCAGCCGGCGCAGCAATCCGAGAATGCCGGCCTGGGTGATCACGTCAAGCGCCGTGGTCGGTTCGTCGGCCAGCAGCAGCGACGGTTCGCAGGCCAGCGCCAGGGCGATGGCGGCGCGCTGTTTCTGGCCGCCGGACAGTTCGTGAGGATAACGGCGGGCGACGGCGGCGTCCAGTTCGGCTTCCGCCAGCAGCGCGGCGGCGCGCGCCTTGGCCGCCTCGCCGCGCAGGCGCAGATGAACGCGCAGGACTTCCTCGATGTGGGCCCCGATCGTTTTGACGGGCGTAAAGGAATTCTGCGCGCCCTGCGGCACCAGCGCGATCTTTTTCCAGCGCAGGCGGCGCAGCGATTCCTCGTCGAGCGCCAGCAGGTTCCGCCCGGCGAAGAAGACGGAACCGGCCGCGACGCTGCCCGCAGGCAAAAGCCCCAGCGCCGTCATGACGATACTGGTCTTGCCGCTGCCCGACTCTCCGACAAGGCCGACGAAAGCTCCCCGCGGCACGTCGAACGACACCCCCGAAACCGCCTCATGAGACTGACCGTCGTAACGGACGCGGAGCCCTTCAACGGTGAGCATGATCTTCTCCTCCCAGCCGCGGGTCGATGCGCTCTTCAAGGAAACGCCCCATGTCCACGAAGATCAGACACAGCGACACGATGCCGAGGCCGGGCGGCACGATCAGCCACCACGCGCCCTCGGTAAACGCGCCGAAAGAGTGCGCTTCGTGCAGCATTCGCCCCCACGACACCAGGCGCGGGTCCGACAATCCCAAAAAGGCCAGCCCCGCTTCCGCCAGAATCGCGCCCGGCACCCCCAGAGCCAGATTGGCCAGCACGATCGGCGCCGTCTCGGGGAGCAGATGCCGCCGGAGGATATAACTTTTTTTCGCGCCGAGCGCCTTCAATCCCTCCACCCACGGGCTTTCGCGGACGGTCAGCGTCAGCGCGCGCACCGAACGGGCCGTTCCCATCCACGAGAAGATCGACAGGATCAGCACAAGCTGCCATAATCCTTTGCCCCACAAACCGGCCAACGTCATCAAAATCGGCAGCGCGGGGATCGCCAGCAGAATGTCCACGACGCGCATGATCAGAGCGTCGATCCAGCCGCCCACGTAACCGGCCGTCAGCCCGAAGCCGAGCCCCAGCAGCGTCGCCGCCAGCGTCGCGCTGACGCCGACGGTCAGCGACGTGCCGATGCCGTTCAGCAGCAGGGCAAGGACGTCGCGCCCGCGTTGGTCGGTGCCCAGCAATCCCTGTTTCTGACCGAACAGGATCAGTTTGAGGCGAAAACTCTCCGCGCCGCCGACCACGAGTTCGTAACGCCCCCGCCGCGGGAAAAGCCGTTCCGTGCCGCGGCCGATCAGCGGCAGGCCAAGGCGCCGCTTGAAGATCATGTCCCGCGCGTCCAGATTGAGCCAATACTTTTCCTGTCCGTCACGGCGCACCAGCTCAAAATCCTTTTCCGGGGCGCGCCACGTCACGGTCACCGTCCGGGCGGGATTCGCCGTGATCTCGCCTTCCAGCGCGAAAACCGCCGCCGGCTGCGTCTTCCAGTCGAAAGCCAGCCCCGACGCGCCGGGGCGCAGGCCGACGTCGTCTTTCGCAAAGCCGTCGGTTGCCAGCGTCGCGCGTCCGCCGGCAGCCGAGATCTCCGCCGTTTTCGACGTCGAAAGATCGCCGCGCCACCAGAGCGGCCGGGCAAACGGCGCCCCCACGACGTCGGCGGGGCTGTCCAGCAGCCGCGGACCGACGATTCCCGCCGCGGCGATGAAGACAAGGGACCAAAAGGAAGCGCGCCCGAAAAAACCGCTCATCGGTTCACCCCCTCGAGGCGCACGCGCGGGTCGACCAGCCCATAGGCGACGTCGGCCAGCAGGTTGCAGACGACCGTGATCAGCGCCAGCAAATAAAAGGAAGCCCCCGCCGCCGGATAATCATGGCCCGAAAGCGCCTCGAGCAAAAACGAACCCACGCCGCGCAGCGAGAAGACCGTCTCGGTGATCACCGCGCCGGAAACGAGCCCCGGCACCGACATCAGCAGGATCGTCACGAGCGGCGGCAGGATCGTGCGGAAGGCATGCCCGTAAATCACGCGGCGTCTCGTCAGGCCGCGGGCGCGGGCCATCAGCACGTAATCTTCGCCAAGCGCGCGGACCATCAGATTGCGCACGTACAGCGCCCAGCCGCCGAAACCCATCAGCGTCAGCGACAGCACCGGCAGCGCCAGATGCCAGGCGCGGTCGGCCAACAGCGCCCAGGCGCCCGAAGGGGCAGGGACCGACAGGCTGCCGCGCAGCGGAAAGATCGGGAAGTCGTGCGCCAGCAGCATGAGCAGCACCAGCTGCACAAAAAATCCCGGGAACGACGACATCGCCGCGCCGACGCGCAGGACCGTCCGCTCCAGCCATGAGCCGCGTTTCACCGCCGCTTTCACGCCGAGCCAAATGCCCAGCGCCGCCGAGCAGAGCATGGCCAGCGACATCAAGATCAGCGTGCCGGGCAAGCGCGAAAGCAGTTCGTCCCAGACGGGCTTCCGGCTCAGGAACGACAGGCCGAAACGGAACGTCAGCATCCGCTTCAGATACAAAAAGAACTGTTCCGGCAAGGGGCGTTCCAACCCGTAGAGTTCGCGCAGGCGTTCCTTGGCCTGCGGCGAAAAGTTCGGGTCGATGATGGTGCTCACGGCGTCGCCGGGCATCACCCGGAAAAGGACGAAGTTCAGCGCCAGCACAGCCGCCAGCACGGCCAGCGAGGCCAGCACGCGGCGCAGCAGCCAGTTTTTTCTCATCGCCTTTCCTCCTCCGGCAAGCGCAGATAGCAGGGATTCCGTTTCATCATCACGTACTCGCCGGGGCGGTATTCCTCGAGCATGAAGGGGCCGGCGCCGACGAGGCCGCGCGGGCCGAATTTTTCTTCGCGGTCGAGGGGGTCCCAGTTCTGCCAGTCCCTGACGTTTTCCACGATCCGCGCCGGCATCCAGGGCAGACCGGCGACGTTGTCGAGATACCAGTAGCTCACGCCTTTCATGGTCACCGTCAGCTCGCGGGCGTTCGGCGCCTCCGTTTCCGCCACGTCCTTGACGGCGTCGAAGAAGCGGGGAATTTCGTTTTTATGGACGAAATCGATCGTCGCCTTCAAGTCGCCGGCCGTCAGCGGCGTTCCGTCATTCCAGCGCAGATTCTCCTTCAGCCGGAAGCGCAGCACGGTATGAGCGCCGGCGCCTTCGCCCGCCGTCTCGACGCGCCATTCTTCCGCCAGACCGGGCATGTCCTCGAGCGTGAAAGGGTTGACAGCGATCAGGCCTCGTAGATCATGCCGAGCACCTGCCATGAATAGGCGCTGCTGGCGGTAAATGGATTCAGGCTGCGCGGTTCCTCGGCCAGCGCCATGGTCATGGTGCGCGTCGTCCCGTCGCGCGGTTCGGCCATCATCAGCGTCCACAGGTTGTCGGCGGTGATCCGGTCCGTCGACAGCACGTTGCGCCACTTTTTCGAGACGGCCGCCACGGAGAAGCGGCTGTAAACAGGCACCGACGGCACCAGTTCGCCGAGCAGGCGCTGCGCTTCCGCCGACGCCCGTTCCGCCGACGCCTTGTCGGGCGCGAAGCGCAGTCTCGTCAGCGCCGCGTCGAGCGCCGCGTCGTGAGTGCCGGTCAGATTGTAACCGCCGGCAACGTCCATGGAGCTGTGGTAAAAGCTGTAAAGCGAATCGGGATTGCGCCCCATGGACCAGGCCAGCACCGCCAGCGAATAGTCCTTGCGGTCCAGGCGCGCGACCATGGCGGAAAAGTCCAGCGGCTCCACTTCCACGTCGAAGCCGGCGGCGTTCAGCGAGTCGGCGAGGCGCTCCGCCATTTCCGCCGTGGTCGGCGCCGCGCGGGCCAGCGGCGCCAGCAGCGTGATTTTAGGCAGCGGGCGGCCGTCGGGAGCCGTCAGTTTTCCCGCAAAGTTGAAGCGGTAGCCGCAGGAAAGCAGTTTCTCGCGGGCGGCGGCGCGGTCGAAAATATTGCGCGTGCCGTCCGGGCTCGCCCAGGGCGAAACGGGCGGCAGCCAGCTGTTGATGGGCTCGCAGTAGCCGGAATAGATGCTGCGCACCATGCCGTTGCGGTCGATGGACTGAGCCGCCGCCTGGCGGACGATCCGATCGTTCCAAGGGGCGCGGGTGTTGTTCATGAGCAGGAAGAACGCATGGAAACCTCGCGCCAGCGACATTTCCAGATTCGGGTCGGCGCTCAGGCGATCGATGTCCGCGGGGCGGGCGATGTCGCCGAGGATGTCGAGCTCGCCGTTTTCCGCCGCCAGCACCTGCGCATCGGCGTTGGCGACGATGACCAGGCACAGCCTTTCGATTCGCGGTCCGGTCACTTTTTCCGGATCGAAGACCGGCGCGCCCAATGACGGCCAGGCGCAGCACAGAAGCAGCGCCGTCAGCGCCGCGACTTTTTTCATTCCCATCACCTCGAGGGGGATCCGATGCGACTCGCATCGTCCTTGAAAAAAGGGCCTGTTTTCGCAAACAGACCCGTTCGATCTTCTTGAAACTCAGCGGCGCTTCGCCGCTCTCTCGGCGAAGGAGCGGAAGCGCCAGCGCGGCCAAAAGCTCATGAACCATCCGCTTTATCGCCGTTTTCCCGCTCCAGCGCCTGACGGCGCAGCTTTTCCGCCCGAAAAGCCGCCTCGAAATGACGCCGCTCCAGGCAGGGAGAAACGTCGGTCCCGTTGCGGATCTGCTCGCGCAGCGCCTCCATGGAGGCGGCGTGGCACAGAGCCGCGATCTCGGCGCCGTTCATGCCTTCGCTCCGTACGGCCAGATCATGGAACGACAGCCCCGCAAGGGGGATCTTGCGCAGATGGATGCGCAGGATCTCCTCGCGCGCCGCTTCGTCGGGCATGGGCAGTTCCAGCGCCAGTTCGAAACGGCCGGCGCTGAACAGGGCCGGATCGATGCGGTCGATGCGGTTCGTCGTCGCTACCACCACCACGCCTCCCATGTCTTCGATGCCGCTCATCTCGGCCAGGAACTGGCTGATCACGCGGTCGGCGGTCTGCGCCTGCGAGCTGCCGTCGTTGCCGCGGCGCGGCGTCAGCGAGTCGATCTCGTCGAAATAGAGGATCGACGGCGCCGCCTGCCGGGCCGTGCGGAACACGTCGCGCAGGGCCCGCTCGCTTTCGCCCACGTAGCGCGACATCAGCGACGGGCCCTTGACGGTGATGAAGTTCACGCCGCTCTCGTGAGCCAGAGCCTTGACCAGCAGCGTCTTGCCCGTGCCGGAAGGGCCGTGGATCATGATGCCCCGCGGCGGCGTCACGCCCCAGCGGCGGAACAGATCGCCCTGTTTGAGCGGCCACTGCACGGCCTCGACGAGTTTTTCCTTCGCGTCTTTCAGACCGCCCACGTCGTCCCAGGTCGTGTTCGGGATCTCCACGAAAACTTCGCGGATGGCCGACGCCTCGATCTCGCGCAGCGCCGTGAGAAAGTCGCCCATGGTGATCTCCATGGAAAGGAAGCTTTCGTCCTTCAGTTTCGCCGCGTCGTCGAGCGACGGCAGCAGGCGGCGCAGCGCCATCATGGCCGATTCCTTGGCGAGGGCCTGCAGGTCGGCGCCGACGAAACCGTGCGTGATGTCGGCCAGACGTTCCAGATCCACGCTTTCCGCCAGAGGCATGCCGCGCGTGTGGATCTTCAGGATCTCCAGGCGGCCGTTGCGGTCGGGGATGGGCACGGCAATCTCGCGGTCGAAACGCCCGGGACGGCGCAGAGCCGGATCGAGCGTGTTGGGGATGTTCGTGGCGGCGATGACCACGACCTGGCCGCGCGACGAAAGCCCGTCCATCAGCGTCAGCAGCTGGGCCACGACGCGCCGCTCCACCTGTTTCTCGCCGCCCATCTCCTCCCGTTTGGGGCGATGGCGTCCACTTCGTCGATGAAGATGATGGCCGGCGCGTTCTGCTGGGCTTCCTCGAAAACGGCGCGCAGGCGCTCCTCGCTCTCGCCGTAATACTTGCCGATGATCTCCGGGCCGGAGATGCTCGTGAACCAGGCGTCGCTTTCGTTGGCCACGGCGCGGGCGATCACCGTCTTGCCGGTGCCGGGCGGGCCGTAAAGGAGCACGCCCTTCGGCGGCTCCACGCCGAGGCGCACAAAAGCTTCCGGGAACTTCAGCGGCAGTTCGATCATCTCGCGGATACGGCGCAGCTGCGCGTCCAGCCCGCCGATGTCGGCATAGGTGATCTTCTTCGGTTTCAGGGCGCCGATCTGGGCCCGTTCGAGGACGACGTCGGTGGAGGCGGTCACCATCACGGCGCCGCCGGGCATCGTCTCGGCCACGCGCAGACGCAGTTCGTTTCCGTACGGCGACAGGATCCGCACCTCGTCGCCGACGCTCGCCGGCAGGTCGCGCAGGCGCGCGCGGAGATAGCCGCGGTCCAGTTCGTCGGCGGCGGCAACGGCCATGGGGATCAGCACGACGCGCTCGGCATACCCCAGCTCGCAGCGATAAAGGCGCACCTCGCCCCCTTCGCCGCGGCCGAGATTCTCCATGCCGACGGGATCGAGCCCCACGCAGCCTTCGGCAACGGAAGCGTCGTAGACCACGCGGAACGCCGAGCGGCGTTCGCCTTCGAGCTCCACGAAACCGCCGTCGGTCAGCGCATATCGGCTCATATCGGCCGGAGACACCCGCGCGTGCACGAGCCCCCGGTCCGATTCGTTTCCACTGATGATTTTCAGCAAAGCCACCACCTCCGTGACACAGTGAAAGTTTAACACACTTCGTTTTCTTCGGCAGAATCGTCACGGAAAATTCCCGATCTTTCAGCGCCTTGCCTCTTGACTTTTGGCGGTGATATTATAAGTTGTCTGCGGCAGGATCTTTTTCAGCTGAGCCACTTTCATCACGTAAAGGAGTTTTTTCATGTCCAATAAAACGCTCGCGGAAGTGCGCGCGCTTCCCGTCGATTCCAAGTTCCAGTCCGTCGGCCTGGTCACGGAGCTCAAGGAAAAGCGCGACAAAAACGACAAGCCCTACTGGGTCATGTCCGTCATGGACAAGTCGGGCGCGCTCGACGCCAAGATCTGGGGCAACGCCCAGTGGTTCGACCTCAAGGACGGCGTCAAAAAGGAAATCGCCGAACCGGCCGCTTCGCCGCTGGTACGGAACCTCAAAGGCGAAACGGTGGGGCTGATCGGCTCGATCACCGAGTTCAAGGGCAAGCCTCAGTATCAGTTCAATCAGATCTGGCTCGTCGATCAGGAGCGCGAGGAATACCGTCCGGCCGCGTTCATCCGCGCCGCCGGGGTCCCCGTCGACCGGCTGGAAGCCGAGTTCTGGCAGTTCGTCAACGGCTGCGGAGGCGAGGCGGGCGAATTCCTGCGCTTCGTCTTCCAGCCCGACAGCGCTACGTGGCAGGCCTTCAGGACCTTTCCCGCCGCCGTGGCGCACCATCACGCCTACCTGCACGGCCTGCTCGAACACACGCTCGGCGTGGCGCGCTCCGCCCGGGCCATCGCCCAGAGCTATCAGGGCACCGCGTACGAGCCCGACCTCGACGTTGTCGTCGCCGGAGCGCTGCTGCACGATCTCGGCAAGCTCGACACCTACGCGCTCGATCCCGGCCCCGAATCGACGCTGGAAGGCACGGTGCTCGACCACATCGCCACCGGCTACGCGCGCTTCGTCAGGCTGGCGGACGAGTTCAAGCTCACGCCGCTGACGCGCACGCTGCTCGGGCACATCATCCTCAGCCACCACGGCCAGAAGGAGTTCGGCTCGCCGGTGCTGCCCGCCACGCCCGAGGCCATGATCGTGGCGGCGGCGGACAATCTGGACTTTTACCTCAACAGCTGGCACGGTTCCGTCGAACAGCTCGACGGCGGCATGGAAGCGGACCGCGCCATCTCCGACTTCGATTTCTCCACGCAGCGGCGCCTGTGGAAATGGCGCCCCGAGCAGCCCCGCTGACCATGAGCTGGCAATTCCAGATCAGCCGCCACGACGAAGGCCGACGCCTCGACGCCGTGCTGCGCGGCATGTGGCCGGGCGTGCCGCTGGGCGCGATGATGAAATACTTCCGCAAGGGGGCCGTGCGCCTCGAAGGCAAACGCTGCCAGCCGAACGACCGCGTCCTCGAGGGACAGCACGTCTGGGTGCCGTGGGAAGAGCCGGGCACCGTCGGCCGCGCCGAGATGCCCGACGGCACGCCGCGCCGGCTGCCGCTCGACGTCGTTTACAGCGACCGCTGCGTGATGGTCGTGAACAAGCCTGCCGGGCTGCTGAGCCAGCCCGACGTCAAGGGCGAGGACAGCGTCGTCACGCGCGCGCTGGGCTACGCCGTCGATCCCGAATTCCCGCCCCAGCTGGTACACCGCCTCGACCGCAACACCAGCGGCGTCATGGCGCTGGCCATGGACGGGCCGACCACGCGCGCGCTGATGGAATGCTTCAAGGCCCGCCGCGCCGACAAGCGCTACTGGGCCATCGTCATCGGCGAACTGCCCGAGCGCGGCCGCATCGACGTGCCGCTGCTCAAAGACGCCGACAAGAAGCTGGTGCGCGTCGATCCCAAAGGCGAACGCGCCGTCACCGAATACAAACGCCTGACGAGCAGCGGCGCCTTCAGTCTGGCCGAGGTGCATCTGCTCACGGGGCGCACGCACCAGATCCGCGTGCACATGAACCACGTCGGCCATCCGCTGCTCGGCGACGTGAAATACGGCGACTTCGGCTCCAAAGGGCAGCTGAGATCGCTCGGCGTCAAGCGGCCCATGCTGCACGCCCGCAGCCTGACGCTCGGCGGCCTGCCGGCGTTTTTGTCGCATCTCGAAGGCAGAACGTTCCGCGCCCCGGCTCCCGATGACCTGCGCCGCGTCATGGAAAAGCTCGGCTTCATCGACGCCGGCGCGCGGCCTTGACCCCAGGAGGAAAACATGTCCGAACTGAAACTGACCGTCACCGACCGCGCCATGGAGCGCATGCTCGCCATGGGCAGGGAATTCACGATCGCCGCGATGCAGCTCACCACGCGCAGCGGCCCCGTGCCGGCCGCCGTCTGCCGTTTCGGCGCGCCGGACGCGGAAGCGCGCGCCGGTTACGCGCCTCTGACCCAGGGGGAACTGACCGTGTGGGCGCCGCTCGCGGAGAGCTTCATCAACGACGAAGTGATCGTTGACCTCTGCGGCGTCGCCAACATGGTGCTGCCCGTCGCCCTGACGGCGATCCTGACGCCCGCCTGCGACGGCGGCTGCGCCCGCTGCGCCGCCGGCTGCGCCTCGCGGCGCGGGGACGACGAAGAATTTTAAGCGTGCCGCCGCTGACCGGGCCTTCCCGAAAACAGAACCCGCCGCCACGACGCAAAGAGCGCACATCGCTGAGACACTATGAAAACATGAGGACGGATGACTGATTTTTATCCCGGTCATCCGTCCTCATGTTTTTGCCGCGAAACGGCTCTTCGCTCTTCTTCGCGCCGCGGCGGCGGCTTTTACCTGCCTTCTGTCACGTCTCAACCGCGCCGTCGGTTCCGGCGTTCAGTCGGTCGAAAAGGGCCCGTCTTTTGACGGTGCGGCCGATGAAGACGCACTGCGTTTCCTGCGCGTAGCCTTCGGCGCCGGTCACGCCGTAGCGCGAATCGGCGGCGTCGAAACGCAGCCATTCGCCGCCGCACTGCAGGACGCCTTTGGCCCGGCTGATGTCGCCCAGTTCGCCGCGGATCACGTCTTCCAAAAGGACGATCAGTTCCGCCGGATTGCGCAGGCGTGCCTTGGCAAACGTGCACTCGTGGATTTTCGAGGCGCGGCCGGCGCTTTCGGCCGCCGTGTTCCACGTGGAACATTCCGCGGCGCGCTCTTCCTCCAGCAGTCCGTTCCACCACGCGTCATCCTGCTGGGTGTAGTGGCGGCAGACGATCTCGGCCCGCGGGTTGAGCCTGCGGATCTCGGCGGCGATCTTTTCGAGAACGTCGGGCGATTCGTTTTCGCCTTTGGAGAAGACGATCCGCGAAGAATTTTCGATCTGATCGAGATAGATGTCGGGATGCTCGCGCCGATACCGGTAAAAACTCTGCGGCGTCACGATCGTCACCGGGCGGAGCAGGCTGATCCGCTCGTACTCATATTTTTGGGCCGTCGCCAGGATGCTGCTCAGCTTGCCGATCCCCGTCGGCTCGACGACAAGGTACTCGGGATCCAGCGAGGACGAGATCGTCAGCAGCGACGAGGCGAAGCTGTCCTTCATGGAACAGCAGATGCAGCCTTCGGCAAATTCGAGGATGTCGACGTCGGACGTCTGCGAGATCTCCTGGCTGTCCAGGTTCACCTCGCCGTATTCGTTCTCCATGACGACGACGTTCTTGCCCGTGCGCCGGATCAGCTCCTTGATGAAGGTCGTTTTTCCGGCTCCCAGAAAGCCGGAGATGACCAGTATTTTCACGTTTCCACCTCCGCACGACAAAAAACAGGCCTGAATTTCGAGCTCAGGCCTGTTTTTTTACGATGTTCCGTCAGCCGGAGATCTTGACGACCGGCTTGATCAGCTCCGCGGGCTTGTCCTTCATGAGCTGCAGCGCTTCGGGCAGATGTTCCCAGCCTTCGAAGACGTGAGTCGACAGCGGCGCGACGTCCAGCTTGCCGGAGGTGATGAGTCGGGCGAGCTTTTCCATGCGCAGACGGCCGCCGGGCATCAGCCCGCCGTTGATCTGCTTGTGGCCCATGCCCACGCCCCACTCGGCGCGGGGAATGTTGATGTAGGTGCCGCTGCCCAGGTAGTTGACGTTGCCGATCTTGCCGCCGGGCTTGAGGGATTTGACGGCCGGCTCGAAGGATGCCACGGTGCCGCCGGCGATGACGACGCGGTCGACGCCCTTGCCGCCGGTGAGCTCCAAGACCTGCTCCTCGATCGGGCCTTTCTTGTAGCTGATGAAATCGGTGGCGCCGTACTTCTTGGCGGCTTCGACGCAGACCGGGCGCGTGCCGACGGCGATGATCCGCGAAGCGCCGCGCATGTTGGTGCCGGCTACGGCCATCAGGCCGACCGGGCCGATGCCGATGACCAGGACGACGTCGCCGAACTGCACGTCGGCCAGTTCAACGCCGTGGAACCCGGTCGGGACCATGTCGGAAAGCATGCAGGCGTCGACGGTGTTCATGCCCTCGGGGATCAGGGCCAGGTTGCCGTCGGCGTCGTTGACGTGGAAGTACTCGGCGAAAACGCCGTCCTTGAAGTTGGAGAACTTCCAGCCGGCGAGCATGCCGCCGGAATGCATGGAATAGCCGCCCTGGGCCTCGAGGGAGTTCCAGTCGGGCGTGATCGCGGGCACGAGCACGCGGTCGCCGGGCTTGAAGTCCTTGACCATCGAGCCGACTTCCACGACCTCGGCGCAGCCTTCGTGGCCGAGGATCATGTTGTGCCGTTCGCCGATGGCCCCCTCCCAGACCGTATGGACGTCCGATGTGCAGATCGCCAGCGCAAGCGGTTTGCAGATGGCGTCCATCGGGCCGCAGGCCGGCCGGTCTTTTTCGATCCAACCAACTTCGCCAATTTTGAGCATCGCGTAACCTCTCATAACACACACACCTCTTTTTTCTTTGGAATAGCGGGCTGCCCCTGCAGCACACCGCTTAAAATATATTTTACCATTTTATGGGGGGAATGTTCCATGCTCATATTTGAAGAAGAACGGTCAGATTTACAAGGCATATTCCAGGAAAAATTCTCAATAATATAGGGACAGAGCCAGCGGCCATGACGCGACGGGCTTCGAAAAAAACGAACGGTCGAGGTCTCTTCCGCAGCCCGCGTTTTTTTCATAGACTGTCGCTTACTGGACAGCCGCCGGAGATGGCGCGTTCCCGATTTCACCGTCGACGGGAGATGGTCTTCGCCGTTTTTTCAGAAAATTAAACTTATTTATTCTTCTTGTACTTGTCCAACTCAGGCGGTTATGGTAATTTACCGAAACAAACCCTTTGGTCTTATATCATTTTCGGGAGGGATCACAATGGCAGTCCAGAACAAAGCGCTCAAGCTTCCTCACACGTTCGCGCTCATGTTTGTCCTCACGGCCGTGATGGCGGCGCTGACGTGGATCATCCCCGCCGGCGTGTACGACGTCGATCCGCAGACCAAGCGAGTCATCGCCGATTCCTATCATCAGGTGGCGAGCAATCCCCAGGGGCTGTGGGACATCTTCAACGCCGTCACCAAGGGCATGATCCAGTCGGCCGTGATGATGTCGATGGTGTTCTTCATCGGCGGCGCCGTCGAAGTGATCGAACAGACCGGCACGATCCGCGCCGGCATGGGACGCATCGTCGGCATGCTGAAGGGCAAGGAGATCTGGGCCGTGGTCGTCATTATGATCGTCATGTCGATCGGCGGCGCCGTGGGGGTTTTCGCCAATCCCGTCATCGCCCTGATCCCCGTCGGCGTGCTGCTGGCCAAGAGCCTCGGCTACGACGCCGTGGTCGGCTTCGCCATGATGTATCTGGGCTCCTACGCCGGCTTCAACGTGGGCTGGGCCAACATGTTCACGGTCGGCATCGCCAACGAGATCGCCGGCCTGCCCATCACCTCGGGGTTCAACATCCGCGTGGTGCTTCACGTCCTCAACATCGCGCTGACGATCGCCTTCGTGCTGATCTACATCAGAAGGATCAAAAAGGATCCCACGAAGAGCCTTGTCTACGATCCGAACGCGCCGGCGCAAGCGGAAGACCTCGGCGCTCTCGCGGCGAACGCGAAGATGACCTGGCGGCAGTCGGTCTGCGCGCTGATCGTGGCGCTCAGTTTCGGCTTCATCATCTACGGCTCGCTGAACTGGAAGTGGGGCATCTCCCACTACTCCACCGTTTTCCTGATCATGGGGCTGACCTCCGGCTTCGTCGGCGGGCTGGGGCTGAACCAGACGTTCAAAGCCTTTACCAAGGGCATGTCCGGTCTGACGTACGCAGCCTTCGTGATCGTTTTCGCCCGCGCCATCTCGGTGGTCATGACGGACGGCAAGATCATCCACACCATCGTCTACTACCTGTCCATGCCCATCGGCAAAGTCAGCGCCGTCGTGGGGGCCAACCTGATGTTCCTGGCCAACGTGATCATCAACTTCTTTATTCCTTCCGGCTCCGGCCAGGCGGTCACCGTCATGCCGATCATGGTGCCCGTGGCCGATCTGAGCAACATCAGCCGCCAGGTGGCCGTGCAGGCGTTCCAGTTCGGCGACGGTTTCACGAACTGCTTCATCCCCACCTCGGGCGTGCTCATGGGCGTCCTCGGCCTGGCGGGAATCGCCTACGGCAAATACGTGCGCTGGTTCCTGCCCATGCTGCTTCTCCAGATTCTCATGGGCTGCGCCACGGTCACGCTGATGCAGATCTTCGGCTGGTGAACACAATCAAACAATGGAAGCGGAAAAACGTCCCGGCAGAGATGTTTTTCCGCTTTTCCATGACATGCTGCACGACAGGGAGGCATAAACAATGGATCTTCTAAAACTGGCTTCGTCGGTCGTCGGCGACGTGACGGCGTGGCGTCACCATCTTCACGCCCATCCGGAGCTGAGCGGTCAGGAAGTGGAAACGTCGGCGTTCGTAGAGAGGACGCTGCGCGAAATGGGCGCGGACGAGGTGCGCCGCGCCGGCAAAACGGGGGTCGTGGCGCTGGTCAGGGGCGCTCGGCCCGGCCCGGTCTTCGCCCTGCGCGCCGACATGGACGCTTTGCCCGTGCCGGAGCTGGCCGACGTGGAATTCAAATCGCGGAACGAAAACGTGATGCACGCCTGCGGCCACGACGTTCACACGGCGGTGCTGCTGGGCGCGGCCAAGGCGCTGTGCGGCGTGCGCGGACAGATTCACGGCGCGGTGAAATTTTTCTTCCAGCCCGCCGAAGAGATCGGCCGGGGCGCCAGGGAGATGATCGCCGCAGGGGAGCTGGACGAAAAGGATCCGCCCGCCTGCATCGCGGCGCTGCACGTTTTTCCCGGCATTCCCGCCGGAACGCTGGGCGTGCGCCGCGGCGCGTTCAACGCCTCGTCCGACAGTTTCTCGCTGGACGTCATCGGCCGGCAGGGACACGGCGCCTATCCGGAGCTGTGCATCGACCCGATCGCCGTCGGCGCCCAGGTGATCACGGCCCTGCAGCAGCTGGTCAGCCGCGAGGTGGCGCCGCAGGACTCGGCGGTGGTCACGATCGGCACGATCCACGGCGGCGTCAGGAGCAACATCATCGCCCCCGACGTGAAGATGACGGGCACGATCCGCACGGTCCGCTCCCGGGTGCGGGAGCACCTGTTCGAAGCCATCCCGCGCGTCGCCAGATTGACGGCCGAAGCGCTGCGCGCCTGCGCCGGGGTGGAGATCCGCGAAGGCACGCCGGTGCTGGTCAACGACGACGGCATGTTCGACCGGCTCGTCTCCGTGGCCGAGCGCGTCGTCGGCAAAGACCGCATCGTCGCCTTCGAGAACTGCTCCATGGGCGGCGAGGATTTCGCCTTCTTCACCGAACGAGTTCCCGGCGTCATGTTCCGCCTCGGCGTCGGCTTCAAGGACAAGGACAACGCGCCGCTCCATTCGTCCTGTTTCAAAGCAGACGAAAGCGCCTTCGTCTGCGGCGTCGCCGCGCTGACCGGACTGGCTCTGGACGTGTGCCGCTGAATCAGCGTGAATTTCCAGCCCGCGCGAATAAATTCGCGCGGGCTGTTTTGTACCGCATCGTTTCAAATTTGCGGTTTTCCTCATCTTGCAGGGCCGACGTCGTTCAATTAAAATCAAGTGGGAACCACGAATCTCTTTTGGGCGCGGCGAAGGCAGATGTTCCACGTGGAACATCTGCCGCCGCTGCAAAATTTTAAACCGACGGAGGACTGACCATGACTTATCGCGAACGATACGAACAATGGCTTGGCGCTTCATGGCTCGACGAGGCGTCGCGGCGCGAACTGGCGGCGCTGAGCGACGAGAAGGAGATCGAAGACCGTTTCTACCGCGACCTCGAATTCGGCACCGCCGGCATGCGCGGCGTCATGGGCGCGGGCACGAACCGCCTCAACCGCTACACCGTCGGCAAGGCCACGCTGGGGCTGGCGCGCTATCTCAAGGCGGAAATCGCGGACTGGCAGCGCGGCGTCGTCGTCGCCTACGATTCGCGCAACCGCTCATCCGAATTCGCGCTGGAAACGGCGCGCGTGCTTTCCGCCTGCGGCGTGCCGGTGAAGATTTTCCGGCAGCTCGAACCGGTGCCCGCGCTGTCGTTCGCCGTCAAGCACCACAAGGCCGCGGCCGGCGTGGTCATCACCGCCAGCCACAACCCCAAAGAATACAACGGCTACAAAGTTTACGACGAGCACGGCTGCCAGCTCTGCCCCGCCCCCGCCGCCAAACTGACGAAATACGTGGAGGCCGCCGACCTGGCGCAGATCCCTCCCGGCGACGAAAAGCTGATCGCCTGGATCGGTCAGGAGACCGTCGAGGCCTTTCTCGACGCCGTCCAGTGCCAGTCGGTGCCGCAGCGGGACGCGGGCGTGCTGAAAGTGGTCTACACGCCGCTGCACGGCTCGGGCAACCTTCCGGTGCGCGCCATCCTGAAGCGCTGCGGCTTCGCCGACGTGCAGGTCGTCGCCGAACAGGAACTGCCCGACGGCGATTTTCCCACCGTCACGGCGCCCAATCCCGAGGAGCGCAGCACGCTTTCGCTGGGCATCGAGCTGGCCCGCCGCGTCGGCGCCGACGTCGTCATCGGCACCGATCCGGACAGCGACCGCATCGGCTGCGCCGTCGCCGCGGGCGGCGAATTCCGGCTGCTTTCGGGCAACCAGATCGGCGCGCTGCTGGCCGACTTCGTGCTCTCTCACCGCGCCCTCACGCCCAAATCGACGATGATCACCACGATCGTCACCGGCGAACTGGGGGCCCGCGTGGCGCAGAGCCGCGGCGTGACCGTGCTGCGCACGCTGACGGGCTTCAAGTACATCGGCGAAAAGATCACCGAGTTCGCGCGCAGCGGCGAGCGCGAGTTCCTGTTCGGCTACGAGGAAAGCTACGGCTACCTGGCCGGCACGCACGCGCAGGACAAGGACGCCGTCGTCGCGGCCATGCTGATCTGCGAAATGGCGGCCGCGGCCAAGTCGCAGGGGCGCACGCTGATCGACGAGCTGGACGGGCTGTACGCGCGCTTCGGCTATTACCTCGACGCCCAGGAGTCGCACACGCTCAAGGGCAAGGACGGCGCCGAGCGCATCGCCGCGATGATGGCACGCCTGCGCGGCGGCGCGCGCTTCGAAGGCGTTTCGCAGACGCTTGACTACGCGCAGGGGCTGGACGGCCTGCCGCGCGAAAACGTGATGAAGTTCCTCTGCGCCGACGGCTCGTGGTTCGCCGTGCGCCCTTCCGGCACCGAGCCGAAGATCAAAATCTACTATTCCATCAAAGACGCGGACGAGACGAGCGCGCGCGCCAAGCTCGACGCCCGCCGCGCCGAAGTCGGCGGCGTCCTCGGACTGTAAGGGAAAGGAAGGATCGGATCATGCGCAAAAAAATCGTGACGTGTCTCCTTCTGCTCGCGCTGGCGGCGTCCGCCGCTCAGGCCCGCAGCTATATCGCCCAGCTCTGCTCCAACTGCGCTTTCGGCGACCGGCGCAGGTACTGCGTCAAATGCGGGGCCTACACGTTCGACAAGGGCGTCCCGGCGCGGCTGTGCGAGAACTGCGGCTTCGGCGACCGCTGGCGGTACTGCGTCAAATGCGGCGCCTACACGTTCGGCCGCGGCGCCCCCGCCGTGCTGTGCCAGAACTGCGCCTTCGGCGACCGCAAGAAGCATTGCCTCAAGTGCGGCCGCTATCTGTTCGACTGACGGCGGATTTTCTTCCGTAACTTTGTCACGGAATGGGAACCGCGTTTCCCATATACTCAGAACAGCGACGACGCCGCACGTTTTTCGGCCGGCGGAATTATGATATAATAGCTCGGGAATTCGAGGTGACGACGTCATGACGCCGCGGCAAAAGTCGCTTGGGCTCTATCTTGAGGAATTGTACGAACGCTGCAACCGGCGTGAACTCGTCTCGCCCGACCCGCTGCAGTTCCTCTACCGCTACGAAGCGCCCGAAGACCGCGAGATCGCCGCGCTCGTCGCCTCGTCGCTGGCCTACGGGCGCGTGGCGACGATCCTCAAAAGCGTCGGCGTCGTGCTCGGCGCGATCGGGGCCTCGCCGCGGACGGCCGTAGAACGGTACGGCGAAGAACACTGGCGCGGCGTCTTCGCGGCGTTCCGGCACCGCTTCACCGACGGGGCCGACGTCGCGGCGCTGCTGGGCGGCGTCAGGCGCGTCGTTTCCCGCTGGGGCAGTCTCGGTGCCTGTATGCTCGCGGCCCGCCGGGAATGCGGCTCGCTTGCGGGCGCGCTCGATTTCCTGATCGCGGCGCTGGAAAACGGCCGTCCGAGCAGCCTGCTGTGCCGTCCGCAGCGCGGCAGCGCCTGCAAGCGGCATTTTCTGATGCTGCGCTGGCTCGTCCGCCGCGACGAAGTGGACCCCGGCGGTTGGGACGGGCTCGACCCCGCCGAGCTGATCGTGCCGCTTGACACGCACATGTACGCGGTGTGCCGCTCGCTGCGCTTCACGAAGCGCAGGGCGGCCGATCTGAAAACGGCGCAGGAAGTCACGCGGGCTTTCGCGCGTCTGTCGCCGCGCGACCCGGTGCGCTACGATTTTGTCCTGACGAGGTTCGGCATCCGTGCCGACATGGAACAGGAAGCGTTGCTGGCGGAATGCCGGGCGCGCTCTACAACAGGAAGGATTGAAACGGAATGATGAAAAAGTTTTTGCTTGTCGCAACGGTTCTGGCGATGATGGCTTCGTCCGCTTTCGCGGCGAAAAAGATCGGCGCGTTCAAGGCCGAGGATCTGGAAGGCGCGGCGCACGACGAGGCGCTCTTCCGGCAGGCGCCGCTGACGATGTTCAACGTCTGGGGCACGTTCTGTCCGCCCTGCCTGCACGAGATGCCCGATCTCGGCCGGCTGGCGAAGGAAATGGCCCCCGAAGGCGTGCAAATCGTCGGACTGCTCTACGACTGGTTCGATCCGGCCGGCCGCCGCAGCGAGAAACAGATCGTCAAGGCGAAGACGCTGGTGGAGCGCACCGGCGCCGATTACCTCCACCTGCTGCTTGACGACGGTCTGGCGCGGCATCTCGGCGACTTCAGCGCCATCCCGCAGACGTTCTTCGTGAACGGACGCGGCGAGATCGTCGGCGAGGCGACGGGCGCGCGGAGCGCCGCGCAGTGGCGGGAGATCATCCGCGAAATGCTGGCGAAGGCCAAATAATGAAAAGATACGGCGCGGGCTGGATGTGTCTGCTCGCCGGCGCTGCCCTGATCGCCGCCGGGTTGTGGGGCGGCGAGAACTTCGCCGTGTTCCAGAAGGCCGCCAAGATCTGTCTGGAGTGCGTGGGCATTGGCTAGCGCCCGGAAAAAGAGCGGTCGGCTGCGTCAGACCGTTCAGGTGCTGTGGACGGCCGTAACCAACGGCTACCTGGCGGGCTTCCTGAAGGGCAAAATTTACACGGGCACGCTGAAAAACGTCTGCGTCCCCGGGCTAAACTGCTATTCCTGCCCCGGCGCGCTGGGGGCCTGCCCGGTCGGCTCCTTCCAGGCCATGCTGACGGGCTTCGAGCCGCAGCTGCCGCTGTACGTCACGGGTTTTCTGTTCGCGTTCGGCGCGCTGCTGGGACGCTTCGTTTGCGGCTGGCTCTGCCCGTTCGGGCTGGTCCAGGACCTGCTGTACAAGATCCCGCTCGGGCGCAAGCGGCTCGATCTGCCCGGCGACCGCGCCCTGAGGCGGCTGAAATACGCCGTGCTGGCGCTGTTCGTCATCATCCTGCCGCTGTTCGTGCGCGACGATCTAACCGGCGTCAGCTCTCCATGGTTCTGCAAGTACATTTGTCCTTCGGGCACGCTGATGGGCGGCTGGACGCTGCTGAGCCTGAACGAAAGTCTGCGCGGCGCGGCCGGATGGCTGTTCACGTGGAAGAGCGCGCTGCTGACCGCGCTGATCGTCCTGTCGGTGAAGTCGTTTCGCCCTTTCTGCAAATATCTGTGCCCCCTGGGGGCCTTTTACGGCTTCTTCAACCGCATCGCCCTGCTCCGTTACGACTTCGACGAAAAAAAATGCGTCGCCTGCGGGCGCTGCGCCGCGTCCTGCCCGATGACGCTGAGGCTGCCGCAGGGCACCAACGGCGGCGAATGCATCCGCTGCGGCCGGTGCGTGGACGTCTGCCCTGTCGCCGCGCTGACGCCGCCGCTCAAACAAAGCCTGAAAGCGCGGCGCAAACCGTCGCCGGAACGTCCCTGAAAACCGGCGGCACAAATCCTCAAAAAGGCGAAGGTTCCGGGGAAATGGATTTTCCGCCCGGAACCTTCGCTTTTTTAAACCGCGCCGCAGCCCCTTGACAGAGCGCGCGCTTTTGCACTAGACTTTTTCACGTCGGACGGCTCTTCTCGGGCCGCCCAAGCAGCAAACAGAAAGGAGGCGTCTCATGCCTCTCTCCATCGCCGAAACGGGCTTCACCGCCCTCGACATCGAAACCACCGGATTGAGTCCCGCCTTGTGCGGCATCGTCGAGATCGCCGCTCTGAAAATCTTTCCCGATGGCTCGCAGCGGCCTTTTCAAATGCTGGTCGATCCCGGGCGCCCCATCCCGCGCGACGTCTCCGCCATCCACGGCATCGACGACGCCATGGTCCGCGGTCAGCCCCGCGCCGCCGACGCCGTCGCCGCGCTCGTGAGCTTCGTGGGACCGTCGCCGCTGGTGCTGCACAACGCACCGTTCGACATGAGCTTTCTCAACCCCGTCGTGCGGCGGCAGCGGCTCCAGTGGAGCAGCCCCGCCGTCTTCGACACGCTCAGGCTGAGCCGCCAGGCCTTTCCCGGACTGAACAGCTACAGCCTGGAAAACCTGAGCCGCTTCTTCGACTTCGACGCCGGCGGCCATCACCGCGCGCTGACCGACTGCCGCTACTGCGCTCAGCTCTTCGCGCGCATCCTGCGCAAGATCCGCGGGCTCGACATGGATTTCGCCGCGTTCGCGCGCGAGTACGCCTCGTCCGCCCGCCTGCTCGCAAGGTAAAAAGGCTTTATAATAAATGTTAGTGGGAGGCAAGCGATTATCGTTTGCCTCCCACTAACATTTATTATAAAGCCACAAAGGTCGGAGCAAATAGCACGTATAATATGTGTGAAAACGCTTCGACACCTAAAATTTACGGCATGACAAAGGAAGAGGATTGCCCCGAGGAGCATATCTCTCTGGCTGATTCAAGGGACTTGAAACTGCAAAAAAACGCCCCTATCCCTGCACAAACCTTTATGGCTTGTGCCTAAAAGCCTTTGAAAAACAGGACATTTCATATTGTGTTATTATGTCTCTTTTCTTCTTCACGAAACTATTCCCCGTCCGACACCACGAGCATCCCCCATACCAGGACAATCGCTTACGAAAAAGGACTCGTGAAAAGCGTCTGCAAGCCCGTGAGGAAAGAACGTCTCCCAGAAGAGCACGTCTCTCTTAATCTCAAGCAGCCTTCCCTGCGGTAGAATAAAAGTAACATCAAGAACCTCGACAGGAGGCACGAGAATGAACCAGACATTTCTGGAACTGCTGGCAGAAATCGAAGACTTCCGCACAGGCAACGCGATCCACTATCGGCTCCAGGATATCCTTCTGGTCAGCGTGCTGGCCGTGATCTGCAACACGGATACCTCCACGGAAATGGCCATGTTTGCCAATCATCAAAGGAAATATCTGGAACCGTTCTGCGACTTCCGCCACGGCACCCCTTCTCACGATACCTTTGGCAAGGTGTTGAGCCGCCTCGATCCCCGCGTGTTGTCCGAACGCTTCAACGCCTGGATGAGCGAGCTGTGCGTCCACCTGGGCAAGCTGGCGGAGTCAAGAGGCATGACCGTCGCCATCGACGGCAAGACCATATGCCGCAGCGGCAGTTCCGAACAGAAAGCCAGTCACGTGCTCACCGCTTTTGCCAGTCGGGCGCAGCTGGTCCTCGGTCAGATCAAGACCGACGAGAAGAGCAACGAGATCACGGCCATCCCCGAACTGCTGGATCTCTTTCAGGTCAAAGACACCGTCGTCACCATCGACGCCATGGGGACGCAGAAGGACATCGCCGCCAAGATCATCGAAAAGGGCGGAGATTACGTCCTCGCCGTCAAAGGCAAATCAGAAGAAACTGCACGACGACATCATCTGGCACCTGCGCAGCGAAGCTCAGGACACAAGCACAAGAGAACTCAAAGCCAAAGGACAGTATGCCAGCACCCTGGAGAAGGATCATGGCCGCATCGAGAGAAGAGAATGTTACCTCTCCAACGACCTGAGCTAGTTCGAAGACCTTGAAGACTGCCGAGCGAGAGCGAAGAACGCGGCCGAAGTGATGAATATTCTGCGGAAACTCGCCTTACAGATGCTGAAGACCTGCAGTACGTGCAAATGCGGGATGAGGAGCAAACGAAAGCTCTGCGGGCTTGGCATCCCCACGGCTCTGCAGGTCTTGGGGCTCGTGCCTACGGGCTTGCTTGTTTCGTAAACGATTGCTCTGGGCCCCAATATAACCAGAAACCCAAGAGCTTGACTGATATGATACAATAAAATGTAGTTGTAACTAAATCGAAGGGAGGGGCATGATTTGACAGAAAATAATCTAATCTTAAATCGGTTCTTTACTCAAAATTTTCTCTTTAGCATGGTTAATTCTAATTTTAACGATACCACTTATGGAGCCGTAATTCAACGTTTTGTAAGTGCCCCCAGGGACAAAGACAACGGAGCCTTGATAAGTGAAATATATAAGTTCATGTCAAAAGCCTACCGCAATGAATATTTCTATCAAAACACGTTACTCAACAAACTTTTGCTTGGGAAGCACAGCGTAAATACTACAACAGCATTGACACAAGTTCCAATTTGCAAATCGAAAGCTGATTTTATTTTAATTAACGGCAAAGCAGTTGTATATGAGATAAAGACAGATCTTGACTCCTTTGATCGTCTTGACACTCAGTTGCGAGATTATTTTAAGGCTTTTAATCATGTATGTGTTGTCACGTCAGAAAGCCAATATGAACGTGCAGTGAATATTCTCCAAGGTACACAGGTAGGTATTTATGTACTTACTCCCCAGAACACAATCAGCACAAAATTGCGGAAAGAACCAGAAGAAAATAACTCACAACTTGATCATACAGCCATTTTCAAGATACTGCACAAACGCGAGTATGAAAACATATTGTTACAATATTTTGGCAAACTCCCCGTTGCTTCGCAGGTGTTCTATTATGGCGAATGCCTAAAGCAGTTCTCGCAGATTCCAATTGTACGCGCCTATAGGATGGCTCTTAAGCAGCTTAAGAAGCGCAACAGAATTAGAGTTAATGAATTTAAGAAGATACCATACGAGTTAAAATCCCTAATATACTTTGCCAGTCCATCGACATCTGACTGGCAAGCCATCAATGGCTTTTTAAATCAGAAATATGGAGGATAATCTATGTATTTCCCGTATGTTCGAGGCCGGCAATACGAGTTGCTTGCACTACGCGAGCTAGCGACAAATGATCTCTTGGGTGATTCCGTTACTCCCATTGTTGAACCTGTAAAACTCTCCCCTACCCTTGTAAATGTGATGGCGGAGTTTATTAAGATCGGACATCCCATTTCGATTATACGAAATCCCGCAGTGGGTACTTTTATGTCTGATTGGCAAGATGTTCAGAAACAATCCAAAGAAGCTGCGTATAAGCAGCGTTTTTCAGAGCAATATGAGAATTCAACTATAATTAAGTCACTCATAATGCAGGAAAATGCAAAAGTTTTGCTTGAGTTTTGGGATGAACAAAACATTAATAAATCGGATTTGCTTGTTATTAATACTGATCGAGATTATTTAGAACTATACGAGAGCACATTCGAAATAGAGGTCCCCCGCTATGTGTTGATGCCGGATGAGAGTGTATTCAGGCGTAAAGTACGTCATCATAAAGTTTTACTTGACGACAAGTTCGAAAGGCAAGGTAGAAACGCAGATTATCAAGAAAGCGAAGATGAATTCTTTTCTGACGACCATTTATTCTATAAAGAAGATGGTTTTATCGGTTTTTCTGACTATTCAGTAGTTGGCAATGAGTACCTTGAAGCTGGATTTGCGCCCTATGCGGTAGCTATTCATATAGTGTATTTTGCATCTGACAAAACTTTACGTGTTAGGCATTTTGTCTCGGATTCCAACGAGGATATCACAAACCCTGCTTTGAAGTTCTACGAAGCAGTATCAAAGCTAGCTGCGTGGTACAATGCTGATCCGCACCCTGTTGAGATGACCTCAGGTCTCCAAACTTTTTTACAGCATCACGAGCAACAGTCTTATCCAGGACTCGGGACAGTAAAAAAACTCTCGCTGATGCACCACCTGGAGTTGATGGGTAAATATCTTAGCGAGAGGTAATGCGTATGTTCTGTTGCAGTAATTGTTTTGCTGACACAGAAATCAAAGCAATTATAGATGGGAACAAAACAACTGGCGATTGCGATTTCTGCGGGAGTCATAATACCCATGTATATGAAATTGGAAAAGATTCCATTATAGCAGAGCTCTTTGATGGATTGTTAGATATTTATACCCCAGTATCAGATTTATCTGCCGATTTTCCACGTGAGAAGACAGATCTTATAAAGAACATTCTTTGCAATAACTGCCAAATTTTTAATTTAAAACCTGATGGAGCATATCGGCTTATCACCACAATTTGCGCCAAAAGATATAAAGATCAGCCAGAATTATTTGATAGCCCTGTTGCTATTAAGCAGTGTCAGGATCTTGATTATTTAGAGGAAAACTCAATTCTAAAGAATAATTGCTGGGGTGACTTCGTCGAGGGAATTAAGCGCAAGAACCGTTTTCACGGCGACTATATCAATACGGACAAGCTGTTTATATTTCTGAGATGCGCTGTAAAATTCCATCATAAAGGCGAAGTAATGTATCGCTCACGAATATGCCCTGACGAAAAAGGATTTATGAAAACAGAAATGGGGGCCCCTCCAGATAACAAGGCAAAAGGCGGACGTGTAAATCCAATGGGTATCAGTATCCTTTATCTTTCTGACTCAACAGAAACGACCTTGTACGAAATCCGGGCAGGTGTATATGACTTTGTCACAGTTGGTCGTTTCAAACTTCAAAAGGACATTGAGGTCATCAACCTCGCAGGTATTGACCATATTAGTCCGTTTATTGGCATTGATTATGGATTTGACTTTATGCAGTATGCCATGAACATTGAGCATCTTAAAATGATTTCACAAGAAATTGCAAAACCCCTGCGAAATGATAACGCTCTCGATTATTTGCCGACACAGTATATTAGTGATTATATACGCAGCAGAGGATATAATGGAATCGAATACATAAGCACGATGTGTAAAAATGGCGCTAATTTAGCAGTTTTCAACCCTTCTCTTTTCAAATGCACTGACACAAGTGTGTACGACGTAAAATCAATTTCCTATTCCTATACAAAACTATAGTTTTTTTGCTTATAATAGCGACCATCAAAACAATGGTCGCTATTTTTGTTCAAAGAAAACCCCCGGCACAGCCGGGGGTTTTCTTTGAACAAAAACGCGGCACGAAAAAGCTTTTGCCGTTTCGCGCTGCGTTTTACGCCGTACCGGTACCGTTTTTTGTTGAATGATTCAGACTTTTGCCTTTTGACAGCGCCCCGCGTGAATAACGCATGGATTCGCTGCATGTTTTTTGCCGCACGGTTCCAGTGCGGCATTTTCAACGAGAACTTCTCAAATCGCGATCAGTCCCTGAAGCCGCGCTCCTCGCGCGTGCCGGGGATCAGATTGTCCAGCAGACAGGCCGAAACGCCCGCCACCGCCATCGACGTCTTGCCGACCGCCCAGAGGATCTGGCCGGGAATGCCCCAGCCGAAGAACAGTTCCTTCTGCGCCTCCACCCAGCCCGGCAGCCCCAGCGCCATCAGGAAGGAAAAGCCGACGATCATCACGTTGCGCTGCTTCTGCATGTCGGCGCGGGTCAGCGCCTGGATGCCCAGCGCGCCGATGGTGCCGAACAGGGCGATGTAACAGCCGCCGATGATCGGCGCAGGCAGCGTGGCCACCAGCGCGCCGAACTTGCCGACCATGCTCATGCCGATCAACAGGATCGCACCGACGCGCACCACCCAGCGCGAAGCCACGCCCGTCAGGCCGATCAGGCCGATGTTCTCGGTGTAGCTCGTGCAGGCCACCGCCCCCGTCAGGCCGCCGAAGATGCAGCCCAGCCCCTCGGCGCGGATGCCCCGGCTGATCTGCTGTTCCGTCGGATCGGGCAGTCCCGCCGCGTTGCAGACATTGAAATAGTCGCCGATGCTCTCGAGGATGACGGAAAAGAAGCCCGCCAAGATCGCGCCGAACGCCACCAGACTGAACTTCGGCATGCCCCAGGGCATAAAGCCCGTGAACTGGAACCACTTGGCCGCGTTCACGTTCTCGAGACCGATATAAACGGGGTGCCCCGGCTGGAACACGCCGGAACTGCTCAGCGCGAAGCACGCTCCCCAGACGATGACCACGCTCAGAAGGACCGAGAAGATGTTGACGTAACGCCCCTTGACTTTCAGACCGAACAGGAAGATCAGCGCCACCACTGCCAGCGAGGCCGGCCAGTACCCGGCCGCGTTGCCGCTGATGGCCGTTCCAGCCAGCGAGAAGCCGATCGCCATGATCGTCGTGCCCACCGTGATCGGGCCGACGAAGCGGCGGATCCGTCCGATCAGCCCGAACTGCCCCAGCAGCACCAGGCACACGCCCCCCGAGATCAGCGCCCCGCCGATGTACTGCAGGATCACGTTCGTGCCCTGCGCCGAATAGATGCCGACGATCGTCATGATCGGCGGGATGAAGCTGAAGCTCGAGCCCTGCACGATCGGCAGCCCGGAACCGAACGGGCTGGTCTGGATCAGCGTGCACACTCCCATGGCGAAATACACGCAGGAAATGAAAAATCCGATCTGCGCCGGCGTCATCCCCATCGCCGGGCCGAAAATCAGCGGCACCAGCGTCGTCGCTCCGAACAGCGTGAGCACGTGCTGCGCGCCCGCCAGCAGCAAAATCGGCAATGACGGAACGTCGTCCACTCCATATACCAGTTCTTTCCGAGCCATCACACAAACACCTCCGGGTGAATTTTGATCCTGCCGGAATTATAGCACAGAAAATGTAAAACCGGTTGCACATCATTCATAACCAACCATTCGAAGCGGCGTTCACATAAAACGCCGCTTCGAGAGCGCCCCTTTCCAAAAAACGCGGCAGGCCGCCGGGATTCGCTCCCGGCGGCCTGCCTGCAGACGCCTATTCGATTTCGATCAGCTTGCTCTGTTCGAGTTCCTTTTCGCTCTTCTTCGGGAAGGTCAAGCGCAGGATGCCGTCTTCCAGCTTGGCGCTGATGTCTTCCTTCTTGATGCCGTCCCCTACGTAGAAGCTGCGCGAACAGCTGCCCTCGTAGCGTTCCTGACGGATGAAGGCACCCTTGGCGTCCTTCTCTTCCTTGGAGTGCTGCCTGACGGCGCTGATCGTCAGATAGCCGTTCTGCAGCTGGACATTGACGTTTTCCTTTTTGAAGCCAGGCAGGTCGACGTCGACTTCATAATTGCTCTCCGTCTCGCGCACGTCGGTCTTCATCATGTTCCGCTCCCGGCGCCCGTACAGCGGGCTGCGGCGGAAGAAACCGTCGCTGAACACGTTTTCCAGTTCGTCAAACAGATTGTCGTTCCAAATGCTCGGTACCATCATCTTTATTTCCTCCTCGAGATCGGGCGGCCCCGTGCGGGATCCGCCTTCTATATTAACGATGCGGGAACGTCCGGAGGTCTCTCGCTTCATCGTTCCTCCTTCGTTCTGAGTGTATTATAGCACTCTTGTTAGCACTGTCAAGCATCGAGTGCTAATTCATTTTAAATTGATATAAATGATTGATACGACTCATTTTGATAGGCTTAAGACAGGTCATGAAAGGTCAAACTCAGCCTTGATTCAAAAAACTTTTTGCCGATTTTTTCGGACGAGACGCGCTGCGCGAAAGATTTTCCCGCGCGGTGCGCGCAAAAAATTCCCGAAAGGCGCACAGCCTTCCGGGAATTTTTTGCGCACGTCTTCTTCAGTTAGGACTGCGCGGGCACGGCGTTGAGGATCTCCATGAATTCCTCGCCGGTGATGGTTTCGCGTTCGTAAAGGACTTTGGCCAAATCGTCGAGCGTGCGTCGGTTGTCGGTGAGGATCCTGCGGGCTTTTTCGTGCTGTTCTCTGACGAGCGCCACGACCTTTTTGTCGATCAGCGACTGCGTTTCCGGCGCGCAGGCCAGCGAGGCGTCGCCGCCCAGATACTGGTTGGTCACCGTTTCCAGCGCCACCATGCCGAAATCGTCGCTCATGCCGTAACGCGTGATCATGGCGCGGGCCAGCCTGGTGGCCTGCTCGATATCGTTTGACGCGCCCGTGGTCACGGAACCGAAGACGACTTCTTCGGCGGCGCGGCCGCCGGTGAGCGTGGCGATCTTGTTTTCCAGCTCTTCCTTGCTCATCAGGTAATGATTGCCCTCCTCCACCTGCATGGTGTAGCCGAGGGCCCCCGACGTACGCGGGATGATCGTGATCTTCTGCACGGGCGCGGAGTGGCTCTGCATGGCGGCGACGAGGGCGTGGCCGATCTCGTGGTAGGCGACGATCATCTTTTCCTTGTCGGTGAGGATGGCGTTCTTCTTCTGATAGCCGGCGATCACTACTTCGATGCTCTCTTCGAGGTCCGCCTGCGTGGCCTGTCCGCGGTTGTCGCGCACGGCGCGCAGCGCCGCCTCGTTGACGATGTTGGCCAGCTCGGCGCCGGAAGCTCCGGATGCCATGCGCGCCACCTTGTTGAAATCGACGTGGGGCTCGAGCTTGATCTTTTTGGCGTGCACCTTGAGGATGTCCTCGCGCCCTTTCAGGTCGGGCAGCTCCACGGGCACGCGCCGGTCGAAGCGGCCGGGGCGCGTCAGCGCGGGGTCGAGCGACTCGGGGCGGTTTGTGGCGGCGAGGATGATCACGCCGGTATTGTCCTCGAAGCCGTCCATCTCGGTGAGCAGCTGGTTGAGCGTCTGCTCGCGCTCGTCGTTGCCCATCACGTTGCCGCTGCGCTTCGTGCCGATGGCGTCGATCTCGTCGATGAAGACGATGCAGGGCGCTTTTTCCTTGGCCTGCTTGAACAGGTCGCGCACTTTCGAGGCGCCCATGCCCACGAACATCTCCACGAACTCGGAGCCGGACATGGAGAAGAACGGCACGTTCGACTCGCCGGCGACGGCCTTGGCCAGCATGGTCTTGCCGGTGCCGGGCGGGCCGACGAGCAGGATGCCCTTGGGCATCTTCGCGCCGATGTCGCGGTAGCGCCCGGGATTGTGCAGGTACTCGACGATCTCCGCCAGGTTCTCCTTGGCTTCGTCCTCGCCGGCCACGTCGGAGAACTTGATGCCCTCGGTGGACTTGACGTAAACGCGGGCCTTGCTCTTGCCCATGCCGAACATCATCGAGTCGCCGCCCATGCGGTTCATGAGCTTCTTCTGCATGTACTGGCCCAGCCCCCAGAAGAGCAGCAGCGGCACCACCCACGACAGCAGCATGCTGACGATCGGCGACGCCTGTTCGACGATCTCGCTGGAGAACTTGGCGCCCGACTGATAAAGGCGCTCCGTGCGCCCGGGGTCGTCCATCGGCCCCGTGCGGTAGACTTTTTTGCCCTCGGTGTCGGTGAAGAGGATCTGGTTCTCCTCGATGTTGACCTTGCCGATCTTTTTCTCTTCGGTCATCCTGATGAACGTGCCGTAGTCCACCTCGTCGATCTGCGCGCGCATCAGCCACGGCTTGGCCAGCAGGTTGAACAGCATCAGCACGAGCATGGCGATCGCGTAATAATAAAGCAGCGGCTTTCTGGGATTTTTGATTTCGTCCACAGCGTTTCCCCCTTTATGTGAAAATGTTGATTGCTTTTCATTATACTCGCAAAAACGACCGCGTCAGTGATGAAATCACCGATCTTTATCGGCTGCCGCCCTCTGCAAAAGCGAGCAGCGCAGCCCGCCCAGCGGCCGAGACCGGCCTGAATATCTGGACTTCCTCGCAGCGCCCAGCGAGCTCTGTCCATGCTTCTCAATCAAGAAACAGCATCAGCTTTCCGTCACCCCCGCCTGCGGAAAATCCAGCGTTTGCTGAAAACGTAGTTGAGCGCCGTGACGAACACGTTGCCGCCGATTTTCACCCACATGTCCGGCCAGCCCAGCTTCTCGGCAAACAGCCACATCATGCCCACGTCGAGCAGGCCGGAAAAAAGGCGCGCCGCCACGAAGGCCGACAGCTCGCGCCCCAGCGCCGCCAGGCCGCGCGTGCGGCTGCGAAAGACCCAGAGCTTGTTGGTCACGAACGCGAACAGCACCGCCAGCCCCCAGGCCCAGACCGTCGCCGCCGTCACGCCCATTCCCAGCCCGCGCGTCAGCGCGTAGTAGCTGACGTAGTTGACGATCGTCGTCAGCACGCCGAAGAACAGGTAGCCGGCGACTTCCCGGAACCGTTCCCGTTCCGTCTCAGTCATGCCGTGCCTCCTCGCGATTCGGGAACGTTTCGTCCGGCGTCTCGTCAGTCACGTTGCTTTCGGCCACGACGTAGAGCGGGCGCCCTTTGGTCTCCATGAAGACGCGGCCGAGATACTCGCCGATGACGCCCAGTCCCAGCAGCTGCACGCCGCCGAAGAAGAGGATGCCGCAGAACAGCGAGGGGTAGCCGGGCACGGGATTGCCCCACACCGCCGTGCGGATCAGGAACCAGCAGAACGAAAGCAGCGCCACGGCGGCGCTGAGCGCGCCGAGAATCGTGGCCAGACGCAGCGGCGCCGTCGTGAACGAGGTGATGCCGTCCAGGGCCAGGTTGAGCAGGCGGAAGAAACCGAACTTGCTTGCGCCGTGCAGGCGCGGTTCCTGGTCGACGGGCACGGCTTTCTTTTTGAAGCCGATCCAGCTGTACAGGCTTTTCATGTTGCGCTGGTGTTCGGGCATTCGCCGCAGCACCGCCAGCGCCCGGGCGCTGAGCAGGCGGAAATCGCCGGCGTCCATCTGGATGGGGATGCGCGTCGAGCGCGCCAGCACGTGATAGTACAGTTTCGCCGTCAGCTTTTTGAAAGCCGACTCGCCGCCGCGCGTGCGGCGCTGCGCATACACGTCGTCGTAGCCCTCGAACCAACCCTCAATCAGCTTCGGGATCAGCTCCGGCGGATGCTGCAGGTCGGCGTCCATGAAGATGGCGCCGTCGCCGCGCGCATGATCGATGGCTGCCGACAGGGCGATCTCCTTGCCGAAGTTGCGCGAGAAGCTCAGGTAGCGCACGCGGGCGTCCTGCGCCGCCAGGGAGCGCACGACGTCCAGCGAGGCGTCGGCGCTGCCGTCGTCCACAAAAAGCAGCTCGAAGTCGCAGTTTTCCACGCCAACGACGACGCGGCAGAGGCGCTCGTACAACGCCCGCAAGTTCTCCTGCTCGTTGTAAAACGGCACCGCGATGGAAAACAGCGGCCGTTTTCCCTGTCTCTTCTCGGTCATGCCTATCGCTCCTTTCGCACCGTGCCGCCGTCGTCAAAATTTGACGACGATAGCCTCGTTCACGACCCTGATCGAGCCTTCGAGAGGATAGCGCGGCATGGCCATCACTTCGGGCAGCTTTTCGAAGGATTCCACGTTCTCGATGACGATCGGCGAATAATCGCACCACATGCGCATGAAGTCCTTCCACGCGTAGTTGTTGATCAGCGGGGACTCCTCGTTGAACAGGTAAGGAATCAGACGAATGCGTTCGAATTCCGGGATCACGGGCGCGTTGAAATCCTGTTTTGCGTCTTCGTTCAGAAAAGCCACGGGCAGGTAGGGCGAATAGCCGGGCATGCTCTCGATGCGCGCCGCCAGCCGCGTGAAGTAGCTGATCGCCTGATTCTGCAGAAAGTTGGCCTTGAAATAGCAGATGTTGGAGAAGCGGCAGTACAGCACCGTCACGCAGAACATCAGCAGCATGCCGCCTCGATAGACCCAGCGCGGATAATGGAGGCGGTCCAGAGCGGCGTTCTCCAGCAGGCAGATGAAGCCCACGAAGACGAAAACTTTGGAGTAGACCATGAGCGAGTGGACCATCTTCACGTCCACCATGACGTGGATAAAATTGACTGCCAGCGGCAGCAGCGCCAGCGTCAGCAGGAATTCGAAGCCGCGCCGCGGTTTGCGCCGGAACAGCTGAGCGGCCCGGTCCAGCCCGAGCAGAACGCCGAACCACAGCACGGCCTGATAGAGCCAGCGCAGCGACGCCGTGGGATACATGTCGCGCATCTTCATCGGCGGCGGCAGGAAAAACTCGCGGTAGGCCCGCGCCGCGCGGTCAAGATACTCGCTCCAGCCGCCGAAGCCGAACGTGTTGATGCTCTCGTAATCGGAAAGCTGCGCGCCCGCGGCCTTCAGGCTGAACCAGTTCACCGCCAGGTACAGCGCCATGAACAGCGCACAGGCCAGCGCCAGGGAAAGCCCCTTGTAAAAGAAATCGAAGCGCCGCGCCGAGGCGTCGTCATGCAGACTCATCATCATGTGCAGCAACATCACGCTGAGCACGATGGGGATGCAGGACTGATATACGCCCACCGCGCAGGCCGCCAGCACGCAGCCCGCCGGCAGCCGGTACCAGTGCCGCCGGTCGCCGTCGCAGATCAGCCAGGCGCCGGCCACGGCCAGGTCGAGACCGATCATGTAATAGGGCACCGTGTACATGTACCCCATCATCGCCGTCACCACAGGAAAGGCCACCATCACGCCCGCCAGCAGCACGCAGCTGTAAACGCGCCGCAGCCGGAATATTCTCGCCGTCATGCAGGCCGCCAGACCGACCAGAATCAGCGTCAGCAGGCCGTTGAAAAGCGGCAGGCTGTAGAGGCTGCCGCCGAAAACGAACTCGGTGACGCGCTTCAGCACCTCGAGCATCCACCGTCCCGACGTCACCGTGGCGCCGAGGCCGAAGCCCAGCTTGGCGTCGTCGTGGAACGAAAATTTATTGAGCAGCATCATGCCGTGCGCGAAAAGCCCCCAGAGCAGCGTGCTGAGGAGGATCAGACGGCAGGGATTCTTCGATTGTTCCATGGCAAAAGTCCTCGCTTTTCTTGAAACATCCTTCTCGAACAGGTCAGGATATTATACTCCCCGGCGAGCCGGGAGACAAAGCGCCGCTTCTCACGCCCTCCCCTTCGGTCGACCGGAGGCGGCGCTTTGGCCGCGCGATTATCGCAGATGCTCCGGCAGCGCCGCAAGGTCGCAGTCGCACCATTTAAGGCGGTGCGCCGCGAAAGCCGCCGTATACTTCAGCCCGCTGCCCGTCATCACCAGCACGGCGCTCTCGCCCTCCGCCACGATGCCGGCCGCGCGGGCCCGGCGCAGGACCGCCAGCGGCACGCAGGACGCCGGCTGGCCAAACAGACCGCAACGGGCCAGGTCGGCCTGGGCGCGGACGATCTCGCCTTCGTCCGCCGTCATCGCCGCGCCGCCGAGACGGCGCAGCTCCGCCAGCACGCGGTTGCCGCTGGGCGGAAACGGATTGTCGATGGCGTGGGCGATCGTATCGTTGCCGGGGAATCGGCTGATCCGCGCCGCGCCGGCGGCGAAGGCCGCGGCGACGGGCGCGACGCGGGCCGTCTGCGCGCAGATGAACCGCGGCAGGCGGTCGGTCAGGCCCGCGCGCCGCAGATCCTCGAAGCCGTTGATAATGCCGCGCAGGTTGCCGCCCGCGCTCACCGGCACGATCACCCAGTCAGGGACGCGGAAGCCGCGCTCTTCGGCGATCTCGTAGGCGATCGTGCGCGAGCCGGCGACGCGAAACGGCACGTCGGAATTCATGAAGTAGATGCCGCGCTCGGCGCCGAGGCGCAGGCTTTCGCTGTACAGCGCGTCGTACGGGCCGGCGACGCGCAGCAGATGCGGCCCGTAAATGGCGATCGGCGCCAGTTTCTCGTCGGCGACGTTGCCTTTGACGAGAATGAAGGCCTCCATGCCCGCCGCCGCGGCGTACGCCGCCACCGAGGCCGCCATGTTGCCCGAAGAGACCGTGCCGACTTTTGTATAGCCGAGCGCCCGCGCGTGGGCGATACAGGCCGCCGTGCCGCGGTCCTTGAACGACCAGGTGGGGTTGGCGCTCTCGTTTTTGACCGCCAGCTCGGCCAGGCCAAGCTCCTGGCCCAGCGCCTCGAGCTTTACGAGCGGCGTGCCGCCCTCGCCCAGCGAGCGCCACTCGTCCGCCGCAAACGGATAGAACGCCGCGTAGCGACGCGACTGGCATCTTTCGTTCGTGTCGATGCCGGCTCCGTCCCACGCCAGATCGAGCGGTTCGCCGCAGGCGCAGCGAAATGGCGCCCGCTCCGCGCCGTACTCGGCGCCGCAGGTTTTGCACCGCAGAAGAGCTTTTTTCATGGAAAACACCCCGTTCCGACAGAAAGATAAAATCATCTTACCACAAAGATCCTGCAAAAAAATATGATTTCATGAGCTTTGCCAGTTGATTTTTCTCCGTTTTCAAGTTTAAATATATGGTTGAGGCAGTTGTGCGCACACACAGCGCCAAAATCACCGCATGAAGACAGACAGTCCGGCTCGCGCCGGCCGTTTCCCAGCGAAAAAGCAGGAGGTACATGCAGATGTCAGCCGACCGTGAGGATCTCAAAAAAGAAAAACCGCAGCCCCATGGGCTGAGGAAACTCGCGCCCAACGATTTCGACGAGGAAATGAACGCCATCAAAAACGGCCTTCACCACGTCGCCGAGAAGTTCCACAAGAACGCTCCCGTCGCCGAGGGGCGCCCCGTTCCCGTAGACCAGCTGGGCAAACGTTCGGCCGCGCAGACGTTCGCCGCGATCGGGCACCTGATCAAAAGCGCCTTGCCCGACGCAGCCGAGCGCAGCGCCCGGGCCCACGCCGGCAAAAAAGAGAAGCTCGTCGTCGACTTCGAAGAGGAAGAGACGCCGTGCGAAGAAACGAGCCGCGATGAACAGAGCGTCGCTCCGCAAAAGCTCCCCGCGGCGGCGAACAAGACGAAAGAAATCCTGAAGAGCGGCGCGCTGCGCCTTGCCAGCGAGAAGAACCGCGAGATGGGACGCATCGCCGCCGGAGCGGCCGCCGAAGGGTTCGGCACGGCGTTCTACGGCGTCGCCGAGGGGGCGCGTGCCCTTCGCCGTGCCGTCGAAAACAGGTTTCCCAAGGCGAACAGGATCTTCCACGCCGTCGGCATCGCCCTCGGCACGTCGCTCAGCGCCGCCGGCAAAGTCGCCCGGGCGGCCGGCAAAGGGCTCGTCTCGGTCGGTCGCGGCGCCGGAGAGAAGCTGAAAGACCTCAAAGACTCGGGAGCCTTCGAGAACGCGAAAGACAAACTCGGCCAGAGCGCGTCCAGCGCCATGCAGGAACTTTCGCGGAAGGGCAAAAACGCCGGCGAGCGCCTCGGCAAAGCCGCCTCGGGCGCCGCGACGGGATTGAAGGAAGCCGCCCGGAACGCCGGCGAGCGTCTGGGGCCCTCAAGGAAAAGGCCGACGCCAAACGCGAAGAGCGCCGCGCCGCCCGCGAAGCCGAGGGGACGCTCAGCGCCGGAGAGAAACTGAAAGCCCTCTCCGAAAAAGCGGCCAGCCGATTCAAAAGCATGCGCGGCGAGCTTTCCGAGAAGGCCAGGAAAATCGCCGCAAACGCCAAGAGCACGCTGCACCGCGACCACGCCGAACGCCCCGGCCGCGACGAAGGGAACGCCGGCGAGGAAAAACAGCCCGGCAAGAGCGCGCCGCTGGGCGAAAAACTTCGCGGCTGGAAGGACAAAGTGACGCTCGGCGCCAAGGATTTGGCCGCGAAGGCAAAAAGCCGCTTCGACGCTCTGCGCGTTCCCGAAGAGGAAACGCCCGAGGATCCGCCCGCGCCGCAAATTCCCGCCGTTCCCCCGCAGCCTCGGCAGCCCGTCTCCCCGGCGGACGACGTCAACGACTATACCGCCGAAGAGACCATCGCTCCCGACATGTTCCGCCAGAAGGACGACGAGAAACAAAACTGAGAACCGCCGCTCGCAGGCCCCGCCGTCGGGGCCTGTTTTTTATGCCGCGGCGCGCGGAACCGTTTCTCCGCGCGCCGCGGGCAGAACAGGGCAATCGCTTACGGAATAAGAACCCCCGTAGGGACGAGTCCCAAGACCTGCAGAGCCGTAGGAATGCCAAGCCCGCAGAGCTTGCGCTTGCTCCTCATCCCGCATTTGCACGTGTCACAGGTCTTCAGCATCTGCAAAGCGAGTTTTCGCAGAATGTTCATCACTTCCGCCGCGTTCTTCGCTCTCGCCCGACAGTCATCCTCCCTGAAGGCCATGTCCAGCATCCAGTGTAAGTTGTTCTCGATCGCCCAGTGCTCTCTCTTGATGCGCAGAAGGTCTTGCGCCCGGGCTCCTTTCAGGCTGTAGATGAAGTAATGGTCTTCAGTGCTGGTCTTGTTATCGACGTTCCGGGTGTTGTGGATCCAGGCGACGCCCGTGATGCCTCGCCAGTCTTCAAGTCCTTCGAACCAGCTCAGGTCGTTGGAAAGGTAACATTCTCTTCTCTCGATGCGCCCATGATCCTTCTCCAGGGTGCTGGCATACTGTCCTTTGGCTTTGAGTTCTCTTGTGCTTGTGTCCTGCGCTTCGCTGCGCAGGTGCCAGATGATGTCGTCGTGCAGTTTCTTCTGATTGCCTTTGACGGCGAGGACGTAATCTCCGCCCTTTTCGATGATCTTGGCGGCGATGTCCTTCTGCGTCCCCATGGCGTCGATGGTGACGACGGTGTCTTTGACCTGAAAGAGATCCAGCAGTTCGGGGATAGCCGTGATCTCGTTGCTCTTCTCGTCGGTCTTGATCTGACCGAGGACCAGCTGCGCCCGACTGGCAAAAGCGGTGAGCACGTGACTGGCTTTCTGTTCGGAACTGCCGCTGCGGCATATGGTCTTGCCGTCGATGGCGACGGTCATGCCTCTTGACTCCGCCAGCTTGCCCAGGTGGACGTACAGCTCGCTCATCCAGGCGTTGAAGCGTTCGGACAACACACGGGGATCGAGGCGGCTCAACACCTTGCCAAAGGTATCGTGAGAAGGGGTGCCGTGGCGGAAGTCGCAGAACGGCGCCAGATATTTCTTCTGATGATCGGCAAACATGGCCATTTCCGTATAGGTATCCATGTTACAGATCACGGCCAGCACGCTGACCAGAAGGATATCCTGGAGCCGATAGTGGATCGCGTTGCCTGTGCGGAAATCTTCAATTTCTGCCAGCAGTTCCAGAAATGTCTGGTTCATTCTCGTGCCTCCTGTCGGTGTTTTGGGGCGTTTTCGGTGTTTCTTTGTATTCTACCGCAGGGAGGCTTTCTTGGGATGAACTTACTTTTCTGCGTTGCGGCTTTCTTCTTCTCGTGAGCTTAATGGCAATTTCCTCGAGTGGATTTTCGTAAGCGATTGCCCTGGCGGGCAGAAAAGCCCGCAAGCATTTTTCCCGTTTCTTTGTTATACTTATTTTTGGTCCCCCGAGCGCGTTCCGAAGGGGGACGTCAGATTGCATACTCCTGCGGAGGTGACATTGTGGCTTCGAATTATTCCCAAAAGGTCAAAGGGCTGAAGCGCGGCGCCAACATGGCCGGCAAGCTGCACAAGTATTTTTTCTGGATCCTGCTCGGATTCCTGGCGCTGGTTTCCGGCTCGGCCTATCTGTACTGGAAGCTGGAACGCGGCGGCGAGGGCAGCGTCTTCGAAGCCCTGTGGACGATCCTGTTCACGCTGATCGGCCAGGGCGAGTTCGCCAACAACCCTCACACGATGGTCGGGCGCGTGATCGTCTTCGCGCTCTCCATCGTCGGCATTTCCGTGCTCGGCGTCGTGCTGTCGGAAGTGCTCACGCGCGTGATGAAGTACAATCTCAAGAACATGCTCGGACTGAACGCGTGCAGATACGAGGGGCACACGATCTTCTGCGGCTGGAACGGCCGCGCCGAGCTCGTGCTGAAGGAACTTGCCGCCTCGGGACGGCAGGTCGCCGTGCTGACTCGCGCCAAGCCGGCGGAACTGTCGCATTACGACGTATTTTTCGTCGCCGGCGAACCGACCAACGAGGCGCGCCTGATCCAGGCCGGCATCGAAAAAGCCGAGTCGGCGATCGTCTTCGCCGAACCGCAGCCCCGACTGACGAACGACGACCTCGACGCGCACACCGTGCTCACCGCCCTCGCGGTCGAGTCGCTGCGCCCCGAGATCTACACGGTCGTCGAACTGCTCGATCCCGCCAACGAGCGCCACGCCCGCCGCGCCCACGTGGACGACATCGTCTACTGCGAAAGCACGCTGGCCGACATCGTCGCCGCCTGCGCCTCACAGCAGGGCATCAGCTCGTTCATCGGCGACATCCTCACTTATTCCGACAGCGGCTCGGCCCTTCGCGCCGCCGACATCGAACCGCAGTGGGAGAATCGGACCACCGGCGAGCTGTTCGCGGCCATGCAGGCCGACGGCGAACTGCCGCTGGGCGTCATGACGCCCGACGCCTCTTCCGGAGCGGAACGCTGGCGCCACGAGATCAACCCGCCGGCGTCCAGGCCCGTCAGGCTGCCCATGCGCGTCGTGTTCATCTCGAAAAACAGCGGGAAGTAAAGGGAGGCCTTCACCCATGACCGAAATCTTCGTCAACATCCCCCAAGGACACACGCTCATCTGCGGCTGGAACTCCCACGCGCTCAAGGTGCTCAGGGAACTCGAAGCCTCCGGGCAACCCGTTGTCGTCGTCGCCCGCAGGCGTCCCGAAGAGCTGAAAAACAGCGCCGTACCGGTCGTCGAAGGCGACATCTCCGACGACGAAACGCTCAAGAGGGCCGGCGTCGAGACCGCCACGGCCGCCATTATCCTCGCCGAGAACGTCGGCTCTCTGCCGGCCGACACCGTCGACGCCCGCTCAATCCTCACGGCGCTGGCCGTCGAATCGCTGCATCCGGAGATCTACTCCGTGCTGGAAATCATCAATCCCGAAAACGAACGCCATGCCCACAACGCCAACGTGGACAACGTGGTCTACTGCAATCGTCTGATCGCCAATTACATCGCGCTCTGCGCTTCGCAGCGGGGCATCTCCGACTTCGCCAACGACCTCTTCAGCCATTCCGACGACCGTTCCAGCCTGAACACGATGGATCTCGATCCCAAATGGCAGGGCAGGAGCATCGGCGAAATCTTCGCGGCCGTCCGCGCGCAGGGCGACCTGCCGCTCGGCGTCATGCGCCGCGACGACAACGATTCGCGCCAAGTCTGGCGTCACGAGATCAACCCCGCCGCGGGGACGAAAGCGGAGCTGCCGATGAAAGTCATTTACATCAGCTGCGAGAAACCGGGACAAAACAACGGAGAGCGCTGAAGCGCTCCCCGAAGGCGCACAACGAAAAATGCGTGATGATCGGGCCCGATCATCACGCATTTTTCGTTGTGCGCCCGCGGCGCTCCGCGCCGCTTGCAGCCATTCGCCATTTTCCGCGCAGAGACGGCGGGCCATACTATTTCTTAATTAAAAAGCCGAACGTAAGAGCGCTGCAGGGGAGATTCACAAAGCGAGCCGCGCGGCAGTCGAGGCAGTTCTGAGCGACTGAACTCCCCCGCAGCCCCCGAAAACTATGCTAATACTTTCTATCAAGAATTAGTATTAATAGGTGACGAGATGACCCATCTTGTGCTCTTTCGTCTGAAGGTAGAACAGGTCGTTGGCGGTGGCGGGCATCTGGATGGGGACGCGCGCGGCGATCTCCAGGCCGAAATCCGCCAGCCCTTCGATCTTCTTCGGATTGTTGGTGAGCAGGCGCAGCGTGCGCACGCCGAGGTCGCGCAGGATCTGCGCGCCGATGTAGTACTCGCGCTGGTCTTCTTCGAAGCCGAGAGCCAGGTTGGCTTCGACGGTGTCCAGGCCGCGGTCCTGCAGCGCGTAGGCGCGCAGCTTGTTGAGCAGGCCGATGCCGCGTCCTTCCTGGCGCAGGTAAAGCATGACGCCGCGCCCTTCCGCGGCGATCTGCGTCATGGCGGCGGCGAACTGCTGGCCGCAGTCGCAGCGCAGCGAGCCGAACGTGTCGCCGGTCAGGCATTCGGAGTGGACGCGGCAGAGCACGTCGCGCCCGTCGCCCACGTCGCCCATGACGAGCGCGACGTGATGCTCGCCGTTGAGGCGGTTGCGATAGCCGTAGGCCGTGAAGAAGCCGTACTTGGTGGGCATCTTCGTCGTCGCCACGCGCTCGACGAACGTTTCATGACGCTTGCGGTATTCCTGGATGGCGCGGATGGTGATGAATTTCAGGCCCCACTCTTTCGCCTTCTCCGCCAGCTCGGGAGCGCGCATCATCCCGCCGTCGTCGCGCATCACTTCGCAGCAGAGGCCGCACTCTTTCAGCCCGGCGAGGCGCAGCAGGTCCACCGTGGCTTCGGTGTGTCCGTTGCGTTCGAGCACGCCGTTCGGCCGGGCCAGCAGCGGGAACATGTGGCCGGGGCGGCGGAAGTCTTCCGGCTTGGCGTCGTCGCCCACGCAGGCGCGGGCAGTGACGCCGCGTTCGACGGCGGAGATGCCCGTGGCGGTGGAAATATGGTCGATGGAGACGGTAAAGGCCGTGCAGTGGTTGTCGGTGTTGCTCTCGACCATCTGCGGCAGGCCGAGGCGTTTCACGTAGGCCGCGCTCATGGGCATGCAGATCAGGCCGCGCGCGAAGCGGGCCATGAAGTTGACGTTTTCGGTGCCGGCGAACTGGGCGGCGCAGATCATGTCGCCTTCGTTCTCGCGATTCTCGTCGTCGGCGACGAGGACGATCTTGCCGGCGCGCAGTTCGGCGGCGGCTTCTTCAACGGTGTTGTACTGGATCACGTCGGATTCCTCCCTCTGGAAATCATCAGGGCCGTCGTTTGGCTACGAAAAAAAAGGCTCTGAAACGCGCGGAGCATTTCAGAGCCGGGATCCCGGGACAACGGCGGAACTCGCTTCTTCCATCCAGACTGTACTGTCGGCTTCGGAATCTCACCGAATCATGCCTTGCGGCTCGCGGGCTTTACCGCCGGTAGGGACTTTCACCCTGCCCTGAAGTTCGATTGTGATGGTGCGAAAAGAATCATACTCCTCCGGCCGCCGCCGGTCAAGAGTCAGCCCAGCCGCGAGCAGCCGGGACCGCCCAGCAGGCTGTGGCCGCCGGGGCCGGGCGTGAGCGTGAGATGCGCGTCGATGCGTTCGCGCAGCGTCTTCACGTGGGAGATGACGCCGACGAGCTTGCCCCTCTCGCGCAGGCGGTTCAGGCAGTCGAGCACGGTCTCCAGCGTTTCTTCGTCGAGCGTGCCGAAGCCCTCGTCGAGGAACAGCGAGTCCACTTTCACTTCCCTCATGCCGTGCGACAGGGCCAGAGCCAGCGCCAGGCTGACGATGAAGCTCTCGCCGCCGGAGAGGTTGCGCGAGGTGCGCACTTCGCCGCCCTGCCAGAGGTCGACGACGTCGAGGCGCAGGGCGTCGTCGGCCGCCACCTTGAGGCGGTAACGCTCGGAAAGCTGTTCGAGCTGCAGGTTGGCGGCCCGCACGAGGCGGCGGAAGGTGAGGCCCTGCACGTAGCGGCTGAACTGGTCGCCGGAGGCGGAGCCGATCCGGTCGTTGAGGTCGCTCCAGAGTTCGTAGACTTTCCGCCGGCGCGCTTCGGCTTCCCGCAGCTCGCCCAGACGGCGGCGACATTCGTCGTCGTGGCGCAGCATCTGCTCGTCGGCGCCGCGGTTCTTGAGCAGATCGGTCAGTTCGTTTCCGCACGCCTCGAGCGCGGCCGTGAGGTCGGCGGCGGCGAGCTCGGGCGCGGGACCGAGCGCGCGCTCTTCCTCGTCGAGCAGCAGCGCCTGCGAGCGCAGCGCTTCTTCGCGCCGCTGCAATTCTTCGAGACGAGCGCGCAGAGCCGCGACAACTTCTTCGGAAAGCGCGGCGGCCCGCCACGCGGATTCTTCCGCAAAGCCGAGGCGCTTCAATCTCTCGGCAAACTGCGCCTGAGCTGCGGCGAGCTCGCCGCTCAGCGCCGCCAGATCTTCGCGCACGCCTGCCAGTTCGGTCTCGGTACGGGCGGCGTCGAGGGCGCTCTGATGGCGGAGCGCGTCCGCCTCGGCCAACGAGCTCTCGGCGGCGGCAAGTTTTTCTTTCAGCTTCGCGGCTTCCGCCTCGGGACGGCGTTCGCCGAACAGCTCGCGCCGCGCCCGCTGGCGCGCTTCCAGATTTTCCTGTCCGCGAGCCAGCGTTTCGCGCGCGTCCTGGAGCGAACGCTGCGCCGTCTGCCCCATCGTGGAAAGACGCTTGTGCTCCATCTGCCGGGCGGCGATCTTTTCCTGCATGGAGGCAAACTTGCGTTCCAGATCGGTCACTTTCCGCGCCGCTTTTTCGGCGTTCTGATGGAGCTTCAACTCTTCTTCCTGAAGCACGCTGCGCTGATAGGGCGCGGGATGATGGACGGCGCCGCAAAGCGGACAGGGCTTGCCCTCTTCGAGGCGGGAACTGAGAATGCTGAGGTCGGCGCGGTACATGGCCGCCATCGCCTGTTCCTTTTCTTCGCGCGCCCCGGCGAGGCTTTTGTTCATCGCCTCGGCTTCGAACTTGAACTGATTCAGCTCGGCCAGCACGGCGATGTCCTGCGCGTCGCCGGCGGCGAAGGAACTTTCCAGCTCGGCGATGCGGGTCTCCTGCTCGTGGCAGCGCAGGGCGTGACTTTCGATCTCGCGGTCGAGGTCGTGGACTTTGGCCCATAGTTCGGCCTGCTCGCCGTGTTCTTTCTTCAAAAGCGCCAGATCCTCCGCGGCGCTGACGCGCCGGTGTTCCGCGTCTTCGCGCCGCTGCGCGCCGGCGGCGGCGTCTTTTTCGAGGCGTTCCAGATCGCCCGCGGCGGCGTCGAGACGCGAGCGGCCGCGCGTCAAAGCGGCGTAAAGGTCGCCTGCCTGCGCGGCTCGCTCGGCCCGCGCCAGATCCTCGGCCTGCGGCGCAAAAGCCGTCTGCTCCCCGTTCAGTTCGCAACGCGCCTGTTCGTATTCCGCCCGGCGCGCCGAGAGGGCGTCGCGGCGGTCATACCAATCCAGCGCCTGCCGAAGCGTTTTTTCCCGCGCGCGCAGTTCCTTCTCGCGCGTCTCGCTGACGGCGGCGCGCCGCTGCGCCGCGGCGCGGACTTCCTCGGCCAGCGGGGCGTGTTCGGCCTGCGAGGAACGGATCTGCTCCAGCTCGAATCTCTCGCGCTTGGTTCGGTCGTAGACTTCGCGCGAGATCCGCCGGTAGATTTCCGCGCCCGTCAGCTCTTCGAGCAGTTTGGCGCGGTCGGCGCCGTCGGCCTGCAGGAAGGCCGCGAAGCCGCCCTGCGGCAGCATGACGGTGCGCGTGAAGCGCTCGAAATCGAGACGGCAGACTTCCTCCACCTTTTTGGCCATGGAGCTGACGCTGTCGGCCAGCACTTCTTCGCCGCCGCCGAGCCGCGAGAAACGGCACTTCGGCGCCTGCCACTCCCGGGCCGCGCCCTTGCGGGAGGATTTTTTCTGCGACCAGAAGGCGCTGTAGCGCTCGCCGCCGATCTCGAAGACCGCTTCGGCGAAACACTCGCGCTCGCCGCGGGTCATGATCTCATTGCCGGAGGTGTTGACGCGCTCCAGGCGCGGCGTGCGGCCGTAAAGCGCCAGGCACACGGCGTCGAGCAGCGTGCTCTTGCCCGCGCCGGTGGGGCCGGTGATGGCGAACAGGCCGCCGCGGAATTCCGGCGACTCGAAATCGACGTTCCACTCTCCGGCGAGAGAGTTGAGGTTCTTGAAATGAAGGCGGCACAGTCTCATCGCGCCGCCTCCGTCCGCACGGCTTCGAGCGCCTCGAGATACGCGCCCGTCAGCGCCTCCGCTTCCGCGCCCTCAATCTGGTGCTCGTTCAGATAGAGCCTGAAGACTTCGCGCGGCGACCAGTCCTCGTTCAGGTCGCCCGCGCCGGAAAAAGCGTCCGCCGGCCCCGCGCCCGCCACTTTGACGCGCAGGATCTTCACCGCGCCGCCGCTCAGCTCGCGGATACGGTCGTTCAGTCCCTGAGCGCCCTCGTCGGCGCAGTCCGCTTCGACCCAAACGGAGCGGCCGGACCGTTCGAGTTCGCTCAAAGCGGCGGCGATCTCGTCGAAGGAGCCTTTCAGGCGGCGGATCTCCTGCCACACGGGCACGTCGATCGCGCGCACCGAAACGGCGCGCCCGTCGAAATCGACGACGCAGACCTGCTTTTTCTGCCCCGCCTCGCCGAAGCCCATGCACAGCGGCGCGCCGCAATAACGGCGGCTCTCGAGCCCGCCGCAGATCTGCGGCGCGTGCAGGTGCCCCAGCGCCAGATAATCGACGTTTTCGGGAAAAGCCGACAGCGGCACCGCGCCCAGTGAACCGACCGCCAGGTCGCGCACGCCGTCGTCGGCGCGCACGGTTCCGCCGGCGGCAAAGCAGTGCCCCAGGGCGACGACGGGGATATCGCGCCCCGCGCGCCGCGTTTCGGCCAGCGCGCACACGGCGGCGTAATGCTTCGCGAAGCCGTCCAGTTCGGCGCGCGCGATCGCGTCGGCGTCTTCGCCGACAAGCGCGCCGCAGAGGTCGCGCGAGCGCAGAAACGGCACGGCGCAGCACAACGCGCCCGTTTTCCCCTGCGCGTCCGGCAGCTCGAAAAGCTCCGCGCCGGGCTCCGCCGCCGGCGCGCCCACGACGTGGACGTCGAGACGGTCCAGCAGCTCCCGGGGCGAGTCGAGCAGCGCCGCCGAATCGTGATTGCCGGCCACGATCACCGCGCTGCGGCAGGGCGTGCGCGACAGTCCCGTGAGAAAACGGTAATAAAGGCTCTGCGCCCACAAGGGCGGCGTGTAGGAATCGAAAACGTCCCCCGCCACGACGAGCGCGTCGACACGTTCGCAAATCAGCGTATCCGTCAGCCAGTCGAGAAACTGGCGGAATTCGTCGGCCCGCTCCTGGCCGCAGAGCTTGCGTCCCAGATGCCAGTCCGACGTGTGAAGGATTCTCATCGATCAGCCTCCTCATGGAGCGCCGTCTTTCGCGAAACGGCGATCCTGCGGTACAATAATCATAACACAGCGGAGGACGCAGAGGTTTCACTCTCAAAACAGGAGGAATGAAAAAATGCTCGGCGCGATTCTCGGCGATTTCTGCGGCGCTCAGTACGAGAGCCGTTGTTCCCGTTACGACGGTTCGCGGCCGCTGCTCAACGGCGGCTGCCGTTTCACCGACGACTCGATCCTCACTTTCGCCACGGCGGAAACGCTGCTCGGCGGCGACCGCAGCGCGGAACGCTTCGCCCGCGGCTACATGGAATGGGGCCGCGCGTATCCGAACCGCGGCTATGGACGCGGCTTCCGCCTCTGGCTCGAAAACGGCGAGCTGGCCCGAAACGACAGCTTCGGCAACGGCTCGGCCATGCGCGTTTCCCCCGTCGGCTGGGCGGCGCGCACGCGCGACGAGGCCCTTGAACTGGCGCGCGCCAGCGCCCTTTACACACACGGGCATCCCGAAGGCGTCAAGGGCGCGCAGATCATCGCCGCCGCCGTTTTCACGCTGCGTCAGGGAGCGTCCAACGACGAGCTGAAAAATTATCTCGAGGCGACGTTCGGCTGCGACCTGAGCACGCCAGTAGCGCAGATCATGGCGCAGGGCTATGCGTTCAGCGCCGCCTGCCAGGGCAGCGTGCCCCAGGCCGTGCGCTGTTTCCTCGAAAGCTCGTCCTACGAGGACGCCGTCGCCAAAGCGCTGCTTCTCAACGGCGACACCGATACGCAGGCCGACATGGCCGGCGCGCTGGCGCAGGTCCGCTTCGGCGTGCCGGAGGCGATGCGCGCGGCAGCGCTAGCGGCCATGGACGAAAAGATGAAAGCCGTGCTGCTGGCTTTCGAAGGACGCTTCATGGGCGGCGCGCCGTAAGGCGCCGCCCCGTTGCAACAAATTGGGGCAAAAGGCTTTTTTCGCCCGCCCCTGGAGAGATGAGACAAATAAACCTATTGCTGAATTTTCGCCCCTTCTTCCAGAGAAAGCGGAAGAGGGGCGATTCTTCGCGCCGCATGAAATTTTCGCGCCGCCGGATTTTTCCGATTTCCGCCCTTGCGCTTTGAGGCGAAAGCGCTTATAAAGTACCACGTAACGATCACCGATCTTCCCAGAAAGGGGGGGCGAGATGAACGTCCTCTTGCTGCTCGACCGCGCTTCGGATTCGATTTTCGACAGCCCCGAAACCGCCGAGCTTTTCGAAGAACTGGAAAATAAAGGCTACCGCCTGCAGCGTCCGGAATTGGAGGGAAGCCTTGTCGACATGCTGGAGCAGCGCCCCGAAGCCGCCGGCGCGATCATCGACTGGGACACGATGGGCGGCGAACTGTACGCTTCTATGGGGGAACTGAACGAGCGCCTGCCCTTTTTCGCTCTGACCAGCCCGGGGGCCGCCAAGGAACTGCAGCCGCCGGACAAGGACAAACTGACGCTGGCCTTCGTGCCGCTGCCCTGCCGCAACGCCGAGAGAACCGCGGCGAAAATCGACCGCGCCGTGCGCCGCTATTTCGAGCTGCTGCTGCCGCCGTTCACGCGCGCGCTGTTCAAGTTCGCCGACGCGAAGAAGAACACCTTCTGTACCACGGGGCACCTGCTCGGCTCGGCGTTCCGCCATCACGCCATGGGCTGGGCTTACTACAAATTCTACGGAGCCAACGCCTTCCGCGCCGACACGTCGGTGTCGGTGCCCGACATGGGCTCGCTGCTGGAACACACCGGCGTGCACAAAGACGCCGAAGAGCTGATCGCCCGCGCCTTCAACGCCGACCGCAGCTACATCGTCACCAACGGCACGTCCACGGCCAACAAGATCGTCGGCATGTACTGCGTGTCGCAGGGCGACACGGTGCTGATCGACCGCAACTGCCACAAGTCGATGACGCACCTGCTGATGATGTGCGACGTGGTGCCCATTTATTTGCTGCCGACGCGCAACGCCTACGGCATGATCGGCGGCATCCCCGCCGACGAGTTCACGTCCGAGGCCATCCATTACAAACTTTCCCAGCGCGACGACGCCACCTGGCCCACCTACGCGGTCATCAGCGACAGCACTTACGACGGGCTGCTCTACGACTGCAGCTGGATCAAGGCCAACCTGCCGGTGAAAAAAATTCATTTCGACAGCGCCTGGTCGCCCTACGCGCCGTTCAACCAAATCTACGAGAACAAGTTCGGCATGTGCGGCGAAGCGACGGCCGGCAAGACCATTTTTGAAACGCAGTCGGCGCACAAGATGCTGGCCTCCTTCGCGCAGGCGAGTTACGTTCACGTCAAGGGCGAGTACGACGCATCCGTGCTCGACGAGGTTTACATGATGCACACCACCACCTCGGCCAACTATCCCATCGTCGCCAGCGCCGAGACGGGCGCGGCGATGATGACGGGCAACCAGGGACGGCGGCTGCTGCAGAACTCCATCGACCGCGCCATGACTTTCCGCCGCGAGCTGGCGCGCCTGCACGACGAATGCAGCACGTGGTTCTTCAAGTGCTGGCAGCCCGACGACATTTCCGAGACCAAATGCTGGCCCATCTCCCGCGGCGAACGCTGGCACGGTTTCCTCGGCGCCGACGAGGACTTCAACTACCTCGACCCGATCCGCGTCTCCGTGCTCACGCCCGGCATGGATCCCACGGGACAGCTCATGGAAGAGGGCATCCCCGCCGCCGTGGTGTCGCGCTACCTTAACAATCACGGCGTCGTCACCGAGAAGACGGGGCCGTACCACATGCTGTTCCTGTTCGCGCTCGGCGTCGACGAGCTGCGCACCAAGGCGCTGCTGCGAGCGCTTCAGGATTTCAAGCGCGACTACGACAACGACGTTCCCATCCGCGAGGCCATGCCCGACCTGTTCAAGCTCGATCCCGTGTTTTACATGAACATGTCGCTGCAGCAGCTCACGCGCGGCCTGCACCGCGTGATGCGCAAACGCGACCTGCCCAAGCTGATGTACCACGCCTACGACGATCTGCCGGAGATGGAATACACGCCGTACCAGGCCTTTCAGAAAAACCTGCGCGGCGAAACGCACGAGGTGCCGCTGGCGGAACTGCTCGGCCAAGTCAGCGCCGACATGATCCTGCCCTACCCGCCCGGCGTGCCGCTGGTCATGCCCGGCGAGAAAGTCACCGAGAAGAGCGCCGCCGTGCTGGATTACCTGAACATGCTCTGCGAGACGGGCGAACTGTTCCCCGGCTTCGACACCGAGATCCACGGCGCCTACCGCCGCAAGGACGGCTATTACGTCAAGGTGCTCGACGAAGAATGAGCGCGCGGCGCACCGCAGGCGCAAAGACAAAATTGATGTGCCCGGGAGGGGTTTTCATGAAAAAACTGATGGCGCTGTTCATCGTCATGCTGTGCGCCCGTTCGGCCTCCGCCACGGAGATCCGCACCAAAGCGCTGACCGTCGTCTTTCCCGAAACATGGGACGCCGCAGTCCGCGCCGACGACAGCGTAACGCTGACCGCCGCCAACAAAAAGACCGTGATCACGCTGACGGTTCAGGCGGTGGCCAGCGCTCGGGAAAAGGCTGACCTCGATCCGCAGACGGTCGCCGGATACCTTGCCGAGCAGCTTCGCGAAGGCGGCGCCCAAACCAGCGCCGTCTCCGCCGCGGCGGACGGTTCCTGCTCGTTCACCGTCGTGGGCAAAGACTCGCGCAGTCAAACCGAGACGAAAAGCCGTTTCCGCTTCGCGATCGAAAACGGCGCGTGGTTCGTCACGCAGATCGTCAAGGACGGCGACACGCCCGAAACGGAACGTATCCTCAGCTCGCTTCGTTATCATTGACGGCCGCCGCTGTATGTTCCGCGCGGCACGTTTTCGCTTCATACAGGAAGAGCTTGCGCCGGAATCCTCCGTTCCTCGGGGAAAAATCGCAATTTCCGAAAGCTCAGTGTAAAATGGAACAAACTGCCGCGGCGGCAAGCCGACTTTTCGTCTTCCGAGGTGCGCTGTGCTGAATTTCCTTTCCTCACTGATCTCTTTCGTCGTCGCCCATTCGCTGCTTCTGAGCGCGCTGGGCTTTATTCTGCTGCGCCAGCGCCTGTCGCATCGGCTCAGCGTCTTTCTGGTGGAGAAATATTTCCCCGCCGCGCCCGCCGCGCCGCTGCCCGTCCGCCGCTACGACGGCTGGTTCGACCGGATCACGCGCGCGATCCCCGATTACATCGACGACACGGTGATGCGGCGGGCGCGGGAGCAGCGCGTGGCCGAGCAGGTGCGGCGGCGCTTTCTCGAACTGGTGATCGTCAGCCTCTTCAAGTCCTTCACGACGCTCGTCGTCTTCCTGACGGGCTACGCGCTGGCGCGCCTGCACGTGATCAGCGTCGCCTCGCTGGGATTCGTGGTGCGCGCCCTCTCGCTCGGCATCGCCATGCAGAATCTTTACTACTACTTCACCCGCTGGGACTTTCCGCTCAAAAAGGTCAGGGAGATCTACGGCGAATTCGGCTTCAACCTGGTGCGCTTCATCGAGGTGCAGATCTTCGCGCGCGTCTACCGGGAAGCCTGCGCCCGGATCGACCGGAGCGTGCAGGGGCTCGGCCGGTGGCAGCGCTGGGCTTACCGCTTCATGGGCAGCGGCACGGAATGTTACGCGCGGGCCATCTCGCAGCAGGCGCTGGACGAGAACCGCCGCTTCATCCGCTTGATCGCCGTGCTGGCGCCGCTGTCGCTGTGCTGTTATTACGCCGTGATGCGCCTGTTTCTCGCGCCGCTGGTGGCGCGCCTGACGGGCGAGCGGTTTTTCCGCTTCGTTTACGTCGCCCCGGCCGCGGGGCTACTGCAGTTCTGCGCGGATCATCCGCTGCTCGCCGTTTCGGCCCTGCTGGCCGGCTGGGGGCTGTTCCACGCGCGGAGCCGTCTCGCGCGCCTTTGCGCGCCGCTGTGGCGCCGGCTCGCGGCCAAGCTCAAGCCGTTTCTGCCCGATTAAAAAAGGAGTTCACCGAAAAATTTTCGTGAACTCCTTTTTGTTTTACGTTTTTTCCGCAACGTTCAGCGGAAGTCGCCCAGATGCGTCTTCCTGCCCGGTTCCCTGGTGAAGGGCGCGTAGATGCGCAGATGCGTGATATGGTCGAAGGCGTGGTCGTCCTTGCCGGCTGCGGCGTTAAAACGCCGCCATTCGCCGCCGTCGACGCGGCACATCACCAGCGAGCGGCGGCCGTACGTGGACCAGAAATCCCACAGCTTCTCCAGCGCCTGCGCTCCCGGCGTGAAAACGCCCTTGAAAAGCGGCGCGCGCGCCGTCATCTTTTCGCCGTCGAGGGAACGAACGATCATCCACTGCGTCTTCTCCCACGCCGATTTCATTTCCGGCGAGAACGAATGCTCGTAAGGAATGATCTGGAAGCCGCCGATGTCGCCGACGTCGCTCGTGCTCACGCAGATCACGCCGCAATGATTGGCGCGCAGGGCGCTGCGGCGCTGGAACTTGCTGCCGCCGAAGCGTCCCACGCCGCGGAAGGGGCGCTCCACGGAGGCGATCGCCTTGCCGCCGCCGCGCCAGTACGCCCGCACCTCGCCGCCGGCGCGGTTTTCGAAGTCGAACATGTAGGGTCCGTCGAGGTCTTCCGTCACCGACACCACCAGCGTCTCGCCGGGTTCGGGCAGCTGAGCCGCCGTCAGCTCGCGCAGCGTGCCGTCGGCGCGGCGCACGCGCGCCCGGTCGCCCACCACCGGCGCCCAGCCGCCGAACAGCCCCGCACCGGCCGGACAGTCGATCACGAACGCCGCCGACGCGCCCGCCGCGGGAGCGATCGTCTCCGCCGGCACAAGGCTGACGATGCGCCCCTTTTCGTTCTCCACGGAAACCGTCAGGTGGATCGCGTTCACCGCCGTGGCCGCCACGGTGCCGGGTTCGGCCCAGGCGCTGGCCGTGTAGCCGGGATATCGCGTGGCCGTGGGCACGCGCAGCACTTTGCCGAGATCTTTCGTCTGTCCGTTGGGGCGGACGGCGCGCGCCATGCCGCCCGCCGCCGCGGGGATCTCGATCCGGAAGATCTCCTCCGGCCGCGCCCAGGCCGGGACGCAGAGCCAGATCAGCCACATCGCCGTTATCAGTTTCTTCACTTCTATCGACCGCCTTCACTCTGTTTCTGTTTGCCGCTTCATATTGTAGCACCGCCGCCCGCCGATGGGAAAGCGCCCCCGCTCCCCGCCGGGGGTCCCAAAAGAAAGAAGCCGCCTCAAAATCTCGATCGAGGCGGCTTCTTCGCCGTTGTTCTCCGCTTTGAAGTTTTATCTGCCCAGATCCAGCATCACGGCGTTTTTGCCGAAGACCCAGCCGGCGCCGAAGGAGCCTTTCACCTGATACCAGCCGCCCTGCGAGCCGACGACTTCGGCCGTTTCGTTGCTGAGGCGGCCGATGACTTTGGACCCTTTGTCGGCGTTCGGCACGTCGCGCACGTTGTTGCTGCCGCGCAGGTAGACGAACTTCCGTCTCGACTCGGCTTGCGCCGCGGCCAGCTCCGTCTTGGCCCGCTCAAGCCGGGCGTTCAGCGCCGCGATCCGTTCGTCGCGCGCGGCGCTTTGAGCGGTCAGTTTCCTGATCTCTTCGTCCTTGGCGGCACTGACCGCCGTCAGCTCGCCGATCTTCTGCTCGCGCTCGGCCACGAGCCCCATCTGCTCCCGCACCTTGCCGTCCGTTTCGGCGATCCTCGCGTCCTTCGCTTTCACCTCTTCGGCGATCTGCTGATAGGCGGGATCGTTGGCACGGGCGTCGCGGAACCTCTCCGCCATCACGCCCTTGTCGTAATACCACACGGCGGCGCCGCCGGCTCCGGCCGCCGCCATCATGGCGATCACGGCGACGGAGAGCGGCAGTTTCTTCACGGGCGTTTCCTCACCGGCCCTCACCAGCGCGCTGCTCAGCAACGCGGAGAGCGCGTACAGCAGCAGCGCGATCCATGAGAACGCGTAATACTCGGGCCAGATCAGTTCGCCCCCCAGCGAGACGAACATCGCCGCCAGCAGCAGCCAGGCGGAAAAGCGCAGGCCGCAGAGCGCCAGCAGGCCGCCCGCAAGGCCAAGCGCCGCCGTCACCGCGGCGCATAGCGTCTTCGCGTCCAGATCGCCCAGCGCGGCCAGGCAGAAACCGCCGCCGAACTTTTCGCCAAGAACGCGGCACGCCCCGCTCTGATAAAGCGAAATAGCCGCAGCCGCCAGCGCGAAAATAAAGGCGAAAACATAGGCCGACGTGTAACGGCGTCCCGCCCGGGCCGCGTCCACCGCCGCACCGGGCCAGGAAACCGCGCCGGCGACAAGGCAGAGGACAAAAGCCCCCAGGACGCGGGGAACCAGACGTCCCAGTGAAGCTGGGCCACCGCGCAGACCACGGCCGCAACGGTCAAAAACAGCGTAGCGCCGGCACGCTTCGCCAGCGCCAGCAGGCCGCCCAACAAGGCCAGAGCCGCCGCGGCAAGCGCGCTTAACGATTTGGCGTCGAGCGAGGGAAGATTCTTATACCATTCGAGATCGACGAAGTGTGCCTGCACGACCGGCCACATGCCGCTCTGCCAGAGCGTATAACCTGCCGCCGCCAACGCCAGCAGGAACCCCCAGAGGCGCGAACAGCCCGCCTTCGGGGCCGGCATTCCCTCCTCCGCCGCGGCGAGCTCATCTTTCACTTCGCGGTCAAGCGCCGTCGCCGGAGCGGGGTCGGCCATTTCCGGCTCCTTGCCGACATATTCCTCGTCCCCGTATTCGTCCTCCGCGCCGCGGACCTTCATGCCCATCAGTGCGGCCGCCGCGAACAGCACCGCCGAAGCGCGAACGTAGGGATAGACGATTTTCAGCCTGAACTCGCAGTACAAAGAGATCCCCGCCGCCGCGAACAGCAGCAGCGCCGCAAGCTTTTTCCTGAACAGGGCCAGCAGCGCCCCCAGCACCGCCAGAGCGGAAGAAGCGACGACGCACATCGACTTGGGATCGAGCGAAGCGAAGTCCTTCAGCCAGCCCAGCTCAAAACCGCTTTCCATGATCATGGCGAGACAGCCGCTGTAACACAGGGACAGCGCCGCTCCGGCGGCCGCCAGCAAAAAAGCGAACACGTGCATGATGAAATTCCTCCTCTGTTCGGACCGCAACACTCAGCCCGCAATCACACGATCGTTCGAAAATTATAGCCGATCTTCGTTCATAATACCATAAAAATGGCGGCGCCTTCGCAGCGCCGCGCGAAAAACGAGCTTGCCCATCCGCCCGCGGCCGGCGCCGCTTCACCCCTTTGGGCGATGACCGGCCGGTATGTTTCTGCTACACTGCAATCGTTTTTTCGAAACGCCGGCCCCATCACAACATCGACGAAGGAGGAAGCTTCATGAAGAAAATCATCGGCGCCGTTTTGGTCCTGCTGGGAATCGGAACGGGCGCTCTCGTCTGGAAGATGCATAACGACATGCCGAAAGCGCAGGAGCAGCTGGCCGCCGCCGCGTTCCTCGGCGAGCCGGCCGTCCTGCCGGAAAACGAAGGCCGCCTGGTCGTGTGCGGCGGCGTTCTGGAGATGACCGCGCCGGCGGTGGACGGAGAGCTGAACGTCACGCTGCCCTCGCCCAAGGCCGAGCGCCTGACCGAACGTTACGAAAGAGTCGGTACGGACGGCAAAAACAAATACGAGTGGAAGAAAATCTATTCCGGAGCGCTGGGCAGCCGCACGCTCGTCGGCGAAGCCAAGCTCGGCGCCTTCGTCCTGGCGCCGGAACTGCTCAGGACCCTGCCGACGCCAGCGTTCTGCCGGGAGTTCGACGGCGGGGAACTCGCGCGCGCCGGACTGGTAACGTACGGCAAGCTCCTCGGCAGCGAGCGCTATCTGTCGCGCTCCAAGGGCAACGTGCGCGGCGCGCTGCGCTTCTCCTACCGCATCTCCGACCTCGACGGCCGCCAGGTCACGGTGAAAGCCGTTCAGAAGGACGGCGCGCTCCATCCCGCGCCCGATCAGGCGCCGTGCGTTCTGGAAGGCATTCTCAGCCGTGAGGAAGTGCTGAAAGACAGCGAAGAATCCGGCGTCATGGGGCTTGCGACCGGCGCAGTCATCGCCGCGCTGCTCCTCGCCGCGGGCGTCGCCACGTTCCGCCGCGGCTGAGCCGCTCCGCCGCATCCCGTGAAACAAAAGAAAGGCCGGCCCGCGATGAAGTGAAATTTCATCGCGGGCCGGCCTTTCTTTGGACGGAGACTGCCTCGGGGCCGCCACGAACGCTCCAAGCGGCGTCGGTCACGATTGCGTGTACAGGTCGCCCATGCGGCGCAGCCAGCTGCCGAAGCGCTGTTTGAGCGTGACTTTCGGCTGGGGCGCTTCGGGCAAAGGCAGAGGAGCGACCGGCGCGCGGCGGCGCGGCTTGCGGCGCTCGTGCGGGGCGCTCGGCGCGGTACGGGCGGCGGGGGCTTCTTTTTTGAGCGGCGGCACGAGCGCGCTTTCGCGCGCGGCGCGGTCAAGCAGCAGCAACGCCAGCGCCTGCTCGGCGATTTTCTTGCCGGGAGCGGTCATGCAGGCGGCCAGATCGCCCTTGACGAACAGGCCGGTGCGGTACAGGCGCAGGTCTTCGCTGCCGCCGGCGCGCAGCGACAGGATCTCGGCGGGGCCGCGGCGCGAGCTTTTCAGACGCTCTTCCAGCAGCAGGTCGGGACGGACGTTCTGCGGCGACATGCCGGCAGGCGCGCTCAGCTTCAGCTCGCGCAGCACGTCCTTCCAGCGCCGGGTCTGCGTGACGGCCCTGAACAGGGCCAGCAGGCGGGCCTGATTTTCGCCGAGGCCGGGCACTTCGGTGCAGAACCGGTCGCCGAAAAAGACGCGGGCGCGGCGCATTTCGTCCTGCCCGGCAACGGAGGCGATCTCGACGCGCAGATCTTTCTCGCCGCCGCGCTCGCAGACGGCGCGAAAGGCGCTCTCCAGACGGGCCTGCAGCTGAGGCAGGTCGGCGTTCAGCCGCTCGCTTTCCCCGAGGGCGTCGGCGGCGAGCAGCTGCAGCATTTTCCAGGCGGCGGCCTGGCCGGCGGCGCGCTTGCTCTGGCCGCTGCCGCTGACGATCGGCTCGCCGCTCAGCTGCAGTTCCACGAAGAACAGCGGGCTTTTGCCGCCCGGCGAGGGCAGATCGACGTAATGGGGCTGGCCGATGCCGAGGCGCTCGCAGCAGGTCTGCAGGCGGCCTTTCAGCTCGGGGCTGTTTTTCAGGCCGGCAAGCTCCAGGTCCCTGAAAGCGTCGGCGCCGCGCTTCGTCTGCCGGGCGGCGGCTTTGCCCACCTCGCGGACCAGGGCTTTCAGCGCGTCCTTCTTCGACGGGCCGCCGGCTTCGGCGACGCGGATGCCGTTTCGAAACGCCGCGGCGGTGAACACCGGCTTGTGCTCGGGACCGTCTTTGGCGACGATGCGGTATTCCACGCCGTCGCGGACGAGGACGGGCTTTTCCGCGGCGGCGTTTTCGGCCTCGCTCGCGCCGGCCGCACTGCGGCCGCGGGGTGGCTGCCCATGGCGGGGCAGGACGCGGCGGTAGCGGGCGCGCAGCACGACGGCGCGCTTTTTCTGTTCCTCGGCGGAAGCGTGACTGAGGCGGCACATGGCGTCGCGCGCGGCGTTGCGCTCCGCCTCGGTGCGGTCGGCGCCGAGGCCCGTGCCCGAGGGCTCTTTGTCGAGGGAGACGGTGCTCTCGAAGATGATCTTGCCGTTGGCGCGGCGGCGCATCGTGCTGTAGCGCGGCGCGCCGAGCTTTTCGTACGAGCAGTCGCGCTCGAGGTGGCGGCGCGAATCGAAGCCCGCGCCCTGGTCGGGGTAGTCGGCAAAGCTCTGCAGCAGCGCGCGCACGGCGTCCAGCCCGCCGTCGAGAAAAAAGGCGCCGGCCACGGCCTCGACCGAGTCTTCCACCATGGCGTCGGAAACTTCCACGCCCTCGCACACGCGCAGCATCCGGTCGAAGCCGGCCTCGTAGCCCCAGGCGCTGAGATTGCGGCCGCAGACCAATTTGGAGCGCTCGATGGTCATAAAACCTTCGTCGGCCTCGGGATATTCCTGGTAGAGGGCCTCGCCGACCAGCAGCCCCAAGGCGGCGTCGCCAAGGAATTCGAGGCGTTCGTTGTTCATGCTCGGGCTCTGGCCGCCGGCGCCGGACCGCTGCGTGAAGGCCAGGCGCAGCAGCTCGGGATCGCGGAACTGATAGCCGGTGCGCTTCTGCAGGCTGTCGGCGCGCTGCCAGAACTCCTTGGGCATGTTTTTTTCGTTCATCCATTCACCTCCTTTCGACGATCTTTACGCGCCGGATCTGCCGACGCTTCGCAACAAAACGATTCTAACACACCGCGCGCCGCCGCACAAAAAACGCCGCGTCCTTTTCACGGGGGACGCGGCGTTTCACGTTTTTCGCGAAAATCACTTTTTCGCTGCGGCGGCGAACGCGCGCACGGAGATGCCCAGCTCGTCGAGCTGAAGCGATTCGACCGGCGAAGGCGCGCCGGCCATCAGGTCCTGGGCCTTGGCCGTCTTGGGGAAGGCCATCACCTCGCGAATGCCCTTGCAGCCGCACAGCAGCATGCAGAGGCGGTCGAAACCGATGGCCAGCCCGCCGTGGGGCGGCGTGCCGTACTTGAGCGCGTCGAGGAAGAAACCGAAACGGCTTCGCGCTTCTTCGGGCGTGAAGGCCAGACACTTGAAGACCTTTTCCTGCACTTCTTCGTCGTGGATGCGGATCGAGCCGCCGCCCACCTCGATGCCGTTGAGCACGAGGTCGTAGGTGCGCGAGCCGCAGCGCGCGGGATCGCTTTCGAGATAGGGCAGGTCCTCGGGGTTGGGCTGGGTGAACGGGTGATGCGTGGCCACCCAGCGGTTTTCATCGGGACTCCACTCCAGCAGCGGGAAGTTGGTGACCCAGAGGAACTCCCAGCCCTCTCGCACCAGGCCGTGCGCCCTGGCGACGTCGAGACGAAGCTGCCCCAGCACCGTGGCGACCAGCATGGCGTCGACGTTGGCGATCAGGAAAATCGCGTCGCCGTCCTGCGCCTGCGCCAGTTCGAGGAACTGCGCCTTGTGTTCGTCGTCGAGGTATTTGGCCAGCGGCCCCTTGAGCGTTCCTTCCTTGATCTGGAAAAACGCCACGTCGGGCGCGCCCAGCTTCTTGCCGGCGGCAGCGACGTCCTCGCACTGCTTGCGCGACCATGCGGCGCCGCCGGGCACGGAGATCGTGCGGATCACGCCGCCGTTGGCGATCAGATTCTGGAAGGGAGCGAAGCTCGTGCTTTCGAAAGCGGCGGTGACGTCGTGAATTTCGAAGGGGATGCGCAGGTCGGGCTTGTCGCTGCCGAAGCGGCGCATCGCCTCGCCGTAGCCGAGGCGGCGGAAGGGCGCCGCGATTTCGACGCCGAGGATCTTCTTCCACAGGCCGACGACGTAGCCCTCGAGCAGATCGTACACGTCTTCTTCGGTGACGAAGCTCATCTCCAGATCGACCTGTGTGAACTCGGGCTGGCGGTCGGCGCGCAGGTCCTCGTCGCGGAAGCATTTGGCGATCTGATAGTAACGGTCCATGCCGGAGATCATCAGGATCTGCTTGAACAGCTGCGGCGACTGGGGCAGCGCGTAGAACGAGCCGGGCGCGACGCGGCTGGGCACGAGGTAGTCGCGCGCGCCTTCGGGCGTAGACTTCATCAGGATCGGCGTTTCCACCTCGGTGAAATCGCGGCCGTTCAGATAGGCGCGCGTGTACTGAGCCACCTCGTGGCGCGTGCGCAGGTTGTTCTGCATGCGCTCGCGGCGCAGGTCGAGATAACGGTAGGTGAGACGCAGGTTTTCGTCGACGTTTTCCGTCTCGTCGCCGATCTCGAAAGGGATCGGCGCGGCCGCCGACAGCAGCAGGAAGTCGCTCGCCACCATCTCCCAGCGTCCGGTCGTCATGTGGGGATTGATCATGCCGTCGGGGCGCACGCGCATTCTGCCTTTCACGGCGATCACGTATTCGCTGCGCAGATCGCCGGCGTCGGCGTGCATCTGCACGTCCACCTCCGGCGTGAAGACCACCTGCACGCTGCCCGACTTGTCCCACAGCTCGATGAAAATCACGCCGCCATGGTCGCGGCGGTTGCGGACCCAGCCGTTGAGCACGATCTCCTTGCCGACCAGCTCTTCGCCGACCAGCCCGCATTTGACGGTTCGCTTCCAGCTTGAATCGAAAATTCCCTTGCGCATTTTTCTCCAAACTCCCTTGTCTGTTCAAAAAAGTCCAACGAAGCGCCGCGTTGGAACGGCGCTTCGCGTTTTTTACCGTGTGCCGGCCAGAGACGCCACGCGGGCGGGCACGTCGGCGAGAGGCACTTCTTCCTGCGCCGCCGCGCTCAAGTCGCGCACCGCGGCCACGCCGCGCGCGATCTCGTCGCCGCCGAGGATGCAGGCAGCTTTGGCGCCGCTGGCGACCGCCGTTTTCATCTGCCCCTTCATGCCGCGGCCGGCGTAGTCCATGTCGGCTTTCAGCCCGGCGCGGCGCAGCGCGTAGAGCAGCTCCACGGCGTTCAGCCGCGCCGAATCGTCGGGGCAGACCACGTAGGCGTCGAGCGCCGGCTGCGCGCCGAACGAGCAGCCCTGCTCATCCATGACGAGGATGACGCGGTCGAGTCCGGCCGCGAAGCCCACGCCCGGCACGTGCGGCCCGCCGATCGCCTCCGCCAGGTTGTCGTAACGCCCGCCGCCGCACACGGCGCTCTGCGCGCCGAGGTCGCCGGACTTGACCTCGAAAGCGGTCTTGGTGTAATAGTCGAGGCCGCGCACCAGCGTTTTGTCGAGCGTGTATTTGACGCCCAGCCGGGTCAGCGCCGCGGTGACGGTCTTGAAGTGTTCGGCGCATTCGTCGCAGAGACTGTCGAAAATGTCGGGCGCGCCGGCGACGATCTCGCGGTCTTCTTTGCAGTCGAGCACGCGCAGCGGGTTGCGCTGCAGACGGCTTTTGCAGGTGTCGCAGAGTTCGTCGCACCGACCCTGCAGATAGCCGATCAGCTTCTCGCGGTAGACGGGACGGCACTTGGGGCAGCCCACGGAATTGATCACCACCTCGAGGTTCCGCATCCCCAGAGTACGGAACAGCTCGATGGCAGTCATGATCACCTCCGCGTCGACGAGCGGGCTCTCGGAGCCGATCTCCTCGTAGTCGAGCTGCCAGAACTGACGGTAGCGCCCCTTCTGAGGGCGCTCGTAACGGAACATCGGCCCCGCGCCCCACAGCTTGGCGGGGTTGCCGCCGGGCACGCCGAGCGAGTGCTCCACGTAGCTGCGCATCATGCCGGCCGTCATCTCCGGACGCAGCGTGATGCTGCGGTCGCCCTTGTCGGTGAAGGTGTACATTTCCTTCTCCACGATGTCGGTCGTGTCGCCCACGCCGCGACTGAAAAGCTCGGTATGCTCGAAGATCGGAAGCCGGACCTCGCTGTAATTGAACCTGCCCGCCGTTTCCGCGGCGCGGCCGAGCACATAGGCCCATTTCCAAGACTCGTCGGGAAGAATGTCGCGGACTCCGCGCGGTCCCTTGATAGATTCAGACATCGATCCGTACCTCCTGCGTGTCGAAAAATTTTAACGATACGGCTTTCGCGAACCGCCGCATGAGAAAGCACTGCTTCTATAAAGCAAATATTATACCGCAGATCGCGGATCTGGGAAGAGGCTCTTTTCACAAAATCCGCCAGGCGAAACGAGGCGAGAAAGATCCCGTCAGGACGTCTTGAGAATCTTCCAGATACCTTCTCATGAAAAATGTTCCACATGGAACATGTATTCCGAGAAGACTATCAGCGTTGAAAATGGACTGCGATCCACACGCAGGGCGGTTCGGCGCTGGTATAGACGACGCGGTGGCGGACATGGGCGGGGATCAGCAGCCAGTCGCCGGACGAGAGCGCGCTTTCGCCGCCGTCCGCCCAGAGCAGGCGCGCCTTTCCCTGCAGCAGCGCCACCCATTCGTCGCCGTCCTGATCGTACCACTGCCCCGCGGGCGTGATCTGCCCCATGGAAACGATGCGCTCGACGCGGCAGCCCTGGCCGGCCGCCAGTTCGTCGAGGAGTTCGTTGCCGCCCGGCGCGCAGCGCCGCGAAAGCGCGAAAAGACGCCCGCGTTTTATCTCCATCGTAGTCCTCCTCTGCATCCCCCGCCGCTCCCGTCCGCGTCCGTCAGGCGGACACCTCGGCCGCGCGCCTCGCTCGCGCGGGGATCGGCGCGCCGCAGATGGCGCCGATCCCCGGTCCTCCGGACTTACGGGGCATGCCTTCACCGGCGATAAAGTTTAAAATCCATCCCATTATATCATCGCGGCGTTCCCAATGCCTCAACGCAAAAAAGCGCTCTCCCCGCCCTCGGGAAAAGCGCTTTTTTTCTCGGAGATCCCTTTATTTCACGTAACGGACGTAGCCCGCTTTGCGCGATGCCGCCGCTTTGGGCTCTTCGGCGGGATAGCCGAGCACACAGTTGCCGATGCCCTCATAGCGGCCCTCGAGGCCAAGTTTTTTCAGGAGTTCCCTGAACTCGTCGCGTTCGAAAGTCTCTTTGGCGCGATGGATCCAGCAGCTGCCCAATCCGAGCGCATGGGCGGCAAGCAGCATATTGCCGATCACCAGCGAGCCGTCATAGACATAGGTGGGGACGGACGTGTCGGCCAACACGATCAACACGACCGGCGCACCGTAAAACATGTCGGCGCCCGGGTTGCCGCGGATCTCGGCGTTCACCCGCGACAGTTTATCGCGCAGTTCCCTGTTGGTGACGGCAACGATGACGGGCGACTGCTTGCCCATGCCCGAAGCGGCATAAGTCCCCGCCTCGATAACCTGATCGATCAGTTCCTGCGGCACGAGATCGGGCTTATACTTCTTACAGCTGCGGCGTTCCAGGATCGCTTTCATGACTTCGTTCATGATGACTCCTCCTTTCGTTTCCATAGCGATTTTATTATAACGCACAACGGCGTTTTATGCGTCGTCATCCCCCCCAAAATAACAATGCCGCCGAAGCGAAACAACGGCGGCACAAGTTCTTCGAACTGACAGCGGCTCAGATGTGATACGGCGGCGGAGGCGGCCGCTGTCCGGGACGCGGAGGAGGGGGAGGTCGGTGTCCGGGACGCCGCGGGGGAGGAGGAGGTGGTGGCGGTGGACCGTAACCGGGGCGCCGGCCATGATGCGGCGGCGGAGGCGGCGATGGAGGCGGCGGCGCGACGCGGGGACCGCGCCAACCGATCGTAAAGCGCCACCCGCGATAAGTCTTTGCCAGCACGATAGTGACGTCGCGTCCATACCAGCTCGCTTTCTGGTACCCGTTGTTCGTCGTCCCGTACTGAGGGCGTCCGTAACGGCGAACGGCGTAGTGAAGAACATCCGCATAGGAAGAGCTGCGGTCGTCGACCTGCCCCTCCACTCCCCAAAAGCGGCCGTCGTCGCGGAAAGCGTAATAGAGCGTATTCAGCGGATAACCCAGCCATTCGCTGCCGCCGAAAATCCTCTCGTAATAATACTTCCCGCCCGAAGGCGCCTGGGGCGCCTCGCGGAACTGATCGCTCATGCCTTCCCAACGCGAACCCCAGGCAATGCCGTTGAATCCCGCCGGCTCGTTGGGAAAGGCCCAGGCCGCTGCGCTGAACATCAGCACCGCCGCGGCTGCGGCTGCGCATTTGCCATAAAACTTCATTTCTTCTGCCTCCTTTTATTCTCAAGATTTCCGGAGCACGGCCCTGCCGGGATGCCCGCAATGCTTCCAATCTCACGACCACGCCGTTTATTTATGTTTTTCAGTCTAGCAGAAAAACTTTAAGAAAACAACTGTCAAAAACAACTGCCCGACACCTGAAGAATTCCGCACTCCGTTCCGCCCAAGCCGAGTCTGCCGCTCCTCTTTTGATGAACGGCGAAAACAAATTCATGTGCGGAAGGCGTTTCCGCAGCCGGTCTCACGAGGCGGAAACTTGAGTTCTTCCGGCAAAGTCCGTATAATCGGCCGAAAAGCGACACGAAGGAGGAAGGCTCACATGAAATTCATCGTCGCGCCCCAATTTTTCGAGAAACTTCCCGACGTCTGCTTCGGCGTCGTGGTCGCCAGAAACATCGACAACGCGGCGGTTTACCCGCAGATCGACGCGATGCTCGCGGAGGCGGCCGCGGCGGCCGCGGCTCGCTATGAAGGGCGAAAAATCAAGGACGAACCGGCCATTCTGCCTTATCGGCAGGCCTTTCGGGCGCTGGAGCTCAATCCCAACAAATTCATGAGTTCTATCGAGGCCATGTTCACCCGCGTCGGCAAGGGCAAAGGACTGCCGCACATCAATCCCGTCGTCGACCTCGGCAACGCGCTCTCGCTCAAATACGCGCTGCCCATGGGAGCTCACGATATCGGCCGGATGGACGGCGACATCGAAGTGCGCTTCACGCGCGAGGGCGACAGCTTCGTCCCCTTCGGCGAAGCCGAGGCCGAACCGGTGCCCGCCGGTGAACCTGTCTACGCGGTCGGCCGGAAGATTCGCACGCGCCGCTGGATCTGGCGGCAAAGCGAGCTGGGCAAGATCGGTCCGCAGTCCCAGGACATTTTCTTTCCCATCGACGGCTTCGCCTCCGCGAACAAAGAGGCGATCTTCGCCGCCCGCCGCGAACTGGCCGATTGCTGCGCTCACATCTTCGGCTGCCGCGACGTGAAGAGCGATTTTCTCGACGCTTCCCACCGCGAGACGGAGCTGTAGCCGCTCCCGCTGTCTGCCCAATCCCGCCGGCGGGTGCCGTCTTCATCCTTGCATCGTTGCCGAAACCACTGCTGAAGTTTCGGCGTTTCAGCGCGGCGATCCCGTACGCAGGCGCCGCACATACATGGGCCCCGGCAGCGCGAACGTGCGCTGCCGGGGCCTAACTGTGCGGTCATTTTCGTCTGTTCGTGCGCCAGCCGGCGACGGTGAGCACAAAAATGACGGCCTCTTTTCAGCCGTCTTCAAATGCAGTCTTTTCCAACACAACAGAGACTCTCGCGAGGTTCTTTCAACAACGTTCCCCGCGGAGTCTGCCACGTCTCTTCTTTAAAAACAAACCGAACCCACACAAAATCCCCTTCTGCGGCCCTGCATGGCAAAAGCCGCAGAAGGTCCCATCACGTAGGAGGAAAAAACGGAAAAACGCTATTTCTTCTCTTCTTCGTTCGAACTGCTTTCTTCCGTCGTCTCGTCCTTCTTTTCGACGCTGTCGGGACGGATGAAGTACTTGATGCAGGGGCGTCCGCCCGTCTCGTAATCGACGGAGCTGTCGATCTCGCCGATTTCGGCGAGGTAGTTCAGATAGCGGCGCACCGTCACCTTCGACAGGCCGACCACGCCGGCCAGGGTGTCGCAGGTGCAGGTCTCGCCCTTCATCTTGTCGAGATGCGAACGGATCATGTCCAGCGTGCGCTGCTGAAGCCCTTTCTTCAGATCGCGCGCGGGGGCCTGGGGCTGGGGAGCGCCCACGCTGACAAGCGCGTCGATGGCGTCCTGGTTCAGCGTCGAAGCGTCTTTCAGCACGTGCGCCTTCTTGCGGTACTTTTCGATGGCTTCCATGAAGCGCTCGTACTCGAAGGGCTTGACAAGATAGTCCACGATGCCGAGACGCAGGGCTTCCTCGACGTTTTTCACGTCGTTGGCCGCCGTGACCATGATCACGTCGGACTGGATGTCGGCCTTGCGGATCTCGCGAAGCAGCTCCAGACCGTTCATCACCGGCATGTACACGTCGAGGATGATCAAATCGGGTTCTTCATCCTCGATATACGCCAGCGCATCCTTGCCGTTATCAAAGACCGCAGCCACCTGAATGTCGTTGGCTGTGTCAAGATAGCGCCGGTTGATCTGCGCAACCATCGGGTCGTCTTCAACAATAATCGTCTTAATCACAGTTTTCCCTCCCTGGTGAAACACACCGTGATGGATGTGCCCACTCCTTTTTCTGAATCGATCTGCATTTCTCCGCCGCTCGACTCGAGCACGGAACGAATCAGCCTCATTCCCGTACCGCGATGCCGACCTTTGGAACTATAACCGCCTTGCCTTACGTGTTCGATCTCTTCCGGCGTCATGCCCTCTCCCGTGTCGTCAACCGTGACCATCAGGCTCCGCTCGTCCTCGTGAACCAACAGAGACACCTCACGATCGCCTTCGCCCTTGGCCTTGGCGTTCACCGCTTCGATAGCGTTCTCGACAAGGTTGCCGACCAGCGTCACAAAGGCGTTGCCAGACAGAAACCGGCTGACTGCCGGGACCGAGCTGGAACCAACCAGATTGAACTCTATATCCAGCTCCCGGCAGTGAGACATTTTGCCAAGGAGCAGAGCCCCCAAGTTCTTGTTTTGGATCTTCTGCAGGACCGCCGCGATCACATCCGACTGTTCCCGGGCGATCCCGGTGATGTAACGCTCGGCTTCCTCCGGCTCGCCGATGCGCAGCAGGCCGAGGATCACCTGCATCTTGTTCATGAACTCATGGCTGTTGCTGCGCAGCGCGTCGATCATGTGGTTGACGCCGGTCAGCTCTTCCGCCATACGGGTCAGTTCGGTGCGGTTGCGCAGGATGGCCACCGCCCCGAGAAGCGTTCCGTTCTCCCTGATCGGGATGCGGTTACAGAGAATGTTGACGTCGCCCAGGATGATGCCGTTGTTGTACAGCGGCTCCCCCGACGCCAGCGTTTCGCCGATGCGGATCTGCGGGTAAATGTCGTCGAGGAGGCGAACGCGCAGGTCTCCTGGGGCAATGTGGAGCATCGTCCCCGCCGCCTTGTTGACCAGCGTAATATAGCCGGCCGCATTGACGGCCACGATCCCCTCCTCCAGCGAATTCAGAACTTCGTCGCGCTCGAGGAAGAACTTCGACAGCTGTTCCGGTTCGTACCCCAGCAGCGATTTTTTGATGCCGCGGGCCGTCAGCCATGCCGCCAGCAGGCCGATCGCCAAGATCGACAGCAGCGCGCCGAAGTGCGCTTCGTAAATTTCCCAGCGCTGCGAGGCGATGTTGGTCATCAGCGAAGCGACCACGATGAAACCGATCTCTTTCTGCGTCTCCGCGTCGAGGACCGGCACGAAATAGCGTTTTTGGTCGCCCAGCGAACCGACGGCTCGGGAAAAGTAACGTTCTCCCCTCAGCACCCGTTCCTCGTCGCCGCCGACGAAATTCTCGCCGATCCGGGAACGGTTCACGTGGTACAGACGCCGCAAACGCATGTCCGCCAGCGTGATCACGTCGACGTCGCGCAGCCCCTTGATAAGATTGTCCAGATAAAGGATCAATTCCTCGCTGCTCTGGTCTTCCTTGAAAGCCTGAATGACCAGCGGATTGGCGGCGACCATTTCGCCCAGGTCGTGCAGCGTCGTCTCGATCCGGTGGCTTTGAAGCTTCAGATTGAGGCGCAGGACCATCACGATCGTAAAGCCGATCGTCAAAAACACAAGAATAACGCTGCCCAGCATGAGCTTCTGCGACAAAAGCATGACGCGGGCATTCTTGCCTGTTTTCATGTTCGTCTCCCAACTCTTCGTAAGAAGTGCGCCGACGGCCCGCCGGAAGCGCCTGTTCACATGAAAGTTATTTTATCATACTTTGGCACTTTTTGGAGATTTTAGTTCCATCCCAAAAGAACAATAACTATCAATCATGACGATAACGTTCCATATCCGCAGAAAATCGCGCAACACCCGACGGCGGCGCAAAAATTTCACCCTCCGGCGTCCTTTTGTCCCGGAGTTCTCATTTACTTAGTATGTATAATATCATACCCTCCTGAGGAAACGCAATAACTAAAATGATAAAACCTGAATAATGCGCATTTTCAATCAAAGAAACTTCACTGGCAACGCGGTGATTCGAAGCGCCTCCAAAGATTCGCCTCGTAACGCCGCAAGTTCGTGAGGGCCGCAAAAAACGCGGCGCCGCCGAAAAAGGCAGCGCCGCGTTTCCAGGCCGGAATCATGAATCGTCGTCGATGGGACGACGGGAATCTCTACATCGGCGGCAGGACGCCGGCGGGCAGCGTGGCGTAGACGCCGGGGCCGATCGGCAGCCCGAAGTAATCCCAAACGATGAAGAAGACGATCCAGGCGATCTGCATGAAGAACGCGATCGGCACGAGATTGGCCACGAGCGTGCCGATCTTGATGTCCTTCATGTATTTGGCCTGCGCGACGCTCAGGACCATCCAGATATAGGGACTCATGGGCGTGAAGCAGTTGGTGGGAGAGTCGCCGAGCCGGTACAGCAGCTGGGTAAAGCCGGGGTGATAGCCGAGCAGCATGAACATGGGCACGAAAATGGGAGCGAAGATGGCCCACTTGGCCGAGCCGGAGGCGACGAAAAGGTTGACGACCATCGCCAGCAAAATGAAGGCGACGCACATAGACGTCCCCGTGAAGCCGATGCCCTTGAGGAAATCGGCGCCGCCGATGGCGAGCATGGTGCCCAGCTTGGTCCAGTTGAACAGCATGTTGAACTGTCCGGCGAAGAAACAGAACACGACGTAGCCGCCCATGGCCGCGGCCTGCTTGACCATGCCTTTGTTGAGGTCGCCGCTGTTCTTGATCGTGCCGGCGGAATAACCGTACACGATGCCCGGCAGCGCGAAGAAGAAGAACAGAAGCGGGATCATGCCCTTGAGCAGCGGCGATCCCACGAAGATGCGCGAGCCGTCGGCGGCGATCTTCGCCAGCGGGCCGAAGAAGAAGCCGGCGACCAGCAGCGCAACGTAAGCCAGCGCCACCCATCCGGCGCGGCGCAGTCCCTTTTTCTGGCTGTCGCTCAGCTCTTCGATCTTGGCGTCGTCGGCGCCGCCCTCGTACTTGCCGAAACGGGGCTCGACGAGCCAGGTGCAGATGCCGCCGATGACGAGAGTGCAGAGGAACGTGGAGGCGATCAGGAAGAACCAGTTGCAGGTCACGTCGACCGTGAACGTACTGTCGGGGATAAAGCCTTTGATGGCCTGATTGGTCAGCCCTTGAAGCAGGGAGTCGGTGCCGGCGATCATCAGGTTGGCGGTGAACCCGGCCTGGGCGCCGGCGTAGCCGTTGATCATGCCGACGACGGGATGCTTGCCCACGCCCATGTAAACGATGGCGGCCATCGGCGGGATCACGACCATGGCGGTGTCGGAAGCGATGTTGCCGACGGTGCCGAGGAACGCGATCACGAAGGGCACCAGAGCGGGCGGAACGTTTCTCATGCACTTGCTGAGCATGGCCAGAAGCAGGCCGGACTCCTCGCACATGCCGATGGCGAGCGTCATCGTGATGACGAGCCCCAGCGGCGCGAAGCCGGTGAAGTTCTTGACCATGTTGTCGAGAAGCCACTGAAGTCCGGTGGCGGAGAACAGGTTTTGGGATTTCACGACCGCCTTGGCGGGATCCGAAATGGCCGGATTGATCATCGAGAAATCCGTCACGGTGAAGATGGCGCCGATCACGGCGACGATCAGGAAGAGCCAGCAGAACAGGATGGCGGGCGGCGGCAGTTTGTTGCACACGCGCTCGATGCCGTCCAAAAAGCGGTCTACCCATGATTTCTTCGCTGCTGCAGTGTCAGTCATGTTTCTGACCCCCTCAAAAAGATAAAGTGATTTGAGATAACGCCGCGCAAGCTTCTTTCGAGCGTCCTGCGCCGGTAAACCCGATCTTGGGTTCACTTTCGGAAATTATATCATACGTGGATACAAAACTACAATAAGACTTTTTGCATACTTTATCAAGCCGGATGTGTTAGAATAAGACGTTTCCAAAATCCTACCGACAGGAGAGAGACGCCTCATGGAATTCAAATTTTTCGGCATGAATCTGGAGCTCTGGAAGCTGCGCTCCGTTTCGGATTATGCGCGGTTTTTCTTTTTCATGGCGGCCGGCGTTCTCGTTTTCGTCCTTCTGGCGAAACGCATCGGCAAACGCCGCAACGACGCCGCCGCGACGGAGCGCGTCGTCCGGAAACTGCGGCGGCTCTGCAAAAAGGAAGGAACCGTTTGTAGCGCGTCCCCGCCCGCCGTGCCGCCGGGAACGGCCGACGCCCTGCTGGTTTCGCAGCGCGGGATCTTTGCGCTGCGCTGCATCGGCTGGGGGATCCGTGTTTTCGGCAGCATCGAAAGTCCGCAGTGGCGCGTCGAGGACAACAACGAGAAACGCGCCATCCCCAATCCTCTCGCGCAAGCGGGCGCGGCCGCCGCGGCGCTGAACGTCCGCCTGGCGGAAAAAGGGCTCGCCGCCGCGGTGCAGCCGCTGGCCGTCTTCGCCGATCCCTTCGACTCCCCCCGTCTCAGCCTCGAAGGCGGCGCCTGCGCCGTCGCTTACGGAGACCTGAAAAAGTGGTATCATTCTCAGCCGGAGCACCCCGCCATGGAGCGTTCCGTTCGGGACGAAATCATCCGGGCGCTTGCGCTTACGGAATGGAAAAAGGAGAGAAAATCATGATCGACAGCGAACGACTGGTAAAGAACTTCTGCGCCTACGCGCGGATCGACAGCGAGAGCTTCGACGAGGGGCTCATGGAGAAACGCCTCGTCAAAGACCTCGAGGAGCTCGGCTGCGAGGTCCGCACCGACGGCGCCGGGGCCAAAACAGGCTCCACCGGCAACAACATTTACGCCTTTTACAAGGGCACGCTGCCCGGCGAGCCGCTAATCTACTCGTGCCACATGGACACCGTCGCGCCCGGAAAAGGCGTCGCGCCCGTCGTCAAAGACGGCGTCATTTCCAGCGGCGGCGACACGATCCTCGCCGCCGACGACAAGTCGGGCATCGCCGGCATCGTCGAGGCGCTGACCGTCGTCCGTGAAAAGGGACTGCCCTGCCACGACTTCGAGATCATCGTCACCATCGGCGAAGAACAGGGCCTGCTGGGCGCCAAGCATTTCGATTTCAGCCGCGTCAAGGGCAGGGAAGCCGTGGTCCTCGACGGCGCCGGCGACGTCGGCACGATCGTCCCCAACGCGCCCGGCCAGATCAAGATGCACGCCGTCGTCACGGGGCGCAGCGCCCACGCGGGCCTGGCGCCGGAAAAAGGCGTCAGCGCCATCCAGGCGGCCGCCCGCGGCGTCGCCGCCATGAACCTGCTGCGCATCGACGAGGAAACGACCTGCAACATCGGCACGTTCAAGTCCGAAGGCGCGACCAACATCGTCCCCGCCAAAGCGGAGATCGTCGCCGAAATCCGCAGCCGCAATCTCGACAAGCTCAACGCCCAGGCCGCGCACATGCGCGGCTGCCTGCAGAAAGCCTGCGACGATCTGGGCGCCACGCTCGACTGCGAGCTGAAGACGACCTACGTCAGCTTCGCCTGCCCCGACGATCATCCGCTGATGAAGCGCCTGCGCGCCGCCTGCGAAGCGATCGGCTGCCCCGTCCGCCGCGTCGACGGAGGCGGCGGCAGCGACGCCAACGTGATGGCGCTTTCCGGCATCACGCCCGTCGTGCTCGGCACCGGCATGAAGGACGTGCACACCGTCAACGAAACGATCACCGTCAAAAACCTCGAAGACACGGCCAGGCTCGTCCTGCGTCTGATGACCGACTGATACCGATTCCCGAGAGAAAGCACAAACATAGTTTTCCGGGCGCTGCGGCGCATAGACAAAGGCGGGGAGGAATGTTCCACGTGGAACATTCCTCCCCGCCTTTGCTTTCGCCAGCGGAAATCACTTCTTGAACTGATGGTAAAGCTTTGCCAAATAGCGGCCGTAATTGTTGTTCTTGTCCGCCTCGCCGTACTCGCGCAATTTTTCGAGGGCGAGGAATCCGGCGCTGTAAGCCGCCTCCTCGGGACAGCAGATCATGTGCCCCTGCTCGCGCTCGACGCGCGCCACGTAATTGGACGCCTCCAGCAGACTGTCGTACGTGCCGGAGTCGAGCCACGCGAATCCCTGCGGGAACACCTGCAGGTCGAGCTTGCCCTGCTCCATGTAAACGCGATTCACGTCGGTGATCGACACCTCCCTGTCAGCCGGGATCTGCCGGCGCAGCTCATGGGCGTACTGCATGACCTTGCCGTCGAAGAAGTACAGGCCGACGACGGCGCAGTTCGATTTGGGATGCGCAGGCTTTTCCTCGAGCGTCAGGACCTTGCCCTCTTCGTTGAAAGAAGCGACGCCGAAACGTTCCGGATCGGGGACGACGGCGCCGAAAACGGTGGCGCCCTCCGTCTGCGCGGACGCCTTGCTGAGCATGGCGGGGAACCCGGAACCGTAGAAGATGTTGTCGCCGAGGATCAGCACGCAGGGATCGCCGGCGATGAAATCCTCCGTCTGGACAAACGCGTCGACCAGACCGTTGGGCACGTATTGGACCGTGTAATGCATGTGGATGCCGAAGCGGGAGCCGTCGCCGAGCAGCCGCTCGAAACTGCTCTTGTCAACTTCGGAAGTGACCAGCATGATATCGCGCACGCCGGCCTTGATCAGCACCCAGATCGCGTAGTAGATCATCGGTTTGTCATAGACGGGGATAAGCTGTTTATTCACGGCTAAAGTCATGGGATGGAGCCTGGTGCCGAGTCCAGCCGCGAGAATTACTCCTTTTCTGGCCATGAACGGGCCTCCTTCACAGTGATGTTCTCCTACATTATATCTAATTTTCGTAAAATATCCAGTACACAACTTTGCTTATTTTCTCCTTCCGCCTGGCGGCCGCGGGAAAACGACACGGAGCGTGGTACAATTTCCGCAGAGAATCTATTTCCATGGGGGGATTTCATATGAAAAAAGCGCTTTTGATCAACGGCAGCCCGCATCGGGAAGGTTGCACTTTCACCGCGCTGGCCGAACTGCAAAAGGCGTTGAGCGGCGCGGGCGTCGCCGGCGATCTGCTTTGGCTGGGGACAAAGCCCATGCAGGACTGTACCTCCTGCGGCCGCTGCGAAGCGACGGGACGCTGCGTTTTCGTCGACCAGGTCAACGAAGTGCTGGACCAGCTCGACGATTACGGCGCCATCGTGGCCGGCTCGCCGGTGTACTATTCCGGGGCGACGGGACGCCTGTGTTCGTTTCTCGACCGCCTTTTCTACGCCGGCGGCGACCGCATGGCCGGCAAGCTGGGGGCGGCCGTGGTGTCCTGCCGGCGCGGCGGATCCACGGCTTCGTTCGAACGGCTCAATCAGTACTTTCTGATCAGCAACATGTTCGTTGTCGGCTCGCAGTACTGGAACCAAGTGCACGGCTTCACGCCCGACGACGTGCGCCAGGATGCCGAAGGACTTCAGACCATGCGCACGCTGGGGGTCAACATGGCCTGGATGCTCCGTTCCATCGACGCCGGACAGAAAGCCGGCATTCCCGCGCCGGCCTACGAGGAACACGTTTGGACGCACTTCATCGGTTGAATTTCACCGCGCATACAACATAGGGGTTTCGGCCTGGCGCCGAAACCCCTATGTCGTCCTGCCGCGGCCTACATCTCGATGACACCCTCAAAGTCGCAGTCCACGCCGCCGATCAGGAATACCCCTTCGGGCGCGAGACGGACGACCAGCAGCCCCCCCGCCGTCCTCACGGAGATCTCGCCTTCGTCTACCAGCCCCAGTCTGGCCGCGACGACGGCCGCGGCGCAGGCCGAAGTGCCGCAGCTCATGGTTTCGCCGATGCGGCGCTCCCATGTACGCACCCGCAGCGTGTGGCGGTCGGCAACGCTGACGCAGCTGACGTTGGTCCCTTCCGGAAATATCTCCGCGCGTTCCATCAACGGGCCCGCCACGTTCAGTTCCGCGCCGTCGCAGTCGTCGGTCAGAATCACGCACTGCGGGTCGCCCAGCGACAGGCAGGTAATCTGATCGTCGAATCCGCCGCAGGAATAATACTGACTGACCACGGGCCGGCCGTCGGCGTTGAGCGTGACGGGCACGCGCGCGGGGTCGAAATCGGGTCGGCCGATCAGCGCCTCGACGCTGTAGATCTCGCCGTCGCGGTCGTAAAGGCGAAGCGCCTTGACGCCGTCGTCGGTTTCGATCGACAGATCTTTTTTCTTCACGTCCAGTTTCTCGTAAACATATTTGCCTACGCCGCGCAGCGCGTTGCCGCCGATGCGGGCGCGCGTGCCGTCGGCATCGTAAAGGATCATGCGCGCGTCGGCTTTTCCCCGAGCCGGGGCGACGATCACGAGACCATCGCCGCCGACGCTGCGCCGCCGCCCGCACAGGGCCACGCTGAGGCTGGCCGGCTCGGCGACGCTCTGGCGGATCGCATCGACATAAATGTATTCGTTGCCGCCGCAACGCATCTTGACAAAATGGACGGGACGTTTGCGTTCCGGCAAATGGGCCATGTCGACGAGCTCCACGTTGCCCTCGTCGTAACCGCTGACCATACAGTCTACGAGAGCGCGGGCCGTGTCGAGGCTGGTCATGCAGGCGGCGCGGCGCTCGATGGCCTTGCTGCGCAGCACCTGAGCGTCGGCGCGCTCGCTGCTGTCGGGCGAGCTGGTCGAGAGCACGTACTGCACGCGTCCCTGATCGAGCAGATAAGGAATATCGCGGTTGCCCTGGCTGATCTTGCCCACCGAGGCGCTGCGAATGCCACGGCTTTTCAGGTACTCGGCGGTGCCGCCGGTGGTGTAAAGGCGGCAGCCCAGCGAAGCGAGGCGGCGGGCCAGTTCCACGATCTCGGGCTTGTCGCGGTCTTGCACGCTGATCAGCACGCCGCCCGGTTCATGATGGCGCACGGCGTAACCGGCCGCAATCAGCCCTTTGTACAGGGCCTCTTCGAGATTTTTGCCCACGCCGAGCACTTCGCCAGTGGACTTCATTTCCGGCCCCAGCTGCACGTCGGCGCCGCTCAGTTTTTCGAAGGAGAACACGGGCACCTTGACGGCGCAGTAAGGGCTGGGCCGGTACAGGCCCGTGCCGCAGGGCAGGTCGCGCAGCTTCGGCGCGTCGGGCGTCAGCGTGGCGAGCATCACCTGCGTGGCGATATCCACCAGCGGCAGCCCGGTGACTTTGCTGATGTAAGGGATCGTGCGGCTGGCGCGGGGATTGCTCTCGATCACGTAAACTTGGTTGTTGTAGATCACGTACTGGATGTTGACCAGTCCCTTCACGCCCAGTTCGATGGCGATGCGGGCTGTGCTCTCCACCAATTTTTCGGTGACGGGGCCGGAAAGGTTCCAGGCCGGATAAGCGGCGATGCTGTCGCCGGAATGGACTCCGGCGCGTTCGATGTGTTCCATGATCCCGGGAATCAGCACGTCGGTCCCGTCGCAAACGGCGTCGACTTCAACCTCGGTGCCTTCGAGGTATTTGTCGATCAGCACGGGGCCGTCGGTACCGATGGCGAGAAGACGCCGCATGTAATTGCTGACGCTTTCGTCGTCGTAAGCGATGATCATGTTCTGGCCCCCCAGCACGTAGGACGGGCGCACGAGCACGGGGTAGCCGATGTCGCGGGCGGCGTCGAGCGCCTGCTCCAGCGTTTCCACGCCATGCCCCCTGGGGCGGTCGATGCCGCAGCGGTTCAGAATCGCGTCGAAGCGCTCGCGGTCCTCGGCGGCGTCGATGGCGTCGGCGCTGGTGCCGAGGATGGCGACGCCGTTTTCGCTGAGGGATTTCGTCAGCTTGATGGCAGTCTGCCCGCCAAAGGCCACGACCACGCCGAGAGGCCTTTCCAGACGGATGATGTCCATCACGTCCTCCGGCGTGAGCGGTTCGAAGTAAAGGCGGTCGGCCGTGTCGAAATCGGTGCTGACCGTCTCGGGATTGTTGTTGATCATCACGACCGTGTACCCCAGGCGCTTCAGCGCCCACACGCAGTGCACGGCGGCGTAGTCGAACTCGATGCCCTGGCCAATGCGGATCGGCCCGCTGCCGAGGACGACGATGGTCCCTTTGGAGGCGACAAGGCCGGCATGATGGGCGATGAATCCGGCCGCTTCGTCTTCGCTGCCCGAGACCGGAGCGGCGGCGTAGAAGTAAGGCGTTTCGGCCGCAAATTCGGCGGCGCAGGTATCGACCATGCGGTAGACCGGCGCCAAATGTTTTTCCACTTTCGCGCCTGAAAGCTTCTCGATCGTGCGGTCAAGAAAACCTGTCGCCTTGGCGCCGGCGTACAGTTCGTCGGGCAGGACGCCGCCGCACTTCTGCAAAGCGCTCTCGACGGCAAGGATTTTTTTCAGCTTCCACAGGAACCAGCGGTCGATCTTCGTCACGTCGTGGACGTGATCGACCGACACGCCGCGGCCCAAAGCCTCGTACACGACGGACAGCCGCTGGTCGGTAGGCTCTCGCAGGCAGGCCTCGAGCTGATCGTCGCCGAGCTCCTTCAGGGAAGCGAGGCGCGGCGAATCCATACCGATCTCGGCGCCGCGCAGCGATTTGAGCAGAGCTTCCTCAAAGGTCGGCGCGATCGCCATCACTTCGCCGGTGGCTTTCATCTGCGGTCCCAGCGTGCGCGTGGCGCTGCTGAACTTGTCGAAGGGCCAGCGCGGCATCTTCACCACCACGTAGTCCAGCGCCGGCTCGAAGAAAGCCGACGTCTTGCCGGTGACGGCGTTGGGGATCTCGTCAAGGCGCAGGCCCATGGCGATCTGCGCCGAAACCTTGGCGATCGGGTAGCCGGTCGCCTTGGAGGCCAGCGCCGAAGAGCGCGACACGCGCGGGTTGACTTCGATCACGGCATATTCGAAGCTGCCGGGGTTGAGCGCGAACTGCACGTTGCAGCCGCCCTGCACTTCGAGCTCGCGCACGATGCGAAGCGCCGCGCTGCGCAGCAGCTGGTACTCCCTATCGGCCAGCGTCAGCGCCGGCGCCACGACGATGGAATCGCCGGTGTGCACGCCTACGGGATCGAGGTTCTCCATGGAGCAAATGGCGATACAGTTGTCGTCGCCGTCGCGCATCATCTCGAACTCGATCTCTTTCCAACCGGCGACGCTGCGCTCCACGAGGATCTGCCCCACGGGCGAGACTTCCAGTCCGCGTCGCGCGAGCTGCTCCATCTCCGCGGCGCTGTGGGCGATGCCGCCGCCGGTGCCGCCCAGCGTGAAGGAGGGGCGGATGATGACGGGATAACCGATTTTGGCGCCGAAGTTCATGGCTTCGTCCAGTCGGGTCGCGATCGCCGAGGGGATGACGGGTTCGCCGATTTTCTCCAGCATGTCCTTGAAAAGCTGACGGTCCTCGGCTCGTTCGATCGTATCCAGCGACGCGCCCAGCAGTCTGACGCCTTTCGATTCAAGCCAGCCGTCCCGGGCCAGCTGCATGGACAGGGTCAGCCCGTTCTGGCCGCCGATGGTGGAGAGCAGTCCGTCGGGGCGTTCCTTCTCGATCAGGCGCTTCAGGATCTCTACCGTCAGCGGTTCGATGTAGACCTTGTCGGCGATGTCGCTGTCGGTCATGATCGTGGCAGGATTGGAGTTGACCAGGATCACCTCGATGCCGAGCGCGCGCAGGGCCCGGCAGGCTTGAGTGCCGGCATAGTCGAATTCGGCGGCCTGGCCGATCACGATCGGGCCGGAGCCGATGATCATCACCCGTTTCAGTTTTTTATCGAGCGGCATGGCGGACGGCCTCCTCGCAATTCTTCAAAAAGCGGTCAAACAGGAACGCCGTGTCCTGCGGACCGGCACAGGCTTCGGGATGGAACTGCACGGAAAAGGCGTTGACGCCGCCGTAATCGATGCCCTCGCAGGTGCCGTCGTTCACGTTGACGTAGCTCAGACGGTTCTCCGCCGGAATGCTGTCGTTCTCCACCGCGTAACCGTGGTTCTGACTGGTGATCAGCAGACGCCCCGTCGCCGTTTCGCGCACGGGCTGGTTTTCGCCGCGGTGACCGTACTTCAGCTTCGTCGTGCGCGCGCCGCGGGCCAGGGCCAGAAGCTGATGGCCAAGGCAGATGCCGAACATGGGCAGCCCCGTCTCGGCCACGGTGTTGACGTTCTCGACGATGCCGCGGCAGGAGGCGGGATCGCCGGGACCGTTGGACAGCAGCACGCCGTCGGGACGCAGGGCAAGGATCTTCACCGCCGCCGTGTCCGCCGGCACCACGGTGACGCGGCAGCCGCGCTCCGTCAGCGCGCGGGCAATGCCGCCTTTGCAGCCAAAGTCCCAGAGCACGATGTGGCGCGTGCCGTCGGGGTTGAGGATAAAGGGCTTGTCGCAGGTCACCGCAAAGACGTCGCTCGACAGCCGCCGTCCCGCCAGATCCGCCGTGAAAGCCGGCAGGTCCTCGGGCAGACGCGAGCAGACGGCGGCGTTCATCGCGCCGTGCTCGCGGATGATGCGCGTCAGCGTGCGCGTATCCACGCCGGCAAGTCCGGCTACGCCGCTTTCCCGCAGATAATCGTCAAGCGTGCCGCCGCTGCGGAAGTTCGAAGGAGCGTCGCACAGTTCGCGCACGATATACGCGCTCAGCCGCGGGCGCGGGCTTTCGAAATCCTCGCGGATGACGCCGCAGTCGCCGATCAGCGGAAAGGTCTGCACGACGATCTCCCCGTGGTAGCTGGGGTCGGTGAGCGTTTCCAGATAACCGGTCATGCCCGTGGCGAAAACGATCTCCGCCGTCACGTCGCCGGCCGCGCCGAAGCGTTCTCCGGCAAAAACGCGCCCGTTTTGCAGCACCAGATAGGCTTTCTCTCTCAAAGTCCTCACCCTCTTTTCTCCGTCCGCGCCGCCGCGCGGCGCCATTTTTCGTCCACGGTCATTCGTCTTCGTAAAATGCCCGCCAGCCCGATGCGGCGCGAACCAGCAGCGTGCGCCCGGCGGCGGGACGGCCGAGCACTTTCGCCGGCCCCTCGCCGAGGGCCGCCAGCAGCCGTTCGATGCCGCAGGGGCGGCCCTGCGCCTCCCAGCCGTCCAGCAGTTCCGGCAGGACGCCGTTCAACTTTTCGCTGCCGAAGGGGATCTCCTCGAAAGGCAGGCTCAGCTGATCGGCGCTGCGCGCGCAGTGATTGCTCACGACCGCCGCGATCAGACCTTCGTCGAGCGCCCGCCACAGGGCGGCGCGGTCGTCCGCGCCGCGCAGCACCGGCCAGACTTTGAGCGCGCCCTCAAGGGACGCCGCGTCGTACTCGTCTTCGGTATGGAGCAGGTTCATGAAGGGCACGTCGCAGGTCACGTCCTGCCCGCCGTCCCGCGCCGCACGGATCGCTTCCAGCGAAGCGCGGCAGCTGACGCCGCGCACGTGCAGCGGCACGCCCCACTCGCCCGCCAGCGTCAGGACCGCCGCCACGGCGATCGCTTCGGCGACGGCGGGGACGCCTTTCATGCCCAGCCGGTCGGCCGCGTCGCCGTCGTTGATCTGGCCGAAAGCGCACAGCTCGCCCAGGCACGGCCTCACGGCGAGGCGGCAGCCCAGCCCGGAAGCGTAGCAGAACAGCGCCCGCAGCCGCCGCCAGTCTTCGAATCCTTCGGGCACGCAGAACAGCTTTTCGCCGTCTCGCGCCATCAGGCCGATCTCGGCCATCGCGCCGTTGTCGCGCAGCGCCGCGGGCAGCGGCCACACCCCCGCGCCGTCTTCCGACGCCAGCAGGCGGGCGGCCTTCAACGCGCCCGGGCCGTCGCTGCCGGCTTCGGCCGTCAGGGCCGTCAGCCCCCAGCCGCCGCGGCGGGCTTCCGCGGCCAGCGCCGCGCCGCTTTTGGCGCCGGCGCGGCAGAACAGGTCGATCGCGGCGGGGATGCGCCAGGCTTCCAGGACTTTTTCGGAAAGTTTCAGCGTTCGCGGATCCACGGCATAACGAGAACTCATCGCGCGCCACCTCCCAGGCAAATGTCGAGCAGAGCCATACGCGTCAGCACGCCGCAGAGCACCTGCTCGCGGATCAGGCTCGACGGGCCGTCGGCCACCGACGAAGCGACCTCGACGCCGCGGTTGATCGGCGCCGGATGCATCACCACCGCGCCGGGACGGGCGCAGGCCAGCAGTTCCTCCGTGGCGCCGTAGCGCGCGTGATATTCCTTTACCGACGGGAACAGCCCCGCTTCCTGACGCTCCAGCTGCACGCGCAGCAGGCCGAGGATGTCCGCCTGCGCGGCCGCCGCGCGCGGGTCGGGCTCGTACTCCGCGCCCAGCGCCTCGGGACGCGTCGGCATCAGCGTGCGCGGGCCGCTGAGGATCACGCGCGCGCCCATGCCGCGAAAGGCTTTGACGTCGCTGCGCGCCACGCGGCTGTAACGGACGTCGCCGATGATCGCCAGCGTTTTCCCCTTCAGACTGCCCAAACGCTCCACGGCCGCCGTGACGTCGAGCAAACCTTGCGTCGGGTGGCTGCGCGCGCCGTCGCCGGCGTTGAACACCGGGACGTGCGGCACGAGCTTCTGGATGTAATAAGGCATCCCCGTCGCGGAATGGCGCACCACCAGCCCGTTGACTCCCATCTCGCAGAGCGTCCAGACCGTGTCGCGCAGGCTCTCGCCCTTGGACATGCTCGATCCGGAAGCGCTCCAGTCGATCACCTCGGCCCCGGTCATCCGTTCGGCGACGTCGAACGAGTTGCGGGTGCGCGTGGAATTCTCGAAGAAAAGATTCGCCACGGTGAGGCCTCGCAGCGAATCGAGCGGCCGCTTCGGCACGCTCACAAGGCGCGGTTTCAACGCCAGAGCGCGCTTCACGAAATCCTCGAAATCCTGCGGCGTCCAGTCGTTCAGATCGAGCAGGTTCTTTCGGTTCCAGGACATAAAACTCCTCCTTCCGGCACTGCGGTTCTTCCTTCCAACCCTGCGGCGCGGTTTTACCGAGACGGATTATACTCCGCGAAACGATTTTATGCAACCGATTGCATCAATTAAAAATCACGCCGTTTTTCCGCTCGCGCCATCATGAAACGGGGAAAACCATGACGTCGCTCCCATAAAAAAACGAGCGTCTACGAAAGTAAACGCTCGGGGAGATTTCCCGAATAACGACCGTTTTCGTTCCAATACCGTTTCTTAAATAAAAGGCCGAACTCAAGGGCGCTGCGAGGAAAATCCACAAAACAAGCCGTGCGGCGGTCGGGAATAGTCCCGCGCGGCCGCCCCCCTCGCAGCGCCGATCATCCTTCGGAGTCTTCTTTCGCTGCGAGCGTTTTTCCATTTCTCAGACGCTCGCGATAGTTCATCAGAACGCGGTCCATGCGGTACAGCTCGCTCAGGCACGCCTTTTCTTCCGCCGTCGTCTCGATGATCCCGGATATCCCGCCGTCGCGGATCACCATCCGGCGATCGCTGCGCAGCGCAAGCAACGGATCATGGGTCACGATCAGCACGATCTTCTGATTTTGGATCAGCAATTCCAAAGCCCGCTCCCGATCTATGCCGGCGTTTTCGATCTCATCGATCAGCACGATCGGCGAAAAGCTCAGATACGCAATGTCCGCCACCATCAACGCGCGGGACTGACCGCCGCTGAGCGCGGTCAGAGGCGCGGCGGGATCGAACGGCTCGCCGGACAGTTCATTCGCCCTTTGAATGACCTTTTCCGCCAGACGATCTCCCCGTTCACGATTTCTGCTGGCGGCGTGCAGCTTGAGAAAATCGACGACGGTGATGTCCATCACAAAGTTCATGTTCTGGGACAGCTGCGCCACCAGTCGCTTATCCAGCGAGAAACGCCACTCTTCAGGCGGCTCGCGTCCATTGATCAGGATCCTCCGCTTTGTGGGCGTATCTCCCTGGGCCATCCATTCGATATCCGCCAGCAGCCTGCTTTTTCCCGATCCCGTAGGGCCCACGACGCAGACGACTTCCCCTTGGCGGATCTCGATCTCATCCACTTCCGGAGCGCCATGCTTATCTTCCCCGCCGAGAATCGTCAAGACGCGCACGTCGAAGGAAACGCCGCGGCGCAAATCAACGAGCTGCTCCATAAACAGATCGAATCTCTCCAGAAGCGCTTCATGATCGATCCCCATATCGGTGACAAAAGCATAAGCCAAAGACTCGATATACTGCGCTACGGTCAGATTTCCATCCCGCGGATGGAGACTATTGACTTCGAAGAAGTCTTCCGAGCCGGGAAAGCGGGCGAAAAGCTCACGTATCTTCGTGTTTCTCATGATGCGTTACCGCCTGATCCAGGTCCATTCTCCGGACGTTCCCTTTTTGTTTTTCCTTTCCGATCCGCGTTTCGCCCAGACAATAGGAACAGAGCGCCGAGGGCATACTGATCCGAAGCTTGGCGCCCTTAAGCGTGTCGGGTTCTCCCGCCTGCTGCAAGAGCGCCGCCAGCCGGTACGCGCCCTGTCCCGTGATGCCGTTGATATGCATGACGATCCCTCGCGGATTGGCCTGACGAACCTTTAAGGCAAAGATCTCCCGCTCCGCCTGCGAGACGATGTCGCCTTTGGTGATCACCACGATGTCCGCCATTTTCAGCATGGGGCCGATTTTTTTCGGCGCGCCGATGCCCATCAGACTGTCGATCACGCAGATGGAAAGGCATCCCTGAATATGGGGCGAACAGCGATTGCACAGGCCCGCGCTTTCGCTGACCATCAGATCGTACCCGTTCCGCGTCCCCCAATCGAAGCAGTCGTCGATATTGCTGACGAAGTAATGATCCGGACACAGGCTTCCGGCAAGTCCCACGGCGCAGTCGACGCCGTTCTCCCGATACAGGCGGCCGTCGTCGGTGGCGAGGCAGTCAAAATTCAAGACGCATATCCTGGCGCTTTTTTTCCGCATTTCCGAGACAGTCCGCAGGATGACCGAGGTCTTTCCCGACGAGGGAGGCCCCGAAAACGTTGCAAATCTCATTTTCGTTTTCCTCATTTCATTCACCGGACGGACTCCGCTTTTCCCTTCCGGCAGAGCAAAACCAGGAAGAAGGGGGCCCCCAACACGGAAGTGATGATACCGACCGACAGTTCCACGGGCAAAAACACGGTGCGGGCGATCGTATCCGACGCCGCCAACAGAAGCGCGCCGAACAGCGCGGACAACGGCACCAGGAAGCGGTGATCGTTTCCGACGAGCAGCCTGGCGGCGTGCGGCGCGATCAGGCCGATAAAGCCGATCGTTCCCGCTACGCTGACCGCGCTTCCTGCAAGTATCGCCGCGAACAGCAGCGCGATCATCCGGCAGACTTTTACCGAGAGCCCTACGCTTTCCGCCATTTCTTCCCCGAGCGTCAGCAAGTTGATCTTGGGACTGATAAACGCCGAAAGCGCTAGCGCCGCAACGCTGTAGGGCAAAATGGACTGCACCGCGGCCCAGCTCTTCCCGGAAAGACTGCCGAGAAGCCACGAATAAGTGATGTCCAACGTATCGCTGTTGATCGTCATCAGTCCTGAAGCGACCGCGCTCATCAGGTTGGAAACGGCGATGCCGGCGAGAACGATATGGACCGTGCGGCTCTTTCCGAAAGCCGCAGACAAAAAACAGATAAGCGTCGCCGTCAGCAAAGCTCCCAAAAAGGAAGCGGCCGGGATCATCGGTACCCGCCCGGGGAAAACCGTCATCACGACGACGGCCGCCAAGCCCGCTCCGGCGTTGACGCCGATAATATTGGGAGAAGCCATGGGATTATGCAGAACGCCCTGCAGCAGCACGCCCGCGACGCCAAGGTTCATACCGACCAATATGCCTGTGATGATCCGGGGCATTCTCACGTTTCCAAGAATTTGAACAGCCAGGTCGTTCCCGGCGCGCCCCGACATCCAAACCAGGACCTCTTCCAGCGAAAACCGGATTGTCCCCGAGACCAGGCCGATCAGCGTCACGGCTCCCAGCGCCAGCGCGGAAAGGAAAATCAGCACCGTTTTCGCTCGCGCCGTCATCGGCCGTCTGAGCACGTTTTTCATGTAACGAGCACCTCCAGAATCGGATGATGAAAATCTCCTGCCCTGGCGGAGAACCATTCGGGCAGGAGTCATACTATTTCTTGATTGAAAGATCGAATCTTGCGGCGCTCCGAGAGAGAGCCACAAAGCGAGTTACGCAGAGCGCGCAACGGTCGAGAGAGTTCCGCGCGACTGACCTCTCCCGCGGCGCCCGGCGAGCTACGTTGATTCTTTTTATCAAGAAACAGTATAGAAAGAACATTATTTCGCGTTTTCCAGAATCGCTTCCGCCGTTTTTTCGAGCATCACTTCCGCGGCGGAGCGGTTCGGATTGACAGCGAAAGGAAGGATCAGCACCCTGCCGTTTTTCACGGCGCCGAGGGTCTGCCACTTGACGTCCGCCTTGAACTGCCGGAGAATCCTCTGGTTCTCTTTTCGGTCTTTACTGTTCGTCACAATGAAGACCAGGTCCGGGTCCGCCGCGAGAACGGCCTCCACGTCAAAAGTCACGAAGGACGCTTTCTTCGCGTTGGGCAGATCGGCGGGAACGACGTTTTCGATCCCCAGCAGGGTAAGCATGCTGCCGAAACTGGAAGCGCTCTGCGCCGCCTTTACGCCGCTTCCGGCCTGCAGGACGACGCCGGTCTTGACTCCGGCGCCGTTGGCGACTTTCTTTTTCAGCGCCGCCGCGCGGTCAAAGACCATGTCCATATAGGCGTTCGCTTCCTTGTCGCGGCCGATCAGATGGCCGACGTATCCGGTCAGCTCGACCAGAGGGATCTCGCCGACGGCATCCGGGTCGAAGAAGAAGACGACCGCGCCGGTCCGGATCAGTTCTTCCTTCAACGCAGCGTGAAAACGGCTGCTGGCGACGATCAGATCGGGTTTCAAGGCATAAACGGCTTCGATGTTGATACTGTCGGCCCTGCCCACGGACGGCAGGGCCATGCCTTTTTCCGAAATCCTGTAATCCTCGACTTTGCCTACAGGCATCGCGCCGGAATTGACGACCGCCTGCATGGCGGCGGAGGTAAGCGCCAGGACCCGCTGCGGATTTTCGGGGATCGTCACTTCCCGTCCCAAGTCGTCCTTTACCGCCAAAGAAGCTCCCGCGGCAAACGCGGCCGCCTGCGAGGCGATCAGCGTCATCGCAACCAGCGCCATGAAGGCGACGCGTTCTTTCAATTTTTCCATCATGATATCCTCCCGTTATTTTTTCTTTTCGATCTCGATCCATCGTCCCCCGGCATGTTCGCCGTCCGAGACGACCCTGCATCCCGTCAGTCCCGCGCGTTCGACCAGGGCGGCGAGTTCCACCAGCGAGGGACGCTTCTCATTTCTCCTTTTCAAGCCTGCCTGCACCGCCTTCTGCATGCGTTCGCGCATGCTTGGCGGGATATAGCGGCCCAATCCGCCGCCGACGACGGCGAAACAGCCGGGCTTGAGGATCCGATGGACAGCCCGCAATCCCTCCTCAGGACGCTCCCAGAACCAGATGGAACCGCGGCTCATCACGAAATCGACGCTGTCGTCTTCCAAGGGCATTTCGCAGACATCCGCCTGGACGAAGGAGACTTCGTTGTCCACCGGCAACGCTTCATAGTTCTTTTTGGCCAGGTCGAGAGAATCCCGGCTGATATCCAGGAAGACGATGCGCATGTCCGTGATCTTGGCCAGTTCCATCCCCAGCCAGCCAGGTCCGACGCCGATATCCACGGCGATCCCGTTTTGAAGTCGGTAATCGTCCACAAACTGCTGGATCAGCAATGGATACATGGGCTGCAGGATCTGATAATTGTCGTCCGTTCTTAACATTTTTCCCGTCCCTTCAAGCCCGATAATTGTCAAACGCCAGAACAGAATTGAAATATGCCGTCCAGCCGCGCCATTCCCGAAGCTGTTTTTCACGACTCAGATCGCACGGAGCCGCGACCTCCGCATGAACAGGCCACGAGCCCTGCCCGCTGAAATAACTTTGCATGGCGCGCCCCGCCATGAATTCGGCAAAGGGAAGCAAGGCGGCGCCCGTATTCTTTTTCCAGACAAGCATCTGCGGCAGCAGGACGGCGCCTTCTTTCGCCGCATTGACGGCAAGCCGGTCGCCCGTCCCCACAGAGGCGAATCCGACGTTGGTCATGGCGACGTCATACTCCCCGGACATGACGGAACGCACGACGCTGGCAGGGGGCCCGTCATAAACGACGCGACGCTCAAAGGCGGCGAACTCGTCCGGCCATACGGAGAGAAGATACGCCCCCGCCGCCCGCGTCAGCGGCTTATCTCGGTCCGGAAAAACGACGCGGAAATCGGGGTTGAACAGATCTTTCCAGGAATGCGTCAGCTTCTCCGCCGCTATTTTCCCCGGATTGTAGATCATGACCAGCGGCGTTACGGAAATGGGATAGAAATAACCCTCCGGATCCAGCAGCGCTTGCATTTCTTTTCGCACAGGATGCTTTTCTACAAACAGCGGAGCATCCCGTCCCAAAACGGCTTCCTTCACCGTTTTATCCAGCGGCGCGAGTTCCGTCGCGTTTACAACCGTCAGATCGGGCAGGATACCCTTCCGAACGGCGGGCAGCAGCCATTCCTCCGTGCAATCGCCGGTATACTCGGGATCATGAGGCGTGCAAAGCAGCACATCCTCGCCCGTCTCCGCTCGGAATTTGCCCAGCGCTTCTCCCAGCCTGTCGGACAGATACCCCCGCATGTTGACGGGGATATGTACCATCAATCGTTTCAACGGCGTCGCTCCTCTCGTTTTTTCATCTCGGCGCACGAGCGCCGGCACGCACACGTTTCCCGCGTGGGGATCACCACGTTGCGGCAGCATTTTTCAAACCGGCAGACATGCGCCCTGATCTGGAACACCTCGCGGATCGTTTCTTCCGTAACGACCTGTTCGCATGGACCGGACCGAAACACTCTTCCGTTTTTCAGCGCATACACGCGATCCGACACTTCGATCGCGTGATTGATGTCATGAAATACGGAAACGACCGTCTTGTGGAAATGCCGCTTCAGGCTCAGGATGACCTGAAGCAGATCGTACTGATGCCTCAGATCCATATAGGTGACCGGTTCATCGAGAAGGACGACGGGCGTATCCTGCGCAAGGATCATGGCGATCCAGACGCGTTGTTTCTCACCGCCCGACAGGTTTTCCACATACCGGTCCAAATATCGCTCCACATTCATATACGAAGAAGCCCAGCGTATCTTTTCCCTGTCTTCGGCATTTTCGAGCCAGCCGGATCGATGATAGGGAGCCCGGCCCATAGCGATCAGTTCCCGTACGGTCGTGCCCTGCATGTTTGCATGGAATTGCGGTAAAAAAGCGATCTTCTTGGCGATTTCCCTGCCGCTCATCCGGCGAATCGGGCGCCCATCGAGCAAAACCGAATTTCCGGCAGCAGGCATCAAACCGCACAGACATCTGAGAAGCGTTGATTTTCCGGAGCCGTTCGGTCCGATCAACGAAATGATCTGCCCCTTGCCAGCGGAAAAATCGACGTCGCTCAGCACCTCGGTGCGCCCATATCGAAAACAGAGTTTCTGCGCTTTCAGCATGTTATTTCCTCGAATTGATATCCATGGCTCCGGCATCACGACCAAACAAAGATCCCCAGTACAGCGGACGCGAGGATCAGCATAACCGGCGGCAGCTTCTTCTTTCGAACGCCACGATAACCGATTATCAGCACGCCCATGACCGCAAACAGCAGCGCCGTTTTTCCGGCCTCCGCCGCCGGCTTTCCGCGGCACTGATTCACGGCCAGCACGCTGCCGGTCGCGAGGACCATCCCGACCACGCAGGGTTTCAGGCCCCTGACCGCAAACTGTACATACGGGTTTTTGACCGCCCCGCGCAGCGCCGCGGCCACAAGCAGGACCACCAGAAACGACGGCAAGACCACCGCCAGCGTAGCCAGCAGCGCGCCCGCAAAACCCGCCCGAGAACCGCCGACATACGTGGCAAGGTTCACCATGATCGGACCCGGCGTACTTTCGCTGACGGCGATCATATCCATCAGCGCCTCTTCCGTCAGCCAACCGTACGAGAGCGCCACGTCCCGAATCAGCGGAATCGCCCCGTAAGCTCCGCCAAAGGCAAAGCAGCCGACCCGGAGAAAACCGAGAAACAACTCCAGCAGGATCATTTTTCCCCGCCTTTCTTTCGATATCGAGTCACGCCGAAATACGCCAAGCTGAATATGCCGGACGCGACCATCAACACAACGGACGAAACGTGAACGCCCGCCAGCGCGCCCGTCAGCGGGATCATAAAAGACGCCGCCATAACGCCGAGCGGCAGCGTTTTTTTCGGCGTCCTTTTCAGCATTGCGACCCCCGCGTCCAGGATCAGGAGCGCGACCGCGATCCGAATACCTTGAAAGGCGTGGGGTACCCACGGGATCTCCAGCCAGTTTTTAAGAAAACCGGCCAGAAAGAAAATGACGAGAAAAGACGGCAGGACCATCCCCACGGTGGCTGCGACCGCGCCCATGACTCCTGCCTGCCGCCAGCCCGCGTAGGTCGCGCAGTTGATGGCGATAGGGCCGGGAGTAGATTCGGCGACGACGGTCATGTCCATCATCTCGTCGTGGCTGATCCACCCACGCTTGCCGACGCAAGCGTCTTCGATCAGCGCCAGCATGGCGTAGCCTCCTCCGAAGGTAAAAAGCCCCACCTTGGCGAAAGTCCAGAACAGCGCGGCAAAGATACGCATAGCATAAGTCTCCTTCGTTCGTTTGATGTCGGTCACCGTTTCACGCTTTTCGAGCCGCAGGCACGAAAACAATTAGAAGGAGCTAACCGAGTGTTTCAATATACGCGGGCGCTCCAACGAAATCGATCAATTCGGAATGGGCGCAGCATGACTCTCCGGAACGTAGCGATTCTTTCCAATCGCGTCAATTCCCGGCGCCTTTGTCACCGTGTTCCCGCGAGGAGCGCGGCGGATGCTCGTCATATGTCAGTAAGCCGTTGAGCAGACTCCGCACCGCCTGATCCGCGGCCCCCGCACAGCCCGCGCAGAAGCGGATCCCCCTTTCCACAAGCGCGTTTCGAGCGCCTTCGCCGATGTCTCCGCAGATCACCGCATCGACTTGGCATTGCTTCAGAAACGCCGCCAGAGCGGCGCGACGGTATCCCTCCGTGTCCACGATCTGGCTGCGCGTCACTTTCTCCCCCGCCGTGTCATAGAGTTTGAACGTTTCCGCGAGTCCAAACTTTTGAAAAATCTCTCCCCTGGCGCACGGAACGGCGATCCTCACAGCCGGGATTTCTTTGGGAACGATGTCCTGCGCAACAGGAAGCGCCTGATTTTCGAACTGCTTCCGAAATTCGCACTGACATTCCTTCTCATCGCGATCCAGAAGCATGGACGCCCGTCTCATTTCTTCAAACGAAGCGGCAAGAAAATCAACGGCGTCCTGACTGGGAAGATAATGTTTGTGAGCGCCGTACTGCTCACGATAAACCAGACCAGCTTCCCTCAATACGCGCAGATGCTGAGACACCGCGGGCTCGCTGATCCCCATTCTTCTCGAGAGCGAGCGCGTACAGTGCCTGCGGTTCAACAACAGTCTGAAAATCTGAAACCGCGTAGGTTCTCCAAGCGCCTTGAGATATTCAGCGATATCCATGCCATTCCTCCCCCGTCCTGTAATTAAGTACAAGCTTAATTTGCGAACGGTTAGATGATACTACCTCAAACAAATTAAGTCAAAACTTAATTTGCCGCATTCGCCGAACAACGGCTCAGCGATCCGGCGTCCTCGTTTTTCCACGGACGCCGTGATAAAATGAGAAAACTCAAACGACACAAGGGGGTTTCCTGATGAAATTTCACTTCATCCACACGAACTTCAACGTCCTCGACCTGAAACGGAGCATGGCTTTTTACGAAAAGGCGCTGGGGCTGAAAGAAGCGCGCCGCATCGAGGGAGACGGTTTCACGATCGTTTACCTGGGCGACGGCGTCACCGATTTTCAGCTCGAGCTGACTTGGATGCACGACCGTACCGAGCCGTACGACCTCGGCGAGCAGGAGTTCCATCTGGCGCTGCGCGTCGACGATTTCGAGGCAGCGCACCGGCTTCACGAGGAAATGGGCTGCATCTGCTACGAAAACCCGTCCATGGGCATCTACTTCATTCAGGATCCCGACCAGTACTGGATCGAAGTGCTGCCCACGCGCGGATAATCTTTTTTCGCCCAAGAAAAAGGATCGCCGCACCGCGGCAAAAACGCGAGGGCGAACGGCTGGATTTCATCCGGCCGTTCGCCCTCGCGTTTTCGTTTCGGAATGTTCCACGTGGAACATTTTTATCTAAAACCAGACAGTCAGTGAATAAAATTACGACAGTTCATTTCACATTTCCAAAGGATCTCCGTGCCTCCAGAACACGCAGGCGCGCGCGTAAGCGCAGCCGGCGCAGCGCGAGCGGTCGGGCGGCCACGGGCCGGAGGCCGCCTGGGACGCCTGCGCCAGGAGCGCGGCTTCCAGCGCTTTTTCGGCCTCCGCGTCCAGCGCTTCGAGCTTCTGTTCCGCGCCGCCGCGCAGGTTCCACAGCGCCAGATCGAGCTGCAGCGGCGCAAACTCGGGACGCTGGCGGCGCAGGGCCAGCGCATAAAACCGCAGCTGCCGCGCGTAAAAATCGTCCATCCAGCGGCGGCGCAACGGGTCTTTCGGCAGGCGCGTGGTCTTGTAGTCGCGCACGCACAGCCGCGCCGGACGGCCGGCGGCGCTTTCGATCCAGAAGGCGTCGACGGCGCCGACCAGCTCGACGGGGCCGAGGCGGACCTTGAACGGGTATTCGCGCGCCAGCGTCCCTTCTGCCAGCGCCCGGCGCAGCCGCGCCAGCAGCTTTTCGCCGCCGGTGCTGTGGAAGTTCTGCAAAAAGCGTTCCAGCTCGCGGCGCGAGGCCGGATCGCGCCAGACGCGGCGGAATTCGGGGCGCAGGTGCCCGTCGCGGAGGCCGAGGATGCGTCGGTAATCGCCGTCGCTGAAGTCCCATTTGGAAAGGATCCAGTGCGCGACGTCGCCCAGCTCGGCGCCACCGGACGCTTCGCGAAGCGATTCGCCTTCGCCGGCGTTCCAGCTCAGGTCGAGGTTCTGGCGGAAGGACAGGCGCCACGCCGCCGGGCACAGGCTCCAGAGGGCGTGCGAGGTGGCGCTGACGCGGCGCAGCGCGCGCGGGCAGAGGACGGTCAGCGGCACGTCGGCGCCGGGGATCGTCTTTTCGCGCGCGCCGGCCGCGTTGCGGCGCAGCCAGGCGTCGGCCTGGCGACGGGAGACTTCGCCGGACGCGGGGACGAACTCGCCGCCGGCGCGCTCGATCGACAGCAGCGAACGGTCTTTTTCCGCGCGTTTTCCCCCGCCGGGCATGAGGCCGCACAGGATCAGGCCGTCGCGCGCGCGGGTCAGCGCCACGTAATAAAGGCGCGTCCGTTCTTCGTACTCGGCGCGTTCGTCGAGACGGGCGTGCGCCTTGCCGAGCAGGCAGTCGCCTTCGGGCCAGCCGTCGGGGAAACGCGGCGCGGCCGCCAGCAGATGGCGCGAAGGAGCCACGCCTTTTTCCCGCGCGCCGGCGCGGCCGCCATGCTCCAGGCCGAAGACGGCCACGAGCGGGAATTCCAGCCCCTTGGAGGCGTGGATCGTCATCACCCTGACCGTGTCGCCGTCGGCTTCGGCGCTGGCTTCGGGATCGGCCGCGCCGCGGCGCAGGGCGCTGCGAAGATACGCGGCGACGCCCGCCGACGACGGGCCGACGCCCGCTTCGTACTCTTCCAGCAGAGCCACGGCGCGGCGCAGATTGGCCAGCGCCGCGGCGCGCCGTTTCGGATGGACGTTTTTCAGGCAGTCGCCGCGGGCCAGCAGCGAAGCCAGCGCCGCCGACGGGCCTTCGAGCATGGCCTGCCGGGCCAGGGATCTCAGTTTCGCGGCCGGGCCGGGCCAATGCTCCGCCAGCGTTTTCGGCGGCTCGCCGCGGTCGAGCAGCGGCAGCAGCGCCTGGGCGTCCGCGAGCGGCAGGCCGGAGAAAGGTGAACACAAAAACCCCGCCAGCGCCGTGCGGTCGCGCGGATCGGCGAGAAACGCGCAGAGCGCGCAGGCGTCGCGGATCTCCGGCCGCGCGTAAAAACTGCGCCCGCCGGTAAAGGCGGCGGGGACGCCGCAGAGTGAAAAAGCTCTCTGCAGGTTCTCGTAGGAGCTGCGGGTCGGCGTCAGCACGGCCATGTCGCCCCAGCGGACGGGGCGCAGGCGGTCGCGGTCCCAGATTTTCGCCTCCTGTCCGCGCAGCTCGCAGAGACGCAGCGCCAGACGCAGCGCCAGACGGTCGCGCGCGGCGGCCGCGCTTTCGCGCGCCCTTCCCTCTTCGTCGCGCTGGAATTCTTCCAGCAGCCGTTCGCAGACGGGCAGTTCCGTGCGCTGGCGTTCGTCGATCCACGCGGCGGCGCGCGCCAGACCGCGCGGCGAACGCAACGCCTCGTAGGGCTGGTTCAGTTCCGCGCCGAGGCGGTCTTTCCAGATTTTTTCGAAACGGCCGTTGACGGCGTCCAGAACTTTTTCGCCGCTGCGGAACGACACCGACAGGCTCACGTAACGGCCGCCGCGGCGCGCCGCGGCGACATAGCGCTCGAAGATGGCCGGCTCGGCGTGGCGGAAGCGGTAAATGGACTGTTTCAGGTCGCCGACCACGAACAGCCGCGCGCGCGCCGCGCGCCGGACGGCGCGCAGCAGGGCGTCCTGCTGGTCGTTGGTGTCCTGGAATTCGTCCACGAGCACTTCGGAAAAGCGCGCGGCGTAAGATTCGTCATGTTCCAGCGCCTGAGCGGCCAGAGCGATCATGTCGGAAAAAGAGATGCCGCCGCGCGAGGACTTGTACGCCTGCCACTTGCGCCAGCACAGCCAGCCGAAGCGGATCAGCAGCGCGCGCAGCCTCAGCTCGTCGGCGCTCCACCCGTCGGCGAGCAGGCGCTCGAAGACTCGCAGCGCGTCGGCGTCCCTGCGCCAGTCGGCCAGCTTGACACCCATCGCCTCCGCCAGCGCGTCGGCCAGCTTGCCGCGCGCGTTTTTGACGGTGTCGGCGGCGTCGAAGACGAACTCGCGGCAGTCCGCTTCGCTCGCGAAACCGCGCGCGTTCCAGCGGTCGCGGAAGGCGGCGAAGCGCGCGACGAAATCGCCCGTGCCGCCGCATCGAACGGGATCGACGTCGAAGCCTTCGGTCCAGCAGTCGGCCAGCCGCGCGAACTCGGCGCCGAGATTTTGCCGCAGCAGCTCCAGCGCCTGCGCGTCGGGGGAGCTCAACTTTTCGAGAACGCTGTCGGGGGTTTCGCCGAAGTCGGACATCATGCCCTCGAAGCTGCGGGCGAAATCGGCGACGCCTTCGGGCCGCCAGCAGTTCACCACGTCGGCGGCTCCGGGGTCGCTCAGCAGCGCGCGCGCGGAGGCTCCGTACCCGCGGTCCATGCCCCAGCAGAACCATTCGGCGTCGAGCCGGTCCAGCGCGCCGGTCAGTTCGCGCCAGAACTCGTCGGCCTCCGCGTCGCCGACGAGGCGCAGCGACGGTTCGACGGGCAGCGACAGCCCCGCTTCGCCGATGACGCGCGCGCCGAAGCCGTGGATCGTGGAGATGTAGGCCTGATCGAGCGAAGCCAGCGCGGCGGCGCGGCGGCGCGAAAGTTCGGCCGAAGCGGCGAGCGCCGGCTCGAGGTCCGCCAGCAGCGCAGCGATGCGGCGGCGCATCTCCGACGCCGCTTTTTCGGTAAACGTCAGCGTCAGCGTATGGCGCACGTCTTCGCGCGTCAGCACGGTCCAGACGAAGCGCCAGGCCAGCGTCCAGGTCTTGCCCGTGCCGGCCCCGGCGCCGACCACCGTCAGCGGCGCGTCGGACGTGATCGCCTCGACCTGCTCGGGCAGGCCCTGCGAGGCGACGTAATTTTTCAGCAGCGCCAGGTCTTCTTCCGGCAGAGGCGGCCGTCCGCGTTCTTTATTCGTCATCGGCGCCCTCCTCTTCCGATTCTTCGAGTTCGCCGCTCATCTCGCCGCGGCGGCAGATCGCCGCGAAGGCGCAGGCGCGGCAGCGTTTGCTCTCGTAGCGCGGCGGGAACTGCCCGGCGTCCATGGCCAGGGCGATATCCGACAGCAGCTGGCCGGCCCCGTCTTTCCGCTCGCGCAGCGTTTTCGATCCGCTCCGTTTGTTCAGCAGCGAGGCGACGTCGTCGTCCCAACAGCCGGAAACGGCGGCGTCCTTCTGGCCGACGTAGCCCCAGCCGGCGCATCCGCCTCCGCCCAAGCCGCCGCTTTCGAGGGCCAGCGCGTAGCAGCCCAGCTGGAACGCCTTGCCGTAAGCGGAGGCTTTTCCCGCTTTGTAGTCCCAGAGCAGGAAACGGCCGTCTTTGAGGCGGTCGAGGCGGTCGCAGCGGCCGCGGAACGTGACCGCGCCGCGTCGCAGCGGCGGCAGGTCGAGCTCGCAGAGGATCTCCGCGCGCAGCGGTCGCAGCGCCGTTTCCCACTCGTCCTGTTTCGCTGCGCAGCGTTCCGCGCCGCTGCGCAGTTCCAGCAGCGCGCGGCTCAGCGACGGAGAGCGCAGCAGCGCCGGATAGTTTTCGCCGACGACTCCGTCGAACAGACGGCGCGTCCTCTCTTCGACCGAGCCGCGGCAGCCCGACGCGGCGTATTCGCGCCAGACGCGCTCCCAGAGGGCGTGCATGGCCGTGCCGCCGCGGAGCGGGTCATACTCGTCCTCGCGCGGCGGCTCCTCGTAACCGAGGACGGCACGCAGCGCGAAAAGGTACGGGCACTCGGCGAAGTCGTCCACGGAACTCAGGCGCACTTCGGCGGCCGCGGCTTCGAGGCGTCCCAGCGGCACGCGGCTGGCCGGCAGCGAGTTCTCGGCGCGGAAATCCGGCTGCCGCGTCTCGACGGGCGTCAGCGCCGCTTCCTGCGGCGCGGCGAGAAGACGATCGAGCCCGCGCGCGACCGTTCTTTCCACGGAGATCCAACGGTCGGCCGCGGCGGCGGCGATCAGCGCCGATTCCTCCTGCGGCCGCTCCTGCGCGTCCACGGCGCTGCGGCAGAGGAACGTACAGAGGTCGCCGCAGGCGATCAAACGGCGGAAAAGGAACTCGCGCTGCCACCGCTGTTCCGACAGCAGGGGCAGATGGCTGCGGTCCAGCCCCAGAGAACTCAGACCGTGGAGGCGCTCCTTGCGCGCCTCGTCGAGCAGCGGCGACTCACGAAGGCCGCCCGGCCACTGCGAAGCTTCCGTGCCGATCATGAACCAGTACGGCGCGTGGAACAGCGGCGACGGCGCGCCGGCGAAGACCGTCAGGCAGCCGGCCTCGCGCTGCCCCGGCGAGGCGGTCGTGCCGTCGGCCCACGCCGACAGGTAGGCGCGCGCGTCGGCGCCGGAAAGTTTCTGCGAGCCGAACTCGCCGAGGTCGCGTACGACTTCTTTGATGAAAAGGATCTTGCGGTCCAGCTCGCGCAGCGCTTCCGAGAACAGGGCGATGCGGCCGTCCAGCTCCGGCGCATCGACCGTCAGCCGCGCCACGATCAGCGCCCGCCCCGAGGCAAACGCGCGCAGCGCCGTCAGCAGTTCCAGCGCCGTCCCGCCGCGCCGCACTTTCGCGGCATAGCGGCGGCAGTCGACGAACGCGGCGCGGGCGGAAGCGCCGGCGCCGTCGAGCGCTTTTTCCCAGCCTTTGGCGCCGCGGGGATGGAACGCTCTCAACCGTTCTATGTCGAGCTCGGATCCGCACAGCCACGGCAGCGACAGCAGCCGCAGCGTCGGCTCCGTCTGCCAGCCGCTCTCGGCCGCTTCGAGACAGGCCGACGAGAGCTGCCAGAGCGGCGTCTCGCTGATCGCGCGGCGGAAATCCCAAAAGACGGGCAGGCCGTAGCGTGCAAAGACTTCTTTTGCCTCGGCGAGGCGGGAGCGCGGCATCGAAAAGGCCACGGCTTCCAGCCCCGGCCACGGCCCCAACTCCGCCAGCGGCCCTTCGCCTCGCTCCCAAAGCGCCAGCGAGCGCGCCGCCGTTTCCAGTTCCTGGCGCGGGTCGCCGCCCTGGATCTTCACCGCGCGCAGCGGCCGCCGTTCCGACAGCGCTTCGCCGTCGACGCCGAACTGCTGCGCCGCGCCGTAGGCCCCGGCCAGATCGGCGACGGGCGCGCACAGGCGCACGGCCGCGCCGTGCCCGACGAGCGCGCGCACGAGCGCCAGCTGCGAATGGGTCAGGCTGGAAAATCCGACGAGCACGAGATCGAGAGAACGGCACACGTCCGCCGCGCCGGGCAGGTCGAGGAGTTTGCGCGTTTCCGTGGTGACGCCGGCGCTGTCCGAAAGCCCCTGCCGGTCGAGCGCTCCGAGATACGCGCGGTACAGGCTGACGAAGGCCCGGCCGAGCTGGTCGCCTTCTTCGCAGACGGCCGCGAGGCTTTCCGGCGGCACCTCTTCGCTGATCAGCTCGCGGATCTGCGAGCCCAGCAGCGTCAGAAAGCCGCGGCGCTGCGCGCCCGCCGGCAGGACGCCGCCGGATTCACGGTAACGCTTGACGATGCTCCAGAGCAGCAGCCAGTGGTCGGGCGGGTCGATCTGTACGCGCGGCTTTTCGACGCTCAGTTCTTCCGCAAAGAAGCGGTAGATCTCGTCCCAGCGGCGGATCCGATACTCCGGCGACGTCTCCGTTCCCGACAGCGTTTCGGCCAGCAGTTCGCGGTCGCCCGAACCGGCCACGAGGAACGTGCGGCCCCGCGCCGGCGGCAGGGCGCGCAGCAGCCGTTCCAGATCGCCGATACGCCGGTAAGCGTACAGTTCAAAGGGCATGGCGCTTCTCCTTTCGTTCCTCGTCCCATGCGGCCGCGGCCGCTATCGGCGGTACTCGCGCAGCAGCGCCAGCGTCGTTTCCGGCAACAGCGCCGCCAACTCCGGCTCGTCAAGGCCGCCGCGTTCCAGCAGCGCGCGCACGCGCATGGCGCTGATCGGCGCGCCGCCGGCCTCGCAGCGGGGGATTTCCGTCACTTCGACGCCCAATGGCGGCAAAAACACCTTCATGGCTTCGTTGTAACGCTCCGTCACGGGACTGAGTGGCTCCGTGCCGACGAAGCGCCGCGTGATGTTCATCGGTTCGGCGAAACAGCGCGCGAAGATGGTCAGGTCGAGTTCGCACTTGACGTCGCCGGCGCGCGCCTTGTCCTTGAGGAAATAATCGGAGAACGTCGCCGCCGAGATCAGATAATCTCCGGTCGGATGCACGGCGACGTTTTTCAGGTGCGCGGTGCCGCGGCGCACCATCTCCAGCCGCAGCGCCGCGGGGAAAAGGCTCTTTTCCGCCGAAAGCACGAAGACGTGCAGAAAATCGCACTGCGACGCCGCCGTCTCCATCAGGTAGCGATGCCCTTTCGTGAACGGATTGCAGTTCACCACCACGGCGCCGATCACGCCGTCCCGGACGGGACGTTCCAGCGAAGCGACGAAGCGCTTCACGCCGTCGCGGCGGTTTTCCATCAGCAGCACGTCGGCGGTCTCCGCCATCGGGAAAAATCCCAGATCGTCGAAGATCTGCCGGTTCGACGGCTTCGTGAACACGAACAGATGAGTCAGCCCCGCCTGGATCGCGTCGGTCACGACCTCGCTCACGACCGACGCCGCCAGCCCCTCGCCCTGACGCGCCGCGCTGACGCCGACGCACTTGATCACCGCGCCCTGGCGCGACGCCGTGGCGACCACCTCGCCCTCCTCGTCGCAGGCGCAGGCCGTCATCTCCACGCCGTCGTCGTAGTCCAGCCCCAGCGACGCCAGAAATTTTTCGATCCGTTCCAGCGTTCTGCCCTTGAACGGACGCCCTTGCATCATATCCATCGGCTCAGTCCTCCCTTCGCAAGTTCGAATCGTCTCATTGATTCTACACTACCCCGCGGCGAAACAAAAGATTGCCGCGCTCATTCGGGCTTCGGTTGTGATATGATGAACTGCGAAAATTCGCTCTTTTCCCCCAACAAAGAATTTCACCGGAGGTTCTGCCATGAATCTGAAAAAACTGCTGATCGTGGTCTGGCTGACGGCCTGCGGCGCCGGCGAGGCCGCCGCGCCGACGGCGGATGCGCTGGACGCCGCCGAGTCGTCGTCCGTCGGCGGCGCCGATGTCAACGTCGCCGGCACGAACCGCTGGACGCCATTGACGCTCGCGCTCTGCGCCGGCGGGGACACGGCCGCCGCCGAAGCGCTTCTGGCCGCCGGGGCCGACGTCAACGCCCGCAGCAAAGAGCGCTGGACGCCGCTGATGTTCGCGCTGCGCTTCGACAAACCCGCCGCGTTCGTCGCCAGGCTGCTCACGCAATACCATGCGCTGGCGTCGGCCGAGAGCGAAGACGGCACGACGGCGATGATGATCGCCTGTCAGTACGCAAGCGATCCCGCCGTCGTCGAAGCGCTTTACGCCGCCGACGCCGACGCCGTGCAGCCGCGCCGCGGCGGAGACTGCCCGATCCATTTCGCCGCCCGCAACGCCACGGACGGCGCGCCCGGCATCATCGCGTTCCTGCTCAACAGCCGCGCGGACGCGAACCAGGCGAACGACGCCGGCTGGACGCCGCTGATGACGGCCGCCCGCTTCAGCACGAGGACCGACGTCATCGACGCGCTGGTAGCCGCTGGGGCCGACGTCAACGCCCGCAATCGCGACGGTCTGACCGCGCTGATGCTCGCCGCCGCCAACGAAGCGCCCGCGGCCGTGGCGATCGCAAAAAAGCTCCTGGACGCCGGCGCCGATCCGGAAACGGCCGACCGCTCCGGCCGCACCGCCGCGCTGGTGGCCGTGCGCAGCGGCCATTCCGCGGCGATGGTCCGCTTTCTCGACCGTGAACTGACGCCCCGCAGCGTCGCCCGGCAGACGGCGCTCCTTGCGGTCCTGCCCGTCTGCCGCACGGTGAAAGAATGCGCCCGGCTCGTGAGCGTCCGCGGCGAACGAGCGCCGCTTTCCGCGCCCCGGCCGCCGCACCGCGCCGCTTCCCCCGCTCTCGTCAACAAGGCGTCCGGCCGTTCGCCGCAGCCGGCCGCCGGACAGAGATCACGCTTTATAGAAGCTCCGGCGCTGGCCGCCGTGTCGCGGAACACGCGCCTGCTCTCGCGCCCGGCGCTGCGCGCCGCGCGCATCCGCGCTTCGGCGGCGCTGTCCGCGTCCGCCAAACGCCGCCGTCTCAAAAAGCTGAACGCCGCGCTGAAGCGCGACCCGGCCCGCGTCACGCCGCTGATGCTCGCCGCCGCCAATCCCAACGCCGCCGCGCCGGAGATCATCGCCTATCTGCTCGAAAAAGGCGAAGCGCTCGAAGCCAGGGACGGCGAAGGACGCACGGCGCTGATCTGCGCCGTGCGCTACAACCCCAGCCCGCTGGCGGCGGAAGCCCTGCTGAACGCCGGCGCCGACCCGCGCGCCACGATCAACGGCAACGGCCTGCGCCGCCTGCTCCGCTTCAACGAGCGCATGAGCCCCCAAGACAAAAAGCGTCTGCTGCGCCTGCTCCGCGAAAAGCTGGCCCGCTGACGCCGCGCCGTATAAAAAAGCTCGAAGCGGCCCTGCCGCTTCGAGCTTTTTTGTTTACGCGCCTCTTTTCCTGTCCCCGCCTCACCGCCGCTGCGCCAGCAGGCGCTCGACGATCTGCCCGACGCCGCCCTCGCCGTTCGGCGGGGCGATAATATCGGCCTGTTCTTTCAGCTCTCTTGCGCCGTTTTCCATCGCTACGCGGATGCCCGCGGCCCGGAACAGCTCGAGGTCGTTGTAGTTGTCGCCGAACGCGGCGATCTCCTCGCGGGCGACGCCGAAGCGCCGCGCCACCATCGCCAGCGCCAGTCCCTTGTTCGCCTGCGGCGCCAGCGCTTCGATCTGGCGCTCGCTGGAGCGCGTCACGTAGAGCCGGGGACCGAAGCGCGCCGTCAGATCGCCGTGCAGCGCCTCGACCTGCTGCGGCGTCAGAAGCGCGAGAAGTTTTTCCGGCCGTTCGCCGTATTTCGCCGCCAGGTCGGGGACGAGCTCCACCGACGCGCCCGTGCGCCGTTTCAGGGCGTCGAGCGCGTCGGAGCTTTCTTCGGCGAAGCAGACGTCGCCGACGTAAAACCACGGCTTCGCCCCCGCCGCGCGAAAACGGTCCAGCGCCTCGCGCGCCAGTCCCGGTTCGAGACCGACGCGGCGCAGGTATGTCTCCGACCGGCTCATGCGCACGACCGCGCCGTTGACGCAGATCACCGGCTGGTCGCCCGGCGCCGTCAAAGCGTACCTGCGCCCGCCCGCGAACAGCCGCCCCGTGCAGATCACCACGCGCACGCCCAGGGACGCCGCTTTTTCCAGCGCCGCGCGGTTGCGCTCCGGCATGGACAGGCCGCCGGGGGCCAGCAGCGTGCCGTCGAGATCGGTCGCGATCATCCTGATCATCGTTTTTCCTCCGCTCCGTTCTTTTCGCCAAAAAGGCGCCGTTTCTCCCGTCCATTATAGATGAAAGAAGCGCCGCCGCCCAGACTTCAGATTTTTCCGGACGGGAAATTGCTTCTTTTCAACAGCGCCCAAATCGGTTATTATACCAACGAATCGTTAAATATGAATTTGCTGTTTCCCGTAAGGAGGAACTATTGTGAGCGTAGAAATCGCCCGCTGGGTCGCGTCCGCGATCGAACTGATCAGTATCTTCATCATCGCCTAGGGCGTGCTGCTGGCCCTGTACCGCATCGTGGCGCTGGCGCTGGAAAACTACCGCGTCGACGTCGACATGCGCGGCGGCTGGCTGCGGCTGCGCCGCACTTTCGGCGAGATCATGCTGCTCGGGCTGCAGTTTCTCGTCGCCGCCGACATCATCCTGACGATCTGCAACCCCGATCTGCAGACGGTCAGCGTCCTCGCCGCCATCGTCATCATCCGCGTCGTGCTCAGCGTCTCGCTGGGCAAGGAGATCCACGGCCTGGAAGAGCGCGACGCCGACGCCAAGCGTCACGCGCCGCCGCGCTACGAATAATACTATTTCTCAATTAGGGCTTGTTTAAAAAACGTCAAAGTTGCCTAAATCGATCCAATCGCTTAAACTTTTCTCATGGAAGAGAGAAGATATGAACTGACCTCCAGCGAGTGGAATCGAATCAAGAGAATGCTGCCGCCCGAACACCCGAAATCAGGTCAACGTGGACGCCCGGCAAAATACGATAACCGCAGGATCATCAATGGGATTCTGTGGCTTGCCAGAAGTGGAGCGCCATGGAGAGATCTTCCGGAGCGTTACGGCAAATGGCAGGCAGTTTACGCACGTTTCAGGCTGTGGAAACAGCGGGGAATATTCGAGGCGATCTTTGCCGCCCTAAGCGCTGATGCCGACATGGAAAATCTCTCTATCGACTCCACGTCCTGCAAAGTACATCAAAGTGCCAACGGGAGAGGGAAAACCCCGGAAGGGGGAAAAAAGGGGCTCAAGCGATTGGCATGTCCAGAGGCGGCAAGAATACGAAAATTCATGCGATAGTAGATGGTTTAGGCAATCCGCTGGCGCTCCTGCTCAGTCCCGGCAATGACCACGATTCCCGCCATGCCGTGTCCTTGCTCGGGCAAGCGGAAATCAGAGGGAGCAACGTCATCGGCGATAAGGCTTACGGTTCGCAAGCCATCAGAGAGTACATTACTTCTCGGGAGGGAAGTTACACTATCCCGCCGAAGAGCGATAATCCCGAACCGTGGTTTATAGATGAGCATGTTTACAAGGAACGACACTTGGTTGAATGTTTCTTTCAGAAAATCAAATGGTTCCGTAGAATTTTCACCCGCTATGACAAACTTGACGCTTCGTTTTTCGCTTTTGTTCTTGTCGCTGCCAGTGTTATTTTATTGAAATAATACAAGCTGAAATGTTTTTTAAACAAGCCCTAAAAGGCCGAACATAAGGGCGCTGCGGGGGAGATTCACAAAGCGAGCTGCGCAGACTGCGCAGCGGTCGAGAGAGTTCTGAGCGACTGAACTCCCTCGCAGCGCCCTGCAAACTATGTTAACGCTTTTTATCAAGAAATAGTATAAGCCCGTCCCCGCGTAAAAAAAATTCCGCCGCGCTTCCAGCTGCCTCGAAGCGCGGCGGAATTTTTACCGTCCGGCAAGTCTTAGCCGGCGGCGGGCATCCGCCCCTTCAGGCGCGTGCGCCGTTCCCTGCCCGGGTCTTTCCAGTCCGCCAGATCGGGAACGGAGATCTGCTCCATCTCGATGTCCCCGTCTTCGCTCAGCCCCACGGCCTGATAGCTGTCGAGCGTCGAACTCTCCGTGATCCGATAATCCTCGCCCACGGCGCTGTCGTACACGCGCACGTCCAGCGCGTAGCCCGGCTCGCGCCCGCTCTGCAGGTCGGCCTCGAGGTTCAGCGCCGAATAGACCGCGCGCCAGGGATCGAACCAGTAAAACGCCCCGTAGGCAGGGCGCAGCGTCGCCAGGTGGCAAAACGCCTCGTGCTCGTAATAGCTCAGTCGGTACAGTTCGAGGTCGCGGACCTGCGACCCTTCTTCGCCGACGGCCACGATCAGGCGCTCGCCCTTGGGCGAGATGCCGACGTCGCGGATCCTCTCCGGCTCGCCCACGAAAAAAGCCGCCGTCAGCGCCGGATCGTCGGCCTCGGCGTTGTCCTGCGAGAGCGTGAAGACGTAGAGCACGGGGATCTCGCCGGCCGGATCCCCTTCGCCGCCGGCGACGAACCAGTAATAGTCCACCCTCACCGCTTCGTCGTCGAACGGCGAGAAAGCGTCCGGGAACTGTCCCTGGCGAAGCTCGACGGCGTATTCCCTGCGCTCGCGCCCCTCGCCGGCAAACACGCGGCCGTTTTCGGCATCGACGCTGAACACCGCTTTCGGCGTCCGCCACCACTCGCCGGGCTTCCAGCCCGGCAGCCAGCAATAGGTGCGCTCCGAGCGCAGCGCCCCGTTTTCCTCGGGGCCGCCGGCCGCCCACTGCGACGCGTCGTCCACGTAATAATGCGCCATGGTGACGAAGCCGTCGCAATAACCCATCATCGCGTACTCGTCCGTCGGCGTGGCCGCTTTGAGCGTCTGCGAACGGCGGCTGTCCGCGTCGAAAAGGCGCACGGAGAGATAACCGGCTTCCGCGCCTTCAAGGCCGGGCTTCTTCATCTTCGCGTCGTCGAACGACGTGTAGACGAAGCGGCGTTCGTCCACCCAGACGGGGCCGCCCCAGTCGACGATGGAACCGCGCACCGAGGTCAGCGGCTTCATCTGCGCAAAATCGTAGACGCGGTTGACGCGCCCGGCCTCGCCGTCGGGCACCGAAAGCACGAATCTGGCCGCGTCAGGCGAAGCGGCCACGCAGGCGCCGTCGAATCCGCCCTGCAAGGGCAGCAGCGCGCTCTGGCGCCCGTCCGGCGCAAAAAACGCCACGCCGGACTCGGGAAGCGCCTCGTCCGTCGCGTTCGGATCGAGCGCCGCCCAGTAATACCGCGTTTCGCCGCCCGATTTGACCTCGTGAAGTTCGAAGCCGAGTTCGGTCTTCCGTCCCGGTTCCAGCTTGTACACCCTGCCTTCGCCGGGATCCGCCGCGTAGAGTTCCCGCGTTTTCGCCGGCGCGGCGAAAGCCGGCGAAACGGATACCAGCGCCGCGAGAACTCCCACGATCAGTTTCCTTGCCTTCATCGATCTCACGCCTTTCTCGATTCCGCCCGGCGTTTTTCGACGGCCGGACGCTGACGAAAAGATTGTTTTCCGTTCCCTTATCTTATCAGAAAAAAGGTCCGCGGCCTCACCTGAAAAGGCGATTTTTTCGCCTCCTGCGTCTTTTCGCGAAACGCGCCGGCGTGATATGATTACAGCCGTAGATCGGGAATCCGAAAACTCCGGCCGCGCGGCCGGAGCGTCGTGACTTTTTGAGGAGGAATCTTCCATGAAAAAAATTCTCGCGCTCGCGGCGACGCTGGCGATGGCCGCGACGGCGTCCGCCGCCCCAGTCGACGCCGGTTTTTTCACCGCCGAGACGCCGTCCGCAGGCTGGACGCTCCAGGCGGACGGCGAAAACTCCGCCGCGCTTGCGTCTCCCGACAAAGCGATCGTCTTCACGGTGACGAAAATGCCCGCGGCGGGCACGCCGTTGCAGGACGCCGCATCCCGCATGGCCGAAGCGCACGGCTCTCAGGACCTCGTCAGGATGGAGGGCGAAGGCGAAGCCTGGGAATACACCGGCGCGGCCAACGGCCAGCCCCTGTACGCCCAAGTTTTCGACCTCGGCGGCGGCGCGTACGGCTGCATCACCATCGTCGGCGATCACGGGAGCGACGCGGCCACCGACGTGTTCAATTCGATCGAGTTCAAAAAATAAACAGCCGTCGCGCGCTTCTCTTCGCATATGCCAACGGCAACGAAAGCCGATAGCCAACCACCGGTCGGTTATCGGCTTTTTAACATGCAAATCCCCACAAGACGCCGCAAGGGCTCGCGAAAAACGTTCTACATGGAACATTTTATCCTGCATGATGATTGACCGTATTTATTTCGCGCCGCCTGCCTTTGAAAAAATTCAAAACTTCACCTCTTCGGGTGATGCTTTTCCGCCGCGTCATGATAGGATAAGCTCCAGAAAAAGAAATTTCGCCGCACGGAGGTGAGACGACCATGACGGCACTGGAAGGCGGCGTCGGGCAGGGGCTGGGGCATCTGCTTTTTCTCGCGGTCCTGTGCGGATGGAGCTGGTCGCTGCAGCGCCGCGTCGTTCATCCGGCGCTGCGCCGCGGCATGCAGGGAACGGCGCTGCTGCTGTTTTTCTGGATCGCGCTGCGGGCGCTGCAGTTTTTGGCGGCGTTCAATCTGCCCATGGCCCGCGACCGGTGGCAGGCATACCGCCTCATGCAGACGGCGGCGCTGCGCGGCATGGACGTTGTCAGCTGGCTGATCTTCGCGCTGCTGCCGTGGCTCGATCTGCTGATCCTGCGCGTTTCCTCGCAGCCGCTCGACGCGCCGCCGCTGGACCGGGCGCTGACGCTCCATCTGACGGTTTCGCTGGCGCTGTGGCTGGCGGCGGTCCTGCCGCTGGCCGCGGGGGCGAAAAAAATCCTCGTCGGCTGGATCGCGCTCTCGACGCTGTGCTTCGCCGCCGGGCTGATCAAAAACGCCGCCTCGCCGGCCCGCGCCCGCCGCGCCGCCGCGCCGATCGCGATCCTCGTCGCTTTCGCGCTCTACGTCTGGCTGTATTTCGTCAAACGGCCCGCCTGGCTGCCGGGCGGCGGCTTTATTTTCGCCACGGCCGTCGCGGTCTTCCTCTTCTGGGAAAGCTGCCTGTGCAGCGGCGCGCTTCCCTGCAACAGCCGCTACGAGGAACTGTTCGCGCTCGCCCCGGCGCGGATGTGGATCGAGGACGAACGGGGAACGCCCGTCTACCGCACCCGCCTCGCCCCGCCCCGTCCGGGGGCGGACGCGCCGCCGGGGACGCAGCGCCGTTTGTGGCCGCTGCGCGGCGGCTCGGTCCTGTGGGAGGAGGACGTGAGCGAACTCCTGGCGCTTCAGGAAAAACTGCGCGAACTGACGCGCGAACGCGAACGCGGCAACCGCCTGCTGGCGCAGCGCAATCAGATCCGCGGCCGCCTGCTGGAACTGCGCTGGCAGAACCGCCTCTGCGCCGAAGTCGAACGACGCATGCAGGACAAGATCGAAGCGGCGCGCCGGCTTCTCGCGGCCATTCCCGAACGCCCCGCCGCGGGAGATCGCGAAACGGTCCGCCGCGCCCTCGCCCGTCTGGGCGTGCTGATCTGCGCCGTAAAGCGCAAGAGTCATCTGTTCCTGAAAAGCAAACAGTCGAACCGGCTGCCGCTGGCCGAGATCATGCAGGCCGCCATGGAATCGGCCCGCTGCGCCGCGCCGGCCGGCGTGGACTGCGCCCCGTTCTGCGCCGAAAGCGGCGCCGTGCCGGCGCGGACAGGCATGTTCGTCTACGATCTGTTCGAGGAAGCGCTGGAATGCTGCCTGACGGCCGCGCCCGCGTCGCTGCTGATGCGGCTGCGGCGCGCCGGCGACGAATTGGAACTGCGTCTCGTGATCGAAAGCGCGCAGCCGCCCGACGAAGCGGCGCTTTTACCGCCGCCGCTGCGGGAAACGCTGCGCCGTCTGGGCGGCGCGTATCGTCTCGAACGCGACGAGGGCAGCCTGTACGCGACCTGCCGCTTGCCGCTTCTCGCCGACGGAAAGGAGGCGCGCCCATGAACGAGCTGCTGGCGTTCGACGCCTTTTTCCGTATCGCCCTGATGGGGCTGACCGCTCTGGCGCTGCTGTTCGAAGTTTTTCTGTCGCTGGAGCTGGCCTTGCAGCGGAAACGCCCCGGCCTGCGCGCCGAGCGCTTCGGAGAATTCTTGACCGGTTTGTATTTGTTGGGCGCTTTTGCGCTGCTTCTCTCCGTCCACTGCCGCGGCTACGCGGGGACAGAGGCCGTTTTCCCGCTGACGCCGTGGCGGTGGCTGAGCGCCGTCCCGCTTGTCGTTTTCGGCGTCGTCTCGCGCCGGTCGATGTTTTTGCCGGGCGCGTTTTTCGCGTTCGCCGCGCTGCCCTGCTTCGACCGCGCGCGCTTTTTCGCGCCGCTGTTCGTCCTCGGGCTGCCGTTCTTCGCGCTGCGGGCCGCCTGGTGCGACGCCCGCGCGCGGCGCGAACGCCGCCGTTCCGTCGCGCGCCACTCCATCAAGGAAGCGCTCGACCGGCTGCCGGACGGCGTTCTGTTCAGCGATCCCACGGGCCGCCCCGTGCTCGCCAACCGGCAGATGCTGCTTCTGGCCGAAACGCTCACGGCCCGGCCGCTGCGCGACGGCGAGGCGTTCTGGCAGGCGCTGAACGGCGGCGCGCTCCGCGAGGGCGTCGAGCGGATCGCGCTCGCGGATGCGCTGCTGTTCCGCGCCGACGGCCAGTCGTGGGAATTTTCGCGCCGCCTGCTCGACGTGGAGGGACGCGCGTTCAGCGCGATCTTCGCCGCCTGCGTGACCGAGACCGACCGGCTCACGCGCGAGCTGCAAAAGCTTCACGAAGAACTGGCCGCGCGCGCCGAAGAGCTGCGCGAAGCCGGAGCAGCGCTTGCCGCCGTCAAACGCGAGCAGGAGCTGGCGCGTCTGCAGAGCCGCATCCACGACATGGCGGGACACCGCATCTACCTGATGCAGCAGTACCTGCAGCGCGGCGGCGAAAATTTCCACGACCTCGAGCGCTTCCTGCCGCTCCTCTCCGGCCTGATCGACGACCTGCGCGCCGACGTCACGGCGCCCGCCGCGCGGCTGCTGGCCGACCTGCAGCGGTCGTTCGGCTTCATCGGCGTCGAACTGAGCGTGGAAGGCCGGCTTCCCCGCGACGAGCGGCAGGCCGCGGTACTGATCAAGATCCTGCGCGAAGCGTCGACCAACGCTGTCAAACACGCGGGCGCGTCCCGCGTCGAGGCGCGGATCGAGCGCACCGGCGCGGGGCTGGCGATGCGCGTCGCCAACGACGGCGCGCCCTTTGACGGCGACCGGCCGCTCAAAGAAAACCAGGGGCTGGCCGGCATGCGCCGCCTCGCCGCCGAAGCGGGGGGCACGCTGGAGATCGCGACTTCGCCGCGCTTCACCGTGACCGTAAAACTGCCGCCGGAAGAGCGCGAGGCATAAAAAAAGAAGCTCCGGCCGTTCCGGAGCTTCCGTCCTATATTTTCGTGTTGATGAAACCGTTGGAGACGGCGAAGATCGCCAGCTTGGCGACGCTCTCGTAGCCCGTTTTCGAGAGGATGTTCGAAAAGTGCGTCTTCACCGAGTTGACCGTGATGTTCAGCCGCTCGGCGATCTCCCGGCGCGACAGCCCGTCGCAGATCAGCACCAGCACCTCGCGCTCGCGCCGCGTCAGTTCGCCGAAGTTGAGAACTTCCTCGCGTCGTCCCGGATAGACGCTTTTGCCCGCGCAGGTGTCGCGGATCACGCCGGCCAGGCCGTTCACGTCCAGATCCTTGTAGACGAAGCTGTCGGCCCCCGCCTCGCGGGCCCGTTCGACGAACGTCACCTCCGGCAGCCCCGTCATCATCACCACGCGCACCTGCGGGAAGCGTTTTTTGATCGCCGCCGCCGCGTCCAGCCCGCTGGAATCGTTCTCGGTGCACACGTCCATCAGCACCAGATCGGGAGACGTCCTCTCGCAGTACAGTTCCGCCAGCGCCGCGTCGGCGATGGCGGCGATGACGTTGAAATCCTCGACGCCGTCCAGGCTGTTTTTCAGCGCGTCGCGCACCATCGTCTGATCCTCGACGATCATGATTCGGACCATATCCTTCGCCTCCGCCCGGCGTTCGAGATTTTTTCCGCCGCGTTGCGCGCTTCGACGCTTTTTGCATTTCACGGCACAACGCGGACGAAAAATTTCGATTGCTTCCATCGGCGTTATTTTATCAGGATTCAAAAATTTATGCAGGGTGATTTTTCAATCCGTTCGTGCTAACATATTTTTTCGATAAGTTATGAAGATCGCAAACCGGCATCGTTCAATCCATTTATTCTATTTAAGGAGGCTTCACTGCGCATGAAAAGGAAATCGCTGCTGCTCTTCACCGCCGCCGTCTGCGCCGGAGCGCTGAACGCCGCGCCCGCAAGCGCGATCAGCAAGGAGCATCTGATCGGACACGCCGAATACTACGTGCGCGAGTTCGAGAAAGAGGTGGAACGCCAGCGCGGCGGCGAAAAGACGGTCTGGCGCGGCAAGCAGGACGCGCTCAGCCGCGTGCAGGCGCTCAAGCTCCAGTACCCCGACGATCCCAAGGTCGAAGAGCTGTTCCAGCGCACCAAGAGCGCGCTGATGAAGAGCAAGGGGGACTACATCCAGATCACCCCCGAGATGACCGCCTACCTACGCACGGAGGAGAATCTGCGCCGCGAGATCGCCGCGCTGGGCAAAAAGGCGTGGGACGAGAAGCTCGCCGAATATCGGGACACGCTGATCGACAAGCCTTTCCCCGCGCCCGACTCCAAACAGACCGCCGTCAGCGACCTGGAAGGCAAATACGTCGTGCTCGACGACGTGCAGTACCCGCAGCACCAGTTCTACGGCGCGACGGGCGAGTACGTTTTCGCCGGCAAGCCGTCCGCCGGCTATTACTTCGTCGACATCGGCAGCCGCGCCTGGCTTGGGCCTTACGAGGCCGCCAAACGCTTCCGCCGCCAGGTGGACACCGAACTCGAAGAGGCGAAGAGCTGGACCGTGCTCGGCAAGATCACCGACATCACCGCCGAGATCCCCGAAGCCGGCGAGAAAAAAGTCGGCGGCTTCCAGTACGGCTGGGTGGTCACGCCCGTGGCGCTGTACGTCCCGGGGCACGTCATGGCCTATCACACGCCGGACGGCGAGGCGGGCGGCGCGTTCGCCGGCGAAGACATCGTCGCGGAGAGGAAAAAGAGCTGGTACAGCGTCACGTCCGTTCCAGCGGACGTCTCGCCCGAACGGCTGATGGAGATCTACGTCGCCGCCATCAAGGAAAAGAACTACGACCTTTACCGCGAGTGCATCTACCCCGACTGCTACAAGGAAGACACCGGCAAGGGACTGCTTTCCTACCACTGGGACCTGCATCAGGGGCGTTTCCACGGCGAGTACGTGCACGTCACCTTCGGCCAGGCGAAGATCAGCGTGCTGAAAGGCTTCGACGACAAAAACGACCTGGAGAACTTCTTCCTCGACGCCGGTCAGAAAGAAACCCTGAACAAAGTCGGCGGCACGAAGATCGAAGAAGCCGTCGTCGAGACCCGCGCCTGGGACGCAAACGGCAAAGCCGTCGGTTCGCCGCATCCGCACCGCCTGCGCCGCGAAGGCGGCGGGCGCTGGTACGTTTACGACTACCAGCCGCGCTTTTAACCCCCGAGAGGAGCTGAAGAAAAATGTTTCCTTCCGCAAAAAGACTGACCGCCGTCCTGATCTTCTGCCTGAGCGCCGCGCTGCCCGCCGCCGCGCAGGAACCGTCCGAGGCGCAGAGGCCCAACGACCTTGCCTTCTGCAAAGGCTGTATCGCGCAGGAACTCAGCGCCCGCGCCGCGCTCGTCAAGGGCGACGCTTTTCGGGATCCCGACCGCGACGCCGATCTGAGACAGTACGTGAGCCTCATGTATTCGCCGACGACGCTCTCGATAGCGCTGAATTTCACCGGCACGCCGGCGGAGATCCAGCGCTGCCGGGAGATAGCTGCCGCTTTCCAGCGCTACAACGATACCTCCCTCTGCCGGACCACGTTAGGGCGCATGCTCAACATCCTCGCCGGCAACCGGGCCGTCATCCGCGCCAAGAAACTGAACACTTCCTTCCAATGGTTCGAAGAGATGGGGCCGGCTTACAGAAAGCTCATGAACGGCTACGACGCCGCCTACCGCAAGTTCGTCGAAGCCGCCCAAAAGCTGAAGAACAACGTCGATCTGAAGGGCGTGAAAGCGAGCGGCCCTTATCCCTGGAACGTCGATTTCGTCGACGTCTTCAACTACGCCGGCCTGAACGAATACGCGCTGAAAGTCCTGCGCGCCCAGCCCTACTTCGAGAACGAGATGCGCGTCCTCGACTCGCAGATCGTCGCCTGCAGCGACTCGAAACTGAACGAGCAGAAAAGCATGTTCGAAGCGCTCAAGAAAGAATGGGAGAAAGCCCACGCCTCGTTCAGCCAGGCGAAAGAAGCCGTGCTGAAACTGCCCGGTTACGCCGAGATCCAGCCCATCGTCGACGCCGACGAAAAGATCCTGCTCAACGCGTTCGATCTGCTCGACGGAGCGCTGACGACCATCGAATCCCTGAACGACGGCGACACCATCGGCGGCAGCCTGCGCGCGTGGAAGAACGTCGCCGCCACCGCCTTCGACACCGGCGATTCCATTTCCAGCGGCGGCGGTCCCGTCTACACGCGCCGCCTGCGCAAAAGCCTGACCGAGCTGCGCCGCATCTGGAACGACTCCGTCGTGCACCTCGATGTCGCCTACGGCGGCTCGCAAGGCTGGCACACGATGAAATATTAAAGGGGAGGCACAAAAAATGAAAATCCCGCGCGCCCTCGTTCTGGCGCTGCTCCTCGCCGCAGGTTCGGCCGCGGCGAGGAGCGCCGTCACCGTGGCCGAAGTGATCCAGTCGGGCGGCGAATATCGGGGCAAGATCGCCACGCTCCTGCTGCCGCAGGGCTGGAAGAAAGGCACGTTCGACACCGACCGCTGGCTCGACTTCAAGGCCCCGACCGGCAGGATCACCACCAAGACGCTGCGCTTCTCGCAGGAGATCCTCTACTCCCACTCGCCCGAAGAGTTTCAGCAGAAGGTCGCCGCCGCCGCGGAAAAAGCGGGCGCGACGCTGCAGTCCGCGCTGATCGACGACATTCCCTTCACGTTCTACGTAACGCCGTCGAAATATCAGGACAAGCGCGTCCCCGGCACGCAGTACGACATGATCCTGTGGGCCGACTGGCCCCGCAGGGAAGAACCGGTCGGCAACGAATTCCGCGACGCCATGAACATTTCCATTCTGGAGCGCCCGCTGCTCGGCCCCGACGCGCAGACGGCGCTGAAGCCCGAACAAACCGGCGAACTGCTGCGCAAGGGCATCCTTCCCGACGTGGAGATCATGGCCATCCTGCACAGCATTGCCTTTGCCGACAGCCCCGCCAAACGATACCACGCGCGCTTCGCCGCCATCCGCCGCCAGGCGCAGGAGCAGAAAGACGCCGCCGCGGTGACGCGCCTGATCGCCGTCGGCAAACTGGCCGGCACATGGGTCCCCACCGAGCTGCGCGTGAACGGACGCACGCTGACCGGCGCCGAGATGGAAGAAGCCGCCGCCGGCCGCCTGCGCACCGTCACCTTCGGCACGGACGGCGCCTACCGATTCGAGCCGCGCGACGAGACGTGGAAGCCCGACGGCAAGGGCGGCTACACGCTCGGCGACTTCAGCGGCCGCCTCTGGGTCGAGAACAACGGCCTCGTCAACTTCCGCGACGCCGACGGCTATCACTTCGTCTTCCGCAAGCTGCCCAGCGAGTTCCCCAGCGACCCCGAGCTGCTGGCCGCCGCCGTCGGAGAGTGGACGCCGGTGGAACTGATCGCCGGCGGCAAAGACGCCATGGGGGACGAACTCGAGCGCGCCGCCCGGCTGGCCCGCGCGCCGCTGCAGCCGCTTTCCGTGCGCACCGACGGCACGCTCTTCGACGGCAAGAAGTTCGGCTCGTGGAAGCTCGAAAACAACCGCTTCGTCATGACGTTCGAGAACTATCAGTTCGTCCTGCGCGGCGCGCACATCGAGAACCTCGCCGCCGACGGCGCGCGCGTGATCTACGCGCGCCAGGGCGAAGAGCGCCGCTTCAAGTCCGTTTTCATGAGCGAACTGCTGGCGGCCGAAGCGGCGGCGGCCGAGAGCGAACCGCTCATCGGCCGCTGGGAGCCCGCAGGCGTGACGAAAAACGGCGAAGAAATGCCCAAGAGCATCGCCAGCGACAACTACCGCGCCAACGCCCGTCCCATCTGGATCCGCTCCGACGGCACGGTCTTCGCGGACGGGCGCGACTGCGGCGCGTGGACAAACGAAAGCGGCGTTTACACGTTCAGTCTCAAGAGTTTGCTCGCCCAGGCCGAACTCAAGTTCGAAAACGGAAAGCTGACGCGCGGCTTTTCCGGCGGCGTCGTCGTGATCTACAAAAAACTGCCGTTCGCGCTCCAGTAAGGAATGTTCTTTCCGCCCCGCGAGGCCGAAACGTTTCGCGGGGCGTTTTTTTTCGTTCCGCGCGGGACGAAAAAATCTTTCCGCGCCGCCGCGGACGAACGCGGCGCGGTTTTCACCCCTTCGGGTGATGCCTTTTCGCGGCGGCGCGCTTATGATAGCGGCAAGAACGTCGATCAGGCTGCCTTTTTTCCGCGCGCGTTTTTCATTTTTCAAAAGCGGGAAAGCCTCGAAAACCGACAAAAACCCCGTGCATGAAACGGCTTTTTATGTTAATCTTACGATGATGTTAATAAAGAATAATTTCTCGGGGAAACTTGAGAAAGAAATCTGAGAGGGGTGCTGAAAATGGGACTTTTCAAAGCGATCGGCGGCGCCATGGGAGACGTGCTTTCCGACCAGTGGCGCGAGTACTTTTACTGCGACGCGATGGAACGCGACGTGCTCGTCGAACGCGGCTACAAACGCAAGGGCAAGCGCGGCAACAACAAAGGCGGCGACAACATCATCAGCAACGGCTCGATCATCTCCGTGGCCGACGGCCAGTGCATGATCGTCGTCGACCAGGGAAAAGTCGTCGAGCTCTGCGCCGAACCGGGCGAGTTCGTCTACGACACGTCCAGCGAGCCGAGCATCTTCTACGGCGGGCTCGGGCACGGCCTCAAGGAAAGCTTCAAGACCATCGGCAAGCGCATTTCCTTCGGCGGCGAAGCGCCCAAGGAGCAGCGCGTCTACTACTTCAACACCAAGGAGATCATGGGCAACCGCTACGGCACGGCCAACCCCGTTCCGTTCCGCGTCGTCGACAGCAACATCGGCCTCGACATCGACATCGCCATCCGCTGCAACGGCGAATATTCCTACCGCATCACCAACCCGATGCTGTTCTACACCAACGTCTGCGGCAACGTGAACGAGGTCTACACGCGCGACCAGATCGACAGCCAGCTCAAGACCGAGCTGCTGACGGCGCTGCAGCCCGCCTTCGCCCGCCTTTCCGAACAGGGCATCCGTTACAGCTCCCTGCCCGCCCATACCATGGAAATGGCCAAGGCGCTGAACGACATCCTTTCCGAACAGTGGGGCGCCCTGCGCGGCATCGAGATCGTGGCTTTCGGCGTGAACTCCGTCAAGGCGTCCGAAGAGGACGAGAAGATGATCAAGGAAATGCAGCGCAGCGCCGTGCTCCGCAATCCCAACATGATGGCCGCCCATCTCGGCCAGGCGCAGGCCGACGCCATGCGCGCCGCCGCCTCCAACACGGCGACGGGGCCGATGTTCGCCTTCGCGGGCATGAACATGGCCTCTCAGGCCGGCGGCATGAACGCAGCCAATCTGTTCGCCATGGGCGCGCAGCAGCAGCACGCCGCCTCCGCCCCGCAGGCCGCGAAGCCGGCGCCGGCTCCCGTTCCCGCCGGCTGGAAGTGCGGCGCGTGCGGACACGACGGCAATCGCGGCAAGTTCTGCTCGGAGTGCGGCGCCCCTCAGCCCGCGCCGGCTTCGGCCGAAGGCTGGACCTGCCCGACCTGCGGCCACGTCAACAAGGGTAAGTTCTGCCCCGAATGCGGCGCCAGAAAGCCCGCCGGCGAACCGCTCTACCGATGCGACAAGTGCGGCTGGGAGCCCAAGGATCCCCATCATCCGCCCAAGTTCTGCCCCGAGTGCGGCGATCCCTTCGACGAGAACGACAACATCAACAAATAAGGGATTTCCCATAGAGTTTCCGCATCGCGCTTGACGAAAGGAGAAAATTCCATGGAAGAAAAACCGGCCTTTCAGGATGAGCAGGAACCTGTACGGGTCCGAACCAAGGACGAGACCGACAAGAAATGCCCGCAGTGCGGCGGCGTCATGGAGTTCGACCCCGCCACGGGCGGCATGAAATGTCCCTACTGCGAATACGCCGAAGAGATCGCGGCCGGCGAGGCCGCCCGCGAGATCGACTTCGAAGACGCCGAAGACCGCGCCAGTCACGACTGGGGAGCCGCCAAGAAAAGGGTTCTCTGCGAGTCCTGCGGCGCGGAAACGATCTACGACGCGCTCGAAGTCGCCAACGAATGCCCTTACTGCGGTTCCAACCAGGTCATGGAAGTGCAGGACGACGACACCATGGCCCCCGGCGGCGTCTGCCCGTTCAAGATCGACAAGAAGACCGCCGGCGCGAACTTCAAGCGCTGGATCGCCGGCAAACTGTTCTGCCCGTCGCTGGCCAAGCAGAAGGCGCGTCCCGACGCCTTCCACGGCGTCTATCTGCCTTACTGGACCTTCGACACGCAGACCGAGTCCGAGTACGACGGGCGCTACGGCATCTACCGCACGGTCAGGGAGGCCGACGGCAAAACCCGCACGGTCACCGACTGGTACTACACTTCCGGCGATTACAGCGAATTCGTCAACGATCATCCCGTGCTCGCCACGGCGCGCCACGACGCCTCGATCCTGAACGAGATCCTGCCCTTCGACACCGAGGCCAACGTCGCTTATAACCCCCGATACCTGGCCGGCTACGCCGCCGAACGCTACTCCGTCGGCCTCAACGACGGCTGGGAACAGGGACGCGAAGAGATCCACGACCATCTCGAACGCCAGGTCAAGCAGAAGATCCGCTACGAATGCCGCGCCGACACGGTCGCCAACGTCAACGTACAGACCAGCTACGACGACCTCAAGTTCAAGTATCTGCTGCTGCCGGTGTGGCTGTCGTCGTTCCGCTACAACGGCAAGGTCTACAACTTCATGGTCAACGGCCAGACCGGACGGGTCGGCGGCAAGTCGCCGATCTCGGCGCTCCGCGTCACCATCGCCGTGCTCCTGGCGGCGGCGCTTATCGGCGGCGCCTGGTACTTCATCAACAAAAAGTCGGCGCCGGCCACGCCGCCGGCCGTGCGGTCGTCCTTCCGCGTCCCGGCGCGGTCAACCGCGAGCCTGCCGGCGGAATTCGCGCGCCGGCCGAAGCTGTTCCACGGGGAACGTTTCTGGTGTTAACGCGGCTTCCGTAAGCTCGTTTTCCGCATCATAAAATCTTTCTCGCAAGGAGGTCTTTCCATGCGCAAATTTTTCGGCGCCCTGCTGTGCGGCTTGATTCTCGCCGGCGCGGCATGGGCGGCCAACGATGTGACCGTCAAAAGCTTCTCCCCCGAGGGCGAAGTGACGGCCAACCGCCCGAAGTTCACCGTTACTTTCAGCGGCGACGTGGTGAAAAGCAACCAGCTGAACAAGCCCCTCACGGGCGGCGCGGTGCCGCTCAAATTCCGTCCGGCTCTGGCCGGTACGGCCAAGTGGGTGAAGACGAATCAGCTGGTCTTCACGCCGTCCGCCAATCTGCAGCCGGCCACGCGCTATGACGCCGATTTCGGCCCCGGCGGGCTCCGCACCGCCGGCGGATCGCTGGTCGCGGGACGTCAGAGCTTCACGTTCCACCGCCCGGCGCTCAGCTTCGACCGCGTGACCATCATCGGCACGTCGCCCAACCGCGAGCTGACGCTGCGCCTCGACTTCAGCGCCGAAGTCTCGCCCGTGCGCCTGCGCGGCTTCCTGAAGATCTTCAACGCCGCCGGCAACTCCGTGAGCTACAACATCCAGGGCGCGACGCCCGCCAAAGAGATCGTCGTCCGCACCAGCTCCGTCTACGGCAAGAGCGTCAAAGTCCTCGTCGAGGGCGGGCTGCTGCCCGACAAGGGCGACCTGCCGCAGGCAGGCGGGCTCGAAGCGACGCTGAACGTCTCCACCGAAACGCTGGTGACCGATTCCAACGCCTACATGAACGAATCCGGCCGCGGGCGTATCCGCGTCGGTCTGAACAACAGCGTCGATCTGGCCAAGGCCAAAGGATTCATCGAACTGTCTCCCGCCGTTCCCTTCACACTGACCGGCAGTTACGACGGCTTCAACATCGAGGGCGATTTCGCGCCCCGCAGCCGCGTCACACTGACGATCCGCAAGGGACTGACCGGGCAGGACGCCCAACCGATGAAAGAAGATTTCGTCAAAGCGTTCATCTTCCCCGACATGCCCTCTTTCGTGCGCTTCCCCGCCGCCGGAATGTTCCTCACGCCCGCGGAGGCCCCGTGCGTCGCCGTGGAGAGCGCCAACATCGAAACGCTCGAAGTTTCGGCGTGGCGGCTCTACAACAACAACGTGCCGATCGCCGCGCTCGATCTTGACGACGAGGGCAGCTTCATCAGCTGGGCAAAACCGCTCGGTTCCAAGAAATACGCCGTCGGCGGCATGGTCAACGAGACCGCGCGCCGCGCCCTCGATCTGGCCGGCCTCGGCTGCGAAGGCGAAGGCGTCTACCTGATCGAGGCCAAAAACGGAGATCCCTCCACGTGGGACAGCGCCAGAATGCTCCTCACCATCACCGACACGGCGCTGTCGGCGCGCATGTACAAGCGCGGCCTGCAGATCTGGGCCAATTCGATCTCGGACAGCAAGCCGCTGTCCGGAGCCGAAGTGAAAGTTTACTCCAGCAAAAATCAGCTGCTCCTGAACGGAACGACGGATGCCGACGGCCTGGTTTCCTTCGGCGTCGCCGAAGGTTGGCAGGAAGACCTTCAGCCTTCCGTGGCCACCGTTGAAAAGGAAGGACGTCTCTCCTTCGTCAAGCTCGGCGTCAATCAGCTTTCCGGCCGCGACGTCGACATCTCCGGCGCGCCGTGGAACGACGCCTACGACGGCATGTGGATCCTGCCGCGCGCGCTCTGGCAGCCGGGCGAAACGCTCGAAGCCAAGGCGATCGTGCGCAGCACCGTGCTCGAACTGCCCGGCGAATTCCCGCTGAATTGGGCGCTGACCGCCCGCGGCATCGACCTGGCTTCCGGCGTCATCAAGCTCGGCGCCGACGGCACGGGCGTCGTCTCCGTACCGATCCCCGCTACGGTCGACAGCGGTTCCTATTCGCTGCGGCTGACCGTTCCCGGCACGAAGACCGTCGTCGCCGAGCGCGCCGTGCAGATCGAGGAGTTCCGTCCGCCTCAGATCGAAACGAAGCTTCAGGCCCCCAAGGCGTTTTATCCCGGGCAGGAAGCCACGCTCGAACTCAGCGCCCGCTACCTCTTCGGCGGCAGCGGCGCCGGCCTGAACTGGGAACTCGATTACACCACCGTTCCCGAAGCCTACGTCTCCAAGGCGAATCCCAGCTACGTCTTCGGCTCCGAAATGGGCAAGGACGCCGGGCGCTCTTCCGGCCAGATCGCCAGCGGAGAGCTTGACGAGAACGGCGCCGCTCAGGCCGTCTGGACGCCCGAGGCCGATCTGAACGCTCCTTCGATCATCCGCGCCCATCTGCGTCTCAACGTCATGGAAGCCAACGGCCGCTGGACCGGCAGCACGGTTTCGGCGCCGATCTATCCCACCAAGGCGCTGATCGGCGTGATGGCCCCGAAGGCCGAAGTCCGTCCCAACAGCTCCGCCGAGATCGGCCTCGTCGCCGTCGATCCGGACGACAAGCCCGTAAACCTGGGCGAAGTGGCCGTCGAGATCAGCAAGGTCACCAGCCGCTACGTGATGGTCAGCGACGACAACGGCAGCCGCATGACCTGGCAGGAAGAGTTCTCCGAGCCCGTCACGGACAAGGTCACGCTGAACGGCAAGGGCAAATACGCCTTCACGCCCAAGGACGAGGGCGAATACCGCCTGACCTTCACTCACGCCGATGGACGCGCCTCGCTGCGCCTCTGGGTGTGGGAAAACTGGACCGGCTCCGCTTCCATGGGCGCCGTCATGCCCGACCGCGTCGAGCTGAAAGCCGACAAGGAAAGCTATCTGCCCGGCGCCACGGCGCGGATCACCGTCAAGTCGCCCTTCGCCGGACGCGCCATCCTCGCCCTCGGCAGCGACCGCCCCGTGATGGTCAAGTCCTTCGACATGGCCGACAAGGAAACGACCGTCGACGTGCCCGTCACCGAAGAACTGCTCCCCAACGGCTGGCTCACGATCCAGGTCGTCCGCCCCGAAAGCGCCGACACCAAGCCGCCGTATCGCGCGCTGGGCGCCCTGCCGCTGAAGCTCGACCTCAGCGACCGCCGTCTGAACGTCTCCGTCGAGGCGCCCGACAAGGCGGAGCCCGGCGTGTTCAGCGCCAAGATCCGCGTCGCCGACGCCAAGGGACAGCCCGCCAAGGGGACCGTGGCCGTCGCCCTCGTCGATCGCGGCATCCTGCTTTTGAGCGGCAGCGACAACGCCGATCCATGGAAGTACTTCACGCGCCGCCGCGGCATGGACGGCAAGATGTGCGACATTTACGACTCGCTGCTGCCCATCGAGGCCCGCGGCACGGCGCTGCTCCATCCCGCCGGCGGCGACGACGCCGAAATGAGCAGAGCCAAGCTGATGGCCAACGCCGACATGATGTCGCCGGTCCGCGCTTCCGATTACAAGCCGCTGTCGATCTGGCTGCCCGCCGTCGAGCTGAAGGACGGCACGGCGGAGATCACCACGCAGGTGCCCGAGTTCGCCGGCGCGCTTCGCGTCGAAGCGATCGCTGTCGACGGCGTGGCTCTGGGACGCGCCGAAAGCGAGTCGAAGATCGCCCGCCCCGTGGTCATCGACCTGACGCTGCCCCGCTTCACCGCGCCCGGCGACCAGCTCCAGGCGGCGCTGAACGTCACCGCCGAACAGGGCGGCAGCGCCTCCGCCGTCGTGACTCCCGCGGAAGGGCTCGACTTGAACTTCAACGGCCAAAGCGAGTGGAAGGATACGATCGCGCTGACGGCCAACAAGCGTCTCGAACTGACGTCGCTGATCCCCACGCTGACGGCTCGCAGCGCCAGCGAACACGGCGCCCTGAAAGCTTCCGTCTCGCTGGACGGCCGCGATTATGCGTCCGAAACCGGGCTTGCCATCCGTCCCGGCTGGCCGCTGACTTCCGTGGTCGGCGGCGGCAGCGCCGGCGAAGGTTCGACCGACATCGTCCTGCCCGACGACTGGTACCCCGGTACGGGCAGCCTGACGCTGACCATCTCCGGCGCGCCCGTGGTCGACGCGGTCTCGCTGCTCGAGACGGTCGATACGTGGGGCTTCGGCCTTGACCGTCTCGTCTCGCGCGGCTGGATCACGCTGAACATGCCCAGCCTGCTCAGCGACGAAGATCAGGATCTGGTCAACCCGATCGAGAACCGCATCGCCATGAACACCGTCCTCGCCGGTCTGGCGAGCTATCAGCTCTACGACGGCTCGTGGAGCGCCTGGCGCGGCGACGGTACCGACGCCTGGGGCTCGGTGGCCGCCCTGCACCTGCTGACGGCCGTCAAAGCCGCCGGCGTCATCGAACCTTCCGGCCTGAACGCCGGCGCTCAGTGGCTGCGCCGTTACATGGCCGAGCCGCTGCCGGAAAAGAACGTCCGCGAAGCCATGAACGCCCGCGCCTATGGCGCCTACGTGCTGGCGCTGGGCGGCGAAGCGCCGCTGGGCTGGATGAACTGGCTCGAAGAGCGCATCGGCGACCTGAGCGGCTCCGGCCGCGCGCTGCTGGCCGCCAGCTACGCCCTCGCCGGCGATCAGGAAAAAGCCCAGGCGCTGGCCGGTTCGGAATCCTCTTCGGCCGACGCCAAGCTGTCGCTGCCCGAAGCCGGATTCAGGATGCTGGCGCTTGACGCCATCGAACCCGGCGGAGCGCCCAGCCGCGATCTCGCGGCCCGCATCGCCGCGGAACTGGCCAAGGGCAGCGGACGCCGCAGCGCCCGCGACGCCGGCAGCATGATCATGGCGCTCGGCGTGTTCTCGACTCACGTCGTCCCCGGCCCCGTCACGGCCAAACTGTTCGACGCCGACGGCAACGAGGCGGCGGTCTTTGACGGCAAGCCCGCGATCTGGCGCGGCGGCAAGGGCGGGACCATGAAGCTCGAAGCCAGCGGCGCCGGTTCGATCTGGTACTCCTGGACCGCCAGCGGCGTGCCCAACAAGGAGCCGCGCAGCTACAGCCGCGGCCTGCGAGTGGAGCGCAGCTTCGTCGACGCCAAGACGGGCGAAAACCTCGATCTGTCCTCCATCGCCTTCGGCCAGGAAGCGGCCATGAAGATCAAGGTCACCGCCAGCTCGCGTCCCGCGGCGCTGCGGCTGAGCGCGCTGCTGCCCGCCGGATTCGAAGCGGTCAGCGCCGGCGAAATGACCGCCGGCGAAGGCTACTCCGTCCGCTCCGACCTGCGCTTCGACCGTCTGCTGCTCCACATCGACGGGCAGGGCAAGAACTTCGAATGGAAACTGCCGCTCCGCGCCGTCTACCGCGGCACGTTCTCCGTACCGCCGATCTCCGTCGAGGCGCTGGGCAACAAGGGCATCGGTTACCTCGGCAAGGCCGGTACGGTGACGATCCAGTAACCGTTCATTACAGATGAAATTTCATAAGCTCACGCTTTGGATGGGAGGGGCGGCGCTTCTCTGCGCGTTTCTCGCCGCCGCAGCCGGTTGGCGTTATTGGAACCGGCTCGGCCGGCTCGAGCCGATCGAGGCGCGCCTCTCGTCCTGGCCCCGCTCCACGGTCGTCCGCGACCGCAAGGGGACGATGCTCAGCGTGACCATGTCAGAGGACGGGGAGTTTTGTCTCCCCGTCCTTCTTTCTGAGATGGGGCGCTGGATGCCGCTCGTCGCCGTGGAAGTGGAGGACCGTCGTTTCTGGTCGCACGGCGGCGTGGACTGGCGGGGCGTTTTGCGCGCCGCCAAGGACAATCTGCTGGCCGGGAAGGTGCGCTCCGGCGCCTCGACAATCACCAGCCAGGTGATCCGCCTCTGCTGGCCGGCCGAACGCAATCTGAAAACCAAGCTGCGCGAGTTCGCCCAGGCAACTCAACTGGAAAAGATCAAATCGAAAGACGAGATCCTCCAGATCTACCTGAACGTGGTCCCGCTGGGCAGCAATCTGCGCGGCGTCGAAGCCGCCTCGCTGGCCTGGTTCCGTCGCTCGGCCCGCGACCTGACCATCGCGCAGGCGTCGCTGCTGGCCGTCATGATCAAGGGACCGACCGCCTACCGTCCCGACCTGCATCCCCAAGCGGCGCGGCAGCGGCGCAACTGGGCCATTTCGCTGCTGCGCGAGCGCGGCAGGATCACCGACCGGCAGGCGCGCTCCGCCATGGCCGAACCGCTGCCGGAAACGATCTCGCCGCCGCCGGCCGACGAGTGGGTCTCCTGCCAGAAGGTCATCAGCCTGACGGAAGAAAAGGACATCACGTCCACGCTCGACCGCAACGCGCAGAAAGTCCTCCGCGCCGCGCTGCTCGACGCGCTGGCCTCGCAGGACGACGCCGTCACGGCGGCCGGCGTGCTGATCGAGAACGCCACCGGCGCCGTGCGCGCCTATGTGCCCAACGCCCGCTGGGGCATGAAGGGCGCTCCCGCCGGCTGGGTGGACTGCGCCTCGTCTTTGCGTTCGCCCGGCTCGGCGCTGAAACCGTTCGCCTACGCCATGGCCTTCGAGGACGGCGCGCTCACACCCGCCTCGCTGATGGCCGACACGCCGCTGACGCTTTCGGGACGCGCGCCGCGCAACTTCGACCGCATCTATCGCGGCCCCGTCAGCGCCGCCAACGCGCTGGTCGATTCGCTCAACGTCCCCGCCGTGCGCATCCTGCGCGCGGAAGGCGGCGAACGCCTGCTGCAGAAACTGCGCAATCTCGGCTTCGCGGCGCTGACGCAGAGCGCCGCGCACTACGGCGACTCGCTCGTGCTGGGCGGCTGCGAAGTGTCGCCGCTCCAGCTCGCCCGCGCCGTCACCGCGCTGGCGCGCCGCGGACGGCTGATCGAGAGCCGCTTCGTCGAAAAAGAGCCGCTTTCGGAACGCGACGTCTATTCCGCCGAAAGCGCCTGGATCACCACCAACGTCCTCGCCGATCCGGCGCGGATGCCGACGCTGCTGCGATCCGTCGATCCGTCGCGCGGGCAGATCGCCTTCAAGACCGGTACCTCCTACGGCCTGCGCGACGCCTGGACGGCCGGCTGGAACGACCGCTGGTCGCTGGTCGTGTGGCTGGGGGACCCGCGCGGCGAACCGCATCCCGAACTCGTCGGCCTCGGCGCGGCCGCGCCAGCCGTGCTGAAAGCGTTCCGCGCCCTGCCGCCGGGAGGATTCGGCGCGCCGCCGGCCGGCGTGGCGCAGCGCGAAGTCTGCTCGCTTTCGGGACTGCCGCCCACTGACCTTTGCCCGCGCACCGTTAGGGAATATTTCATTCCCGGCGTCTCGCCGTCCGGAGTCTGCCCCATGCACCAGCTCGAACAGGGCAAAGTGGTGGTCGTCTGGCCGCAGGAGCTGTCCGTCTACATGGAAAGCGCGCGCGAAAAGCGGACCGAGCTGACGGTCGCCTCGCCGCTGGCCGACGCCGCTTACCTGATGCACGAGGAAGACGCCAAACTGGTCTTCCGCGCCGAAGGCACCGGCGAGTTCTTCTGGTTCGTCGACGGCAAATACGCCGGCCGCGGCACGGCGGACCGGCCCTGCCTGTGGCCGATGACGCCGGGGCGTCACCGCCTTTCCGTGACCGACTCGCTGGGACGGCAGAAAGCGATCTCCTTCTCCGTTTACACGCTGGACGACAATCCCGGCCGACAGCTCCCCGATCTGCTCCCGCTCGATTGACCGCCGCACTCCCGCGGCCTCTGCCAACGCCGCTTTGAACAAAAAAGGCTGCTTCTCTCCGCGCAAAAGCATGGAGGGAAGCAGCCTTTTCTCGTTCAACGGACTCGCGAATACCGAAAGACCGCAGCGCGCCCGTTCTCCGCAGAGCGACTCCGCAGGGCTCCGTCCGCAGCCCGCGCCTCCGGGTTTTCGCCGGAAAGCGGCTCACATCAGAGAGGAAAGGATGCTGGCCTTGGTGACGATGCCGAGCAAAACCCCCTCCTCGTCGACAACGGCGATGGGGAACGGCGCTTCCGCCGCGAGGGAGATGGCGTCTGCGATCAGCGTATCGGGCGTCGCGGTCTGCACGTTCCGGCAGAGCGCCTGAGCGATCGGCTGCCCCTGCCGGCGCGCCTCGATCGCCTCCCTGATCGAGAGGATCCCTGACAGGCGCAGATCATGGTCGATCACGAAAACGGAAGACAAACCGTTCATCCGCATCTCATGGATGGCGTAATCCACGCTGTTGTCCAGGCGGACAATGCTGGACGGCGTGATCATGATGTTGCGCACCGACACCACTTTCGTCTTGTCCGCGCTGTTGACGAAGTTCCGCACGTACTCGTCGGCAGGCTGCGTGCTCAGCTGTTCCGGCGTGCCGATCTGAACGACTTTCCCGTCCTTCATGATGCAGACCCTGTCCCCCATCTTGAAGGCTTCGTCGATGTCGTGCGTGATGAAGACGATCGTCTTTTTCAGTTTCCGCTGGATCTGCAGCAGTTCGAACTGCATGTCCCGGCGCACCAGAGGATCCAGCGCGGAAAACGGCTCGTCCATCAGCAGCACTTCGGGATCGCTGACCAGCGCCCGGGCGATGCCGACCCGCTGGCGCATCCCGCCGGAGAGCCGCTCGCACGGCTGATGTTCCCAGCCGTCGAGTCCCACCATGGAAATGCTCGCTTTGGCGAGGCGTTCACGGTCTTCGCGCCCGAGCCCTTTCACCTCCAGGCCGTAGGTGACGTTTCCCAGGACGTCTCTGTGGCTCATCAGCCCGAACGACTGAAAGACCATCGCTATCTTTTCGCGGCGCAGGTTCAGCAGCTCCCTGCGGCTCATCGACTGAATATCGCGCCCCTCGAAGAGGACCTTTCCGCTCGTCGGCGTCGTCAGTCTGTTGAAACAGCGTACCGCCGTCGATTTTCCCGATCCCGAAAGGCCGATGATCACGAAAATGCTTCCCCTGAAAACCTCCAGGCCGACATCCCACAAAGCGACGGTGCACCCCGTTTTTTTGTAAACCGTATCCTTGTCGGCCCCCGCCGACATCATCCTGGACGCTTCCGCGCAGTTCGGACCATAGAGCTTGGTCACGTGCTCCATCCTCAGGATCACGTCATTTCGAAGGGCTGTCATGAGCCTGTCCTCCGTCTCCATTGGGACTGTCCGCACCTTTTCCGGAGCTCATCCCCTGCGTCACCCGATCGAGCACGATCGCCAGGACGACGACGCAGCTTCCGGCCACGAGCCCGCGCCCGATCTCGATCCGGTTGACGGCGTTCAAGACTTCCATGCCGAGCCCGCGCACGCCGATCATCGAAGTCGTGACCACCATGGCCATGGCCATCATCAGAGTCTGGTTGACGCCCGCCATGATCGTCGGTTTGGCCTGGGGGATCTGCACCTTGAACAGCGTTTGCCACCGTGTGGAGCCGAAGGCCCTGGCGGCTTCCACCACCTCTTTGTCCACCTGGCGGATCCCCAGACTGGTGAGGCGGATGACCGGGACGACGGCGTAAATGACCGTGGCGATCACGCCCGAGGCGTTGCCCGTCCCGAACAGCAGCAGCGCGGGGATCAGATAGACGAACACCGGCATCGTCTGCATGGTGTCCAAAACGGGGCGGAGCATTTTATTCGCCAGATCGGAACCGGAGATCAGGATCCCGATCGGAATGCCGATCACAAGGGCGATCATCACGCTGGCCAGCACGACGGACAGCGTCACCAGCATCATCTGCCACAGTCCGGCGAAGCCGATGGCAGCGACCAGCGCGGCGTACAGGACGCCGCTGCGGAGACTCCGGCGGGCGCGCCAGACCAGGAGCGCGACCAGCAGCAGGAAGAGCGGCCACGGCACGTGCCTCAGGCACAGCAGGACGAGGCTCACGAAGCTGTTGAGGCCGCCTTTGATCAGGTCAAGAAAGGTTTCGGCGTTCACGGCGAAAGAACGCACCGTCGTGTCGATCGCCGTCGTGTTCAGTTTGAAGAATTCCGGGAATGTGAACAGCCAATCCATGCTCTACCCCCTTTCGGAACGCACAAAGCGGCGCTGTCACAGAGCCGCCCTCACCTTTGCCGCCTGTTCGGGCGAGAGCCATCGATCCAGCAGTTCGGGATGCGACTTCGTCAACAGCCACTCCGCGGCCTCTTCGTAGCCGGCATTGGTGGTGTTCATATAGGCTAAAGCTTCGCTGATCATCGCGGAACTCATCTTGAATTTAGCAAGAAACGCGCAGAATTCCGGATTCGACGCGGCAAAGTCATTGCTCACCGCCACCGTCACCGTGACCGAAGGGCAGGCGCTGTATCCCTCGTGATAGCGTTCGGCGTCGTACGGCTCGTCTTCGAGAAGGACGAAATCGTATTTTCCCAGCAGCCACGTGGGTTCCCAGTAATAGGCCACGATCGGTGCCTTCTTGTCCCAGGCGGAGACCATCGCCGCGCTGAGCACCGCGTCGCTACCGCTGGCGAAATAGTTGTAACTCTTGTCCAGCCCGTAGGCCGCTATTTTTTTGTTCATGATCTCCGTGATCTCCCAGCCGACGATGCCGCCGTAAATGATGCCCTTCGAGGCATCCTCCGGGTCGGGGAACAGTTCGGCATAACGGGCCAGATCTTTTACGCTCTTCAGATCGGGACAGCGGTCGGCCACGTACCTGGGAATGTAAAAGCCCTGGCGGTTATCGTCGAAGTTCACGCCCAGTTCGGTGAAACGGCCGGCCTGCAGGTCCGGAGCGTAAGACCGAATGTTGCTGGTCCATTCCTCCATGTGAATGTCGATTTCTCCCTTCAGCAGGGCCTCATGGGAGATCGGCGTGGAACCCGGCGTTTCCTGCCACGTGTACCCAAAAACTTTTTCCGCGATCAATCCGGCCAGCGCGTTGTTCAGTTTGATGGAATCCCAGCCCACGTCGGCGAATGTGAGAGCGGTTTTCTCTTTCCCCGTCGCAGTGCCGCCGGCGGCGCACCCCGCCGACACACACGGCAGGAGCATTGCCAAGAGCAGCAGCGATCTTGTCGTCTTTTTCATGATGTCCTCCTTTTCATGGGTTTCGGATCCCCCGGAGCGCCGATGGCGGCGGGAGACAGACCGCCCCGAAAGCGGCCCCTCCCCAGCGCCCCAGGAGTTCGCGAAGAAGCGCGTCACTCTCCGAAAAAATGGCTTCGTCCCGTCGCCCTTCAACTTTTGCAGCGGGCCTTGGGAACGCCGTCCTCCATGAGTTCGCGGACTTTATCGATATGCTGCACCCCGCACGCGACGATCAGCACGTCGTTGACCTTGAATTCCGTCGACGGCTCCGGCGACAGTATGGTTTCATCATCCCGCCTGATCGCCACGATCGTGGCGCCGGTTTTTTGCCGGAACTGAAAATCGCGGATGCTGACCCCCAGAGCGGGGAAAGTTCCGCCGATCTTGAACGTGAACATGTGCAGTCGGTCGCTGTCCCGAAAGCGCTGATTCAATTCAAGGATCTGCCCGAGGGTGGCGTCGATGTCTCGATTAAGCTCGTCCCGCGCCGCGATCATGGCGTCAAGCCGCGCTCTGAGAGCGAGCAGATCGTTGTCGAGCTGGCGATGCTCGACATATTCCACGGCATGGCTTCGGGATACAATCGTCGAACCGACGTTGTCCTGCGTCGAAATGGCCCCCACGTCGTTCAGATGCCAGAGCGCGCGCCGGATCGTTTCCGGAGACGCCTTGTACTGCGTCCCCATCAACGAGCGTCCGGTGATCTTCGTCCCTTCCCTGAGCTCGCCGCTGGCAATTTTGACGGCGAGATCAAAGGCGATTTTGGAATAGACGGACTGCCCCTGCCCCTTCCTCATGGAAATCCCCTCTTCTGACGAGTTCTGTTCGACCATACGTTCGAGAAAAATTTTCAGAGATTGTGACAACTCATTTTAATTTATAAGTTGGCAGACTGTCAAATCCCCTTGGAGAACGCGCCGTCCCTGGCTCTCGACGGCTTCACCGTTTCATACTATTTCTTAATTAAAAAGCCGGACGCAAGGGCGCTGCGGGGGAGTCCTGTCGCACAGGACTCCCCCGCAGCGCCCAGAAAACCATGTTACAAGAATTAGGATCAGCTCCGATCCGCGGAGACGGCCTTTAAAAACGGGAGATTGCTTTTCCGATTGACGATCGGTCATTGCCCGGCATGATTTCGAAGCGGACTCTTGACAAAGTTATTGAACAATCCATTGATTAGTTAAGACAAACAGATACATTCCCGTAAATATGGACGGCCGACGCCTCAGAAGCGGGAAAGAGTTCATCGAAGAAGCAGGTTCAAAGCGTCGGAAGTCTCTTTGAAAACATTCGCGCAATTTTGACTTCTTGTCTTTGACAAGTTAAAAATTATATCTTCTTGACGACGAGCCCCGAATAAGGCATAATTATTCACATGAAAACTTTCTGTCTTTCGCCGTGCTTTCCTAACAATAAATAACATTCGGAAGAGCACCGTCGGCGATCGTTTCTTTGGACACGAACAAGACGGAAAGCGGATCGAGAAACAAAGCGGTCTGCGGGACAGACCGCGCGGCGGCGACGCGATGTCGCCATCCCGTCCCCGGCGGGCGCTGGCGGGAGACGGGACGGCAGTTTGGCTTTCAGTGCTCTTATCCTATCGAAGGAGATGGCATTACATGAAGAAAAGCACCATTCTGGCTCTCGCGGCCCTCGTTCTCGGTGTGGCGGCCAGCACCGCTTTCGCGGCCAAGGATCGTCTGATCGTCGCCGATCAGTACGACGTCACCAGCATGGATCCTATCGGCCACAACGACGTTCCCAGTTCGCGCTGCTGCTTCGAGCTGTACGACACGCTGATTTTCCGCGACAATCAGAACGTTGTCACGCCCGGTCTCGCCGAGAGCTGGGAGTTCGTCTCGCCCACCGAGATCAAGTTCGTGCTCCGCAAGGGCGTCAAGTTCCACAACGGCGAAGAGCTGAAGGCAGAGGACGTCGCTTTCACGCTGATGCGCGCCACCACCGACAAAGGCGCCAAGATCCGCAGCTATTCCCAGGACGTCAAGGATGTCAAGGTCCTCGACGACTACTCCTTCGTCATCGAACTGAAAGCCCCCAACTCCTCGTTCTTCAATTCCCTGACCCACAGCTGGGCCTCGATCCTCAACAAGAAGGCCGTCGAAGCCGCTGGCGACAACTATGGCACCTTGGCCGCGCCGCCCGTCGGCACCGGCCCCTTCAAATTCCTGAGCTGGCAGAAGAACGACAAGTATGAGCTTGAGCGCTTCGACGGTTTCTGGGGCGAAGCTCCCAAGTACCAGTATCTCGAAGTCCGTTCCATCCCCGAAGCCAACAACCGCACCATCGAGCTCGAGACCAAGGGCGTCGATATCGCCTTCCCCATCGCCGTCAACGACCTGAACCGCGTCAAGGATAACCCCGAACTGGTTCTGCAGCAGGTTCCCGCCGTCAACGTCACTTACCTTGGTTTCGACACCGTCAAGGCTCCCTTCGATAACGTAGTCGTCCGCCGCGCCGTCAACGCCGCCATCGACAGCATCGGCATGCACAAGGTCGTCTATGAGAAGCTCGGCAAGAACGGCTCCGTGCCCCGCGCCATTGTGCCCGCGGGTCTGCCTTACAGCATCGCCAACGATCAGCCCGAGCACGTGCAGGATCAGGAGCTTGCCAAGAAGCTGCTCGCCGAATCGGGCATCGATCTGAACAAGACCTACCAGATCTGGACGAACGAGCGCAAAGAACGTCAGGACATGGCCCAGATCATTCAGGGCATGCTGGCCGAAGTCGGCATGAAGACCGAGATCAAGGTCCTCGAGTGGGGCGCGTATCTCAACGGCCTGCAGGAAAAGAACCATGACATGTTCATCCTCGGCTGGTCCACCAGCGTTCCCGATCCCAACTTCGCCATGAGCGGTCTGCTTGAGACGAACGCCGGCTCCAACTATACCTTCTTCAGCAACGCCGCTTTCGACGCCGCCATGGACAAGGGACGCAAGACCCTCGACGGTCCCGAGCGCGCCGCCGTTTACAAGGAAGCTCAGGAAATCCTCCTTGATCAGTGCCCCCAGGTTTATCTTCACAGCGACGACAACTGCGTCGGCACTCAGAAGTATGTCAAGGGCTTTGAAGTCGGCGCGAACGACACCTACAACTTCCGCACCGTCTACTTCGAGGACTAATCCGCAGCGCCTGCCGGCTTGAGGAAAAAACTCAGGCACGCGCGCAAGCAGGGGAATTTCCTGTTCCCCTGCTTTTTTCTTTGGCGTTCTGTATCGGTTTGAGAGTCCAATTCATAGCTAATCTGTCTTTATTCTCACACCGTGAACCCAACGGTCAAAATTCGACGAAAAGAAGGTAAAACCATGCTTCGATACATTCTCCGCCGGATTATCCTGCTCATTCCCGTACTGGTCGGCGTGGCGTTCTGCGTCTTCCTGCTGCTCTATCTGACGCCGGGGGACCCGGCCAAGATGGTGCTCGGCGACCAGGCCACGGAGACTGCCATTCAAGAGTTCCGCGAACGGGAAGGCCTGAACGATCCCTTCTGGATCCGCTTCGGCACATATTTATACAAGATCGTCGTCAAGGGAGATCTCGGACGCTCCTACGCTTCCAGAACGCCCGTCATGAAGGAGCTGCTGGCGGCGTTTCCGGCTACGTTGAAGCTGGCCGGCTTCGCCATATTCATAGCGGTCCTCATCGGCATCCCATGCGGCATCGTTTCCGCCATCAAGCAATACTCGCTTTTCGATACCGTCACCATGATCTTCGCCATGATCGGTTTGTCCATGCCCGTGTTCTGGCTGGGGCTGCTGCTGATCCTGTTCTTCTCGGTGCGTCTGCGCTGGCTGCCGTCGTCGGGTTTTTCCACGTTCAAGGCGATGATCCTGCCTTCGGTCGCGCTGTCCGCTCAGTCCATCTCAATGATCACGCGCATGACCCGTTCCTCCATGCTCGAGGTCATCCGCGCCGACTACATCCGCACGGTGCGCGCCAAAGGGCAGACCGAACGCGTCGTCATCTGGGGGCACGCGCTGCATAACGCGCTGATCCCCGTGGTCACGCTCTGCGGGCTCCAGTTCGGACACTTGCTGTCGGGCGCTCTGCTGACGGAATCGATTTTCGCCATCCCCGGCGTCGGGCGCGTCATGCTCACGTCCATCATGGCCCGCGATTATCCCATGGTGCAGGGAGCCGTGTTGTGCGTCTCGGCGGCGTTCAGCGTCGTCAACCTGCTGGTTGACATTCTGTACGCCTTCATCGATCCGCGCATCAAGGCGCAGTACAAACGATAGAGGAGGTCATCTCATGACTGAAAAAGTTATCGACGCTCCCGTCAAAAAACAGCGCCGCGGCATCGCCGAAGTCTTGCATCGCCTGAGCAAAAGTCCTCTGGCCATGTTCGGGCTGGGTTTTATCATTCTGCTGGTCATCTGCGCCATTTTCGCAAATCAGCTGGCGCCGTTCTCCTTCTCCAAGCAGGACCTGATGCACACGTTCGACCTGCCGTCGGCCAAGCATCTGCTCGGCACCGACGAGTTTGGGCGCGACATTCTCAGCCGCCTGATTTTCGGCGCGCGCGTGTCGCTGCAGGTCGGTTTCATCGCCGTCGGCATTTCGCTGGTCGTCGGCGGCCTGCTCGGCGCGTTCGCCGGCTTTTACGGCGGCACGCTCGACAACGTGATCATGCGCGTCATGGACGTGCTGCTGGCCGTTCCGCAGACGCTGCTGGCCATCGCCATCGCCGCGGCGCTCGGGCCGGGTTTGTTCAACATGATGATCGCCGTCGGCATTTCCGCCGTTCCCAACTACGCGCGCATCGTGCGCGGCTCGGTGCTCTCGATCCGCGGCATGGAGTACGTCGAAGCGGCCCGCGCCGTCGGCTCTTCCGATCTGCGCATCATTCTGCGCCACATCATTCCCAACAGCATGGCCCCGATCATCGTCCAGTCCACGCTGGGCGTCGCCTCGGCGATCCTCAACGCGGCCGGGCTGTCGTTCATCGGGCTGGGCATCCAGCCGCCCAATCCCGAATGGGGCGCCATGCTCTCCGGCGGGCGTCAGTACATCCGCGACTTCCCGCATCTGACGCTCTATCCCGGCCTGGCCATCATGCTCACGATTCTGGCCCTGAACTTCCTCGGCGACGGTCTTCGCGACGCCCTGGATCCCAAGCTGAAGCGCTAAGGAGGAGCCTGCCATGTCCGAAAACAAAGATTTGCTCCTCGAGATCAAGGATCTGACCATCCACTACGTCACCGAGAGCGGCCGCGTCCACGCCGTCGAAGGGCTGAACCTCGAACTGGCGCCCGGCGAGACGCTGGGCTTCGTCGGCGAAACGGGCGCCGGCAAGACGACCACCGCGCTGGGCATCATGCGCCTGCTGCCCATGCCGCCCGCCAAGATCGTTTCCGGCGACATCCTCTTCGAAGGCGAGAGCCTGCTGAGCAAGCCCGAAAGCCAGATGCGCGCCATCCGCGGCGGCAAGATCGCGATGATCTTCCAGGATCCCATGACCTCGCTGGATCCCGTCGTTCCCGTCGTCGAACAGATCGCCGAGATGGTGGAGCTGCACCAGAAGGGCACCAAGGCCGACGCGCTCAAACGCGCCGGCGACATGCTCGAACTGGTCGGCATCCCCCGCGAGCGCGGCGTCGCCTTCCCGCACCAGTTTTCGGGCGGCATGAAGCAGCGCGTCGTCATCGCCATCGCGCTGGCCTGCGACCCGACGCTGCTGATCGCCGACGAGCCGACCACGGCTCTGGACGTGACGATCCAGGCTCAGGTGCTCGAGCTGATGCACGAGCTCAAGGAAAAGTTCAAGACCGCCATGATCATGATCACCCACGACCTGGGCATCGTCGCCGAGATGTGCGATAAGGTGGCCATCATGTACGCCGGTCGCGTCGTCGAGTACGGCACGACCGAGATGATCTACAACCACCGCCTGCATCCCTACACGGAAGGGCTGTTCAACTCGCTGCCCGACCTCGAGTCGGAGCAGGAAGAGTTGAAGGTCATCCACGGCCTGATGCCCGATCCCACCAACCTGCCTTCGGGCTGCTGCTTCCATCCCCGCTGCCCCTACGCGACGGAAAACTGCTCCAAGAGCGCGCCGGAAATGGCCGAAGTGGCGCCCGGACATTTCGTCGCCTGCCCCGTGCGCACGGCGGCGCTGAAGAACGACTAAAGGAGGCCGATGACTATGACTGAACAGCTGAACAACCAGCCCATGGTAGTTGTCAACCACCTGAAGAAGTACTTCAACACGCCGCGCGGTCTGCTCCATGCGGTCGACGACGTTTCTTTCTTCGTCAACCGCGGCGAGACGCTGGGATTGGTCGGCGAATCCGGCTGCGGCAAGTCCACGCTCGGCCGCGCCATGATCCGCCTGCTGGAACCGACTTCCGGCGAAGTGAAGTTCTGGGGACGCGACATCGTCGGCCTGAGCAAGGGCGAAATGAAAGAAATGCGCAAAAAGGTCCAGATCGTTTTCCAGGATCCCTACTCCTGCCTGAACCCCCGCCTTTCCGTTTCCGAACTGATCGCCGAACCGCTGATCGTCAACAAGATCTGCTCCAGCCGCAAAGAAATGAACGACCGCATCACCAAGCTGATGGACACGGTCGGCCTGGCCCGCCGCCTGATCGGCGCCTACCCTCACGAACTGGACGGCGGCCGCCGCCAGCGCATCGGCATCGCCCGCTCGCTGGCGCTCGATCCCGAGTTCATCGTCCTCGACGAACCCGTTTCCGCCCTCGACGTGTGCATCCAGGCTCAGGTGCTCAATCTTCTCAACCAGCTGCAGAAGGAGAACAACTACACCTACGTGTTCATCTCCCACAATCTCAGCGTCGTCAAGCACCTCTCCGACCGCATCGCCGTCATGTATCTGGGCAAGATCGTGGAGCTGACGGACTACAAGACCACCTTCAAGAATCCCCTGCATCCCTACACGCAGGCGCTGCTGTCGGCCATTCCCATCCCCAAGGTGGGACAGAAACGCAACCGCATCATCCTCGAAGGCGACGTGCCCAGCCCCGTCAACCCGCCCCAGGGCTGCCGCTTCGCCGGCCGCTGCCGTTTCGCCCAGGACGTCTGCCGCCAGCAGTCACCCGAGCTGAACGAGTACGAGCCGAACCATTTCGTGGCCTGCCATTTCACCGGCAAGCTCCAGTACGCCCGTTAATATCGCTCCCCCAAAGGGTCTGTGTGCGCCACAGGCCCTTTTTTGATGACGCCGTTTTTATTTTTTTGCGGTAGAATAGTTTCGCGCCAACAATTTCCCATTGCTTTTTCGAAGGAGGATCTTTCATGTCTTCACTGGTTGATCGCTTTATCCGCTACGTCAAAATCGACACGCAGTCGGCCGAAGGGCAGAATTGCGTGCCCAGCACGCCCTGCCAGCACGATCTCGCCAAAGTCCTCGGCGAAGAGCTGCGCAGCCTCGGCCTCAGCGACGTGACGGTCACCGAGAACGCTTACGTTTGCGCCACTCTGCCCGCCAACTGCGAGGGCGCGCCCGCCATCGGCTTTTGCGCCCACATCGACACGGCCCTCGAAGTGACCGGCAAAAACGTCAAACCCCGCCTCGTCGAGAACTACGACGGCGGCGACGTCGTGCTGAACGCCGCCGAGAACGTGGTGCTGTCGCCGAAAGTTTTTCCCGAGCTGAACGACCACAAGGGCGAGACGCTGATCGTCACCGACGGCACCACGCTGCTCGGCGCCGACGACAAGGCCGGCGTCGCCGAGATCATGACCGCCGTCGAGCACATGGTGCGGCATCCCGAATTCAAACACGGCAAAATCGTGGTCTGTTTCTGCCCCGACGAGGAGATCGGCCACGGCGCCAAGTTCTGGGATCTGGAAAAATACGGCGCCGACTTCGCCTACACCGTCGACGGCGGCGGCACGGGGACCTTCTCTTACGAGACGTTCAACGCCGCCCAGGCGCACGTGAAGATCAAGGGTGTCGCCGTCCATCCCGGCACCGCCAAGAACAAGATGATCAACGCCGCCATGGTGGCCATGGAGTTCGCTGCCTCGCTGCCGCCCGCCGAGACGCCGCCCCACACGGAGCTGTACGAGGGGTACTACCACATGACCGGGATCGCAGGCGGCGTGGAAGAGGCGGAGATGACCTACATCATCCGCGACCACGACACCGCCAAGTTCGAGGCGCGCAAAGAACATTTCCAGCTGCTCGTGCGCCAGCTCAACGAACGCTGGGGCCGCGAACTGGCCGAGCTGGAAATGCACGACCAGTATTACAACATGGCCGTGCCGCTGCAGAAGCGCATGGACATCGTCAACACCGCGCTGAAAGCCTACGAGATGGCCGGCGTCACGCCGAAGATCATCGCCGCTCGCGGCGGCACCGACGGCTCGCAGCTCTCCTTCCGCGGCCTGCTCACGCCCAATCTCTTCATCGGCGGCTACAACTGCCACGGCAAGTACGAATACGCCGTGGTCGGCGCCATGGAAAAATGCGTCAAGGTCATCCTCAACATCGTCCAGCTGTACGCCGAAGGCAAACAGGTCAAATAAACGGCGCGCCCAACAAACGAACCGCCCCGCTGAAATTTCAGCGGGGCGGTTCGTTTGTTTTTCGTTTCTTGAAACGTGCGGAAAGAACGTTTTTACTGCGCCGCGGGCAGGATCGCGCCCACCATTTCGGCGTTGGGCGTCACTTCGAGCACGAGCGTGTCGGCGTCGGCGTTGACCAGGTTGACCGCGTCGATCATGCCCATGTTGTCCAGTACCATGGAGACGATGCCCTTCGCGTCGTCGCCGCCCAGCGCCGGCATGACGCTGTCGCCGAAGTCGGCGAACAGCTTCTTCAGCACGGGCTGCAGGACTTTGACGTCAAAGCCGAGCGCCACGTTGCGGGGTTCGAGCGCCGCCGCAAGGCCGGAAGCCGCTTCGGCGGCCTGACCGAATTGATCGGCGTTCATGCCGGCGATCAGCAGGCCCTTCTCGCCGCCGGCGACGAGGACCGAGACGGGCGCGGCGAACGCGAAGCCCTTCCAGCCGTCCGCGTCGTAGGCGGCCGGTTCGCCGGCCACCATCTTGCCCTGCTCGGCGAGCATGTTGGCAAGCGCGGCCGCCTTGGCGGCGTCGATGTCGGAAACGTGCAGGTACAGGCCGGGGATTTCGCCCACCATGGGAGCGGCCAGCTTGCCGGCCACGCCGAGCGTGACGTTGCCGCGCAGGATCTTGACGACGTCCGCCCACTCAAGGCCAACGGCGCCAATGGCTCCATTGATTTCTGACTCGGCTTCCTTGAGCATGTCCGCGTCGGCGATCAGGTCGGCGAGCTTGAAGTTCTCCGGCAGGAAGGAAGCGGACAGGTTCACGAGAGCGGCCAGCGGCGAAGAGCCGTAGACGAACGGGGCCTTGGCCGCGGCGCCGCCGTTGAGCACGGCGCGCAGATCTTTGCCGATCAGGGCGCCGATCTCGTCCACAAGGTTGCTCCACAGCATCGCCTTCACGGACGTCGCCGTGTCGTCAAGCCCCAGTTCGAGGCTGAGCGGCTGCGGCAGCGGCGCGTCCATCTTGGCCAGCGTCTCCGCCGAGATCTGCATCTGCGCCCAAACGTTGGCGGGCGTGCGGGCCGTCACCACGGCGCTGTTCTCGGGAGCGCCGGCCATCACGGCCAGGTTGGCGGGATCGCCGCTCGCGCCGATCAGGTACTTGGCGCCGTCGCGCTCCAGCGTCGCCAAATAAATCAGGCCGATGGAGCCGTCCTCGGAGTCAACCGTGCCCAGCGGCGTGACGGTCGTGCCTTCGGGAGCGGTCACCGTGAACTCGGGGGCCTTGAAATTGCCGGCGGCCGCAAAATCCTCGGCGGTCAGGGGCGCTTTCATCTCCATCGCCAGAGCCAGCTTGTCGACCTCGTCGAGGCTCGACTTCAGAGCGATGCGCACGTCGAAGCTGCCGGCCTTGTCGGCGTAGTTCTTCACCTGCTCGGCGGGCAGCATTTTCATGGCGCGCATCAGCAGAGAATCCGCCGGTTTGTTCAGCAGCGCCTGCGCGTCGCGCAGTCCGAACGCGGCCCAGTCGCCGCCGCCAACCAGACCGGTCGTCAGATCGCCCGGTCGGGGAGCAGCGAACGCGGAAGACACCAGGAGCGCCAACGCCGCCGAAGCGGCCAGAACGGAACGGAATTTCTTCATAAGACATTCCACCTTTCAAATATTCGTCTTGCCCTGCGGCAAGAACCACATCAGCCCCTCTTACGAAAGGCGTACTACCGGTTTGAATCTTATCATTCCGAAACTCTTTCCTCAATGCATAATATTAAATAAAATACTATCTAAAGCGGGATATTCTTCGTGCCTTTCCCTTCGCACGGCCCCCGGCGTGCCATCCGCGCGCCGCTCATCGGCCGGCGGCCTTCACGGAACGCCGCATCCATCCGTATCCTACCATGGAACGAGACGCTCGCATCACCCGATAGGATGAAATTTCTGCGTCGCCCCCGACAGAAAATCCGGACCGGCTGCCCAGCAGCCGGTCCGGATTGGGCGCAAGCGTCACGCCCTGTTTTTCAGCGTCATCTTTTGAAGCAGATACATCGCCACGCCGACGCCGGCGCCGATCACGTCGGTCATCCAGCCAGGCTGGATCAGCAGCAGCGAAGCGGCGAAGATCACGGCGCGCTCGAACAGGTTCAGATTGCGCAGCCAGTAGCCCGCCGCCGCGAAGGACAGCAGCACGGTGCCGAGGATCGCCGTCACGACCGGCACGGTCGTGTTGGCGACGGAGGCGTTGATCATCAGCAGTTCGGGGCTGTAAACGAAGAAATAGGGAATCAAAAATCCGGCCACGGCCAGACGCAGGGCGGTAAAACCGGTGCGCATCGGGTTGGCTCCGGCGATGCCGGCGCCGGCGTAGGCCGCCAGCGCGACCGGCGGCGTCAGGTCGGCGATGATGCCGTAGTAGAAGATGAACATATGCGCCGCCAGCACGGGCACGCCGAACTTCTGAATGGCGGGCGCGGCCATCGAAGCCAGCACGATGTACTTGGCGGTCGTGGGCAGCCCCATGCCGAGCAAGATCGACGTGATCATGGTCAGCACCAGCGTGAAGAACAAATGCCCGCCCGCCAGCGAAACAATGCCGTTGGCAAGCTTCAGGCCGATGCCGGTCAGCGTCACGGAGCCGATCACGAGGCCGGCGCAGGCGCAGGCCGCGGCGACGCCGAGAGCGCTGCGGGCGCCTTCGTCGAAAGCGGCGATGATGTCGCTCAGCTTCATGCGCGTGTTCTTGCGGCACATGGCCACGGCCACCGTCCAGAGGATGCTGTAGAACGCGGCCTTCAGCGGCGTATAGCCTTTGATCAGCATGTAAACGATGACGAACAGCGGGATGAGCAGGTGCCCGCCGGCCAGGAAGATCTTCTTCGTGTTGGGCAGCTGCTCTTTGGGCAGCCCCCGCAGGCCGAGGCGCTTGGCTTCCATGTGGATCATGATGAACACGGCCATGTAATAGAGCAGGGCGGGAAGCACGGCGGCAATGGCGATCGTGATGTAGGGCACGCCGATGAAGTCGGACATGATAAAAGCCGCCGCCCCCATGATCGGGGGCATCAGCTGGCCGCCCGTGGACGACGCCGCTTCGACGGCGCCGGCAAAGTGCGGCAGGTAACCGATGCTCTTCATCAGCGGGATCGTGAACGTTCCCGTCGTCACCGTGTTGGCCACGGAACTGCCGGAAATGGTGCCGAAGAACGCCGACGAGATGACGGCCACTTTGGCCGGGCCGCCGGCCTGATGCCCGGCCGCGGCAAGGGCCAGATCGATGAAGAACTTGCCCAGCCCGGTCTTGTTCAGGAAAGCGCCAAACAGGATGAACATGAAGACGAAGGTCGAAGAAACGCCGACGGGCGAGCCAAGAATCCCTTCAGTGGTCAGGTACATGTGGTTGACGATGCGCGTCCAGCTGAAACCGCGGTGAGCGAGGAAGCCGGGCATGATCTTGCCGAAATGGGCGTAGAGCACGAAGACCAGGGCGACAAGCACGATCGGCAGCCCGACGATGCGGCGCGCCGCTTCGAACGTGAACAGGATCGCCAGAGCGCCGAAGATCAGGTCGAACGTCGTGGGCAGCCCGCCGCGGTACAGGATCGCCTCGTAATTGACGACAAGGTAGATCATCGTCGAACCGGCAAGAACGGCCAGCACCACGTCGAGCCAATGCATCGTCTTTCTGGAGAACGACGCGAACGAAGGATACAGCAGGAAAATCAGCACGAACGTGAAGAACACGTGCAGAGGACGCTGAATCTGCGCCGGCAGCACGCCGAAACCGGCCGTATAGAACTGGAACAGAGAAAAAACGATGCAGATGAGCTTGATCGCCTTGCCCCAGAAACCATCCGGGCGACGGTACCGCGATTCCGTATCGTACTTTTCGAGATTCTCCTGGACTGCGCTCTGGTCGCCGGCCACCGTGTCGGCATTCAGCTGCTTTTTCTCTTGCGGCAGCTCTGTCGCGCCTGACTCTTTCTTCATTTCATCCATATTCCCATACCCCCTTATACTCTACAACATGCTCCGACATTTAAACTTCAGCAGTTCGCACAGATTCCCTTCGTGGACCGTGAACGTCAGCGGCTTCCCCGGGGCGAACACCCACTGCTTCAGCCTGAATTCATCCTTCCCGACACACAGCGTGTGATCCGCCACGACCTTGCTGATGCGGTAGGTCACCGCGGGGAGCCTCAGATGAAAACCCCTGATGTGGTATGCGCCGTCCTCCACCGTGAACGTCTGGCCGTCCAGAGGCTCCGTCGGCAGCCCCGCGCCCATCATGTCATAAACCGTTTCGCGCAGGATGGAACAGCCCGGGGCGATCTCGTAGATCTCGTCCACCGGGCGCCGTGCCACCGAATGGATAAAACGCACCGTGTAGCGCTCTCCCAGTTTTACCGGACGCAGATAGACCACCGTCCCCCGTTCATCCGTCACGGTCAGATACTGCTGCCGCACACCATACAGGATCCCGCGGCAGCCATAAGCAGAAAGACGAAAAGAGACGCACGCCCCCGGGATTTTTTCATGTTCACGTCCTCTCCGCCGCACATCGCCGGCAGAATGAAAAGTCACGCTTTTTCCTGAAAAAACGGAAGGAGCCTCGCGACTCCTTCCGTTTGAGAAAGCTCCAAACTTCCGAGCCCCGCTTACTTGACCAGGCCGACTTCCTTGTAGTACTTCAGAGCGCCGGGGTGAATGTCAAGCGTCATGCCGTCAAGAGCGTGCTCAAGCGTCAGATTCTTGCCCTTGGCGTGCGCGTTGCCAAGCGCCTCGAGATTCTCGAAGATCGCCTTGGTGACGGCGTAGGCTTCGTCTTCCGACATGTCGCGGCGGGCCACAAGGCACGCCTGCACGGCGATAGTCTCGACATCGTGATCAAGCCCGCTGTACGTCCCCTTCTCGATCAGCGCGGGGGCGAAGAACGGATATTTGGCAATGATGTCGTCGCGAAGCTTGTCCTTGATCTCGAGGAAACGCAGAGGCTGCGTCGTGACGATCTCCTGAATGCCCGAGTTGGGAGCGCCGGTCGTGAAGGTGAAACCGTCGATCAGGCGATCCTTGAAGTGCGACGTGGCCTCGGCGTAGGACAGGAAGTGAGGCGTAAACCCTACGTAATTGGCGCCGTCAAACAGGCCGATCTCGCCGAAAATCTGGCGGGCGTTCGCTTCGTTGCCGGAGCCGGGCGCGCCGACGGAAATATTCTTGCCCTTGAAGTCCTCCAGCGACTTGATGGCGCTGTCGGCGTTGACGGCAACCTGAATGTGCTCGGGATAAATGCGGCAGATGCCGGTCACGTTCGCCAGCGGCGCCTTGAAGAACATCACGCCGCGCTTGGCGTAATCGGCAGTATCGTTCTGCACCAGAGCCAGGTCGATGTCGCCGGCGTTGAGCAGATTCAGATTCTCGACGGAAGCCCCCGTCGCCTGGGCTACGCAGGCAACCTTGCCGCCGGAATGGTCGGTGATGATCTGGGAGATGGCGCCGCCCAGAGGATAATAGGTCCCCGACGTGCCGCCCGTGCCCATGATGAACTGGCTGGCCGCAAAAGCCGTCGAAGCGGCAAAAAGCCCCGCGAGCGCAACTGCCAAAACTCTTGATTTCTTCATCCGTATCCCCTCCACAGAATAAGATATGAATCTTCAGAGAAATGAATCTTCCCCTTGGCATTATTATACATTTTTAACCCGGCTTTGAGAAGTCCCCGAACCAAAGTATACAATAGCAAACGTCCCTTGTATGAGAGACATTTCAAGCGGCGTTATGCGATTTCCTGTCGTGTTATTCCTCCCCGACGGCGCGTCGAGTTCCACATTTTACAGAACATTCCCCACGAGAATGTCAGCCTCTATAAAATCACGCGGTATTATATGCGTCGCGGCGTCTCCGCCACGACTCGCGAAACCGACGCCCGGAATATTCCCGGCGCGACGATGAAAGGACCTCGCCCGGACCGCCTCGCCCCATTGCTGCAAACCCTTTCGGCAGCAAAAAATCATGCTCCCCGGAAGACCCCGGCGCCGCCGCACACGCCAAAGCGCGGAGAACCGTCGGTTCTCCGCGCTTTGGCCATCGGTCAATATTCGGATCGTTTTTCCCCGCTAGAAGCCGACGGCCGCTCCCAAACGACGGCTGTCGGCGCCGCCGTTGAGGAACTTGTCGGTGCCCTTGGCGTTCCAGTTGAACATGATGCCCTGGGCGCCGCCGGTGTACAGCGGTTCCTGCAGCGAGATCTTGTAGCCCATCAGTTCGAGCGTGTCAAGAAGCGCTTTGTCGTAGCGATCGTTTTCGGTTCTCATTTCGTTGCCGCTCTGATTGTGGAAGCGCGCCGCCTCGATCGCCTCGTCCATCGTCATACCGTGATCGACGGCGTTCATGATGCACTGAGCTACGGCGGTGATGATGCGGGTCGCTCCGGGCGAACCGATGCTCATGAAAGGACGCCCTTCGGGATCGAGCACGATCGTGGGGCTCATGCAGGACAGAGGGCGCTTGCCGGGTTCGGGGGCGTTGACGCTTTCCGGATTGGAAGCGAAGTCGTCCATCTCGTCGTTGATCAGGAAACCGTACTCGGGCACGAACACCGAAGACCCCATGAAGAAATTGATCGTGTTGGTCGAAGTGACGACGTTGCCGAACTGATCGGCCACGGAGAAGCTGGAAGTCGAGAAACGCTCGTCTCCCATGCCGCCGAGGAAAGAAGTCTTCTCCGCCGTGTCGTACTTCCAGGGATCGCCCGCTTCCGGCTTGTCGACGATCGCGTCGGTGATCCTGCCGGCCTCCTCCTTGGCGTATTCCTTGGACTGCAGCCCCGCCAGCGGGACTTTGGCGTAAGCCGTGTCGGCCATGTACTTGCTGCGGTCGGCGAACATCATCTTCGTCGCCTCGCCGAAGACATGAACCTTCTTCGCGGACTTGAATCCCAGGTTCTTGACGTCGTAGTTTTCCATGATGTTGAGCAGCTGGACCACATGCGTGCCGCCGGACGACGCGGGAGGCACGGAATAAATCCGGTAGCCCCGATAGGTGCCGACGACGGGCTTGCGAACGTACATCTGATAACTGGCAAGATCCTCCATGGTCATCTTGCCGCCGCTACGCTCCACGGCCCTGCAAATGGCCTCGCCGATCTCGCCCTTGTAGAACACGTCGATCCCCTTCTCGGCGATCAGGCGGAACGTTTTGGCCAGCGCCGGCTGTTTCAGAAGCGTGCCGCCCTCGATGGGCAGTCCGACCTCGTCGAAGAAAGGCAGCGTGCCGGGTTCGTTGAACTGGTTCAGCGTCTCGAAATGGTCCTGAATGAATCCCTTCTGGGCCGGGTCGGTGACGAAACCTTCCTCGGCCAGACGGATGGCGGGTTCGGCAACCTGGGCAAAGGTCATGGTGCCGTAGTTCTCGAGCGCGTAGGTCATGCCCTTCAGCCAGCCGGGCACGCCGACGGACTTGCCGCCGTAGGCCGACCACTTTTCCTTCTTGGCCTGCTCGGACGCGAACATATCCTTGGTGGCCGAAGCGGGAGCCTGCTCGCGGTAATCGAGGCAGATCACGTCTTTCGTCTTTTCCGAATAGAAGGTCATAAATCCGCCGCCGCCGATACCGGAAGCGTTGAATTCCACGACGTTCAGCGCCAGAGCCGTGGCGACCGCCGCGTCGATAGCATTGCCGCCCTTCTGCAGGATCTCGACGCCGGCTTTGGCCGCCAGTTCGTGCGCCGCAGCCACCATGCCATGCTCGGCATAAACATCCTTAACCTCCGCGGCGCCGGCCCTGCATGCAGCAGCGGCGACCAGAGCCAATGCCAACGTTGCGCCCAACTTCTTCATACCATTCCCTCCTAGAATAATGTAGTCGCACTTGTTGACAGATTATTGAGTTGACAGATTATTGAACGGGACAATCTGCGATAATGTCAGCATGCAGTGTGAGCGTCGCCGTTTGTTTCCTTGGGGACATTTCCTCGTAAAGGAGAGTGGCGCCTCACCTCTTGCGGCAGTTCACGAATGAGCTGGATGTTGAGACCGAAGGTCTTCTCCGTCTGTCCAAGGAGGTTGTGAGCCGCAGGAAGCGTGAGAATTCACCTGCAAATACGTTGTGGTGAGGTGACTCATGTACTATCTTGGTATTGACATCGGGAAGAACAATCACGAAGCAGGGCTTATCAGGGAGGACGGCAGCCACGTCGGCAAGTCGCTGCGTTTCGCCAATGCTCGGGAGGGCTTTCAGCAGCTTCTGCTCTTTCTCGAACAGAGTCTTCCCGAGCGGGAGGCTTTCTGTATCGGCATGGAGGCGACCGGTCATTACTGGCTCGCGCTCTACTCCTTTCTGCGGGAGCAGGGTTTTGCTCTGCATGTGATCAACCCGATCCAATCCGACAGTCTGAGGAACTTCCACATCCGGAAGCAGAAAACGGATGCGGTCGACTGCTTTCTGGTGGCTGAGGTGATCCGTTTCGGCTCGTTCAGCGCAACTCATCTGGCTGATGAAGATATCATGGCGCTGCGCAATCTGGCCCGTTTCAGAGAGTCGCTCAAGGACTCCTGCGCCGACTACAAGCGACAGGTCGTCACCGTTCTGGATCAGGTGTTTCCGGAGTATGCTGCCTTGTTCTCCAACGTCTTTGGCGAGAGTTCAAAGGCATTTCTCAAGACGTACGGCACTCCGGAACAGGTGGTCGACGTGAACACGAAATCGCTGGCCGCTTTGCTCAGAAAAACCAGCCGGGGCCGGCACGGTACTGACAAAGCCCGTGAGCTCAAGTCTCTGGCGGCGCGTTCGGTCGGCCTGACTCTGTGTTCGGATGCCTTTGCCTTTCAAATCAGGATTCTCATCGAACAGATCGAATTCACGGAGAAGCAGATCGATGAGATCGACAAGAAGATCGCCCGGCAGCTGAGGAAGTTTAGCTCTGTCATCCTCACTGTCCCCGGCGTGGGGCCGGCGACGGGCGCCGTGATCCTCGGTGAGATCGGCGATATCAGTCGTTTCTCCAATCCCAAGAAACTCGTCGCCTTTGCCGGGATCGATCCGACTTCGTTTCAATCGGGGAACTATGTCGGCCAGCACAACCGCTTGTCCAAGAAAGGATCCCCCTACCTGAGACGAGCTGTCTGGATGTCGGCGCTGATAGCAGTCAGATGCGATCCTGTCTTCAAAGCGTTCTACGAAAAGAAGCGCGGTGAGGGGAAAGCGCATGGGACTGCATTGGGGGCTGTGTCGAGAAAACTGCTTTATACGATTTACGCTGTTCTGAAAGCCAACAAACCTTACGAGGTACGCCGCCAGGGCATAGAATGATCCTGTTCCCGCGGGGTTCCCTGCTCGTGTCGCTTCCGTGTGAGCTCGTTCGCGTGCTTGTTTTGTCTGAGTTCTGTCCAATATGCCGTTTTCAGGGGCGCTTTGGCTTTTTCACGCGGGCAACCGGCTAGAAATACTTCGGGCATGAGCTCGAATTTCCTACTTGACTTTTAATAGCTGGTCTCCTTTGTATTTTGAGGCTGCAAAGCGCTCCGCAGCCTTGAAACCCAACTCCATAAAACAACTACCTCGCCGGAGCCAGCCAGGCGCCGAGCCCTTTTTCGTTGATCTCTTCATACGAAGGGATGCCCTCCACGACGATTTCCTTGCCGGGGCGCACGTCGCCAAGCAGTTCGATGTACTTGCTCATGGCCGCGACGTGGCGAGCCGTCCTCAATTCAAGCGGCTGCCGATCCTCGTAGGGGATGAACAGCACGCCGAGCTTGGCGGCTTTCATGTAGGCCTTGTCGTGCCCCGAGAGCACCAGCGCCTCATCGGTGTGGCCGCGCAGACGCCCCTGCGCCGGATTGCCGGCTTCCATCAGGATCGGGATCACATTCGGGCAGTGATCTCCCCACTCGCGGTGGCTCAAACCGCGGAAGTTCACCGGCGAAGGTTCGAGCCGCATGGGAATGCCCATCATCTCGAGTTCCATCGTGACCATCGCGGCCAGCTCCATGGAATGTTCATGGGCGACCGTCGCATTGATGACGGGGTATTCCGGCGAAGCTTCATGAAGGTCGAACGCCAGATCGACGTTTTCCTTGTTCAGCAGTTCGACGATGGCGAGGCCGACCAGCTGCGTCAGGCCGTCGTTCCTCGTGCCGGGATAGGAGCGGTTCAGATTGCTGCGCGAGCCGCCATCGAGTTTCTGACCGGAAGGATAGTGGATATATACATCGGGCTCCGGCCACTGGTCGATTGGATTGGTGGCGCGCGAACCGTACTTGAACACCCGCGCCTTTCCTCCTTCCTGAGGAATGTGGAAGCGCTGGGGGGCCGCGTCTTGAGGCGAGTTGTGAGTGAACGCCGACATATTGGCGCAGGGCAGCACGATCAGACGCCCCTTCTTCACCTGCGCGCGCTCAAGGTACATGACGGCGCCCATATAGCCGGCAGGCTCGTTAGGATGCGTGCCGCCCATGACGAAGACCGTGCCGCCCTCCTCGGCCCCCTTCTGAATGTAAACGGGGGTGTCGCCGTGAGTCCCCTTCAAGGCGGGTTCCCATTCGGACAGCGCATGCCGCTCGAAGCCCGGCGCCGGATACAAGACATCCGGCTTCCACATGGACATGAACGACTGCGCCGTCAGCCAGCAGATCAGTCCGACCAGAGCGCACAGCACGACAGCCGTGAGAGGACTGCCTTTGACCTTATAGCTCTCTTCCATCGCGCCGGCCTCCTTACTTGATCATGAGCAGACGGAGGACCAGCGGTATAAGCACCATCGCGCCGGTGACCTGCTTCCAGAACGAGCGCTCTTTGAACATGCAGCGCAGCACGAAGAGCAGCACGAAGAGCACGATCCCTCGGTAGATTAGCGTCATCAGGCTCTCCCTCCCTACTTGAGCAAAGCAGCGATATCGTTGCTGTAGACGATGATCAGAATGCCCCAGACGTCGAGGATAAAGCTCGGCCAGAGACACTTTTTGAGGATCTTGAAATAGTTCTCCTCCTCGACCACCTGCGCGGCGAAAATACCGGCCAGCGCCGTCGGCGGCATCAGATCGCCCAGCGCAGCCACAAGGCTGAGCGCCGCCGCGACGACGACCGAATCCTTGCTGAGCATGGCCAGCAGGCAGGGAACGCCGAGCACCGAAGAGGAACCGAAGGACGAGACCGCTCCGAACAGCGGGATGATCAGCGCGATGCCGAGATAGAGCGTCCAGCTCGGCAGGCTCAGCGTCGAGACGACAATAAAGCCTTGCACGCCGATCAGCGTCATGATCTGGATGAACATGCCCACGCCCATGAGGATGCCGAGCATGGGCAGACAGTCGTTGACCGCCTCGGTAACCGTGTCGACGAAGTTCCATTTCACTCCCGCGAAGAATCCCGCCGCCGTGGAAACGAGGAAGATCAGCGGCATGCCAAGCCCCGGCCAGACGGAAGCCAGCGCCTGCTCGACGACAAACAGCGCAACCAGCACGATCACGGGCAGAGCGAGGCGGAAACCGAGCTTCTCGCGTTCCATCGTTTTCAGGTGCTCTTCAAGGGCCTGCGTGTCTTCGCTTTTACGGATCGCGGGATAGATCATCGTCAGCGCGTAGACGACCGCCAGCGGCATCGTGCAGACCAGCAGCGGCAGCGCGAACCCCACGTAAGGGATATCGACGCCGGCGCAAATGATCATCGCGGGGATACTGATCGGCGGCGCGATCATGCCCAGCAGGGCAGCCATGGAAATGATCGCGCCCGTCTTGACCTTGTCGACTCCCAGCGCCCTCAGCACCGGCGCGACCAGCGCTCCCGTGGTCAGCACGGAAGCCGTGGAAGATCCGGTGATCATGCCGGGCACCATGACGATCAGCATCAGGCCGATGCTGAGCAGCGCCGGGAAACGGCGGAACCTGCGAATCAGCCATGCCGACAGCGCGTCAAGCAGGCCGATCCTGAGGATGACCTTCATGAAGATCATGGCCGTGGCGATCACAAGGATCGTGTTCAGATAGCCGAACTGGCCTTCCACAAAATGACGGAGCGGGAACCCCTCGCCGCCAACCAGCGCGCCCACGATCGCGGCCAGGGCCATGGCCACGGCGATAGGCAGCTTCCAGCGGAAAGCGCCAAAAGCAAAAACTGCGATCATGAGGAAGGTATAAAAACCTTCCGGCCAGAACCACTCCATGGGCGCGCCTTACCGGCCCGCGTCCCAGTCGGCGAGGATCTTCCCCAGCGGCTCCTTTGTTCCCTTCACGTTGGGAGCGGTCTGGATGACGATCTTCCTTTCGTCGGCGTACTTGTCGAACACCCCGTCGGAGTTGCCGCCGTCGACGACGATCATGCCGTCGGCGTAAGGAGCCGCCGCGTTGATGAACAGGTCGGACAGAGTGCCGCGGCGTCCCTCGCCGCCCACGTGCATGATCAGGACCTTCACGCCCTTCTTTGCGGCCGCGTCCAGCAGGGCCTTCGCACGCGCCACTTCTTCTTCCTTGTCGATGCCCGCCGCGCCAAGCCCCTTGGAACTGCCGCCGACGACGGCGACCAGTACCTTTTGGTTCTGCAGCGCTTCGGGCCTCATCAGCGCATCATAATCGGGAACCACCTTCAGGGCGCGCATAACCACTTTCACCATCATCGCATCGGGTCCCTGGCCGATCGAGGTCAGGGCCACGTCGGCGGCGCAAGCGGCCGTCGCCAGGGTAAACACGGCGATCATCGCGGAAACAACTCTTCTCATCTTCACAAAAACCAGCCTCCTCTGATTTGGCCGTCGGGAACGGCGGCGCTCGACAATCGTTGCGGCGGCGCGTTTGGGCGCCGCCAGGAATGCCCCCTGCGCCGTCGAGAGCGCGGAGGGCTTTTTTGCCCTCTGTCTAAAGCGGCTGAGCGGCCGCGACGGTGTTGATCGCGCGCGGCTCCTTCAGGCCGAAGCGCCGCGCCGCTTCGGCGTACTGTGCCGCGTCTCCGGACGTGTTCAGCTCCAGGCTGCCGGAGCCGGCGTCGTTGAGCAGCCCCTGCGATTCGAGAAAACGCTTCACCGCCAGCGCCTGCTCATGAGCGGGATCGATCAGCGTCAGCTGCGGATAAAGACGGTTCAGATACCCGGAAACCAGCGGATAGTGAGTGCAGCCCAGGATCAGGTGCCGGATCGGCGCTTGGGCCAACAGCGGTTCCACCGCCGCGCGCAGCTCGGGATCGATCGATTCGGGACGAAGGTCACCGCCGTCGATCAGGCGCGCCAGATTGGGACAGCCTTGGGCGTAGACCTTCATCTCCGGCCGGACGGCGTTGATGAGGCGATGGTACGCCCCCGACCGCGCCGTGAAGACGGTCCCGATCACGCCGACGCAATCGGCGTCCAGCGTCGCCACGGAAGCGGCGCCCGCTTCGATGACGCTGAAAATCTTGAACGGATAATCGTCGCGGTACCGGTCGATCAGCGAAGAAATCGTGTTGCAGGCCACGGCCGCCGCCTTGACGCCGCGCCGCTCCAAAAACGCGAGGATCTGGCGCGTCAGATGCAGGATCTCCTCGCCCGATCTGTTGCCGTAAGGCATGTTGGCGCTGTCGCCGTAATAGAGCACATCTTCTCCCGGCAGGACTTTTTGTATTTCCTTGACGACGGAAAAGCCCCCCACTCCGGAATCGAAAACGCCCACGGGACTCAGCTTATCCATAGGACTCCCCTCTTTATCTGAATTTTGGACCTTGCCTGACAGTATTCTAGCACAAAAAAACGGCCGGACATGCGCGTCCGGCCGAACGTTTTTCGTTAAATGCATTGCAGCGGATCCCCGCCGTTAAAATCCCGGCGCCCGGCCGCTGCAAGCCGTTTTACCGCAGCAGTCCCCTCAGCTCGGCCGTTTTGCGCCCGAACACGGCCAGCGCCCGCTCCACCGGCTCGGACGTGCTCATATCGACGCCGGCGTCGCGCAGCAGGCTGATCGGGTCTTTCGAGCAGCCGCCCCGCAGCAGATTCAGATAAGCGTCGCGCTCGGCGCGCCCGCCGGCGAGGATGCGGTCAACCAGCGCCAGCGCCGCCGCAAGGCTGGTGGCGTACTGATAAACGTAAAAGGCGTTGTAAAAGTGCGGGATGCGCGACCACTCCGCGGCCAGGTCGGGATTGGCGCCGACTTCTTCGCCATAGTAGCGCGTGTACAGCTCGCTCCACATACGGTTCAGCAGCTCCGGCGTCAGGGGCTCGCCCTTTTCGGCCAGAGCGTGCGCGTCGCGTTCGAACTCGGCGAACAGCGTCTGGCGGTAGATGGTCAGGCGGATCAGCTCGAGCTGCTGGCTCAGCAGAAAGATTTTCTCGTCGCGGTCGTCCGTGTTCCCCAGCAGATGCTCCGCCAGCAGCGTCTCGTTGACCGTGCTGGCCACCTCGGCGACGAACAGCGTGTAGCCGGCGTAGACCTGCGGCTGGGCGGCGTTGGACATCCACGTGTGGATGGAGTGCCCGCCCTCGTGGGCCAGCGTCGAGACGTCGCTGAACGTGCCGCCGTAGTTGAGCAGCATGTAGGGATGCACGCCCCAGCAGCCCCACGAATAAGCGCCGCTGCGCTTGCCGCGGTTCTCGTACACGTCGATCCAGCGCTCGCTGAAAGCGCGCCGCATGGCCCGCGCGTACTCCTCGCCAAGAGGCGCAACGGCTTCGAGCACCAGCTTCTGCGCCGTCTCGTAGCTGAACGTCCGCTTGAGTTCCTTCGTGAAAGGGGCGTACAAATCCCACGGCTCCATGCGTTCCACGCCGAGGGCTTTTTTCTTCAGCGCCACGTATTCGTGCAGCGCCGGCAGTTTTCCGTTCACCGCCGCGACCAGGCCGTCGTAGACGGACACGGGGATCTCGTTGCCGTACAGCGACGCTTCCAGCGCCGAACCGTAGCGGCGCAGGCGCGCGAAGGTGACGTCTTTCCTGACGCTGGCCGCATAGGCCGCGCCCAGCGTGTTGCGGAACTTCGCAAACGTCCGGTGGATGCCCTCGAACGCTTCGCGGCGCACGCGGCGTTTCGGCGAGGAGATGTAGCGGCCGTAGCTTTCCTGCGTCAGCGGCCGCTTTTCGCCCTTTTCGTCGGCGATCTCGCCGAACTGCATGTCCGCGTCGGCGAGCATCGAAAAGATCTCGTCGGGGGCCCCGGCCAGCTCGCCCATCGCCGCCATGACGGCTTCCTGCTCGGCGGAAAGGACGTGCTTCTTCTCGCGCAGGATGCGCCGCAGCATCAGGCGGTACAGCTCCAGCTTCGGCTCCCGCGCCAGAAAGGCGCCGATCTTCGCCTCGTCGGCGCTGAGGATCTCCGGAGACAGGAACGCCGACGCCTCCGCCGCCCGAACGCTCAGCTGCGTGGCGCGCGCCGCCAGCGCCTTCGGCCCTTCCGCCGCCGTGTCCTCGTGGCTGCGCATCACCGCGTAGCTGTACAGCCGCCCCAGCAGGTAATCCAGCCGCTCGTCCAGCGTGATCGCCTTCAGCAGCGACGCGGCCGAGTCCATCACGCGCCCCCGGCAGGCCGCCAGTTCCGCCGCCGTCGCTTCCGCTTCCTTCGCCTCCGCTTCCCACTGCGCCGGCGCGGCGTAAATGTCTTCCAGCTTCCAGCGCGCCGCCTCGGGCACCTCCGCGCGCGTTTCGTACAGCGGCGCCGCGTAGCCCGCGTCGCCGGCGACGCCCGATGCCTTCGTTTCGTTCTCCGTCATTTCGCAACTCCCTTTCTCATCTTCTCCGACGCTCAAAAACCGGGAATGAAAAACAGCTTACGATCGTGCAGGCTGATGCGGTAGATCCGCCCCGAGGGACGGTCCCAGGCGTAAAATCCGTTGCCCGCCGGGATGCCCGCGCCGTCGAGGAACTGCATGTCCCCGCCGCGCGCGGTGGAATCGGTGACCGTGCCGCGCACCGGGCGGGCGATCGGCAGACGCCCCACCACCCGGCGCGGCCGCCAGTTCCCGCGCAGCCCCGTGCGCGCCACGATATCCGCCACAGCCTCGGCCACCGGCGCCGGACAGACGCCGAGAAAGTCGTAACGCCCGTGCGGCGAGCGCGCGAAATCGCGCAGCAGCCCGGCCGCCAGCCATTCGCCGCCTTCACGGCGCGGCAGTTCAATCAGCGCTGCATAGAGCGCGTCGATCACCATGAACGCCCGCGGCGTTTCCGACGGCAGCTCGAAAGAGCCGACCTCGTCCCAGCGGCTCGGATCGCCGCCCGGCACGTGGGCGCGCAGGACGCTCCACGCCGCCTGCAGCCGCTGCGCCCCCTCGCCCCGGACGCAGCGCCGCCACAGCGAGTACAAAGAGCCCTCGAGAATCTGACCGTCGAGCGTCCGGCGCAGCTCCGCCGCTTTCGCCTCGCCCGCCGCGCGGGCCTCCTGCGCCGCCGTCAGCCGCTGCCAGCGGGCGTCGATTTCCGCTTTCGTCAGCGCCGCGGCCGAAGCCGGGACGGCACATATCCAAAACGCTGCGACAAGACATTTTATGCGATTCATTCTGCTTCATCTCCTTAAAACATTTCAACGTAACGTTTCGCCTTTCCACCGTCGGAGCTTTTTCATTATAACTCATGGGCACGGCGCTTGCGCGCACTCTTTTTCGGCGTTATACTTTCTCCGCAAGATTATTTATTCTTTCGGGAGGAATTATCAGATGTGCAATGAAGAAACCATGGGCCTGCTGGCCGGCATCGCCGCGCGCCGGTCCTGCCGCGCCTTCGAAAACACGCCGCCGGGGCCGGAGCTGCTCGCGTCGGTGCTGAAATACGCCACGTTCTCGCCCTCGGCCAAAAACGCCCAGCCGTGGGAAGTCTACGTCGTCGCCGGAGAACGCCTCGACGCCCTGCGCGCGAAGATGGACGAAGCCTTTCGTCAGGGCCGGGGCGTGCCCATGCACGCCGGGCGGGAAATGCCCGCGTGGCAGGCCCGCGCCCGCGAACTGAGCGGCGCCCTGGCGCCCGTTCTCGAGCGCCAGGGCTGGGAGCCGAAAAGCTTCATCGGCCGCTGCCTGCGCTTCTTCGACGCGCCGGCCGCCGCCATCGTCTGCATGGACGGCGAGCCCAGCCCCCTGCATCTCCTCGACATCGGCATGTTCACGCAGACCCTGTGCTTGTCCGCCGCCGGCCACGGCCTTGCCAGCTGCATCATCGCCTACACGCTGATCGTCGAGCCGGCCATCCGCGAGTTCCTGCGCCTGCCCGCCGAGCGCCGCGTCATGATCACCGTGGCGCTCGGCTTCCCCGCCAAAGACCAGCCCATGGCCCAGTTCAGATCCGGGCGCGCCGGAGCCGGCGAGAACGTGCACTTCGTCCGATCCTGACATTCGACGCCAGAGGCCCGGCGGTCGCGTGACCGCCGGGCCTCTGGCGTTGAATACCAATATCAGTGGCGCGGCTGCTCTTCGGCGGGGAGGTCGGGGCGGACGACCAGCGTCACGTTGTTCTCGCGGGAAAACCGGGCCAGCATGGCGTCGAAACGCTCCTTCACTTCCGCCGGCACGTCAACTTTCATGGTCTCCATAGGCATCGCTCCTCCGTTAATAGTTTATCATGATAAAGCATTAACCGACAGTTGGATGATACCACAAAGGACAAAAAAAGCAAGAGGGAGAAAAAGAGCTTCTCCGTCTTGCCGGGAAATTCCACCGCCCCGCACGCGATCCCGACGCCGCAGTCACAGGCGACGCGCTTTCGAATCAGGAGGGAGGGAGGGAGGGAGGGAGGGAGAAATTTTTCAGCAGTTCCGCACAGCGCGACAGACTTTTCCCCAAATCGGAGCTCATGTCCCCTTCCAGCCAATCCAGCAGGAACCCCGCCAGCGCGAAGCGGCACACGGAAAGCAGCAGTTCCCGGTTCTCCTTCTCCGCGAAAAGCCCGCCTTCCCCGGCGCCGACGCAGCGGGCCACGGCGTAGCGCACCCAGACGCCCAATTCCTCGATGAACGTCTCGCGCGGCAGCGACCTGTAGACGTGCATGACGGCCGCCCGGCGCCGCGACAGCGCGGCGACGACCGCCGCCGCGCCCGCTCCGTCGGCGAACAGCTCGTCGAGCCAGCCGAGCACGGACGTGCGGAGCAGATCGCGAAGATCCTGAAAGTGATAGTAAAACGTGTTGCGGTTCACGCCGCAGCGCGCGACGACCGCTTTCACCGTGATCTTGCCGAACGGGCGCTCTTCCAGAAGCTGCCAGAACGCGCTCTGTATTTCTTTCTTCGTAAAATCCATGGCGGCCGCCTTTCCGACGCTCCCCGCGGAACTTCGCCGCCGTCGAGGGACGGAAGGCGCGGCTCCGCCGCGGCGTCACCAATATGATCGATCATACCTCAAAACGCGCGCTGCGTCACGGACTTTTCACGGCGCGCGAAGATGCGAAAAAGCGGGGCTGCCGAAGCAGCCCCGCTTTTTGCGTATGCAGAGATTCGCTTAGAAGTTCAGCAGCGTGCGGAAGCGGATCTGGTTGTTGTCGTAGTTGGGATCGAAGAAGCTGCCGTCCATATCGGCGTAGGCCAGCTCGAAGTAGAGGTTGGGGCTGTACTGGTAACCAATGGCCACAGACCACTCCTTGGCATCCCAGAAAGTGTCAATGTCGTACTTGACATAGCGCTCGATCGTGCTCCACTTGTCGTTCCACTTCTGCTTCGCCTTGACAAAGAGGACGTCCACGTCGTCCGGCAGGGTGACGCCCGCAGAGATGTCGCCCGGCCACAGGACATCGCTGAAGGACCAGGGGCTTCTGTCGATGTAGAAGCCCTGGTCGAGCTTGGCGTACTCGACCCACAGGCTGGTGAACTTCAGCACGTCCTGGTCGACGTCGAGGATGACCTTGAAGGCCTTGGGATCGTCGATGGCCGCGCCGTCGATGTCTTCCATGTAGTAGGCGCCCTTCAGCTCGAGGCCGTCCATGAAGCTGAAGCCGAGGCCGGCCCAGTAGGTCTTGTAGTTCGTGTCGCCCACGTTGTACCACAGGCCGTTCAGGCTCAGCCAGAACTTCTCGCTGAAGTCGAACTTCAGGCGGGCGCCGTAGTACTCGTCGCTGGCGTTGTCAGCGTAGATGTTGCCGCCCTGGTTGGAGGCCGCGAAGCCCTCGACGGTGAACATGCCGCGGTTGTACTTCAGGTCGAAGCCGCGATAGTTGGCGTCCATGTTGAACGCGTCGTTGTCGTCGTACAGTCCGTCTTCGTCTTCCCAGTCAAGGTAGAACTGACCGCCGCGCATCGTCAAGCCTTCCAGGCCCATGAAGTCCTTGGCGGTGACCCACCAGCGGTCGAAGTTACCCCTGTGCCAACGAGCGTCGAAGCTGACGCCGTCGCTCAGGTCGCGGTGCAGGAACAGACGGGCACGGTTCATCGTGAAGCCGTCGGCGCCGGCGCCGGTCGCAGCACCGTCGTTGTCCCACGCGTTGTAGTCGAAGCGCATCTGGCCGGTGATCTTCCATCCGCCGAGGCCCTTCTCAAGCGCGCTCAGGCGGCTGTCGAAACCGTCCACTTTCACGCCCAAGGCTTCCAGCTCGGGCTGGAACTCCACCACCAGCGCCTTCAGCTTCTCCAGGTCTTCGCCGCTCAGGCCGCCCGCGGCCATCATGCGCGCCACCATCGTGGCGATCTCGTAGCGCGTCATGGCGCGGTTGCCCTTGAACGTCCCGTTCGGATAACCTTCCAGGATGCCCTTCGCGCTCAGCTGCTCCACGGCGTCGTACGCCCAGTGGTTCATCGGCACGTCGCTGAACGGGTTCGCGGCGAACGCGGGCGCGGCTACGGCCACCAGCGACGCGGCGGCTACTACGGCGAGCATTTTCTTCATACTCATTCTCAAAACTCCTCCTCAAACACGGAACAATGATGTGTGACGCCTCATGGCGCCGTTTCCCGGCCGTTCGGGGCGGAAAACGGATCGTCGCGAACCGCGTTTGTGGGGAGTTTCCACGTTTCCTCGCCCGTCGCGCTTTCGTTCCGTCCCGTTTCACGCCTGATGCGGCCGTGAAATGTTGTTTTATATTGCACGAGCCTCCCCGCGGGAGGTCCGCCACACGCTTTCGGTCATGCGGAGTGTTCTTCGCTTCCGGCGATGCGCCGCTCGAGGTAAGAGAGGTGTTTCTTGAGGACGTGGCGCTCTTCCTTGAGGTTTTTGATGCTGGCCCGGAGCAGGCGGTTCTCGACCCGCAGCTTTTCCGTCTCGCCCAGCTCGTCGGCTTCGCCGAGGCTGCGTCCGGTGCCGCGCCGATCCTGCAGGCCGGCCGCGCCGTACTGGCGGTATTTGTTGATCCAGGAATAAATCTGGCCGTAGCTGACGCCGTACTTGCGGATCACTTTGAGGCAGTCGGCGCCGTTGTCGAGGTAGTAGTTGACGATCTCCAGCCGCTCTTCACACGTGGTCTGCCGTACCTTGGCCATGCGCGCCACCTCTCTTGCCTTCGTTCCACACTTCTCACGCATACTTTACTTTGCCATTTTACGAAAGATGTCTTTGCGGGCAATAGACAATATCGACTCAAATGCCTATAATTCAGGCAGATATATAAATGTTGGCTGGATAACAAGCTTTAAACAAAACTCGCACGACACAGCAGAAGCCGCCGCGGCGCAAAGACGCGGAGAAAAACATGAATCCTCAAAAAACGAAAACGAGGGGGACGACCGGATCAATTCCAGTCGTCCCCCCTCGTTCTTTGCGCCGCGAAGCGGCCCTGTCTTATGAGCTTCTCTCCGCATCCCCGCATCGTTACAGTGTTTTTTGTTTCCGCCGTTCCGCCGCTGCCCAACGTTTCTCAATATTGACATCATATTGCTAAAATCACTATAATATCATCATAAAGGGGTGATGATCATGGCTACAGCCACCAAAGACAGCTCGATTCAGATCAAAGTCGATCCCAAACTGAAGGCCGACGCGGCCGGTATCGCCGAAGAGCTGGGCATGAATCTGTCCACTCTCATCAACGTCTACCTCAAGCGCGTCGTCGCCGAACGCGGGATCCCGTTCCCCCTCGCCGCGCCCCTGACGCCCAACGCCCGCACGCGGCAGGCGATCCGCGACCTCCGCGCCGGCAAGACGAAACGGTTCGACACCGCGGAAGAAGCGCTCCGGGACCTGGGCATCTGAGATGCTGCACGTCGAATTCACCGCCCAGTTCCGCAAAGACCGAAAGCGCATGGAAAAGCGCGGCGCCGACATGGGCAAGCTGCGAGAAGCCGTCCTCATCCTCGCGGCGGAGGAGGAACTTCCCCCGCGCTCTCGGGATCACGGACTGACCGGCGAGTGGAAAGGATGCCGCGATCTTCACATTGAACCGGACTGGATTCTGATCTACGAAATCCGCGGCGACGTCCTCGGCCTCGTCCGAACGGGTTCGCACGCCGATCTTTTCGACAGATAGACGCCGTTTTCAGACTAGGGCTTGTTTAAAAAACGTCAAAGTTGCCTAAATCGATCCAATCGCTTAAACTTTTCTCATGGAAGAGAGAAGATATGAACTGACCTCCAGCGAGTGGAATCGAATCAAGAGAATGCTGCCGCCCGAACACCCGAAATCAGGTCAACGTGGACGCCCGGCAAAATACGATAACCGCAGGATCATCAATGGGATTCTGTGGCTTGCCAGAAGTGGAGCGCCATGGAGAGATCTTCCGGAGCGTTACGGCAAATGGCAGGCAGTTTACGCACGTTTCAGGCTGTGGAAACAGCGGGGAATATTCGAGGCGATCTTTGCCGCCCTAAGCGCTGATGCCGACATGGAAAATCTCTCTATCGACTCCACGTCCTGCAAAGTACATCAAAGTGCCAACGGGAGAGGGAAAACCCCGGAAGGGGGAAAAAAGGGGCTCAAGCGATTGGCATGTCCAGAGGCGGCAAGAATACGAAAATTCATGCGATAGTAGATGGTTTAGGCAATCCGCTGGCGCTCCTGCTCAGTCCCGGCAATGACCACGATTCCCGCCATGCCGTGTCCTTGCTCGGGCAAGCGGAAATCAGAGGGAGCAACGTCATCGGCGATAAGGCTTACGGTTCGCAAGCCATCAGAGAGTACATTACTTCTCGGGAGGGAAGTTACACTATCCCGCCGAAGAGCGATAATCCCGAACCGTGGTTTATAGATGAGCATGTTTACAAGGAACGACACTTGGTTGAATGTTTCTTTCAGAAAATCAAATGGTTCCGTAGAATTTTCACCCGCTATGACAAACTTGACGCTTCGTTTTTCGCTTTTGTTCTTGTCGCTGCCAGTGTTATTTTATTGAAATAATACAAGCTGAAATGTTTTTTAAACAAGCCCTAATTCTTGATAGAAAGTATTAACATAGTTTTCCGGGGGCCGCGGGGGAGTTCAGTCGCTCGGGACTCCCTCGACCGCTACGCGGTCTGCGCAGCTCGCTTTGTGAATCTCCCCCGCAGCCCCCTTGTGTTCGGCCTTTTAATTAAGAAATAGTATCAGACACCCCGCCTCGGGCAAACATAAAACACGAAAACGAGGGCGGACGACTGGATCGATTCCAGTCGTCCGCCCTCGTTTTCTGCGCCGCGAAGCGGCCGGATCGTTTCGTTTTTCCCGGCGCTTTGGCGGCGGTTCTTGTTTTCCCATTCGCCGCCGCTTCGCGGCGGAAGTCGTTTCGGCCTACTCGGCGGTGATGACGAACTCGACTTCGGTGCCTTCGGCAACGTTGTTGCCGCCGGAGACGACGACGTCTTCGCCGATCTGCAGGCCGCCGGAGACGGTGACCATGCCGCCGGTGGCGGCGCCGGTGACGACTTTCTGGATCGCGGCCCTGCCGTCGCGGATGACCATGACGGAACCGTCGGCGCGCAGCGCTTCGCTGGGGATGACGAGGGGATTCTCCTCGCTGGTCTCGACCAGCAGCACGCGGGCGAACATGCCGGGGCGCAGCTTGAAGCCGGTGGCCTGGTTGTCGACGGTGATCTCGGCGCCGATGGTGCGGGTGGAGGTGTTGATGTAGGGGTCGATCAGCGTCACGGTGCCGTAAAAGGTCTGCCCGCTCAGGCTCTCGAAGGTGAGCACGGCGTCCATGCCGAGGCGCAGGCGGCCCATGTCGCGCTCGGGGATGTCGACGCGGGCCTTGAGGCGGTCGACGCGGCCGATGCGCAGCACGTTGGTGGCGTCTTTGACGAGGGCGCCGAGGGTAAGGTCGTAATCGTCGAGGATGACGCCCTTGATCGGCGCTTTGAGCTGGTACTCGCTGAGCAGCACGGCCTGGGCGTCCAGATTGGCCTGGGCCTGCTTGACCTGCGCGGCGGCTTTGGCGTTGGCGGCCACGGCGGCCTGATAGGTGGTGCTGCGCGCGTCGTACTCCTGCTGGGTGGCGTAGCCCGACTTGCGCAGGCGGCCGTAGCGGTCAAGCTCGCGCTTGGCGTCGGCGAGCGTGACGGCGGACTGGGAGAGTTCGGCTTTGCTGACGGCGACCTGGGCCTGCATGGAGTTGTACTCGGCTTCCTGGTTGCGGCTGTCGAGCACGACGAGCGTGTCGCCGGCCTCGACGAGGTCGCCTTTGGCGACGACGAGGTTGTCGATGCGGCCGGTGACTTTGGGGTTGAGGATCACTTCTTCGAGGGCCTGCAGCGTGGAGGTGGTGGTGATGCCCTGCTGCACGCTGCTGAGGCGTTTGACGACGGCCACCTCGACGCGCGGCAGCGGCGCGACGGGCTGTTTGGCGCGGGCTTCGGCGCGGGAACCGAACCACGCGGCGGCCGCGGGGCCGCACAGGGGCGAGAGGGCGGCGGCAAGCAGCGCGGGCAGAAGATAGACTTTGAGTTTCGCAAATTTCATGGGCATTGACCTCACTTTGTCTTCTTTCGGGAATCGGCGCGGAGGCCGGCGCTTTTCGCCGGAGCGGCGGCGCGGTCGCGAAGATTTTCCTGAAGCAGGGCGCGCTCGATGAGGACGCCCTGCGCTTTCCACAGGTTGGCCTGCGCCTCGCGGCTGTCGCGGAGATACTGCGCCAGCAGCTGGAGCGCGTCGGTCAGCTCGCTGCGGGCCTGCAGCACGTCGATCTGCGTGTTGACGCCCTCGCGGTAGCCCGATTCGGCGTAGGCAAGGCTCTCTTTCGCCAGCTGCACGTTGGCGCGGCCGGCGCTGAGGGTCTCCAGCGCGTTCTGGAGGCTGAGCCATCCGTCGGCAAGTTCGGCCTTGATGCTGTCCTCTTTTTCGCCCAGGGCGTGTTCGGCGGCTTTCAGTCCGGCTTTGGCGGCGCGGACATTGCCGCTGGCGCCGCCGCCGTCGTAGACGGGCACGTCGAGGGTGAGCGAGGCGGTCCACTGGTTTTTGTCGGAGACGCCGCCGAGGCCGCTCGACGCGTAGCCGAAGCGGTAGCCGCTGCTGAGGCTGAGCGTGGGCAGCAGGCCGCTTTTCGCCACGGCGATCTCGTTTTTCCGCGAGGCGGCGGCGTAGCGCAGCGACTGATAATCGCCGCGGCGTTCGAGCACTTCGCGAATGGCCGCCTCGACGTCGTCGGGGATCTTGCGGGCGTCTTCCAGTTTGGGCAGGTTATCCTCGAGCGAACCGGAGAGGGCGAGGTCCGTCTCGGGGCGCATGCGCAGCAGGCGGCACAGTTCGATGCGCGCCGCTTCGAGGTTGTTCCCGGCGGCGATGTTGCTTGCCCGGGCGTTTTCCTTCTGCTGGCGCACGCGGGTGAGGTCGAGGTTGGTGGAGAGGCCGTAGACGACGCGCTCGTTCAGCTCTTTTTCGGCGTTGCCGTAGTAGTCGAGCGCGTTCTCGGTGTTGCGCAGCACTTCGCGGCGGTACAGCACTTCGCAGTAGGCGTTCCAGACGGTCAGCGCCACGCTCTCGCGGGCGCTGCGCAGGTCCTGCTCGGCCTGTTTGACGCCGAGTTTGCCCTGGCGGGCCCGCGCCTGATTTTTGCCGCCGGAATACAGGCTCTGGCTGACGGTGACGCGCGAAAGCAGTTCGTTGTCGGGATAGCCCGGAATGCCGTCGTAGGCGTTCCCCTGCCCCTGAAGGTTCAGCTGCGGGTTGAGCGCGGCGCCGGCCGCCCTGCTCTGTCCTTTGGCGCTCTCCACGTTCTGCTCGGCCGTCAGCACGGTAAAGTTGCGGTCCAGCGCGATGCTCAGCGCTCGCCCCATGGTGAGGATGACCGCTTCGGAGTCGCCGGCCGCGGGACGCGCGGCGTTCCGCAGCGCCTCAAGTGAACTGGCCGCCGGCGCGCCCGGCGCGGGGCACCCCAGCAGCGAAAACGAGAGCGCCAGCGCGGCCGCCTGAATTCTTTTCATGATGTTCGCTTCTCCTCTCTTGCCTAAGGCAGCGCCTTCTGGAAAAGTTTGCGTCCCAGGCGCTCTTTGACGTTGTCCAGCACCAGATAGACGACGGGCACGACCAGCAGCGTCAGCAGCGTGGAGGTGAACAGCCCGCCGAAGATCGCCACCGACATGGGCTGGCGCGATTCGGAGCCCTCGCTCAGCTTCAGCGCCGCGGGAATGGCGCCGATCAGCGTGGACAGCGAGGTGATCAGGATGGCGCGCAGGCGGCGCGGGCCGGCGTCGATGACGGCGCTGACTTTGTCCATGCCGCTCAGGCGGTTCTGGTTGATGAAGTCGACGAGGATGATGCCGTTGTTGACGACGATGCCGACGAGCAGGATGATGCCCATGTAGGCCATCACGTCGAGCTTGACGTTCATCGCGTACATCAGGCAGAAGGTGCCGGGGGTCATCAGCGGCAGCGAGAACATGACCGTGAAGGGATGCAGGAACGATTCGAACTGCACGGCCATGATCACATACATCAGCGAGATGGCGATGAGCAGCGCCGTGAACAGGCGGGCGAACTCTTTCTGCATGTTCTTGGTGCGCCCGGAGGGCTGGAGGGTGATGCCGGACCCCTCGGGAATGTACTTTTTGCCGAGCTCCTGAATGTAGACCATGGCTTCGCCCATGGAGTAATCGCTGGTGACGTTGGCGGAGATGGTCAACGCGGTCTGGCGGCCGTAGCGCTTGATGACGCTGGGGGCCATGACCCGGTTGACGGTGATCAGGCCGGGGGCCTGCACGATCTCGCCGGCGCCGTTCTTGAACGAGACGATCTGCAGGTCTTCGAGGCTGGAGCGCTGGCCGCGGCGGGCCATGAGGCGGATGTCGTAGCGGTAGCCGCCTTCTTTGAACACGCCGGCCTTGACGCCGCCGAAGTAGGCCTGGATCTCCGTGGACAGCGAACGCACGTCGACGTTCATGGCGTCGGTCATGTTGCGGTCGATGGAGATGTTGAGCTGGGGCTTGTCGAGGCGCACGTCGGTCTCGACGTCGCGCAGTTTGCTCATGGTCTTCATCTCGGCCATAAGTTTCTGGGCGAGCGCCGCCAAAGTTTCCGTGGGGGCGCCGGACATGACCATTTCCACGTCCTTGCCGCCGAAGGTGGTGAAGTTCATGGTCACGTCGCGGAAGCCGGCCACGGAGTTGCGCACATCGTTCATGACGACGTCCTGGGCCTCGCGCAACTTGCGCGCGATCAGCTGCACGTAGATGCTGCCCTTGTTCGACTCGCCGCCGCTGCCGGAGCCGGCGGAGATGATCGTGCGCATGACGCCGGGATGGCGGCGCGCCACGTCGGCGATGCTCTGCATGACGCGGCCGGTCTCCTCGATCTCGGTGCCGGAGGGCAGCTCGCAGTTGATGATGAAGATGCCCTGGTCGTCGTTGGTCGAAAAGGTGGAGCCGACTTTGCCGGCCACGAAGACGCCGAAGGCGAAGATGCCCAGCGCGGTCGCCAGCGTCACGGCCTTGTGATGCACGGCCGCGGTGAGCACGCGCCGGTAGCCGCGTTCCAGAGAGCGCAGCAGCGCGTCGCAGAACTGCGCGGCGCGGCCGGGCGGCGTGATGCGCAAAATGCGCGAGCAGGCAAAGGGCGTCAGCGTCAGCGAGAGGATCAGCGACAGCGAGATGGTGACGACGACGGTGATGCCGAAGGCGTAGAAAAAGCGGCCGATGATGCCGCCCATCGTGGCGATGGGGGCGAACACGCCGATGGTGGTGAGGGCGCCGCCGAGCACGGAAAAGCCGACCTCGTTCGTGCCCTTGAGGGCCGCGTCGAAGGGCAGCAGCCCCTTGTGCATGTGCGTGTAGATGTTCTCCAGCACGACGGTGGTGGCGTCGACGACCATGCCGACGGCCAGCGAGATGGCCATCATCGACATGTTGTTGACGGTGATGCCCAGATACGACAGCACGCAGAAGCTGCCGATCAGGCAGACGGGCATGGAGATGACCGTCACGAACGTGGCGCGGAACGTCTGCAGGAAAAACAGCATCAGCAGCGAGCAAAGGATCACAGCCTGGATGATGTCGCCGCCGACGCCGTTCATGGAACGGCGGATGAAGTCGGACTTGTTGTAGATCTGCTGCATCGTGATGCCCTCGGGCACCATGCCCTGCATCTCGCCGAACTTGGCGACGATGGCGTCGCACACTTCCACCTCGTTGGCGCCGCGCTGTTTCATGACGCCCATGACGATGGTGGACTGCTCGTTGACGAAAGCTTCGCTGTCCTCCTCTTCGAAGCCGTCCTCCACGTCGGCCACGTCGCCGAGGCGGATCACCACGCCGTTGCGCGTCGTGACGGGCAGGCTCTTGAGCTCTTCCACCGAGGAGTATTCGCCCTCGATGCGCAGGTCCATCTTGAAGCGGTCGATGCTGAGGCTGCCGGCGGGAAGTTCGACGTGCTTGCTGGCGATGGCGCTGGACAGGTCGCTGACGACCAGACCGCGCGAGCGCAGGCGCACCGGGTCGATCCAGACGCGGATCTCGCGGTCGCGCAGGCCGGGCATGCTGACGTTGCCGACGCCGTTGACCGACTGGAACTGCACCTTGGCCACCTTGTCGGCGAAATAGACTTTGTCCCTGTAGGGCGCGTCGCCGGTGATGGAAAACATCACCAGCGGCGAATCGCCGATGTCGTACTTGGCGATGATGGGCTGATTGGCCTCGTCGGGCAGATCGGCCTGGGCGGCGTTGACTTTGTCGCGCACGTCGGCCGCGGCGGCGTCGATGTCGCGGGCCAGGTCGAACTCCACGACCGTGACGGCGGCGCCCATGTAACTGGACGAGCTCAGGCTCTCGATGCCGGAGATGGTGTTGATCTGCTCTTCCAGCACGTCGGTGACGTCGTTGTCCATAACGGCGGCGGTAGCGCCGGTCATCGTCGTCGTCACCATGACGACGGGCAGATCGACGTCGGGGGTCTGCTGCACGCCCATGCGGGCGTAGGAAAACAGCCCGAAATACACCAGCGCCAGCGTCAGAACGGTGACCGTCACCGGCCTTCTCAATGATGTTTCCGTAATCCTCATTTTTCCTCCGTACAAATGCCGCGCAGAAGCCAGTCCGCGACCAGCTCGCGGATCTGCTGCGAATCCGTGTTCAGCGCGCCGTGAAAGCGGCTGCCGATTTCCACGCCCATCAGCGACGAATGGAGCGCGGCCGCCATCAGGACGGGATCGCCGGGACGTACCGAACCGTCCTTCATGCCCCGTTCCATGACGGCGGCAAGAACCTCGTGCACACAGTCCATGGCCGCGTCGTCCCGGGCCGCCCCTTCCGGACCGGCCTGCCTCATCACCACGTCGCCGATGGCGAAGTGAAGAAAGCGGAACTCCTTCATGCCCTCGATCGATTTCAGCACGATGCGGCGCAGCAGCCGGCAGGTGTCGCGCTCCCGCTCCATGTCGCGCCGGATGCGGTCGGTGATCTGCCGGGCAAGACAGTCGCGGATGAAGAGGATCACGGCGTCCTTGTCGCGAAAATAATTGTAGACGGTGCCCTTGGCCACGCCCATGCGCGCGGCCAGATCCTTCATCGTGAAGCGGCGCCACTCCGCATCGCGCAGCATCGCGCAGGCGCACGCAAAGGCCTTGTCCCGCACCGCCGCAGTGATCAGCTCTTTGTTCTCAGCCGAAAGTTTCGGCACGCTTCCCGCCTCCTTTCGCGCCGTCGGAAGACGGCAAGTCAAAATAACGACCCTCGGTCATTTTTATTCGAACGAGGATATTATAGCCATCACCCGGCCATCTGTCACCGCCCCGTTCCCGCGGCTTAATTACAAAAGCGGGAAGAAAACGAAACCCGCCGCGGAGTCACGGAGAAACGCAAGAGAAAAACGCGACGCCGTTTTTCGCGGCGAAGCCGCCGTGCAATTTTATTTTTCGCCGTTTCTCCATGTCTCCGTGGCAGCCGTCGTTTTTTTCCGTGCGCCGCACGACGAAAAAGCCTCCCCCAGGAGACCCAGAGAGCCGTGGCACCCGAAAAGATCCTCTTACCGCTGCTTCCTTCCGGACCTGACGGGATTCGTGGTTTTTCGCCGCACGGGGCTGGGCCTCCTGCGAGAGGCTTCAGACATATTTTAACAAAATCCGCGCCCTTTGCAAGGGCGCGGCGGGGATGTTCCACGTGGAACACTTGAATCGAAAAAAGATAACGACAGGATTTTTCGCAGATGCGAAAAAACGAATTACGCCTTTTCGACGGAGGCGTTCGGGGCGTTCTTGCGCACGCTTTCGATGCCGTTCAGGCAGCCGGCTTTGGCTTTGTAGCCTTCGGAGACGGCGACGATCTGGCCGTTGCGGGCCTTGAGGCGGAAGCGGAACTCGCCGGCCTTGTCGGCGTAAAGCTCGAACTTCGGGTTCTTCCGGACGGCACAATCCTTCTCGGTCTGATCTTCCACGACGGCTTCGGCCGCGTTCTTCACCACGCTTTCGATGCCGTTGCGGCAGGCCGCCTCGGTGGTGTACACCTCGGACGTGGCGATCACCTCGCCGTTGCCCGCCTTCAGATCGAACTTCAGGCCCGACGCGACGCTTTTCATCACAAACTTTGCCACTTTCGTCTCCTCCTTTAGCAAGCATATTTCATGAAGCCGCTCTCAGCTTAACAGACTTTTATCAAAAAGCAAGCGAGGTCACGACGAAAAACAGATTTTTGCAGCTTTCTTCCGATCGGGAGCCGCCGCGTCGAAACGGAGCCGGGAGCGAGCAGGCAGCCGTCCGCGCGGAGGGCGTGGCGGACGTTCGTCGTTTGAGCGTCTCCCCGTTTCGCCGCTCAAAAACCGAAAGCCGTCAAATAGCACATGGTGCAAAAGGACGCGATCCCAAACCAGACTGCCAGGCAGAGCGGCGGCTTTATCAGCAAAACGAGGACGACCGCGAGACCGTCCACCACTTTTTTCCACGTGATTTCGATCTTTTTTCTGTAACGCTTCTTTCCGCCGTCCTCTGCAAGGGTATAGATCCACGGGGCATCATAAAGCCTTGCCATGCCGAAAACCACAAAGTAAATCGGCACGACGGGAACCATAATGCAGAACCACACGGCCGAGCCGCCGAGAGACAACCTTGCAAAGTCGAATCCGTTGAGAAAGAGGGCGACGATCGCCGGCAAAAAAATGACCGCGAAACTCAGCAGCGCGATCCCCATCATCCGTTTCGGCGACCTGAAAAGATAGACGACGGGCTGGACCTTGCCGTCCAGTTTCCTCAAGAACACCGGCCGGGCCACCTTGCGCTCCAGGATCTCCTCGCGAAGGACAAGCTTCCCCCGTCCCTGCGAAAGGTCCGCTCTCCCGAGGTGAATATCTTTCGGTAAGACCCGATCTCCCCGCTGTTATTCGCGAAATCGCCGAGCATGCACAGATAGACGATCAGATAAAAGATCCCGAGCATGCCCGCGATGCCCAGGCTTTCCCAGAGATCCATGCCGGAAAGCCTCAGCGCGGAAAACGTGGCGCCGACAGCCAAAAGCAGCGTCACCATGGCTTTCAGCCACCACGGCAGAGTGACGTAATACGTTTTCTTCTCCGCTCGGACGCTGACTTTGCCCGTCTGTCCGTTCACGGCCGCATGGATATCCCCGCCGGAAATATAATAGACCGGCAAAAGCACTGGCAGCCTGACGGCGGACTTTGCCTCCGTATTGATCTTGATCGCCTTGGTGCCCCACATCTTTTCCAGCTGCGGCCGGTAGTTTTCCGAGACCTCTTCCGTCATCCGCCTTTCGGCTTCGGCCTCGGATATATCCGTTATCTTTACATGCTGTCCCGCCACATAGGCGAAATCGAAGGCTTCAAGACCGTCCAGATCGAACGGTTCCATGGCGTCCAGCAGTAAATTGTCGAGCTGTTTCGAACCGTTTACGAACTCATCGTTCACAAAACCCTCGAAGCCGTAGACCTCGGCCGTCCTCTTGCAGCTCACGCGGCAATGCACCGGGCCGCGCACCATCTCGTAGGGAAGATAGAATCCCTTCAGCTCGGGGATCAGGGGGCGCAGATGCTTGGCCTCCTTTTTGCGCCTGTTCCGGTCGCACCATTCTTCCAGCCTTTGCTGCGCTTCCGCTTTCGTGAGCCTGAACGGGATGACGCTCTCCGGCAGTCCCGCCTCGTACAGATACTCTTTCCGCACCAGGCTCCTGCCGCAAAACGCGCATTTCGACAGAGCCTCGTTTTCCTCGAACACAATCGTCGCGCCGCACCCGCTGCAGGACGCAGACTCCAAAGCAAACGCCTCGGCCGACTTCTTCATTTTTTTCTGCTGCGCGTTCCGGTAATCCTTTTTTTCCTCCAGCGCCGCCTCGACCTTCACCGTTCCGCCGCAGTAGCCGCATTCATAGACCTGATGGACAATGTCGAAGTTTGCCGGCGCCCCGCACTGAGGGCAATGGATGTTCAGTATCTCTTTCCCCATGACTCGGTTCTCCTTTCGATCGCCGCCAAAGGGCATGATCTCATCGTCGGCCCAATCCGGAACCGGAGAAGCGCTTATCACTTTCTGTCGGGAACCGGCGTTACGGCTCCTTTTCTTCGGAACAGTAGAAACGGGACAGGCGGCTGCTCAGCCGGGTCTTGTCGGCGCTGCTCATCAGCGGATTCTGATGGAGCAGCCTCGTCAGCGTTTCCCGTTCCGTTTCGTCGCGGCCGGGGCGCGCGCCGGCGCCGAGGAGCAGTGCGACGGCTTCGGTCGTTTTGTTGTAGGCGACGGCCAGCTTCAGCGGCGTCCAGCCGTCTTTGTCGCGGAGGTTGGCGTCCGCGCCCGCCAGCAGCAGGAGGCGCACCACGGCGGGCGACGGCACGACCTGCTTGAGCGCGTACATCAGCGCGCTCATGCCGCCGCGGTCGCCGCGGTCGATCTGCGCGCCGGAGCGCAACAGGATGTCGACGACGGCAGCGTCGCGGTTGTAGGCCGCGGCGTACATCAGCGCCGTGCGGCCCTGCCGGTCGCGGGCGCCGACTTTCGCTCCCGCTTCGACGAGCAGATCGACGACGACGGCGCTGCGTTTCTGCGCGGCGATCATCAGGGGCGTAGCGTGCTCGCCGTTTCTCGTTTCCAAGGGCGCGCCGCGCTCGAGCAGGACTTTCAGCGCCGCCAGGCTGGCATTGGAGTTCAGCGCCGCCGTCAGCGGCGTCACGCCGCGTTCGTCGCGGGCCTCGGCCGGAGCGCCCCGGCGCAGCGCCGTTTCTATCTCCGCCGCCGAGCCGCGCGCGCATAAGGCAATAAACTGCCTGGCGGCCGACAATTCCCCGCCGCCGGCGACGAAGTCTCCGTCCGCGTCCAGAATGATGCGCAGCTGTTCGTATGTCTCGCCCATGGAATCCATCCCCTTCCCTCCGCATTTATTATATATGAAAGATCGGAAAGTTGCGACAGATAAAAATCTCTCCCCGCCGGGACGGATCCCTCGTCGCCGGATTTTATGCCACGACGGGGACGAGCGTGTTCTTTCCCCAAAAATTGCGGTACAATAGAGGCGAAGTTCACTGAAACTAACGCCAACGGATTTTCGAAAAGGGTGAGACCATGATCAAACGCGCTTTTATCGTCGCGGCGCTGACGCTGTGCCTGATCGCCGGAACGGGCTTTTATTACCGCTCGCGGCTCGACGCGCTTTCGGCCGCTTCCTCGGGGGCGCGGCGCGCCCACGCCGGCGAGAAGGAGCTGGACGGGCTCTATCTGCTGGCGGTCAATCCGCGCGTGGACGCGTCCGGCGAACTGCTGCGCGGACTGCGCGAGGCCGCGCTGGGACGGCCGGCGCGCTTTGGACGCCCCGGCGAGCTGAAGCTGGCCTACACGACCGACGAAAAGGCGCTCGGCGTTTACGCGCGGCGTCTGGCGCGCCGGCTGGAACGCGCCGGCCTGAACGTGAAACTGAGCCCCTGCTCGCCCGTGATGCTGCGGTCGAAGGCGCTCGCGGGCAAGTACGATCTGTTCGTCACGCCGCGGCGCGTCATCCTCATGAGCGACATCGGGCGGCTGGGCGCGCTGACGTTGAAAGCGCGGGAAATGGAGCGCGCGCTGTGAGGCGGCTCAACGCGCTGGTCACGGCGGCCCTGCTGGCGCTGCTGGCGTGGCACGGCATGTCGGGCAGCTTCATGCTGCTGGGAGTCAACGCCGGCACGGACAAGATCGTGGCCTGGACGGCGATGGCGCTGGCGGCGCTGCACGGCGCCATCGGTCTGGCGCTGACGGTCCCGACGCTGCGCGCTTCGCGGCGGGGCGCGCTGTATCTGCGGCAGAACGCGCGCTTCTGGGCGATCCGCCTCAGCGGGCTGGCCCTGATCCTGCTGCTGTGCCTGCACGTCGGCGTCTTCGGGCGCGTTCGTTCGGGGCAGTTCGTGCTGTTCGAGTTCACGACGCTGAAAATGCTCGTGCAGATCCTTCTGGCCGCGGCGCTGGCGCTGCACGTGCTGGCGGGGCTGGGGCCGCTGCTGGTCTCGCTGGGCGTCTGCCGCTACCGCGTCTGGCAGGGGGACCTGCTGTTGATTTTCTCGCTGCTGCTGCTGTTTTTCGCGGCGGCGCTGATCTTTTATTACGCGGAGTGGCAGTGGCGATGAAGACGCTGCTGATCGTCGGCGCGGGTCTGGCGGGCCTGGCGGCCGCCCTGACCGCCGCGGAAAAAGGGGGGCGCGCCGCGCTCGTCTCGTCGATGCCGTCGGAGCGCGCCCAGTCGGTGATGGCCGAGGGCGGCATCAACGCGGCGCTGAACGTGAAGGGCGAAAACGACAGCCCGGCGCAGCACTTCGCCGACACGTACAAAGCCGGCTGCGAGCTGGCCGACGCCGCGGCACTGCGCGGCATGACCGAGGCGGCGCCGGGCATCGTGCGCCGCCTGCTGGAGATGGGGACGCAGTTCAATCGGACAAACGGCGAGATCGACCAGCGCCATTTCGGCGGACAGAAGAAAAAGCGCACCGCCTTCGCCCAAAGCAGCACGGGCAAGCAGATAATGACGGCGCTGATCGACGCCGTGCGCCGTTACGAAGGCGAGGGGCTCGTCGTCCGTCTGCCGCATCACGATTTCGTCACGCTGCTGCGCGACGGGATCGCCTGCGGCGGCGCGGCGCTGCGCGACCGTTTCGACGGCTCCGTGTCGGAAGTCCGCGCCGACGCGGTGATCATGGCGACCGGCGGCATGCACGGCCTTTTTTCCGACACCACCGGCTCGCTGAACAACACGGGCGAAGCCGCGGCCGAACTGTTCCGTCTTGGCGCGCCGATCGCCGACGGCGAGTTCATCCAATACCACCCCACCACCGTGTCCGCTTCGGGCAAACGACATCTGATCAGCGAGGCCGCGCGCGGCGAGGGCGGGCGGCTTTTCACGATACGGGACGGCGAGCGCCGGTACTTCATGGAAGAGAAATACCCCGAGCTGGGCAACCTGATGCCGCGCGACGTCACCGCGCGCGAGATCTGGCGGGCGCGGCGCGGCGGCCCCGTGTTCCTCGACCTCACGGAACTGCCCGAAAACGTGATGAGCCGCAAGCTGGCCGGCGTGGTCGACACCTGCCTCACCTACCTGCGCCTCGACCCGCGCGAGCGGCCCATCCCCGTCGAGCCGGGACTGCACTACTTCATGGGCGGCCTCAAGGTGGACGCATCTCACCGCGTCGCCGGGTTCGAGAACCTGTACGCCGCCGGCGAGTGCGCTTGCCTGTACCACGGCGCCAACCGCCTCGGCGGCAACTCGCTGCTGGGCGCCATCTACGGCGGGCAGATCGCGGCGCGCACGGCCCTCGGCGAGGCGAAAGCCCCGGCGCGCTGCCGCGCCGGCGAAGCGCCGCCGCCTGCGCCGCAGCGGGACGTGAACGCCATGCACGCGGTCACGAAGCGCTGCCTCGGCGTGGTCCGCGACGGCGAGACCATGGCCCGCGGCCTGAGCGAGCTGGAAAAGCTTTCCGGCACGCTGCCGCTGCTGGCCCGCTCTCTGCTGCAAAGCGCGCTGGCGCGAGAGGAAAGCCGCGGCGCGCACTTCCGCAGCGACTTTCCCGCGCGCGACGACGCAAAGTTCCGCCGCGCCAGCGCGGCGCGCTTCGACGGCGCGCGCGTCGCCGTCACGTTCGAGGACGTCGGAAAGGGGGACGAGCGGCCGTGAACTTCGTCATCCGCGTCAAACGCGCCGCCGGCCCCGGCGCGCACGTTTTCTGGCAGGAATTCGCCTACGAAGGCGACGAGTCCGAGTCCGTCGCCGCCGCGCTGCGCGAGCTGAACGCGCGCACGCCGCTGACCGACCTGGAAGGCCGCGAAGCGCCGCCCGTCCGCTGGGAATGCGGCTGCGCCTGCGGCAAGTGCGGCGCCTGCGCCATGCGCGTCAACGGACTGCCGATGCTGGCCTGCAAAGCCTTTCTCGGCCCTCTGGGACGGACGGTCACGCTCGAGCCGCTGAGCAAGTTCCCGCTCGTCGCCGATCTTGTCGTCGACCGCGGCGTCATCTTCGAACAGCTGAAAAAAATCCATCTGTGGCTCTCCGGCAAAGCCGTGACGCGCGAAAAGACCCACGAACTGCGCTTCCAGTCGGCCCGCTGCCTGATGTGCGGCTGCTGCCTCGAGATCTGCCCGAACTTTTCCGCCGGAGGCGGCTTCGCCGGCGCGCTGGCGGCCGTCGGCGCCTACCGCATGTTCAATCAGGAGAGCGACGAACCCCACCGCGCCGAAGCGGCGAAACGATATGTCAAACATTATTACGCCGGCTGCGGCACCTCGCTGGCCTGCCGCGACATCTGCCCGGCCGGCATCCCCGTGGACGAGCTGATCTCCCGCAGCAACGCCGCCGCCGTCTGGCGAAGGCGGTCGTGAGCCTGCATCAAAAAGAAGCGAATAAAAAACCGCGCGGACGAACGGGAAAAATTCCGTTCGTCCGCGCGGTTTTCGTTTTGCGTTCCATTTTCCCGCAGTCCCCGTTTACGCCTCGAACAAATTGCCCTCGCGCAGCTTGCCTTCGCTCATCGTGCAGACCCGCTTGCCGTATTTCAGCGAGTCGAGGTCGTGCGAGACGATCAGCAGCGTCACGCCCTCGGCGTTGAGGCGCGAGAATTCCTCCATGATGCCGCGGCTGGATTCCACGTCGAGATCCGACGTCGGCTCGTCGGCGATCACCAGCTTGGGACGGTTGATCAGCGCGCGGGCGATCAGCGCCCGGCGCAGTTCGCCGCCGGACAGCTCGCCCGGGTACGAACCGGCCGTCGCGCCGATGCCGAAGCGTTCCAGCAGCAGTCGGGCCGCGCCTTCGCCGTCGCCGCCGTGCGGGTAAAGGCAGAACGGCAGCATCACGTTCTCCAGCACGGTCAGATTGGGCAGCGCCGCCGCTCCCTGAGGGATGAAGCCGATCCTGTCGCAGCGCAGCCGCGACAGTTCCGCGTCGCTTTTGCCGGCCAGACCGACGCCGTCCAGTTCGACCGAGCCGGACGTGGCCGTCAGCATGCCCGCCGCCAGGTTCAGCAGCGTCGATTTGCCGCTGCCGGAACGGCCGACGACGTTGACGAAATCCCCGCTCGCGACGGTCAGCGACACATGGTCCACGGCGAAGAACGGACGGCCGCCGCGCGAATACTCTTTGCACAGGTCTTTCAGATTCAAAACGGCGGCCATCTCAGTTCCCCCTCAACGTGTCGTAAATGTCGGCGCGGCTGGCCCGGCGCGCCGAGAACAGCGCGCTCAGCACGCCCGTAAGGACGGAGACCGTCACGGACGCGACGCCCAGCAGGATCAGCGCCCTCCAGGACGGCAGAAGGAACGGCAGCTTCAGCGCTTCCGAAACCGCCGGGCTGACGACGGCTGCGGCCGCGGCGCCGAGAGACGTGCCCAGCACGGCGCCGTAAAAACTGATCAGCAGCGCTTCGGTCAGAGCCAGAGCAAGGATTTTGCCGCGGCTGGCGCCGACGGCGCGCAGAACGCCGATCTCGCCCTTGCGCTCGTTCATGGTCACGGAGAACAGCAGCGCGATGACGATCACCGCCAGCAGCCAGACCAGACCGATGCCGCCGCGGATCATCCACGAGACCAGCGTCAGCGAAGAGGCGATGCTGTTGACGAACTTCTTGCTGAACAGCGCGAAAATATCGTCGTCGCCGAAGCGGCGGTTGATCTCCTGCGCCACCTTCACCGAATCGTAACCCGGCTTCAGCTTGACCATCACCGTCGAGACGAGGCTGCCGTCGTTGGCGAGCGGATGTTTGAAGATGTTTTCCGCCGCCTTGGCCAGGTCGGTCACCGTTTTGCGCGTCACGAAAACCGTCGAATCGAACCCCATGCCCGTCTGTTCCAGCCTTCCGGCGATGGGCAGATCGACGCCGAAGAAATGCAGCCGCTCGCCCGCTTCGCCGTTGACGCGGTAGCCGACGATCAGCTCGCCGTCTTTGAGGCCGCGCCCCAGCGTCGCTTCCAGCCACGGGCGCACGATGAAGTCGCTGTCGTAGTCCACGCCGACGATCTGCAGCGGATAGGAACAGCAGGAGGCGCGCAGCGTCGCCAGAAAAGTCTGCGGCGACATGCGGTCGATCCCTTCCACGTCCCGCAGGCGCTCGAGGATGTCCTTGGGCAGGTAGAACATCGACGGCTTGCCCGAGAGGATGATACTGTCGATGTGGGGATCGTACCCCGCCGGCACGACGATGACGTCGGCGCCGAGGCGGTCGGCGGTGCTGCGCGCGCCGCCGGACAGACTGATCGACAGGACCGTGCCCGCGTACAGGAAGAACGCGAACAGCAGCACCGTGAGCACAAGGCAGAAACTCCGCCAGGGGCGGCGGCGGATGTTTTTGCGCGCGACGGCCGCCATGCTCAAGGGTGCGCCCGCCATCTTCAGCGCCCTCCCCTGACGAAAGACAGGATCAGCGAGACGACGTTCAGCGCGACGATGGCGGCGGCGATTTTCCGCACAAGCGGCATCGTCACGGCGCGGCAGGCGTGCGTCGGATCGCCGCACAGACCGCAGACCCAGCCGGCGCCGCGCAGCGGGATCACGCCGTTGGGCACGAGCAGACAGGCCACCGCCGCCGCAACGGCGACAAGCGAAGCCAGAACCGCAAACCAGCCGCGGCCGCGGCGCAGCAGGGCGAACAGCGCCAGAACAACGACGACCGCGCCCATTCCCGCAATGAACAGTCCAGAATAGTAACACTTCATCGGGCCGCCGTGAGGCGCCATCTGCGAACAGACCGGCGCCAGCCAGAACGGCGTCAGGGCAAGAACCAGTCCGAGCAGAGCGTTCACGACGGCAAACAACGTTCTCATCGCTCTACCTCGCTTTGCTCAGCGCTTCATGCACGGCGATCTGCATGGCCTTGTAGGTAACGGACGCGCCGGAAATGCTGTCCATCGTGTCCACATCCTGCGCCTCGATCAGCATGTCCGGATACTTCTTCATCTCGCGCACGGCGCGCTGCGCCTGGCGAAAATCCTCGGCCGAACCGTCCCTGCCGTGATTTTCGTCCTTGACGTTGCCCAGCGCGTCGCGCGCTTCGAGAACGCAGGCCACGATCCTGTTGTCCTTGAGCGTCAGGATCACTTTGGTGTTTTCGCCGTCGTCGGCCTGATACTCGCCCTCGTAAACGCCGTCCCGGTACGTAACGCCGAAGATCCTGTCTTTCATGGCGAAAACGCCGCCGCCGATCACGGCGAGGACGGCGATCAAAATCAGTGCTTTCTTCACGATGCGCGCTCTCCTTTACGCTCTCAGCACGCCGCTGAAACTGGCGCGCTGGTCGATATCCTGAACGATCTTGCCGTGCTCCAGCACGATCTTGCGCTGCGCCACGTCGCCGACTTCGGGATCGTGGGTGACGACGATCAGCGTCACGCCCTCGTCGTGCAGGCGGTGGAAGATGTCCACGACGATGCGTTCGTTCTCCTCGTCGAGGTTGCCCGTCGGCTCGTCGCCGAGCAGGATGCGGGGCGAGTTGATCAGCGCGCGGGCGATGCAGACGCGCTGCTGCTCGCCGCCGGAAAGCTGCGTGGGCAGGTGATGGGCGCGCTGTCCCAGACCGACTTTTTCCAGAGCGTCCATGGCTTCTTTCTCGTCGGGCATGCTGTGGTAGTACTGGGCGACCATGACGTTTTCGAGCGCGGAAAGATAACTGATCAGGTGAAACTGCTGGAAGATCAGGCCGATCTTGTCGCGGCGGATCTTCGTCAGGTTCGCGGCGCTCTCGCGGCTGATGTCGGCGCCGTCGAGGACGACGCCGCCCTCGGAGGGAGTGTCCATGCAGCCGATGACGTTCAGCATCGTCGTCTTGCCGGAGCCGGAAGGCCCCATGATGGACAGCCACTCGCCTTCGTTCACCGTCAGGTTGATATGCGAGAGGGCGTGCAGGTCGCCGTAGATCTTGGAAACATCTTTCAATTCGAGAATCTTACCCAATTTTTATTCCCCCCTGAGCACGATCGCGGGATGAATGTCCATTACCCGGCGCACCGGCAGGATCGAAGCGAGCACGGTGATCGCGATGAAAACCGCGATGGTAACGGGGATGATGGGCCACTGGAAGTCGATGGCCCGGCCGAAGACGTTCAAACTGACGCGCTGCGCGAACTCGAAGCCGAGGAACACGCCGACGACGCTGCCGATAAAGCCCAGCAGCACGCCTTCCCCGAGCAGCTCGCCCATGACGAGGCGATTCTCGGCGCCGAGCGCTTTTTTGAGGGCGATCTCGCGGCGGCGTTCGGCGACCATGGCCATCATCGTGGTGGAGACCGAGATCATCGTGATGATCAGCACCACTACCGTGACCAGCAGCACCAGCGCCTGCAGCTTGCCCAGCACGATGTCCTGCGCCTGAGTGAGGCGGCGCACGGCGCGCGGCTGGATGCCGGGCATCTCCGCCTCCAGGGCGGCGGTCAGTTCTTCCATCTGCTCCGAATCGGCCACGACGCTGCACTCCACCACGTCGCCTCGGAAGCTGTCGCCGATCAGACCGTCGAGCATGTCCACGTCGGCGAAGATGAAGCCCTCTTCGGCGCCGCCGGTGGTGACGATGCCGCAGACGGTCAATTTCTTGGCGAAATTCTGTTCGCCTTCGTCGCGGACGCGGTTCTCTTCCGCCGACAGGTTCTGCCCGGAGGCTTCGGCGCGGCGGCCGTACTTGACGCCCAGCACGGTGAACGTGTCGCCGATGGACAAATTCAGCGTCTCGGCGATCTCCTTGCCGACCATCACCCGGTCGGGCGCGGCGGCGCTGCCCCAGTCTCCCTCCACGTACCAGAAGGGACTGTTCTTCTTCGCCTGCGGCAGGTCGGTGCCGGCGATAATGTAGGGCTGCTCGTTGATCTTCACCGTCTGGTAACGGTACGGCGCCATGCCGACGATGCGGTCGGAGCCGATGATGCCGCGCACCCGTTCGAGGTCTTCGCGGCTGATGCGGGCGTCGCCCTTGGGCAACAGCAGCAGATTGGCGCCGTAGGAGCGGAATTCGCGCCCCAACTGACGCGGGATGTCATAGTAGATCGTCACCAGGCCCGACAGGATGGTGGCGCCGATCGCGATAGCCAGCACGGCGATGATCAGCCGCGAGGCGCGCCGGATCAGCGAACTCGTCACCATTTTGAGGTACATTTTCCGTCTTCTATTTACCATGGAGGACCTCCGTCGGTTTCAGGTTCAGCAGGTAACGGATCGCCGGGATCGAGCCGAACAGCGTCACGAAGAACAGGATCACGGCCACGATCACGATCACCAGCCGCGCGATCTCGATGGAGGAGCCGAAGACCGTCTGGCCGATGATCTGCGCGAAGCCGATGCCGAGGAAATATCCCAGCGCGCCGCCGAACAGGCTGGTCATCATCACCTCGACCAGCACCAGCAGCACGATCTGATAGTTATGGGCGCCGAGCGCCTTGAGCAGCCCCAGTTCCTGGCTGCGCTCGATCACGCTGGCCGTGATCAGGTTGGAGATCGCCAGCGCCGAGCCGATGGAGCTGAGGATCGTGATCAGGATCATCAGCAGCGTCGTCTTGTTGAGGATCGTCCCCTCCGACTCCGCCACCTGACGCACGGGCTTGGCCACGCCGTCGCGCACCACTTCCTGGATCTGGTGGCAGATGGCGCTGACGTAGGCCGTACAGTACCATGTCTCGTACTCTTCGGGCGAGAGGCTGCGCGGATCCTGGGCGGCCTTTCGCGCCAGATCGTTGTCGGGCGTGGTCAGCGCCGAGACTTCGAGGCGCGAGACCTTGCCCGGCAGACTCATGAGCTCCTGCACCATTTTCAGCGTGCCGACGATCTGGCCGTCGGCCGCGCCGCCGTCGTTGAAGATGCCCTTGACGGTCACTTTCTTCGCCGCGCCGTTATGCGTCAGCGTCAGTTCGCCGCCGACGCCGATTTGAAGCCGTTCGGCCAGAGCGCCGCCGACCATGACGAAGCCGTCGTCGTCTTCGCCGAGCCAGTCGCCCTTCATGTCGATCTGCCACCAGTTGCGCAAGGGGCGCAGACCGGTGTCGATCTCCTCGCCGGTGTTCAGCACGGCGTGTTTCTGCACCCAGGCTCCCAACAGCGGGACTTCCTCGCCGCCGTTGACCCGGGCGCGTCCGTCGATCATCGGCGCGAAGTCGATGATGTTGAACCCCCAGAAGATCGTCTTGAGCTTGAGCACGTCCTCTTCGTACAGGAACTTGTCGGTGACGCCCAGTCCCTCGCTGAGACCGTAGAGATCGTTCATCAGCGCCGCGTCCTTGTGGCGCACGGTGATGTTGGCGCCGTAAACTTTCAGCTCGCGGTTGACCTTGTCGCCGACGCCCAGCATGACGTTCATCATCGCCGTGGACAACGATACGCCGAGGATGACGGTGAAAGCGATCATCAGCATCTTGCTCTTCTGGCGGGCAAGCGTCCGCCAAATCATTCTCCAGAACATGTCCGCTCCCGCCTCCTACCTGAAGCGCCGTTCGTGGCGCTCGAGCTCCCTGACATCGATGGAGATCCGGCCTTCCCGTACCTCATAGGGGAAGGGAATCGGATTGCAGCCTCCCTTGAAGCCGATCGTGTTCTTGTTCATGACCACGTCGCAGCGGCGGCAGACCACGTCGTCGCCGCGTTCGAAATATCCGGCGACGCCGCAGATCTCGCAGGCGTCCAGGCCGACGCCATAGGCCGTGCCGACGGGCTTTTTGACGACGAGAAAGCGCACGTCGTAGCCGTTCGGCGTAACGTAGGAAAATTTGTGCAGGTGCCCGTCGGACACCTTTCCCAGGTCTATGGAAATGATGCCGTCGCTGAGATCGTAAGCTTCCGGCGGCACTTCCGCCGGAGGCTTGGTGTCGTAATAATGGAGCGCCGTCACCGTCAGCGCCGCCGCCAGAGCCCAGGAGAACAGGCTCCACGACCAGCGGCGGCAGGTGCGCAGGCGGGCTTTTTCCTTGCGCAGCAGGGCGCGGTTGGCGAACTCCCCTTCGGGGCGCCGGTGCGTGGCGATCACCCACAGCAGCATGACCAGCCCCAGCAGCAGCTGAGCGAAGAGGAAATAATTTTCATATTCGTCGCCCAGGACCATGATCTCGAACACGAGGTCGCTGAGCGGGATCATCTTCAGTCTCTGCAGCGAAGCGACGGCGTTGAAGCCGTATTCGACGAAGAAGAAAAGCACGGAGACGCCGAGGAACACCATGCCGCCGCGCTCGTCCAGAGCGCGATGGACCTTGAACGAACTCAAGCCCAGCAGCAGGCACAGCGCGAGACCGAGGGCAAAGCCGATCGCGCGCAGCAGCGCCTTGGTGCTGAAGCCGCTCTCGCCGAAATAGACGAACTCCTGAGTGAACTGGATCACGGACGGCGCCAGATACATGAAGGCGACGCCCAGCAGCGCCGCCAGCAGCACGACGCCCAGCGTCCGCCAGGCGCCTTCGACGCGGCGCGGCAGCGACGAAAGCAGCGCCCACAAAAGAGCCGCGGCCGCGACAACCGCGACGGCGACGACGACCCAGCGGTTGAACCGCGTCAGGGGCAGATTCATGCCCTTGGGATCGTACAGGCGCACGCCGAAAACGACAAAGCCGAGAAGGATCCCCGCCGCCATTCCACCCCAGGCGATCGAACGGCCGATTTTCTCTCGGCTCCGCGTCGCGAAGCCGAGGATCAGGCCGGTCAAAAACGATAAGGAGGCGAGATGATCCGTGACCGCAACAAGATATTTTAAAATGAGACTGACCCCCGTTCTCAATAAACAGCCAAAGCGGGGCGCTGTTCTGCTCTTACGGCAGCGCAGCTCCCCGCATACTCGACTTCTTTTTTTGCTTATACCTCGATTTTACTGATTCTGAAGCTGCTCAGCGGTGTACTTCCATTTGAAATCGCAGGTGTAGGTCTTGAAGTAATCCTTGGCGTTCTCCTTCGCCGGCACGCCGGTCTCGGGATCGGTGTGGAGGAGATAATCCGTGGGCGGCTCGATGGTGAAGCGCAGCGTGTAGGTGCCGACCTTCAGGCCCTTCTTGATGTTGGCGCCGTAATGGGGGCCGTCATCGGCGTTCATGGGCATGAAGGAACCGTACATGACGATCTTGTTGTTCTTGTCGAGGATCTCGTACTTGACGGTCAGGTACGCGGGCCAGATGTTGTCGCCGGCGCCGAAGCCGTACTGCACGGCGTATTCGGGCTGCAGGTGGATGTCGGCCTCGAGGTGCATGTCGGACTCTTCCTTGGAAGGATTCTTGCCGGCGGGATACATATCGACGGCCTGGAAGTACACGGCGGCGACGTTGTAGGGGCCGACCTGCTTCTCTTCGCCGATGGAGATCTCGGCAAAGCCGCTCTCACCCGGCTTTTCCACCGCGGGGGCGGCCATCGCGGACGCCGCCAGAGCCACCACGGCAAGACCGGCCAGCATTGCAACAAAAGACTTTTTCATAAGAACTTCCTCCTAGAATAATGTAGTCGCACTTGTTGACAGATTATTGAACGGGACAATCTGCGATAATGTCAGCATGCAGTGTGAGCGTCGCCGTTTGTTTCCTTGGGGACATTTCCTCGTAAAGGAGAGTGGCGCCTCACCTCTTGCGGCAGTTCACGAATGAGCTGGATGTTGAGACCGAAGGTCTTCTCCGTCTGTCCAAGGAGGTTGTGAGCCGCAGGAAGCGTGAGAATTCACCTGCAAATACGTTGTGGTGAGGTGACTCATGTACTATCTTGGTATTGACATCGGGAAGAACAATCACGAAGCAGGGCTTATCAGGGAGGACGGCAGCCACGTCGGCAAGTCGCTGCGTTTCGCCAATGCTCGGGAGGGCTTTCAGCAGCTTCTGCTCTTTCTCGAACAGAGTCTTCCCGAGCGGGAGGCTTTCTGTATCGGCATGGAGGCGACCGGTCATTACTGGCTCGCGCTCTACTCCTTTCTGCGGGAGCAGGGTTTTGCTCTGCATGTGATCAACCCGATCCAATCCGACAGTCTGAGGAACTTCCACATCCGGAAGCAGAAAACGGATGCGGTCGACTGCTTTCTGGTGGCTGAGGTGATCCGTTTCGGCTCGTTCAGCGAAACTCATCTGGCTGATGAAGATATCATGGCGCTGCGCAATCTGGCCCGTTTCAGAGAGTCGCTCAAGGACTCCTGCGCCGACTACAAGCGACAGGTCGTCACCGTTCTGGATCAGGTGTTTCCGGAGTATGCTGCCTTGTTCTCCAACGTCTTTGGCGAGAGTTCAAAGGCATTTCTCAAGACGTACGGCACTCCGGAACAGGTGGTCGACGTGAACACGAAATCGCTGGCCGCTTTGCTCAGAAAAACCAGCCGGGGCCGGCACGGTACTGACAAAGCCCGTGAGCTCAAGTCTCTGGCGGCGCGTTCGGTCGGCCTGACTCTGTGTTCGGATGCCTTTGCCTTTCAAATCAGGATTCTCATCGAACAGATCGAATTCACGGAGAAGCAGATCGATGAGATCGACAAGAAGATCGCCCGGCAGCTGAGGAAGTTTAGCTCTGTCATCCTCACTGTCCCCGGCGTGGGGCCGGCGACGGGCGCCGTGATCCTCGGTGAGATCGGCGATATCAGTCGTTTCTCCAATCCCAAGAAACTCGTCGCCTTTGCCGGGATCGATCCGACTTCGTTTCAATCGGGGAACTATGTCGGCCAGCACAACCGCTTGTCCAAGAAAGGATCCCCCTACCTGAGACGAGCTGTCTGGATGTCGGCGCTGATAGCAGTCAGATGCGATCCTGTCTTCAAAGCGTTCTACGAAAAGAAGCGCGGTGAGGGGAAAGCGCATGGGACTGCATTGGGGGCTGTGTCGAGAAAACTGCTTTATACGATTTACGCTGTTCTGAAAGCCAACAAACCTTACGAGGTACGCCGCCAGGGCATAGAATGATCCTGTTCCCGCGGGGTTCCCTGCTCGTGTCGCTTCCGTGTGAGCTCGTTCGCGTGCTTGTTTTGTCTGAGTTCTGTCCAATATGCCGTTTTCAGGGGCGCTTTGGCTTTTTCACGCGGGCAACCGGCTAGAAATACTTCGGGCATGAGCTCGAATTTCCTACTTGACTTTTAATAGCTGGTCTCCTTTAAAGATAGCGTTCTATAAAAGTTCCGCGCGGCGCGGAATCTTTCCGAAGATAAAAACTACTTCGCTCCCCCGTCCTTCTTTTTGCCGAACAGATGAGGCAGCGTCACCCACAGCGAGGCGATCAGCAGCATGACCTGCGGGATCAGCGTCTCGGCGCGGTCGTAAATGCTGAGGATCTCGATCTGGAAGCCCTTCATCGCGGGGATGACCGTGCGCCCCGTGATCACGTCGGCTTCCGTCAGTTCCACCACGCCCTTGCCCATGAAGGAAATGCACATCAAAAACAGCAAAATGCTGGTGAACAGGAAAAACGGCTTGAGCGGCAGCTTGACGCTGAAGTAACGGAACGCCACCCAGACGGCGACCAGCACCGCCGTGCCGGCGAGAATGCCGTAGACGATGTGCGGGACGCTGTTCATGCCGCCCGTGAAGGCTGCCTTGTAGAACAGGATCAGCTCCGCGCCCTCGCGCATCACGGCGATGAACGCCGCGAAGATCAGCGTCCACTGGCTCTTGCTGTCGATCGACTGCCGCACTTTGCCGCCAATGTAATTCTCCCAGCGCTCCGTGTCGGCCTTGGAGAGCATCCAGTTGCTGACGTAAAACAGCACGGCCACCGCCAGGAACATCGTCCAGCCCTCGAGCAGCTCGCGCGCCACGCCGCTGGCGTCGCCCATCATGTACTCCAGGAACCAGGCCAGCACCGCGCTGGCGAAAACGGCGGCGAAACAGCCGAAATACACGCCTTTGATCATCGGCTTGTTGCCCGTCTTGATCAGATAGGCGACGATGGCGACGATGACCAGGATCGCTTCGAGCCCCTCGCGGACCAGGAGCCCGAACGCCGTCAAAAACGTCAGCCAGTCGCGGCTGACCGGGGCTTTCTTGGGAGCCGCATCCTGCGCAGGCCGCGCGTCCCGACCGGCGGGAACGACTGCCACCTTCTCGGGCTCGGCCTTCTTTCCCGGCTCGACGGCAACTTCCGCGCCGTACGGCGCCGGCTTGCCCGCCGAGCCGTAGACGGCCTCGCCGAGGCTGTCTGGATCGGTATCGCTGATGTCGCCGTCGAGGACCATGGCGTCCTTGTAGACCTTGACCTTCAGGTCCTCGATCTCGCTGACGAGCGTCGCCTTGTCCATCGAGTCGTTGTTGCCGAGCAGCACGTGCTTGATGGCCGAGAACTTGCCTTCGATGTGGCCGACGCGGGCCGAAGAGATGGCGACCATGACGTTCTTCTCGAAGCCCTGGATCTCGTAATAGCCGAAATAGGCGTCGTTCATGTTCTTGTGGGCGGCCTTGTACTCGCCTTTCTCGACGTTCTCCCGCGCGCGCGAGAACTCGACCGCCATGTCCGCCGCCACGGCTTTCCACGTGTCGTATTTCTTCTTCTTGGCCGCGGAAGCGTCCTGCGCCGAAGAGAAAAGAAAGAAGAGAACAGCGACCGCAAGCAGTCCCAAGGCCCGCCCGCGCCGCAACGTGTTCTTTGTCTGCATCGTGCCGTCTCCTTAGAATTTAAATTTCCAGCCTTCGGCCCTTGCCGAGGACGCAACTCCCCGCGCGGAGAAAAAACTCCGCGCGCCGACTCTGCTCATCAAGATCCGTTGCGTTTCCGCCAAAGATCTTGCCCGTGAAAATATGCGCTGCGGACTGGACTCCCTGTAAGTCTCGGACCGTGTGTTTCCCGACTTTTCTTAGTTGTTGCTAACTAATACGCCGTTAGTTTAACATCTCTAACCATCCTGTCAAGCGTTTTTTCAAAAAAAATCCCCTTAGAGCAATTAAAAACATTCTCTCCCGGCCATGGCGCATCATTCTGATACTCGATCGGGAACGACAAATCATACTATTTCTTGATCAAAAAGCCGAACACGAGGGCGGGACCGTCGCCGCCGCAAAAAAGCCGGAAAGAGCATGGCGCTCTTTCCGGCTTTTTTGCGGTTCTACGGCATAGTTCTTCCCCGAGGCACGCCCCGAGCCTGATCAGATAAGCCCCTTCTCTCGCAGCGACGAAATCTTGGCGTCATCGTATCCAAGGATGGTCTTGAGGATGTTTTCGGTGTCCTGTCCGAGCTTCGGCGCCCCGCGCCAGACTTTGCCAGGCGTCTCGGACATCTTCGGGGCGATGCCGAAGGCGGTGATTTCGGTTTCGACGGTCTGATCCTCGTACGTGATCCAGTCGTTGCGGCTTTTGAAATGCTCGTTCTCGAAGGCGGATTTGGCCGTGTTCAGCACAGCGCAGGGAACCCGCGCCTCCTCCATCTTCCGCTCGATTTCCGCGGCGGTCAGAGAGGCGCACCATTCGATGACTTTCCGATCCAGTTCGCGTCCCTTGGGCGAGGCGACGGCTTCTATGCCGGACGAGCAATCCTCGTAGTTGAAATAGTCGAGGTCGAATCCGGCGCCCTGAATGAATCTCTTGTACACTCCCGGGCCAAAGGCGCCGAGCGCCACGAGGAACCCGTCTTTCGACTTGAAAATATTGTACGGCTGGAACGCCGGCGAGGCGTTGCCGCTTCTTTCGGAAATTTCCCCGGCCATGGTGTATGAGGTGTAGGTGCCGCACATATACTGCGCCATCGCTTCGAACTGCGCGACGTCGACGACCTGCCCCCTGCCCGTCTTCTGAACGTTGATATACGCGCCCAACGTGCCGAAGAGAACGGCGAACGCCGAAACGAAGTCGTTCGTATAAGGTTTGGACACCGACGGATCGCGGTCGGGGTCGCCCTGCAGGTACAGCCATCCGGAAAACGCCTGCCCGATCATGTCGTACGAAGCCCTGTTGCAGACCGAGGGGACGCCGCCGAACTCCTTGTGCCCAAGCCCGCTGACGTGGACGATGACGAGCTTCGGATTGACCTTCAGCAGTTCCTCGTCGTAGATGCCGAGCTTCTCCAGCCAGACCATGTTCTCCATGAAGACGTCGGCTTCCTTGATGAGCCCATAAAATATCTCTTTGACTTCCTCATGCCGGAGGTTGAGCTCGAGCGTCATCGACAGCTTGTTTCTCGCATCCTGCGCCCAGGCCGTGGAAACTTTCTTGCCGTTGACGGTGGCGAACGGCGCCATCAAACGCAGCGTGTCGCCGACGCCAGGACGTTCGATGTGAATGACTTCGGCTCCGAAATCGGCCAACATCGTGGCGGCAAAGGGCATCGCAATGAGAGAGCCGCTGTCGATGATCCTCATCCCCGCAAGGGGGCCGAATTCCGGGATGATAAACGTACGATCGCGCATGGACAAGGTCCTCCTTCAAAATGATATGAATCTCCGCACAAAGCCCGAACCCTGATCCTCAGGCTTTTCGCCTTCTGATCTCCTCGATCAGGGCCGGTATCAGCGCCCTGTAGTCGGCAACCGCGCCGTAGTGGGAAATGTCGAAGATCGGGGCGCCCTTGGTATGGTTGACGCTGATGATGCAGCCGGCTTTCTGCATGCCGACCTGATACTGGACCGAGCCCGAAATCGCGACGTTGAAGATGTATTTGGGCTTTACGGTCGTTCCGCTCTGGCCGATCTGCCGGTCGTGCGGAAGCCATCCGCTGTCAACCAGCGGGCGAGACGCCGCAAGACGTCCGCCCAGCAGGGCGGCGAGCTCGTCCAAACGCTTCAGGTCTTCCTCGCTCTTGATCCCTCGCCCGCCCGAAACCAGAATGTCCGCATCCTCTATGGATCCGCCGTGATCCTGCCGCGCCATTGTTTCAAGAACTTCGTAATCTCCGTCCGCCGCGATGTCTACCGTTTCGGCAATCATCCGGCCCGAAGCGCCGGACCGCGGCTCGACGGGATCGAACATCTTCGGACGGACAGTTACCATCTGCGGCCGCTTTTCGAGGATCGCAATGCGGGCAAGAACGCTGCCGCCGTATGCCGGCGTCGTCTGGCAGAACACCCCGTCCTCGTCGAACCCCAGGTCTACCGCGTCGGCGGTCAGTCCCGTGCGCAAAGAGACCATCACGCGCGGAGCCAGGTCTCTCCCGAGAGAGGTGGCCCCGTAGAGCAGGATGGAAGGCCGATGCTTTTGGACCAGCTGCGTCAGGGCCTTTTCGTAAGGACGAGCGCTGTACTGCGCCAGGGCGTCGTTCTCGGCGACGATCACGGCTTCGGCGCCGTACTCGAAAAGGGCCGGGGCCAACGCGGTCACGCCCTTGCCCAGCAGCACCGCCGTGATTTCTTCTCCGCTGTGGTTTTTCAGATCGAGGGCCCGCGCCAGAATTTCGAAAACCGTGTCGTTCAATTTTCCGTCCTGCTGTTCGGCAAACACCCATATTCCTTTGCAGTCTTCCTGTGCCATGAGGTCCGCCCCCTTAAATCAGGCGCTCGTCATGCAGCAGATCGGCGATCTGCGCCGCGATTTCCCGCGGCTGTCCCTGAAAATACTTCGTGTCGGCCTTGCGTTTCCGCGGCTCCATCAGTCCGCGCGTCGACGTCGGCGAGCCGTTCATCCCGATCCGGGAAGGATCCGCCCCCAGGTCCTGAGCGGTCCACGCGTGCCGCGGTTTCTTCAGCGCCTTCACGATATCGACGGGCTTGGGATAGCGCGGTTTGTTCATCTCCGCCGTGACGGTCACGAGCGCGGGCATCCTGGCCCTGACTTTTTGCGTGCGGTCTTCCAGACGGCGCTCGCAGATGACCCAGCCGTCCTCGACGTCTATGGAGGAGGCCAGCGTGACCTGCGGGATGCCGAGGAAGGCCGCCGTGGCGGGCCCCGTCTGGGCCGTATCGCCGTCGACGGCGTTGCGCCCGAACAGGAGCAGATCATAGCCGCCGATCCGGCGTGCCGCCAGGGACAGCGTATACGCCGTGGCCAGCGTGTCCGCGCCGCCCAGCGGACGGTCCGACAACAGATACGACTCGTCGCAGCCAAGCGCCAGCGCCTTTTTCAGAACGTCTTCCGCCTGAGGCGGCCCCATGCTGACAACGCCGACCGTGCCGCCGTGCTTTTCTTTGAGCTGCACAGCCGCTTCAACGGCGTTCGCATCGACCGGGTTGAGTTTGCTCTCCACGCCTTCCCGCACGAGCCGCCCCGTTTTCGGGTCGAGCGCGACGTCGTCAGTATCCGGAACCTGCTTGACAAAAACGAGGATTTTCATCGGATTCCATGCCTCGATGGACGCGGGCCTATCGGCCGAGGACGGAGCTGCTGATGATCAGACGCAGGATCTCGCTCGTGCCTTCGCCGATTTCCAAAAGCTTGGCGTCGCGATAGAATCTCTCGACGTCGAATTCCTCGCTGTAGCCGTTGCCGCCGAAGATCTGAATGCAGTCGTCGCACACTTCGCATGCCCATCGGGAGGCAAGGAGCTTCAGCTCCGCCGCTTCGACGGAAAATCTTTTCCCCTGCCGCTTGAGCTCGCAGGTATCCCAGACCATCAGGTCGGTGGCGCGGATTTTGGCCGCCATATCGGCGAACTTGAACCCGACCGCCTGGTGCCCGGCGATGGGCTTGCCGAACGTCGTGCGTTCTCTGGCATACGCGGCGGCCTTGTCCATGGCGTGCTGCATCAGTCCCGAAGCGATCGCGCCGATGGAGATGCGCGCCCCGTCCAGAGCCTGCATGGCCATCATGAAGCCCTTGCCTTCGTCGCCGACCAGAGAGTCGGCGGGAAGCTCGATGTTGTCGAAAGAGAGCTCGCAGGTGGCGGTGCCCCTCATGCCCATTTTCTTCTCGAATTTGCCGACGGTCAGCCCTTCGGCGTCCTTGGGGACGACGAACACGGAAATGCCGTGGCTGCCGGCGGCGGGATCCGTTTTGGCCATGATCAGGTAGTAATCCGCGACGCCTGAGTTCGTGATCCACGCCTTGCTTCCGTTGAGGATATAGCTGCCGTCAGGCTGTTTCTCCGCCGCCGACTTGATCGCCGCCGCATCGGAACCCGCGCTGGATTCCGTCAGGCCGAAAGCGAAAACCTTGCCCTCGGCGCACTGCGGGAGATATTTTTTCTTCTGCGCCTCGCTGCCGTGCAGGAGGATCAAGTCGGCCGCCAGCCAATGGGCGTCGAGAAACAACGCGACGGAAGCGCTGCCCTTGGCGATTTCGTTGATCACGATCTCGCTGGTGACCGCGTCGCCGCCGCCTCCGCCGTACTCCTCCGGCATATGAATGGCCATCAAGCCGGCTTCCGTCAGCTTTTTGCGCAGCTCATGATCGAATCCGTTCTCGTCCATCCAGCGATCGCGCGGGGCGACTTCGTTCTTCGTGAACTCGCGGACCATGTCGCAGATCATCACCTGAGCCTCGCTGAACTGAATCATCTGCATCCCTCCATTTTCAAACGAATATCCGAGTGCAAAAGACGCGACTTTGCCATAATAAAAGGATCGTTACTTTTTTAGACTGATTTTATTATATCATGAACGAGCATATCGATTTAACCGTAAAACTGCGTCGATCAAAAGCCTAAATTTTCGCAATAGCTTCCGCAGCCATATGGGAACCGGATCCCAGCGCTTTTCGAGAAATCGTCGGCGGCGCTTTTTTTTCAATCCCGCGCCGCACGTTTTTTTGCGGCGCGGCGCGCGGATGCGCGGCATTTTCAATGCCGCCCCGTAATCGAAATTCATACTATTTCTTAGTTAAAAAACCGAACACAAAGGCGCCGAGGGAGATCCGCGAAGCGAGCGGCGCAGCCTGAGGAACGTCGGCTTTAAACACGACACAAGAGGCCGTCTCAAAAGTCGATTGAGGCGGCCTCCCTGCCGTTTTCTCCGTTTCATTCCGTGCGACGACAGAAACTCCGACGGCGTTCCGACGGACGTCCGTATCCCTCCCGATCTCCATTTCTCGATTGAGCCGCAGGCGCCGCATGCGATAAAAGCCGCCGGGCCGGAGGCGTTTTCGCTATCGGAGCGCTTCAAGCATATACTTTGCGGTTTTGGAGCCCGAACATTTCAACAGCTGTTCGGGGACCCCCTCGAATACCACTGTTCCCCCGCCGGAGCCGCCGTCCGGCCCCATGTCGATGACCCAGTCCGCCTGTGCGATCAGTTCCATGCGATGCTCGACCATGACCACGGTGTTCCCGCTCCCCACCAGCCCGCGGAGCAGCGCCAGCAGCTTTTCAATGTCGCTAGCGTGTAAGCCGGTGCTTGGTTCGTCCAGCACATAGATCTGTCCCTGCCTGTGCAGCTCGCTGGCCAGCTTGACCCGCTGCACTTCTCCGCCGGACAGCGTGCTCGTGAGCTGTCCCAGCGTGAGATAATCCAGCCCCACGTCGATCATGCTCCGCAGGAGCTTGCGGATCTTGGCATTGTCGAAGAAATCATACGCCTGCCCGATAGTCAGCCTCATCGCTTCTTCGATGTTCATTCCTTTGTAACAGTAAGACAGCGCCGTGGGATTGTAGCGATGTCCGCCGCATTCCTCGCAGGGGACGGCCAACGGCTCGGCGAAGGCCATATCGTAGGTGATCTGCCCGGTGCCCTTGCAGATAGGGCAGCCGCCCTCGGAATTGAAGGAGAACCAGCCCGCGCCGACGCCGTTCTCCTTGGCGAAGACCTTTCTGATCTCGTCCATCACGCCGGTATAAGTGGCGGGCGTCGAGCGGATGGATGTGCCGATGGGCTTTTGGTCGATGATGACGGCATCCGGGTATGCTTTAGGGAACTCACGGCGCATCAGCGAGCTTTTGCCGCTTCCCGCCACGCCGGTGACGGCGGTGAGAACGCCCTTCGGAACGGTCACGTTCACGTGCTTCAAATTGTGGCAATGGGCGTCTCTGATCTCGTAGCCTTCCGTCCACGGCAGCGGCTCTCTGTTGACTGCGACCTTCTGACGGATCGCCTGCGCCGTGAGCGTCCCCGCTTTTTGCAGTTCTTCAAGGCTGCCCGAAAAGACGAGACTGCCGCCTCCGATTCCGGCCCCCGGCCCCATTTCGATGATGTGGTCCGCAAGCGCAAGCATTTGACGGCTGTGTTCCACCACAAGCACGTTGTTGTGCTTGTCCCGCAGGTCGCAGAGCATCCTGCCGATCCGCTCCGCATCCGCCGGATGCAGGCCGGCCGTGGGTTCGTCGAAAATGTAAGTGATATTGTTGAGATATCCGCCGAGATTGCGAACCATTTTTAACCGCTGGGCCTCGCCGCCGGAGAGAGTTTCGGTCTTGCGCGAAAGGGACAAATAGCCGATACCGACGCCGATCATACGTTCCAGATATTCGGCGATCTGCTTGGCAAGCGAGCCGCCGCGCGGGTCGCCGATCGTTTCGAGGAACGGCAGCAGATCGGCGGCGGTCATGTCCATGCACTCCACGATGTTTTGCCGTTGATCCTTGAGGCCAGAGCCTTCGGATTCAGTCCCGTCCCCCGCAGGTGCGACATGCCCCGCGCCTCACATGAGACATGATCTCGTCCTGCAAGCCTTTTTTCAGCTTGGTGATGTCCCGCTTCATGTAGACACGCTCAAAACGGGGGAAAACGCCCTCATATTCCACCATATCCACACGTCCGGTATTGTTGGACTTGATTCCCACTTTGACCGGTTCTTTCGATCCGTATTTCAGCGTGTCCCATTCCTCGGATGTAAAATCCCGGAGCTTTTTATCGGGATCGAGCAGAGGATTGTTCTGATACAGGTGCGTCTGCCATCCGGCGGAAAACTGGCTGAACAGAATGGCTCCTTCCGCAAGAGTCTTATCCGGGTCGAACATGGATTCCTCGATCAGCTCCAACCGTTCTCCGACGCCGGTGCAGTCCGGGCACATCCCGGCGGGATGATTGAAGGAGTACGCCATACTGCCGCCGGCACTCGGCTCGCCCACGCGGGAAAACAGCAGACGCAAAAGCGGCGCGACGTCCACCGCCGTGCCGACCGTGGAACGGGTGTTCGCGCCGATGGCGCGCTGATCCACTACGATGGCGGGCGTCAGATTGCGGATCTCGTCCACCTTTGGGCGGTCATAGTGCGGCATCTTGTTGCGCAGAAACAGCGGATAGCTCTGCTGCCATTCGCGTTCGGATTCCACAGCCACCGTATCAAAAGCCAGCGAACTCTTGCCCGAGCCGGAGACGCCGGCAAAGACGACCAGCTTCCCCTTCGGTATGGTCACGTCGATGTGCTTCAAGTTGTTCTCGGACGCGCCGCGGATTTCAATATTGTCGTTCATCGCACGATCTCCTTCGTCGCTCATAAACGCTTTCCCGTTCCCATCACGTTCCACATTTCGACGCGCCACTCGTCCGCCTCTTCAAGAAATGCACCAGAAGTCATATTGACACGCAGGCAAGAGCCGGATGGGATCTTATACTGCCCCCGCCGGTTCCTCTTGGGCGGATTATCCCTTGAATGACAGCCGCACGCTCCGGGACGCCTCTGACCTTATCCGGATAATGCATATAACGGTTTTCCCAGTCCTCGCTGTATTTTTGGCAGCCGCGCCAAAGATTCCATGATCTCAAGTCAGGCATCCGTCAAACCTTCGTCTTGAAACGCTCGTTGCAAGTGAGAATAAAAACTGTTGTGGAGCGAGACAAACTGTTCCATGCGCTCGGCTCCCATGGCCTCAACGGCCCGGAGTTCCGCATGCCGCATCCGCTCTACGGTCGCTTGTGCCAGCTTCGCTCCGGTGTCCGTCAAAAAGATCGTCTTCCGATTACGGGTGCCGGGGACGATCTGAAGTTGGACAAGCCCCTCTTTGGAAAGCTTCATCACAGCAGAATTGATGGTCTGCTTGGGAAACATCATCTTCTCGATCAGATCCTGCTGTGTTATCGGCCCATCGGAAGAAACGAGAAAATACAACACCCACATCGCACAATCCGGCAGATCAAATTTCGCGCTTGTTTCCCGATACAGAGCATCGAATTGTTTTTCCTGCATGGCAATCCGCGTCAAGTAATCTTTCGTATTCGAACCCATTGTATAGTGTCCCCATAAGACAAAAAAATCCGAAAACGGACGCTTAAATTATAGTCCGTTCTCGGATTTTTTCAAGACAAGACAGGCGGCGAGGAGCGCTCCCCGCCGCCCATGATACTATTTCTTAACTAAAAAGCCGAACGCAAGGGCGCTGCGGGGCAGATTCACAAAAAGAGCCGCGCATGGCGGTGGAGAGGTCACGATTGACGGGTATGATACAATAGATCAAAAGGAGGGGATGGGGATGGCACAGATTATCAACATGCTGCGCATCGATTCCGAAGACCTGACCATTGAACAATACCTGAGCCTGCGCGAAAAGGACAAGGCGAAAATAAAAGAAACGAGAATCATCCCGCCTCGCCTTGGCGATCCAACAGTCGGCGGAAAAATCCGCGTAACTTATACGCATCCTATTTACGCCCCGCTCGGAGAGGCTAAATGAACGACAACCATCCAGCGCCGTCTGCACAGCCCGCTGCTCCCCAGCTTCCGCCGGAGGCATTGAACGCGCTCATCGCCAATCAGGCACGGGAGATAGATTTACGGGAAAAGGAACTTCTTACTCGGCAAACAGAAGACAAATACAGCTACGAATATGCTCAGACGGCTTTGAAAGCGCAAATGCAGGATAACGAAAAAAGCCGTCAGTACGATATCAAAAAGAAACGCGAGCTGTATATTTTCTGCGGATTGGTGTTATTTCTCATCGTCCTTTTTGTCGGATGGGCACTCCACGCGGGCTTCGGAGAATTCGTCAAAGACCTGGTAAAAGTTCTGCTGGCTTTTGCAGCTGGCGCCGTGAGCGGATTCCAATACGGGAAAAAGAAAAATTGAGCTGATGTTACGTTTTTCGTTTGTATCATAACCACCGGCATGGCCGGTGGTTTTCGTTTTACAGCAAAAAAGCCGCCCGCAGGCGGCTTTGTCCGTTTTTTGTCCAAGATTGTCCATGTTTGACCGTTAAAAATGGCGGAGGGGAGAGGATTCGAACCTCCGGTACCCTAAGGTACACATGCCTTCCAAGCAAGCACCATCGACCACTCGGACACCCCTCCGCGGACAAAGGGCATTATAACACAGGCGGGCGTTTTTTGACAAGTTGCGGCCGCGGCTTCGACGGAAACGTGCCGCTTGAAGACGGCGGCGGGGAGAGGGGGCGAACATTCGCTCCCTCGCGGTACATTCGTTTCCCGTTCCGCAACAAAGAGCTACTTCGCGGGATAAACGGCGGACCAGTAATCGTACATCTCGCCGCCGGTGGCGAGCCAGGCCGCGCCGCTCTCCTTGATCTCGGTCAGCAGTCCGCGCAGCAGCGGCATGCGGCCGGGAGTGCAGGCGGTCTGCGGGTCGAGCTGGAGCACGTAACAGAGGCCGCGCTCGGCGCAGCCGAGGAACTCCTCGCGGAAGTTATTGAAGACCTGAGCGGAGTTGGCGATCCGCCCCTGTCCCTTCGGCATGGGCGGGTGGTAGTTGAAGGCGAAGTACGGCAGGTCGTAAAGCGCCCAGTGAACGGGGATCTCCAGCAGTTTTTCGCCGTTTCCCAGGTCGAACCAGAAGGGGCGGTCGTCGCTGCTGAGGCTGCTGGAATACACGGCGCCGTTGGCATGGGCGGCGCGCAGGGTGTCGAGGGTGAACTCGGCGATGGGAGCGCGGTAGCCTCTGGGTTGCGCGCCGACGACGTTTTTGAGGACAGCGGCGCCTTTTTCCATGTCGGCCGCGGCCTGTTCGGCGGGCAGCAGGCCCCAGTTGAGCAGTTCGTAGCCGCGCAGGGCGATCTCGTGGCCGCGGGCGGCGACGTCTTTCACTTTTTCGGCGTAGGCCGCGGCGGTCGAACCGGGCACGAAAAACGTGGCCTTGATATCCAAATCGTCAAGAAGCTCCAGCAGGCGCGGCAGGCCGCGGTCCATGCCGTACTGCCCCATGGACAGAGTCTTCGGGCGTTTCGAGACGTCGGGGTCGACGGCCAGCCAGAAGTTTTCGGCGTCGAGGTTGACGGTGATCATGGCGGCGCAGCGGGCGCCGTCCTTCCACTCGATTTCAGGCATTTTTCAGGACCTCCTCGCGGTCGTAATGCTCGCGGTACCACCGCGCCACTTCGCCGCCGCGCGCGAACCAGACGTCGCCTCGCTCCTTGATATGCCGGATCAGCTTTTCGAGGATGCGCAGGCGGCCGGGAGTGCCGGTGACCTGCGGATGGATCATGCTGACGAAGCACAGGCCGTATTCGTAATAGCCGTCGAACTCGCGCGAGAAATTGTCGTAGACCAGGTCGTAGCCGGAGATGCGGTCCTGCCCGTCGGGTTCGGCGGGGAAATAATTGTAGGCGGTGGCCACGTAATCGTCCAGTTCCCAGCGCGTAGGGATCTCGATGAAGTCGGTCTTTTCGCCGTCGATCGCGGTGTGATAGGGGCGGTCGTTGCCGCGCATCGAGCTGCTGTAGTCGACGCCGCGCTCGTACAGCAGGCGCGGCGTGTCCAGCGACCAGTCGCCGGACGGGGTGCGAAAGCCGCGGGCGGGCTTGCCGATCAGGTCGCAGAAGATGTTCTGGCACTTTTCGACGATCTCGATCTGCCGCTCGCGGCCGTAGTTGAAGAACATTTCGTGCGTGTAGCCGTGCTGGCCGATCTCGTGCCCTTCGGCGTCGATGCGGCGGATCAGCCCGGGGTTGTCCTCGGCGACCTTGCCGGGCACGAAGAAGGTGCCGGGGACGCCGTATTTCTTCAGCAGGTCGAGGATGGCGTGAGCGCCGCGGTTGGGGCCGTAAAGCCCTACCGAGCGGGCTTTCAGGAACTTGTCGCCGCCTTCGTAGTGGGCGTTGCCGTTCTTCCACGTGGTGTCCCCGTCGAGATCGAACGTCAGCATCACGGCGCAGCGGGCGCCGTTTTTCCAATGCAGCCGGTCTTCCATTTTTCAGTCTCCGTTTCTCTGCGTCTAAAGCACTTTTTCCAAAAACTGCCGGGCGCGCGCCGACTTCGGCGACGAGAAGAACTCAGACGGCGCGGCGTCTTCGGCGATCACGCCCTCGTCGACGAAGCAGACGCGGTCGGAAGCCTCGCGGGCGAAGCCCATCTCGTGGGTGACGATCGCCATGGTGATGCCCGTGGAAACCAGGCTGCGGATCACGTCGAGCACTTCCTTGACCATCTCCGGATCGAGCGCCGAGGTGGGCTCGTCGAAAAGCAGCGTCTTCGGCTCCATGGCCAGGGCGCGGGCGATGGCGACGCGCTGCTGCTGGCCGCCGGAGAGCATGGAAGGATAGGCGCGGGCCTTGTCGGCCAGACCGACGCGCTCGAGCAGCCGCATGGCCTTTTCGACGGCCTGCGCCTCGGGAAGGCCGCGCACTTTCATGGGCGCGTAGATCATGTTCTGGAGCACGTTCTTGTTCTGGAACAGGTTGAAGTGCTGAAACACCATGCCCACGTTCTCGCGCACTTTCTGGATGTCCACGCCTCTTTGGGTGATGTCCACCCCGTCGATCACGACCTGTCCCGACGTGGGCGTTTCGAGCAGGTTGATGCAGCGCAGCAGCGTCGACTTGCCCGAGCCGGAGGGGCCGATGACGGACACCACTTCGCCGTCGTCGATCTTCAGGTTGACGCCCCGAAGCACCTCGAGGGAGCCGAATTGTTTTTTCAGATCCTTAATTTCGATCACTTTTGTGCAGCCTCCTCTCCAGGCGCGAGGCGACGGCCGTGAAGATCATCACGAGCACGTAGTACATGCCGGCGACGACGATGAACGGCTCGAAGGCCAGATAGGTGGAGTTCATGGCGGTCTGGGCGGCGCGCATCATGTCGAGCATGCCGATGGTGGCGACGATGGAGGTGTCCTTGAGCAGGGCGATGAGCTCGTTGACCAGCGACGGCAGCACGGTGCGCAGCGCCTGAGGGATGACGATGTCGAACATCATGGCGCGGTAGGGCACGCCCAGGGCCATGGCGGCCTCGCGCTGGCCGACGTCGATGGACTGGATGCCGCCGCGCAGGATCTCGGACACGTAGGCGGCGGAGTTGAGCCCGAAGGTCAGCACCACGGCGTTGAAGGCCGGGATCTGATAATCGAAGAGCTGCGGCGTGGCGAAATAAACGAGGAACAACTGCACCATCAGCGGCGTGCCGCGGAACACCGAGGTGTAGGCCGTGGCGAACCACGACAGCGGCCCGAGGCGCGAGACTTTGAGCAGCGCCAGCACGGTGCCGCAGACCGAGCCCATGATCACGGACATGAAGGTCACCTCGAGCGAATTGATCATGCCGCGGTAAAAGACTTTGTAATAGGGCCAGATGCGTTCGAAATGCAGCGCAAACCGCCGCGCCGGGGCCGGCGCGGCCCAGGCCAGCCCCGCCAGAGCCAGCACGGCCGCGAGGGCCAGCAGCGGCGGCGCTTTTTTGCGGCCGAAAAGCGATTTTCTCATGTTCTTCCTTCCTGCGGCGTTTCGCAAAGCCGCCGCGGCGACGCGCGGCGCGCCCGTCGCACAGGGCCGAAGGGATCTCCGCGCGCGGCGGCGAGCCCTTCGGCCGCTCTTTTTTCGAAAAAAGTTACTTGACGAACTCCTCGCCCATCCATTTGACGATCAGCTCGTTCATCCGGCCGCTGGCGAACATCTTCCCGATCTGTTCGTTGAACAGGGGGATCAGCCCGGAACCTTTCTGGAAGGCGATGGAATACGCGCCGGAAACGTAATGGGCGCTTTCGAGCTCTTCGTTGGGGATGACGTGGTACACGTAACCCTCGTTCTGCTCGCACTTGGTCTTGGCCTGCGAGGCGTCCATGACGGCGCCGTCGACGCGGCCGTTCAGCAGCTCCTGAGTGACCATGGTGCTGTTGTCGAGCAGCGTGGGAACGGAACCGGAGGCCTCGACCACCTTGGCGTACTCGGTGCCGAACACGGTGGCGATCTTTTTGCCCTTCATCTCCGCCATGGTCTTCACCGGCGCGGCGGCCGGCGAGATGATGGCGGTCTTGCAGAAATAATAGGGAACGGAGAAATCGACGCTCTTGCGGCGCTCCTCCGTGTCCGACAGGCCGGAGATGACGAAGTCGGCGCGGCCGCTGTGCAGCTCGCCGATCAGGCCGGAGAAGTTCATGTCCTTGATCTCGTAGGTGAAGCCGAGCGCCGCGGCGATCGCGTCGAGCACGTCGATGTCGAAACCGGTGATGACGCTCTCGCCCGTGTCGTTCACCTGGGCGAACTCGAACGGCGCGAAGGTGGCGTTGATCGCCAGCTTGTAGTGCTTGCCCCGGAGCGGCTTGGCGTCGTAGGGCCAGGGGCCGATCCACTTCTCGTAAATGGCCTTCATGGTGCCGTCGGCCTGCATCTTTTCGATCTGTTCGGTGAACAGCGGTTCCAGTTCCGAGCCCTTGGGGAACACGGCGGCGAAACAGTCGGAGACGTTGCCGCCCTGCACCTTGTCGAGTTCGTCCTGCGGCAGCACGAAGTACTCGAGCTCGGGATGCTGCTTGACGCGGATGGAAGCGGAGGCGGCGTCCTGTACCACGCCGTCGGCGCGGCCGGCCAGGAGTTCCTGCATGCTGTATGTGCTGCTGTCCATCGCGGCGACGACGGCGCCCGCCGCTTCGGCGAAGTCGGCGTACTGAGTGCCGAAGGAGGCGGCGATCTTTTTGCCCTTCAGGTCCGCCACGGTCTTGATGTTGGTTCCCTTGTGCTGGATGATTGAAGTCTGGCAATAATAGTAGGGCACGGAGAAATCGACGGTCTTTTTGCGCTCCTCGGTGGGCGACATGCCGGAGACGACGAAGTCGACGCGGTGACTGGCCAGCTCCCCCATCAATCCCTTGAAGTTGGTGTGCACCAGCTCGTAGGTGAAGCCGAGCTCCGCGGCGATCGCGTCCACCATGTCGATGTCGTAGCCGACGATGCGGGCATTGCCCTGCTCGTCGAGCTGCTCGAACTCGAAAGGCGGGAACGTGGGGCTGACGGCCATCTTCAGCTTTTGCCCTTCGAGCGGCTTGGCCGCACAGGCCGATACGGCGCACAGCATGACCGCCGCAACGCCGGCGGCAATTTTTTTGACGTTGAAATTCATCGTGTGTTCCTCCTCATAAATATAAATGTCGCATGGCGCAGCGCCACGTTCAGTTTTCGATGGTCCCCGCGCCCCAGAAGCGTCGCGCCGCCGGCGGCTCGGGCCAGCTCCGCTTGCTGTGGCTGAGTCCCTGAACGACCAAAGATTCGGCCGTGGCGATCAGCGCGGCGGCGGGGTCGATCACCGGCACGCCGAGCCGCTCCGTCAGCTCCGCGCCCATGCCGGCGAAGCTGAGACAGCCGAGGATCACGGCGCCGGCGCCGTCTTCTTCGACGCACAGCCGTCCGCCCGCCTCGAGAATTTCAATGATTTCGCTCCGTTCCCGCGAGGCGCCCGGCGGCAGTTCGACGCCGCGCACGCTCGCGATCCTGACGGGATCGGCGCCCAGCGCGCGGAGAAAGGCTTTTTTCTGCGGGATCCGCCGCGCCGACGTGGTCAGCACCGAAAAGCTGAGGGCCAGCTGGCTGGCCAGCAGCACCGCGGCCTGCGCGCCGCCGACGACGGGGACGCGGAGCAGTTCCCGGCAGGCGTCGAAGCCGGGATCGCTGAAACAGTACAGGCACACCGCGTCGGCGCCGCCGGCTTGCGCCCGCAGCGCCATCTCCGCGATCTCCGGCGCGTCCAGCGCCGCGTCGAGGCACGAATCGACGCAGAGATTGTTCTTGCGCGGGCAGACCATGACGATTTCCGTATCGGGGCGCGCAAAGGCGCGCAGCAGCTCGACCCTCAGTTTCAGACCCGCCGCGTCGAGGCCGCTGTCGGGATTGACGACGCAGATCTTCATAGCATTTGACTCTTGACGCCCAGTTTGATCGTGTTTTCGTAATCCAGCTGGCCGTACACGTCCGCGCCGATCGCGGGGCTGAGTTTTTGCAGCTCCTCCAGCGGCAGGTCCTCGATCGCGCAGCCTTTTTTCTCGCACAGCAGCACCGCCGCGCCGACGACGGCATGCGCGTCGCGGAAGGGCACGCCGCGTTTGACGAGGTAGTCGGCCAGCTCGGTGGCGTTGAGAAAACCGTCGTGAAGCGCTTTTTTCATGGCCTCGGGGTGGACGGTCATCGTGGCGACGAGGCCGCTCATGATCTCGAGGCACATCAGCGTGTCGTCCAGCGCCGGCAGAAAGGCCCGCTTGTCGAGCTGCATGTCCTTGTTGTAGGCCAGCGGCAGCCCCTTCATCTCCGTCAGCATCGCCATCAGCGAGCCGTAGACCAGCCCCGCGCTGCCGCGGATCAGTTCGGCGCTGTCGGGGTTCTTCTTCTGGGGCATGATGCTGCTGCCCGTGGAATAGGCGTCGCTGAGCGTGACGAAGCGGAACTCCTGCGAACACCAGAGGATGATCGATTCGCTCAGGCGGCTGAGGTGCATGAGGACGATCGCGAAGACGCCGAGCAGCTCGCAGAAATAATCGCGGTCGCTGACGCCGTCGAGGAAATTGTCGCAGGGCTTTTGGAACCCCAGCGCCGCGGCGGTCATGCCGCGGTCGATGGGATGCGTGGTCCCCGCCAGCGCGCCGCAGCCCAGCGGACAGTCTTCCATCATGATCTCCACGGCGTTGCGCAGGCGCTTGCGGTCGCGCTGGAACATGCGCTCGAAGGCCGCCAGCGTGTGTTTGAAGGTGACGGCCTGCGCGCGCTGCAGGTGCGTGTAGCCCGGCATCAGCCAGGGATTGGCGTCGGCCGTAGCTTTGAGCGCGCCGCACAGTTTGTCCAGCTTCTCCTCCACCCGCGCGGCGGCGTTTTTGGCGAAGAGCTTCGAATCCACGGCCACCTGGTCGTTGCGGCTGCGCGCCGTGTGGAGCTTTTTGCCCGCCTCGCCGATGCGCTTCGTCAAATTCAGCTCCACAAAGCTGTGAATGTCCTCGTACCCCTCGTCGCCGATCACGAGCGCGCCGCTTTCGATGTCGCCCATGATCCCCTGCAGCCCCTTCCGGATCGCCTCGGCGTCTTCCTTCGTGATGATCCCGCAGGCGCCGAGCATAGCCGCGTGCGCGAGGCTGCCTTCGATGTCTTCCTTCCAGTAACGCTTGCCCAGCGGCAGCGAATTGTCGAAGGCCTTCATCAGCTCGTCTTCGGCGCCTTGAAAGCGCCCTCCCCATAAATTCATATTTTTTCACCTCAATACGATGCACGAATAAACTATTATTCATCACTCGATGAAAACTGAAGCGATATTATCATTGCCTTGGGACGCTGTCAAGATGAACTTCTATATTATTTAATGACTTTCACAAAACTGAAGTTTTGATAAACTGAGATTTGTCCGGAGAAAGCGTTCTCTTTCTCGAACCGCAATGGCTTCGCTCGAGATCTTATGGCATAATAGCGGCGGGAGCCGTTTTGGCATGAAGATCCGGCGTAAGCCGCGTTCGCGGTGCGGACAGAACCATATCTCACGAGGACCACGCGGGAAAAATCTCGCCGTCGGGAAAAGGAGAAAACAAAATGAACCAAGCGCTCGCCTTCATCGGCCTGGGCATCATGGGAAAGCCCATGGGCCGCAATCTCATGAACGCCGGATACGAACTGCACGTTTACGCCCGGCATCCGGAAAAGGCGCGGGATCTGATCAACGCCGGCGCGCGCCTTCACAATTCCATCGCCGACTGCGTCCGCTCCGCCGCGGTCGCGCTCACCATGCTCGGCGCGCCCGCCGACGTGGAACAGGTCTATTTCGGCCGAGGAGGATTGATGGATTCGGCGCGTCCGGGGACGTTCCTGATCGACATGACCACCTCCAGCCCGGCGCTGGCGGAACGGATCTTCGCCGAGGGGCAAAAGCGCGGGCTGCGCGCGCTCGACGCGCCCGTCACGGGCGGCGCGAAGGGAGCGGCGGAAGGGACGCTGTCGTTCCTCGTCGGCGGTGCGGCGGCGGATTTCGAAAGATGCCGGCCTCTTTTTTCGGCTATGGGGGCAAAAGCGGACTTTATGGGGCCGGCGGGGAAAGGCCAGCACGCCAAGGCGGCCAACCAGATCCTCGTGGCCGGAACGCTTTCGGGCATTTGCGAGTCGTTCGCGTACGCCCGCCGGGCCGGCCTTGACCTGAACCGCCTTTTCGGGCTCGTCAGCAGCGGTTCCGCCGCCAGCCGGCAACTGGACACGCTGGGACCGAAGATCATTTCCGGCGACGACTCGCCCACTTTTTTCGTCAAATATCTGGCCAAAGATCTGCGCATCGCCGCTGAGGAAGCCCGAAGCGCCGGACTCTCTCTCGACGTGCTCGAGGCCGCGCTGCGCAATTGTCTCGACGTGACAGCGCGCGGCATGGGCGACCTCGGCACGCAGGCGCTGATCCATCATTACGAAAAGTGAGCGGAGGCCGAGCATGGACTTTGACGAAGCATTGCGGACCGCCCGTGCGGTCAATCAAACGGCCGTTTATTACCGTTCGCTGAACGGGCTGCTTCAGTACGACCAATGGACTTCGCTGCCCCGCCGCGGCGGCGCATACCGTCAGGAGATGAGCGCCTTTTTCGGGGCGCAGAAAGCGAAGCTTTACGCCTCCGACGACGCCCGCCGAGCCGCCGCGTACCTTAACGGAGTGCCCCTTGCGGAGATCGAAAGCGACGCCGACCGCGCCCAGGCGCGCATCTTCCGGCGCGACTACCGCAACTCCGTTCTCATTCCCTCCGACACGCTACGCGAGTTCACGCTGATCAAGGCCAACGTGCTGAACGCCTGGAAAGAAGCCCGCGAAAAGCGCGATTATCGGATCTTCATGCCGTGGCTGAAACGGGCCTTCGCGCTGAAAGCCGAGATCGCCCGAGCTCTCGCCCCCGGCCAGCCCGTTTTCGACACGCTCGTGGGGCTGACCGACGAAGACGTCAAAACCGGCGATATCAGCCGCGAGTTCGCGCGGCTACGCGCCGGCATCATCGCCTTGATCGAACGTATCCGCTCTTCCGGCAAAACGATTTCCCGCGATTTCATAAACCGCGAGTACGACGCCGGCGCGCTGATGGCGCTGGGACGCCGCCTGGCCTGCTGGAACGGGCTCGATCCGGAGACGGTAACCTTCAACGACCGCGCCATCCACGGCATGACCAACCGCCCGGGGCCTCTCGATTCGCGCATTTCCACGGCCCGCCTCGGGCGGATCGACATGATCTTCACGCTCCTGCACGAGGGCGGGCACGCCATGTACTCCAGCCGCACCGATCCCGCGCTGCGCGGCGAGGGACTGTGGGGCGGCACGACCGGCGCGCTGCAGGAAGGCGCAGCGCGCTTTTACGAAAACATCGTCGGGCGCAGCCGCGAATTCTGGCAGTGCCATTACGGAGCGCTGCAAGCCGCGCTGCCCGAATTCAAAGATCTGCCGCCGGAAGATTTCTACGCCGGCGTCAACGCCGTTTCGCCCAACCTCAAGCGCACGGCCGCCGACGAAGTGACGTACAGCCTGCACATCATCGTCCGCTTCGAGCTGGAACGCGATTATTTCGCCGGGCTTCTCACAGCGGAAGACCTTGCCGACGCATGGGATGACGCTTACGAACGCACGCTCGGCGTCCGCCCCGCCGACGACCTGGAAGGGATCCTGCAGGATATCCACTGGGCCGGCGACTACATCGGCTACTTCCAGAGCTACGCGCTCGGCAACATCTACGGCGGCCAGTGGCGCGCCGCGCTGCTGAAAAAACGTCCCGACGCCTTTGCGCACCTTGCCGCAGGCGACATCGGCGCCATCGACGGCTGGATGCAGGAACATCTGTTCCGCTGGGGCTGCTGCTTCACTTCGCCCGAACTGATGAAGCGCGTCGCCGGAAGCGAACTCGACGCCAGCCCCTATCTGGATTACCTAAATGAAAAATACTCGCGGCTGTACGGATTCAAAATTTAGCCCTGCCGCAAAAAAGCTGACCTCCGCGCCGTCGTTTACGGTTCGGAGGTCAGCTTTTCTCTTGCGATTTTTTTCAGCGGTGCGTGATGATGTCGATGATGGTATGATCGACGTCCTTCATGCCTTCGCGATTCAGTCTGGCCGCGTTCTCGGCGGTACGGGTGAAACTGTTCACGTCGACGACGCCCTGCGACACGGCCATGCCGCCGCCAGCCAGGGCGATCTGCGCGGCGTAAAACGCTTCGGTCGCGCCGGTGCCCACTTTGAGCGCGCAGGATTCCTTGGCGCCGTCGCAGAGCATGCCGGTGATGTTGCCGAGCACGAGTTCCATGGCTTTCTTGGCCTGGCCGTCCGTGCCGCCCATGACGTTGACGATGCCCGCGGCCGCTCCGGCTCCGGCCGCCACGGCGCAGCCGCACACGGGGCTGAGACGGCCCATGCGGCTCTTGACAAAACTCGTCGCCAGATGGCTGTACGCCACGGCGCGGGCGATCTGTTCGCGGGTCTTATTCTTGGCTTTGCCGACGACGTAGACGGGCAGGATGGCGGTGATACCGTGATTGCCGCTGCCGGCGCTGCTCATCACAGGCAGCGCTACGCCGGCCATGCGCGCGTCGGAGGCCGCCGCGGAAACGGCTTTCACCTGGGCGGCCAGATCGTTTTCGTAGTTCGCTCCGGCCGCGGCTCTGACGGTCCGCCCCAGTCCAAGGCCGACGTCGTTCTCGAAGCCGTAATCGGAGATCCTCATGTTCATGTCGATGCCCTGCCACACGTAGTCGATGTCTTCGGGAGAGAGCCGGCCGGCGAGCGCGACGAGTTCCTCGAAATCCATCTCTTTCACCTGGTCGGGAACGGAGAGCGTTTTCGCGGGAGCGGCCGATACGGCGCTATCGCAGTGCGGCACGGCCTGAAAGACGACTTCGCCGTTTTTCTTCACCAGCGTGATGTTGCCGTGCGTCTGCTCGATCACGGCGACGCCGGTTTCGTCGCCGCGATATGCCGCAGCTTCCACGTAGACGCCACCCTTGCCGTTGGTTGTCAGCTTCAGACGGCCTGCGGCAATGAACTCCTTGGCGTGGAACAGATCTTCGGGGGTGGCGTCCTTGAGCACTTCGAGGCTGTAAGCGCTGTGGCCGCAGAACACGGCCAGCGCCGCGGCGATCTCGTTGCCGCGGGCGCCGTTGGTGCCGGGCACGCCGACGGCGATGCCGTTCTTGAAAATGTTGTCGCTGACGACCACTGCCACGCGCTCGGCCAGACCGCTCAGCTGCTCGCACGCTTTGGCGACGGCCAGAGCCACAGCCCCCGGCTCCGTGCAGCCAAGGGCCGGCTTGACTTCCTGATGAAGAAATTCGGTAATGGTAAACATGGATGATCTTAAACCTCTCTCTGATGTTCGCAGATTTTATTTACAACAACGGCCTTTGCCGGCGCACTCGAGAATCGTCCGATGGACCAGTTCGAGGAACTTTTCAGGTGTGTGGGGCTCGATGACGCAGCCGGGGCCAAGGATGACTCCCTTGTGGCCACACATCTCGCGGACTTCGGCGGCGACCTGTTCTTCCGTCTTGGTCAGCCAGTTCTCGCCCCAGCTCAGGCCGCCGACGAACGCCTTGGAACTGTACGTGCGCACTTCCTCCATGGAAGGGCCGTCGTCGCGGTCGTGCCAGCTCAGCCCCTGCACGGGATAATGCTGCACTTCGTCGATGCGCACTGCGGCGCCGTGCATGTGCAGCACGTTGAACCACGTGAGATCCTTGACGGCGTTCAGCACTTCGAGGTCGTACTTCATGACGAACTCCTCATGCTCCGCCTTCTCCATCGTCTTGCGGCCGGAAAGCTGAGTGGCGTAGAAGAAGCCGTCGGCGCCGAGCGCTGCGGAAGCTCGGGCAAACTGGATGGTGGTGTCGGTGACCATCTCCAGCACGCGGTGGACTCGGGCGGGATCCTCGCGCATGTGCTTGACCAGCGCGGTGGGCGAGCACATCTTGGCCAGCGTGGTGGCGGGACTGAAGAGCGTCTGCAGGAACGGCACATGTTCGTCCATCATCTCCATGAGAATGCGCTGCGATTCGAGCACTACGGCGTACTCGCCGCGGACGCCGCTGACGGGGCGGATCCGATCCCAGTCCTTCACGTCCTTGACGACGGGCTCGTGCAGCGTGGGAGCTTTTTCGAAGCCAGGATACACGTCGAGATCGACACCCATGTCGATAGTGGTGTACAGGCCGAAGGGCATGTACTTGATGAAGTCGAGGTCGTACTTCTTCTGATTGGCGAGCGCCAGTTCGGCCAGGCGGCGGGGATGGCGGTCTCGGTTGGGAAAGTGCATCCACATACTGTACGGCGTGCGGTCGTTTTCCTTCAGGGCGAGGGCGTTTTCGATTCTCTGTTTGTGCGTGAACATTCATAAAACCTCCTAAAATTCTTTCATGCTGCAAAAAACAGCTTATAAATTTGACGGCTGAGCCGTCTGAAATCCTGCGTTCAAACCGACGCCTGCTTCGACATGAGGATCTGTTCCGAGGCGCGGCGGTTGATCAGCGGAGGGAACAGCGTAAAGAACTCGTCGGGCGCAGGCGCGCTGATCTTTTCCTGCAGGAAAAGGTCGAGCCGGCGCAGCGCGGTCATCATGTGCTCGTGCAGCAGCACCGTCGCTTCGACCGTGTCGCCAGCGCGGCAGGCCTGGAGGATCGCGTCATGGGATTTGAAAGCGTACTCCTGCGCGCTGGGCTTGGTGATGTCCATCTGCACATAACGGTCGATCTTGTTGTACTGGGATTCGATCAGCTCCAACAAGCGCGGCTTGTTTGCGATCTCGTAGAGGGCGCGGTGAAATTCCCAGTTCGTCTTGCGGCTGCGTTCTTCGGGCGGCGTCCGCGTCGAAGCGAGCAGCAGGGCATGAACACTCCCGGCCGCTTCCTCGGTGATGTTCTGCACCACGTAGCGGAGGATCAGGGATTCCAGCGAATAGCGGATCTCGAAGATCTCGTGCAGCTCGTCGAGGGAGAACGAGGCAACGACCGCGCCCTTGTAGGGGATAATCTCGACCAGCCCTTCGCTCGAAAGCTGCATCAGAGCTTCCCTCACGGGGATGCGGCTGACGTGATATTCTTCGGCCAGATCGGCCTGCAGCAGCTGCTGCCCGTCGTGGTAACGCCCTGAGAGAATGTCGTTGCGCAGGCTCAGGTACACCTGTTCGTTCATGGTATGTTTGCCGCTTTTAAGCATGATGACCAACCTTCTCTCCCGCAAAGTCAAGGGCTTTTCGATACGTCTCGTCGTCGGGGCAGTAAATCTGCGCGAGCCGCCCCCGCTTTCCCCGGAGCTGGAACGAATTCATTCCCCGCAGCTCCCTGACGCCTTTCACATCGTCCCAGCTCACGTTTTTCGTCACGCTGCGGACGATCTCCGCCGGCTCTTCGACGGCAAAGGGGCGGACGTGAACCCCCTCCGCGCCGGGAACTTTTCGGGCGCGGATCGTTTCCATGAAGACGCCGTTCTGTTCGAAACGGTAAAACATCACATAGCCACGGCGGTAAAAAATCACGCACACGGCGGCGAACAGGAACAGCACCAGCGCCGTCAGATAACTCGCGTAGATCGAAGCCGCCGCGATATGGGAACCCTGTAGAGCCCCCGTACCGAACATCAGCTGCGCGAGCGCCATGATCAGCACCGTGACGAACCACAGCGCCGCGGTCCCCGTCAACAGGTCGATCAGAATCAGCGGATTGGTGAGCACGGGAACGCCGCAAAACCAGCGCAGCGTCTTCTGCGGCGCAGCAGCCTGACCGTCGCGCTCAGACATGGCAGACAAGCTGATCTTTCAGCCGATGGCACGCCACAAAATGTCCCGGTTCCACTTCAACCAGAGGCGGCGTCTGGCACGTGCAGATCTCCTCGTGCTGCCAGCAGCGTCCGGCGAAGCGGCAGCCTTCGGGAGGATTGACCGGGCTGGGCACGTCGCCTTCGAGGATGATGCGCTGCTTCTTCGGCCCCACGCTGGCGATCGGCACGGCCGAAAGCAGCGCCTGCGTGTAGGGGTGCAGCGGCGATTTGAACAGCGTGCTATTGTCGGCCTTCTCCACCACGTTGCCGAGGTACATGACCGCGACTTCGTCGGAAACGTAACGGACGACGGAAAGATTGTGGGAGATGAAAAGATAGGTGTAGCCACGCTGTTCGCGCAGGTCGGCCAGCAGGTTGAGCACCTGCGCCTGAATGCACACGTCCAGCGCCGAAACCGGCTCGTCGAGGACGATGAACTCGGGGTCGAGCGCCAGCGCGCGGGCGATGCCGATGCGCTGGCGGCGGCCGCCGTCAAGTTCGTGAGGGAACGAAGTCGTCAGGCGCGAAGCCAGGCCGACCAGATCCATCAGCTCGCCGACCTTCTCGTCCAGCTCTTTTCTGGAACGGCAGATGCCGTTGATGATCAACGGCTCGGAGATGAGCTGCGACACGGACATACGAGGATTCAGCGAAGAAAACGGATCCTGAAAGACGATCTGGGCGTGGCGGCGGAACTCGCTCCGCTTGGCGCCGTCGAATTTAAGCGAATCCTCGCCGTTGAAGAACACCTCGCCGCCGCTCGCCTTGAGCAGACCGATAATGACGCGCCCCAGAGTGGACTTGCCGCATCCCGACTCGCCGACCAGCCCTAGCGTCTTGCCGCGGGGGATGTCCAGGGAAACGTCGTCGACGGCGTGAAGCAGACCGCTGGAGACGTGAAAGTATTTTTTCAGGTGTTTGATCTCGATCAGATTATCGCTCATGGCTATTCGGCCTCCTTGCAAGGACGCTCAAGAAACGCGTTGCCGGATTCGGGCGTCAGCGGGAAGTGGCAGTCCACGAAATGTCCCGGCCCCGCCTCGCGCATGCCGCAGGCGCGCTCATGGCAGACATCCCTGGCGTAGGGGCAGCGCGGCGAGAAAGAACAGCCCTTGGGCAGATTCGTCGGATCGGGCGGCAGACCGGGAATCACGGCCAGCCGGCTGCCAAGAGGGCTCTCGAGCGTGGGAACGGCGTTGAACAGCCCCTGAGTGTAGGGATGCTTGGGATTGGTATACAGCTCTTTGATGCCGGCGTACTCCACCAGATGACCGCCGTACATGATCGCCACGCTGTCGCAGGTCTCGGCGACGATCCCCAGATCGTGCGTGATCAGCAGCATCGACGTTTTTTCACTCTGCTGCAGCTTTTTGATCAGTTCCAGCACCTGCGCCTGAATCGTCACGTCCAGCGCCGTGGTCGGCTCGTCGGCGATGATCAGCTGCGGACGGCAGGCCAAGGCGATGGCAATCACCACGCGCTGCCTCATCCCGCCGGAAAACTGATGGGGAAAGTCCTTGGCGCGCTCGGGCCGGATGCCGACGAGACGCAGCATCTCGATGGCGCGCTCGCGGGCCGCTTCGCCTTTCAGGTTAAGGTGCAGCGAGACCATCTCCATGATCTGCTCTTCGACCGTCATGATCGGATTGAGCGATGTCATCGGATCCTGGAAGATCATGGAGATGTCGCCGCCGCGCAGATGGCGCTTCTCCGCCTCTGTCATCCGCCGCACGTCCACCCCGTTGAACAGGATCTCACCGCTGGTGATCTCGCCGGGAGGCGTCTGTACCAGCTGCAGAATGGAAAGGGCCGTCGTCGTCTTGCCGGCGCCCGTTTCGCCGACAAATCCCAGAGACTTGCCGCGCTCAAGCCGCAGGTTCAGGTGATTGACTGCCTTGACCACGCCGGAATCCGTGTTGAACTGAACGGAAAGATCCTTTATGTCGAGAAGAATGTCTTTATTTTCGCTCATAACGTCCACCTATCGTTTCTGCTTGGGGTCAAGGGCGTCGCGAAGACCGTCGCCGAGAAAATTCAGAGACAGGATCGTGAACATGATGGCCAGCCCGGGGAAAATGCTCATATAGGCGCTGTTGCGCAGATACGGGCGGGCCGCCGAGAGCATGCCGCCCCACTCGGGATAGGGGGGCTGAATGCCCAGCCCAAGAAAGCTCAGCGTCGCGGCGAACAGGATCGCGTTGGCCACGCTCAGCGTGGACTGAACGATCAGCGGTGCGGCGCAGTTGGGCAGGATGTACAGGCAGATGATGCGCGTGTGCGAGGCGCCCATAGCGCGAGCCGCCTCAATGAATTCCTGATCTTTGATAGAAAGCACTGAAGCGCGCGTCAAGCGGGCAAATTTGGGAATGTAGGTGATGCCCACGGCGACCATCAGGTTGAACAGCCCGGGGCCGAGCACGGAAGAGATGACGATGGCCATCAGAATCGTGGGGATGGCCATCTGAATGTCCATCAGACGCATCAACACGTTGTCCAGTTTGCCGCCGAAGTATCCGGAAACCGCGCCGATCAGCCCTCCGACCACCAGCGAGATAGAGACGGCGATCAGGCCGACCTGCAGCGAGATGCGCGAACCGTAGATCAGGCGGCTGAGAATGTCGCGGCCGAATTCGTCGGTGCCCAGCCAGTGCATCGCGGAAGGCGCCTTGCGGATCATCATGTAATCCTGCTGGGCATAGCCGAAGGGAGCCAGCTGGTCGGCAAAAATGGCGCAGACGATCAGCACTACGAGGATGAACAACCCGAAAAGCGCCAGATAGTTGCGGCGCAGGCGGATCATCGTGTACTTGAGCATGGAATTGTTCTTCATGGCAGTACCTTCCCTTACTTGACGTGGATACGCGGATCGACCACCGCGTACAGCAGATCGACCGCAAGGTTGATGAAGCAGTACGCCACGGAGATAAACAAAACGCCACCTTGAATGATGGGATAGTCGCGTAAGTTTATGGCCTCAAGCATCAGACGGCCGACGCCGGAGATGGAGAAAATGGCCTCCGTGACGATGGAACCGCCCAACAGAGCTCCGAACTGCATGCTGATAATGGTCATGATGGGGATCAGCGCGTTCGGCAGCGCGTGACGCCAAATCACGACGCTTTCCTTCTGTCCCTTGGCGCGGGCCGTTCTGATGTAGTCCGACTTGATGACTTCCAGCATGCTGGAACGGGTCATCTTGGCGAACAGAGCCGTCGACGAACCCGACAGCGTCACCACCGGCAGCACCATCTCGCTCAGCGTGTCAAAGCCCATGGAAGGCAGCCAGCCCAGCTTGACCGAAAAAGCCAGAATAAGCAATAGCCCCGTCCAGAATGTCGGCATGGAAACGCCCAGCAGGATGAAGACCGTCACGACGCTGTCAAGCAGCGAATACTGCTTGATCGCGCTGAGGATCCCCAGCGGTAGCCCCAGCAGCGTGCTGAAGAGCACGGCCGCAAACGCCAGCCTCATGGTGGTGGGGATGCGGATCGCCAGCTCCTGCGCGACGGGGCTCTTCATGTTGTAGGAATACCCCAGATCAAACTTGGTCACCGCATTGTAAACGTAGTGTCCAAACTGGACGAAAAACGGATCGTTCAGCCCGTGTTCGTCGCGGAACGACTCGATCGCTTCGGGCGTCGCCTCTTCGCCGAGGGCGATGCGCGCCGGATCTCCGGGCGTAAAGTAGAGGATGGTGAAGAGGATGAACATAACGCTGAGAATAACAGGGATCAGAATAAAAATTCGGCGGATAGCGTACTTCAGCACGGGAGCATCACCTTTTCTCTGTGATCTGTGATCGCGAAAAATCTAAAAAATCCATAGGGGGTGGATTAAAAACAACTTTCACAAAAGCGCCGGACGCAGCGGAGGCGTCCGGCGCCCCATGAAAAAGCGACTTATTTTACGCGTTCAGTCTGCTCGGGATAGTGAATGTTGGAAAGCAGATTGATCTTGCCATCGTAGAGCTCGTCCACACCGATCAGATCCTTCTGGGCACCGTGAAGCTCATCGGCCTGGCACAGATAGACCCAGGGGTGCAGATCGTTGACACGATCCCAGATCTTCTGGAAGACTTTGCCGCGCTCGCCCTCGTCGATGCAGTGATTGGCCTCGTCCATCAGCGTGTCGATCTCGGGGTCAGACAAACGGGCCGAGTTGGTACTGACGATGGAGGTCGTGGTGATGACCGACTGCCAGTAAACGCCGGCGTCACGGTTGGTCTGCATGCCCCAGGTGGCGGCGTACATATCGTACTTTTCAGGCTCCTTACGGACCTTGTCATTGATGACGGCATTCTCGAACACCGACACGTTGACCTTGATGCCGACAGCTCCCAGCATACTCTGCAGCACCGTCGCGCCGTTGACGCGGTCGGCGGCGTTCATAACCCAGAGGTTCAGTTCCAGATCCTTGACGCCGGCCTCGGCAAGAAGTTTTTTGGCGAGCTCGGGATTGTAATCCCATTTCTCGGGATTCTCGGGGAACCATGAGCTCGCCGTGGGCAGGGGCCCCTGGCCGGGGATGCCGTTACCGTTGTAGACGACCTGAACGTAGGCGTCCTTGTTGATCGCGGCGTCGATCGCTTTGCGCACGCGGGGATCCTTCAGTTTGGGGCTGTCCGTGTTCATGGCCAGATGCAGCAGTACCAGACCGGGAGCCTTGACAGCCTTGACCTTGTCGCTGCTCTGCAAGCGCTCGAAATCGGAGGGCGGCACGGCGTAGATCATGTCGACCTTGCCCGTCTCAAGAGCGATGATGCGCGTACTGTCGTCGGGCAGGACCACGAACGTCAGCTTTTTCGCGTAGGGCTTGGTTCCCCAGTAGTCGGCGAAAGCTTCCATCTCGACTCGTTCGCCCTTGGTCCAGCTCACGAACTTGTACGGGCCCGTCCCCACGGGCTGACGGAAGTAATCGGCGCCGGCTTCTTCAACGGCCTTACGGTTCAGGATCATAGCGTAAGGGTGCTTCATAGAGCCCAGCCAACCGCCGACGGGGCCGTTGGTGCGGACGATCACGGTATGCTTGTCGATCACTTCGAAGCCCTTCGGATCGATCCACACGCCCTTCGACTTGGCGAAGACGGACTTGGAAGGATCGGTGACGCGGGTCAGAGAGAAAACCACGTCATCCGCGGTAAACTCCTCGCCGTTGTGGAACTTGACGCCCTTGCGCAGATGGAACTTGTAAGTGTGGTCGTCAAGGATCTCGACGCTTTCGGCGAGCACCGGCGTCAGCTTGCGGGTCTTGCCGTCCACCGTGAACAGCGGCTCGTAGATCTGTTTCTGCATGGAGAACGAATAGGTATCGACAGAGTTCTGCGGATCAAAGTTCTTCGCGTCGATGGAGACGCCGACACGAAGTTCCTCGCCCCGCGGCGCGGCGAAAGCCGTTCCGGCGCACAGCATGGCACAGACGAGACACAAAGCGAATGTCCTCTTCATAACAAAGAACCCCTTCCTAAAATGAGATTGCGGAACCTGCAGCCTTTACTCCACTTCCCCCAATATGGCAACATGACGTCGCGGCCCGTTAAAAGGACAACCTGAAATTCCCAACCCGTTTTTCAAATAAGGATGCTCTTTTCTCGGGAAAAAGAATATCCACGACTAAGTCAGATTCTAGCAAATAATATACAAAAAGCAAGGAGTCTCAAATTTTGACTTTGCCTATTGAATAAAATTCAAAACGAATGTCGCTTTCAGTTAAAGGACACATATCACAACTATTACAGCAAATAATCATAATATATTGTCGTTAAATACGAATAAATTCACCACATAAGCCAAAAACATTTCATGCGGCCTCTCCATTGTCCTTTAATATATTGTATACATATCTGATATATTATTCTTCATGGTTGAAAAAATCAGGCAGGAGTGTATATTATTCTAGTCACGCGACTGAAACAGCTCGCTTCTTGCCCAATTTCAAATTTTTTATATTTTCAAAGCGACCGCTCCATGTAAACTAAAGATCCCATCCAGGAGGAGGAAAAAGGATGCCTTCAGAAGTACTCGAAAAAACCCAATCTATATGCAGCTACCTCGTAGATTGCAAGCGCAGGATCCACCGTAACCCCGAGCTGGGGATGCAAGAGCTCCAAACAGCGGCCTTCGTGAGAGCCGAACTGAAGAAAATGGGCGTGGAAATTCAGCCGCTCGACACCAAAGTCGGCGTGCTGGGGCTTATCCGCGGCACAAAAGCCGGCGCGGGAAAAGTGATCGCCCTGCGCGCCGACATGGACGCGCTGCCCATTCAGGAAGCCGCCGGCCAGCCCGATCAGTCCGAGGTAGCCGGCGTCATGCACGCCTGCGGACACGACGCGCACACCGCCATGCTGCTGGGGGCCGCCCAACTTCTGATGAGCATGCGGGAACGCTTCAGCGGCGTCGTGAAGTTGATCTTTCAGCCCGCCGAGGAGACGCTGGGCGGCTCGGAGCTGATGATCCGGCTCGGCTGCCTCGAAAACCCCAAAGTAGACATTATGCTCGGACAGCACGGCATCGGCGAATTCGCCACGGGCGACATCGCCTTTCGCGAAGGTCCCAGCATGGCCTCGTCCGACACCTTCTCCGTCACTGTCAAAGGCGTCGGCGGGCACGGAGCCTATCCGCACAATTCCGGCGCCGACGCGCTGCTCGCCGCGGCCAACTGCGTCACGTCCCTGCAGGGCCTGATCACTCGTCAGTTCAACGCCGTCGATCCCGTCGTCCTCTCGATCTGCACGTTCCACGGCGGTACGGCCAAGAACATCATCCCCGAAGAAGTCGCCTTCGGCGGCTCCATACGCTGTCAGTCTCCCGAAAGCCGCGGCAGGATCAGAAGCGCGCTGGACCGTATGATCGGTTCCATCGTCGCCGGTTACAACTGCACCCACGAGCTCGACTACACCTACGGCGTCCCGCCGCTGGTCAACGACGCCGCCGTGGTGAGAGCGATGCGCTCCGCCGCAGCCAAGCTGCTAGGGGAGGAACACGTCAAAACCATGGAACAGCCCCGCATGGGTTCGGAAGATTATGCCTGCTACTCCGAAAAGATCCCCGCCTCCTGTTTCGCCCGCCTGGGAATCTGGAAAGACGGCCGGGCGCAGCCCAAATTCCATAATCCCGCCTTTGTCTTCGACGAAAACGCGCTGCCCGTCGGAGCAGGATTCTTCGTGCAAGCCGTGCTGGAGATCAACGGATAGTTTTTCGAATGCTTTTCATAACGCCGGCGCCCGCTTTGGAATCATACGATTCCAAAGCGGGCGCCGGCGTTATTTCTGTCAGAAAAAACGTTACTCAGGGTACTACAGCTCGGGATAGATAGTGCAGATTACCGGGGGGCAGCCCTGCCATCAGGTGATCCTCGACGCCAACCCGACCTGTTCCCTATTCACTGTTAATAATGCAGATTGCCAAGGAAACTGATTTTACCGTCACATAGGTCTTTGACGCCCTTCAGATCTTTTTGGGCGCCGTACAGTTCGCTGGGGATCGACAGATAAACCCAGGGATGCAATTCGTTGATGCGATCCCAGATCTTCTGAAAAATTCCATTCCGCTTCGCAGTATCGACGGTTTCAGCGGCTTCTTTGATCCATGCGTTGGTCTGAGGATCGTCAAAACGGGTGAAATTGGTCGTACCAATGGCCTCTTTGGTGAACAACGACTGCCAGTAGACGGCCGCGTCACGGTTGGTCATCATGCCCCACATGTAGATGAACATGTCATAGCCGCCGGTTTTCATCCGATCGTTGAAGACGCCGTTTTCAAGTACCTGAATGTCAAGCGTAATGCCGACCTGTGCCAGCATAGCCTGAAGCACCGTGGCGGTGTTAATCAGATCCTGAAGGTTCAGCACCCATAAACTGAGTTTCAGATCCTTGACGCCGGCATCTTTCAGCAGCGCTTTCGATCTCTCGGGATCATAACCGAACGGACGAGCATCTTCGGGATAGAAACTGCACACCGGCAGAAGCGGTCCGACGGCCGGTGCGGAGTTTCCCTCGTAGACCACCTGATTCAAGGCTTCCTTGTTGACGGCGTACTCGATCGCAAGCCTCACGCGAGGATCAGCCAGCCGAGGCGACTGCGTGTTCAGACCAAGATAATGAAGCACAAGCCCGGGAGCGCGAACGAGCTGCACTTTATCGCTTTGGGAAAGACGATTAAACTCCGTTGTGGGAACAGCATAGATAAGATCGACCTTGCCGGTCTCAAGAGCGATAACGCGGTTACTGTCATCGGGGATAATCAGGAAAGTCAGCTTCTTGTAGACAGGTTTTGTTCCGTGATAATCCTCGAAGCGCTCCAGCTCCAGCTTCTCTCCCTTTGTCCATTTAATCAGCTTGAAAGCGCCGGTGCCTACGGGGTGCATGGAATAGTTACTGCCGGCCTCCTCCACAGCTTTTTTATTGAGGATCGAGGCATAAGGATGCTTCATTGACTCAAGGAATCCCCCAAAAGGTGTCCGCGTCTTCACGACAACCGTGTATTTGTCTTCGATTTTAAAGCCGTCGGGGTCAATATAGCGTCCCTTTGAACCGGCGAAAACCGACTGGGGAGAAGTGGCGCGTTTGAGTGAAAAAACGACGTCGTCGGCAGTAAGTTCTTCGCCGTTGTGGAATTTAACGCCTTTTTTCAAATGAAAGCGATACGTCTTATCGTCAAGGATGTCCACGCTTTCCGCAAGGACAGGGACCAGTTTGCGGGTCTTGCCGTCGACAGTGTATAAAGTCTCGTAAATTTGGTTCGTCAGACAAAAAGAATACGTATCGACCGAATTCTGCGGATCGAGATTCTTGGCGTCGATGGCGACGCCGACGGCCATCTCGTCTCCGCGGGCAAAGGCACATGACGCCAGAAACGCACTCACTGCTAAACTATAAAACAATGATTTCAGCTTCAAAAAAGACACCTCTTTCACCTATTAAGTTCCAAATTTGCTGAAAACATCATCCCGCGCAACACTGCCTCGTCGACGCTCTCCATAGGATTTCTACTTCATCAGCCCCTTCTCCGTCATCCAACTTTGAACCATTTCAGCTACCTGGACCGAATTACGGTCCATCATCAGCAAATGCGTATTGCCGAAAATACCGCGTTTCGGCAAATCGATCCAGGTGATCGGCGCGCCGAGCTCTTTCATGATACGAAAATATTCAGGATAAATTTTAAAATAAGCGGCTTTTGTCCACGCGCAGAGCTCCGGCACCCTGATGAAATCGCCCCAGAGAACGAGCTGAGGAATCTCTTTCAGCGCGGAAAATTCCGTCGTTTGAGGATCGGGAGTACGGGCCGGCTCCAACAGGATCAGCCCCCTTACCTTGTCAGGATGAGCGAGGGCTGCCGGAAGAGCGAAATTGGCACCCTGGCTGTGAGCCATGATCACGCACCCACCATCGAACCGATCTACCAGATTATTATAGGCGTCCTGCGCCCAATCATCCATACTGCGCCAGCGAGGCACAATCTGTTTGCAGAACTCGTCGTAATATTTCATTGGGAACTGCGTGCCCGCATAGGGAACGCGCTCCGCGTGATTTTCAGCAAAAACGGGCCCCATGCGAAAGTTGCTCCAGCAGGCCGCTTTGGTGGTAAATTCCGGAGGCGTACGATAGATCTCCGGGTACATGGCCCAGGAAGATCGCCCCCGCTCCACCGAATCGCTCACGTAAACGTCATGCCCATAGCGAAGAAACAGACTTCTCCAGCCTTCACGGCCGTCGGGCGTAGCCCCCCAGGTGGCGCCGGTCAAACCGCCGCCGTGCCACATCAACAGCGGATATTTGGCTTTCGGCTGAGCTAGCTTAACATATTCAACATACATCTGTCCCGCTTCGTACTGGCCGTTGGGGTCAAAATCCTGCGTCGTTCCGTCCTGACAAATAAAAGCTTTGTGAGGGAGGCCTCGCAGAATTACCTCATGACCGCCCACGTAAAAATTTCCCAGTTCCCTTACGGAAATATTTTCCATAAAATATTACACTTCCTTAAGTCCTCAAAAGAGTTTCCATAGTACTGCCTTTATAGAATTACGATCTCTATATAAAGATTTTGCCCGGAGTCCTAAAGATTTTTTCCCCGCTCTTTCACTGTATGACTAACGCCTCTGCGCGCGCTTCTTTCCCGACATTCGCCTCCAGCGCGGCAGTATAAAACTCTTTCAGGTCGCGGCGGAACTGGAGGCGCGCTTCGGGATTGGAATAGAACATGTGCCCGCCCCAGTAGGTTTTGAAAGTGACATTCGCACGTAGACGAGCGGGAATGTCCATATGGTTCAGACAGTAGCGCGTCGTATCGATCGAGCAGTGCAGGTCGAACTGCCCGGCGCAGGCGAAGAACTTAAAACGAGAATCCATCTTCATGGCCGTGCACAGGTCCGCCAGCATGGACGCGAAACCGCCGGCGCGCGGCGCGGCGCCCGAGGCCGTCGGCAGATAGCCGCTGGCAAAATCCCATCTGCCGCCGTCCACGCGGGGATTGAAGGCGAGATAATCCCGGTGTTCCGGCAGCTTCATGATGCGCCCGAAATACTCGTAAAACGCCGCGTAACAGGCCGCCGACATGTTGAATGTCTGTGGGTCAGCCGCAGCGTTAAAGCCGCGCCCCGGATAGGTCAGCCGCGCGTCGAAGTAGCTCGTCACAAGGCCTTGATCCGCGAGCAGCAGCCCCGCGAACTGCTTGTCGCCGACGCGCAGATTCAGCGCTTCGAGATCCGGCGCTTTCAGCGCCGTGTAGCGGCGCAGCTTTTCCAGAACAGCGTTGCGTTCCTCCGCCGAAGCCTCGCAGCCCTTCCACAGAAACAGCAGATACTCGCTCTGCGCCCACGCCGCCGCTTCGGCACGCACGTCTTCAAGAGGGCGCGCCAGCAGATCGGCGTCCAGCTTTTTGTGGAACCACGCCGCCGCGCACAGCGCCGGCACCGTGTGCACCAGATGGTGTTCGTACAGCATCGACGTGTGCAGCTCGCCGTACGACAACGCCGGGGACACCGCCACAAAACCGCTCGACATGATGTGCATCTGCTGCAGCCGCAGCACAAGTCCGCTGCCGCGCAGTCCGCCGTAGCTCTCGCCAACGATGAACACGGGCGAGGCGAAACGCCCGTGACGCGCCATCCACGCGCGGATGATACGTGCGATCGCGTCCACGTCCTGCCGCACGCCGTAATACTGGCGTTCCTTCTCGCGGTTCACAGTGCAGCTGAATCCCGTCCCCACAGGATCGATGAAGACCAGATCGGAAAAATCGAGGATCGTACCGGGATTGTCGCCAACGATATAAGGCCGCCGCGGCGCCTCCTCACCCTGCCCCGTCAGGCTGAACGTCTTCGGCGCCAGCGCCGCCATGTGCAGATAAAGCGTCGAAGTCCCCGGTTTCCCGTTGAAGGCGAAAGTCACCGGCCGCTGCGCGCCGCCGTCCGTCAGAGCGTAGCTGACGCAGAAACTGCGCGCCTGTTCGGCGCCCTCATCGTCGTAAACAGGGATGGACTCTGCCGTAATGCCGTACTTCAGCCGCTGTCCTTCCAGCGCGATCGCATCCTCAGCGCGCTGCGGCTCAAGAAAAGGTTCCGTCGGCAAAAACTGTTCGTTCGCGATCATTGATATTCTCCTTCTCTGGCACACTCTTCGATGAAATTTTTTCATGTCCCCCGCAGACATGAGCTACTTAAACAGCATGGTCACGCCGGAGACGGCCAGGTAGCCGTACACAGCGAGGCGCAGGCGACGGGCGTCGAGGCGTTTGAAGATTTTGTTGCCGAGAAAGATGCCAAAAGCCAGCGCCGCGACGACCAGCAGCCACAGCTGAACCGTCATGGGAGTGATGACGCCGCTGCGCCATCTCATGAACGTGGCGACGCCGGAAGTGAAGCAGAAATGAGCGTTCAGCGTGGCGCGGTACTCCTGATTGTCGCGGGTCGACGAGAGCAGATAGATAGCGACGGGAGGTCCACCGACAGCGAAAAGTCCGGCGCACGCGCCGCCGATGGCACCGGCGACCATACCGGTCAAAGGTGTCCCTTTGATGCGGATCCTGCCGCCGAGAAAAATGGAATAGAAGCTGACGGCAATCAGCATCGCGCCAAGCGCATGCACCATCATCCTTTCCGCCGCACCGAGGGACAGTACGACCGAAGCCGCCGAAAAAAACAGCCCCGAAAGTGCACAGGGCAGCAGAATTCTGAAGTTGATCCTGTGCCAGTGAGGAACGGCAATCATCACGGCCGTGCTGGCGCCGCAGAGCGCCGAAACGGCTACAGCCTGGGGATAGGAGAGAAAATACGGCCATGTGGCCATCGCCACGGCGCCAAAGCCGAAGCCGCACACACTGGCCACGATTCCGCCGGCCACCGTTGTCCCCATCATCATGGCAGTGAGCATCCAGTCCATAACGCCATCTCCAATTTCTACAGAAATTTTACCGTAGGCATGAAACTTCCGCGCCAAAAGCATTTAAGGAATCTCTGACTTTATAAAGAGAGCCCGTTCTCAGATCAGGGTTCATTCATCTCATACCTGACTGGCAATGTCACTTAGACTACAAAATCAGAGCAACCGTCGCGAGAAACAAGCAGACCTCATAGATCCCAGTAAAATGACGTTTATCACGAGGAGAACTGAGCCCCTGTACCCATCTTACACCATTCGAACGCGAAAAGCTCATGTCGCTTTCCAATAGCGGAAAAGGGCTCTCCGAGATCGCACAGCATCTTGGACGTCATAAATCGACGATCTCCGGAGAGCGAAAGCGGAATGCTTTTTCCGAGCCGTATTCTTCTTCCCCGGTGCAAGGCGCTCGCTATGCTCGCGGAAAGGCCTGCCGCCCCAGGCGAAAGCTTGACGACGAGAGGGCTTTAAAGCGGGTACGGAACTTTTTTATTTCATAAAAGCGTTCCTCCGGAAAAGTATTAACATAATTCTCTGGGCACTGCGAGTATGTTCGAGCGACCGAACTTCCCCGCGGCGCCCTTATGTTCGGCTTTTTAATTAAAAAATAGTATAAATGGCTAAATCGATTTGAGCAATTTCACGTTTTTTAGGCAAGCCCAATAAAATTGTGCAAGGCCGACAAATAACGTTGCCTTGCACAATTTTATCAGTGAGTATTTTTTCTAAAATAAAAAACTCAGTTAAAATTCATTCCACCGTCACGCGCCCAAGGTAGTTCAGGCGTCCGTCGCAAAAATCCTCCATGCCCCGAAGATCTTTGCGGCCGCCGTAAAGTTCGTTGGGAACAGCCAAAGAAACAAAAGGATGGATCTCGTCGAGCCGCGCCCAGACTTTTTGGAAAGCCGCCTGGCGTTCCGCCGGTTCGACGCTTCGATTGCCCAGTTCAATGTTCTCATCAACGATCTTGTCGTCCAGCACCGCCCAATTCGTAGTCCCGATACTGCTGGAATGGAACAGCGACAGCCAGAACTGTCCCGCATCGCGGTTCGTCTGCATACCCCATGTACTGATGAACAAGCTCTGCGTATTGCTCGTGACGCGGTCGTCGAAGACGCCGGACTCCATGACGATGATGTTGACTTTGATGCCGATATCCTGAAGCATGGATTGAAGCACGGTCGCGCCGTTCACGTAATCCTGGCGCGTCGTGATCCACAGATCGAACGTCAGGCCGTCGGCATAGCCGGCCTCTTTCAGAAGTTGTCTAGCTTTGACGGGATCGCGGGGATGGCGTCGAATGTCGGCAGGAGTGAAGCTGCTGGAGGAAACCAGCGGCCCGTCGGGGACCACCGCTTTTCCCTGATACACCACTTGGACAAAAGCATCCTTATCAATGGCATACTCGATGGCCATGCGGACGCGCGGATCCTTGAGAGCACCTTTTTGAGTGTTCATACCGAGATAAATGAGGTTATGCCCGGTCCCCTTGATGACCTTCACTCGGCCTTCTTCGGCAAGACGATCGAAATCGTTCACAGGCACGTTGTAAATCAAGTCGGCCTTGCCGGTTTCAAGGGCGATGACGCGGCTGCTGTCGTCGGCCATTGTAAGAAAATTCAAGCGTTGGGAATGGGGCTTATCGCCATGATAGTCGCCAAACGCTTCCAGTTCTACGCGGTCGCCCTTGAGCCACCGCTTGAACTTGTAAGGCCCCGTGCCGACCGGCATCCTGAAGTAATCGCCGCCGGCGTCCGCAACGGCTTTGCGGTTGAAAATACTGGCATAGGGATGCTTCATCGATTCCAGAAAACCGCCGAAAGGCGTCAGCGTCTTCACGATCAGCGTATGCCGGTCGATCACCTGGAATCCCTGCGGATCAATGTACTTAGCCTTGGATTTGGCATAAACGGATTCATTTGAAAGAGCTCGCTGAAACGAGAACACCACATCGTCTGCGGTAAACTCTTCACCATTATGGAACTTAACGCCTTTTTTCAGATAAAACTTATAGGTCAGCGGATCAAGCACTTTCCAACGTTCCGCCAGCACGGGCACCAACTGCTTGGTTCTGCCGTCCACCGTCACCAGCGTTTCATTAATATGCTTGATCATGGCAAAGGAGACCGTATCGACAGCCTTGAGCGGATCCATGCTCTTGGCGTCGTTGGGGACTCCCACGTTGAGCGTCTGCAAATCCGCCGCCACGCAGGACGCAGCAAAAACCAAAAGCGACGTCAAAAACAACAGGGTCTTTTTCACGTTCATCTTCGTTCAATGCCTCCCCTTAAAAATATTACTCTGAACCCGTGAGCGCGTTAAGCACCGTAGTGGTCATGACTTCCGTCCCAATAGGGATCGAGCGGTCGTCGGCATAAAAGTTGACCGAATGGGTGGGACAGTGGAGGCCGCCCGGCGAGCGGCACCCCAAGCGGAAGAGCGTCCCCGGCGCTTTTTTCAGGAAAAGCGCAAAATCTTCGCCGCCCATGGCGGGGGAAGGGAGATCGACAACGTTCGTCACCGACTTTACCTGCGCGCAGGCACGGCGTACCCGGTCGACCCAGCTTCTGGCGACCACAGAGGGGATGCTTTCCGGCGTGATCTCCACGGTCACTTTCGCGCGCAGTCCCGCGCCGATACTTTCGGCGATCTCGCGCACACGGCGCCGAAAACGGTCGTGCGTCTCGTCGCGAAGGTAGCGGATGCAGCCTTCCAATACCACCGGGGCACCGATATAAGAATTGGAAATGCCACCATGAATACTGCCAAAAGTCACCAGCGCACAGTCAGTAGGAGCCAGCTCACGCGACCCCAGACTCATGAGCGCGGTGACGATTGTCGAAGCGGTCAGGATCGTGTCGACGCCGTAATGAGGATACCCCCATGCGCCCTTTTGCCTTCGACGGTGATCTTGAGGATATCGACGCCGGCCGTCATGAAGTCATCTCTCACGCCGATCTCACCGACATAGATGTCAGGCAGCGCGTGAAGCGCCAACACAGCGTCCACGGCAGGATCTTCCATCACACCAGCTTCGATGAATTCCACCGCGCCGCCAAGCTCTTCCTCGGCATGTTGGAAAAAAAACTTGACTGTCCCCGCGAAGTAACTGCGAAATTCGCTGAGCAGCCAAGCCGTGCCCAACAGCGCCGCAGTGTGGGTGTCATGCCCGCAGCCATGGAAGACGCCGTCATTTTGGGAAACGAACGGCACGCCTGACTGCTCCTGGATCGGCAGCGCGTCCATATCGGCTCTGACGGCGATGCAAACATCTGGTCCCGTACCCGTTCCCCGCAGCACGGCGAGAATGCCTGTCTGTGACCTCCCGACCCGCCGGATCGAGTCCATATCCATTTTCCTGAGTTGCTCTTCCACCAGCGCGGAGGTCTTCACCTCGCGAAAGCTCAATTCCGGATTCCGATGGATCTGATGACGCCACTCGATCAGCTGCGGTGCAATCTCCTTCAGCCGTTGCGCGAGTCTGTCGCGGCGGTAGCTGCACAACATCGCGGGACCTCCTGGAATAAAAATGCGAAATATTACCAAGATAATAATTCTTTATAAAACATTCTACTGTATGTTAGAAAAATGTCAATAATTTTTTTCGACAATCAAGTTTCGCCGCCGGAGCCGTCCCAAGACGCCCCCCTCGAGCATATAAATCTCGCCATGTTTCCGATAACGGACAAGGATATCGCTCTTGGGCAAGGCGTTTCGCTTTTCTTGACATGGACGCCGTCGCCGATGCCTTCGACGTTCAGAAACGCCACACATCATTTTTCCACAATCTAGCGAGAAGTCGACATCATAAAAAAGCTACCTCAACTTTGCTGCGTGAGTTTGAGGTAGCTTTCTTCACAACGTGATTTTATCTCTCGTATACGATACGTCCGTCCATAAGGGTCAGGATCGGCGCGGTCTCCAGAATTTCATGCGGATCGTCCAGCGAAAACAGATCATGATCCAGCACGACGATGTCCGCGTACTTTCCTTCTTCCAGAGTGCCGACCCGGTCTTCCATGAAAGCGCCGTAGGCGGAACCGGCCGTGTAGCCTTTCAGAAGCTGCGCCATCGTGACCTTCTCGCCCGGATTCCAGCCGCCTTCCGGCTGACCGTCGTTGAACAGGCGGGTCGTGCCCCGATAAAGGGCCAGCATGGGGTTGTTGTCGTAAATTGGGAAATCCGTGCCGAACTGCATGTGCGCGCCGGTTTCCAAAATCGAACGGATCGGCCACGTCTCCGCGGCGCGGCGTTCGCCCAGCCGGGCGAAATAGGGATTGTCCGCAAACTTTTCGCAGATGCTGAGATGATCCGGCTGCATCGACGCCACCACGCCCAGTTGAGCGAAGCGGCCGATGTCTTCTTTGGCGATGATCTCGATGTGCTCGATCGTGTGCCGGGAATCGCGCTTGCCGTTGTGCTTTTGGGCCAGCTCGCAGCAGTCCAGCGCCCTTCGGACGGAGCCGTCGCCGCAGGCGTGCATCCTCACCCGGAAGCCTTCGCGGTCGGCATCCACCACTCTGCGGGCCAGTTCTTCCACCGGGATCCGGCTGGAGCCGACGGAATCGGGTTTGTCCGCGTAAGGTTCGAGCAGCAGTGCCGTCCAGCCCGTCGCCGTTCCGTCGACGATGTGCTTCAGACCGGAAAAACGCACCTTGTCGCTGTCGTATTCCTGCCGTAGGCGACGCGGGCGCTCCAGATCCCCGGTCAGGCCGGCGGCGAAGAAAAAGCGGACGTTGAGACGCCCTTCCCGCTCGAACTGCTTCACCACGGCGACGTTGCCCACGTCGATGTCCGACCCCTGGTAGCACTGGATGTTACTGACCGAGGTGATGCCCAGGGAGGCCGTGCGGCGCTGGAACTCGTCGAAAATGACCTCCTGGACCGGCATGGGCATGTCGAAGGCCAGTCGAGCGACCATGAGCATCGGCGTCTCGGCGATATAACCGGTGGGCGATCCGTCGGGATCGCGGGCGACGAGGTCGCCACCGAACTCTTCGACGTCCGCAACGCCGCTGAGCTTGATGGCGGCGGAATTGAGCCAGGCGGAATGCCCTTCCGTGTCGATCAGGTAAACCGGCGTATCGGGCAGAAGCGCGTCCAGAGTTTCCTTGCGGGGATGCCGCGCCTGCTCCCAAGCGATGTTCGACCAGTCCGTGCCGATAATCCAGGACAGCTCGGGGTGCGCGTCCGCAAAATCCTTGACGCGTCGCGCCGCTTCCTGCTCGGAAGCGCAATCGCTCAGATCGACGGCCCGGCCGAAAATGCCGCCCAGAAATGCGTGCTCGTGCCCGTCGAAAAAACCCGGCATGATCAGCTGACTGCCGTAATCCCTCACGTCCGTTCCGGAGCCTATATACGAGGCCATCTCTTCGGGCGGACAGACCTTTTCGATCCGGTTGCCTCTGACGCCGACTGCCAGACGCTCGGGGCCGTCTTTGAGCCCCGTGAAGACGGCGTCGCTTTTCAACACCAGATCCATGATCATAACACGAACCCTCCGACCAGGAAGAGAACGAAAGAAAGGGCCGCGCCGATCAGCGCGTAGGGAAGCGTCGTGACGCCATGATCGGCCGTCGAGATGTTCGTGGCGGCGGAGCACATGATCAGCGCGTCGGAGAACAGGCAGCTCTGGCTGCCGAAGGCCGCGGCGGAGAAAACCGCGCCGAGCACGAGATACACGTTGACGCCGATCCCTTGCGCCAGCGGGATGACGATGGGAAGCATCACGGCCGCCATACTCCAGAAACAGCTGGTAAAGTACGCATAAATGATGCAGACTACAAAAGTGACCGCCGGAAGCAATCCGCCCTTCATGATCGGTTTGACGACGCCGATGATGTACGGGGCCAGCTTCAGCGTGTCGTTGGCCTCTTTGAGCGTGAAAGCCACGATCAGCAGCACGTCGATGAACACCATGTTTTTCATGCCCTGCATGAAGACCTTGAAGAATTCGTCGTAAGGCATCGTCTTGGTAAGGAGGAACGTGACCGCACAGACGGCTAGAGCGGTCATCACGCCGTAGAGGATTTCGTTGTCGCAGGCAATGGTCACGCCCACAAGCGTCACGACCGGCAGCAAGAAGTTCCAGACGTTATGTCTGCCGTTTTCGGCCGCGGGTTCGTCCTCGCTGTTGAGCAGCTCGGGATCGATGGTTTTCATCGGACCGATCGCGGGAACAACGCCCAGCGCGAAGAGGAACGAGATGATGATCGCGATCCAGCAGTAGAACAGATAAGGGATGCAGCGCAGATAAGTGCTTGTCGCCGACCCGACGACGAATCCCGACGTCTCCAGCAACCCGGCGAAGAACACGACCCACGAAGAGATCGGCATGAGGCAGCAGAGGTTGCCGGCGTTGGAGTTGACGACGTAGGCAAGCTCCGTCCGTTTGACGCCGCGGGAATCGGTGATGTACTTCATCGTGGAAGCAGTCGTCAGGTTATGCAGGTAATCGTCCAAAAAGAAGATGCTTCCCAGCAGCCACGTGATCATGAGGGACTTCTTGCGGCTCGTGGCGTATTTTCGGGCCAGCGCCGCGAAGCTGCCGAGGCCGCCCGACTTTTCCAGCAGCGCGATCAGACTGCCGAAAAGAGTTACCACGAGAATCAACCATACCATATGCTTGCTGCACATTACCTTGTAGAGAGAGTCAATCCAGGCCGTTGCGAAGTTCGCTTTGTATATGATGATATGGCCGACGATCGCCGCCACGAATAAGGGCTCAAGCGATCTTTTCGTCGAGAACGCCATGGCGAACAGAACAAATATGGGGATAAGGGATAAAGCGCCGTAAGTTTCCACGTAAAACGATCTCCTTTCGTTACGCTGTCACAAAAATGCCGGCCCGGCGCGCTTACGGGCAAGTATTCCGCAGCGTCGCGCGCAAAACCTCACATCGAGAATCCGGCCGCCGACGTGGCCCCGCGCGAATGATCCCCGCAAAGCGCTTGTCGTTTTTTGCAAAATGCCACCAGATGCCGGCCGGCGCAAATGAGTTCATCCTCCGTAAGACATCGCAAATTATACAATCATCCGTCCGATTCATGACTAAAAAATTCCCCTTTATGGGATTAATTTTCCGCTAAGCAGAATTTTATACATAATGAACATTTTATGTCAATATCTAAAAATAAAATTCTGTAAAATATAACAACCGAAATGATATTGTGCTAAATCACTATACGCGCAAAATAAAAACTGATTCGACACTATGAACACAAATGCCGGCGATTGCTGCTCTCAAAAAGTGTATAACTTTTACTTCCTGCCAAACAACGCAAAAAACACCGTCCTGTTTTGGATAAGGGGTAAGAAAATTACTGACAGACATTGCCCTGGCCGTCAATTTGGTATATACTGCCTAAAAGATTTTTTGCAAAGGAGATCTTGCGTTGTCCAACGAATATAATTATCATGAAGCATTGCAGTCAGTAGAGAGAACCGTTGCGATTCTTGAGCTGCTCGCAAAAAATTCGCAGGGATTGTATCTCACCGAGATCTCAGAGGAGTCCGGCCTAAGCAGCAGCACCGTCCACCGTTTGCTGCGCTCGTTGATTTCTCTCGGCTATGTTCTGAATCGCAAAGAAAATAGCGGAAGGTACAAACTCAGCTACAAACTTTACGAACTTGGCACAAAATATCTCGCAGGACAAACATTTATACGAGCGGCGTTTCCGTTTCTGGAAAAATTATCATCAAGCACCTTCCGTACCGTCTCTTTGTGCGTACCCGAGATGTTCGACGTAATCTCCGTCGCACGAACGAGGAACTGGAGAGAAAAGGCGACGGTCGATCTTCCCGCATTCCGTGTGCCGATGTACGCCTGCTCCGCCGGCATCGCCATCCTCTCTACCTATGACAACGACCGGATCAAAAAACTTTGGGATCTCTCAAAAATCACGCCCTTTACTCCTTGCACGATAAAGACGCTGGAACATCTTTACCTCCGTGTCGAAACGACGAGAGAAAGGGGATATGACGTGTCCCAGGACGAATACCAAATGGGAATATCCAACGTCGCGGCCGTTATTGTCCCTCACGGGAGAGCGGCCATCGGCGCCATACAATACATTTACCCATCTTCCGAAAGTCAGACGTCTGCCCTCAAAAACTGTCCGGCCCTCGTGGAAACAGCAAAAGCTCTGACGGAGTTGTACAGTGATTCTCTGTAGTACGTACAAAAACGTTGTGACCTTCCATACTTCGCGGCACGCAGAATTTTTTGAAAAAACAGCGGCTCCGCGCTCAAAGCGGCGAGACCAACGAGCATGCGTTCGTTGGTCTCGCCGCTTTGAGCGCGGAGCCGTTTGTTTTGTGCCTCACGTCCGCCAGGCGACGCTCCAGCACAGACTGATCACCTGCTGCGCTCCGACGCCGTAGAGGCACTGGGCGGCGCGCAGCAGTGTGGTGCCGGTGGTGCTGACGTCGTCGAGCAGGAAGACTCGTTCGGGCGCCGCGCCGGCGCAGACGAAGCTGTCTTCGGGCATGGCGCGGCGTGACTGCGAATCGGGCTGCTGCTTCTGCGGCGTGCGTTTTTCCTTCCAGCGCAGGCATTCCCGCACGGGCACGCCGAGGGCGCCGGCAAGGCCGCGGGCCATCCACTGCAGGTGGCTGTCGCCGCGAGGAAAAAAGCATACGCGCGGATGCGGCGGAATGGGGACGATGGTCCATCCGCCCCGACGCTCATTTTCGCCGACCAGCCGGGTCAACGCAACGCCCATTTTCCGCGCCGCCACGCCGGAGCCGCCGTACTTGACCGTCAGCAGCAGCTCGCGCGCCTCGCCTTTGTGCAGCGTCAGGGCGCGCGCTTCATAGCGCCGGCCGTGGCGTTTGCAGGGCGAAGCTCCGTCGCAGCACAGGCAGTGCGGCAGGGGCGGCTCGGGAGCGGAAATTTTTTCCAGGCATTCGGGGCAGAGCGGGGAGGCCAGTTTTCCGCAGACGGGGCAGCTTTCCGGCATCAGCAGATGGCCCAGCAGTTCGGCGACAGGCGGCCAGTTCATTTTCGGCCCGTCGTCTTCGCCAGTACGGAAGAATTCCCCCGCTCCGCGGCGGTAAGATCGGGCAGCTCTTCGTCCAGTGAATCGAGGTTGTCGAGGCTCACGTTCTGTTCCACGACGATTTTCACGCTCACAGGACCTTCGCTGTAGATGTCGCGGGCGGCCAGCAGGGTGACGCGCAGCGGCGCTTTCGCGGCGGCGAGGCGCTCGACGCCGTCGTAAAAGTCGTTGGCGGGGATGCCGCCGACCATGCCGGTCAGCGGATCGTTGAGGATGCCGCTGGATGTCGCCATGCGGTTCAGCTCGCGCAGCATGTAGCTGAGCATGGTCTCGGCCTGCTCGGCGCTGGGTTTGAAACGCAGCACGCGGGTGATCAGCGCTTCCTCCTTGCGAAAAACCAGCGAACTCTCGTAAACGCGGTAGACGACGCGCACCGTCTCGCCGGCGGCGATGTTCTGCGGCACCATGGCGCGCACGACTTTGCGGCTGTCATAGGCGAGGATGCGCTGCATGGCGTTCTGCAGCGACTCGGGATCCTCTTCGAGGGAGATCGAGGCAGGCACGGCGTCGGAACGGCGGGCCACTTCAAAGCGCACGCGCTCGTTGAGACGGTCCAGGTACCTGCGGGCTTCCGCCTCGCTGGCGACGCCTTCGGGGATCACTTCCTGCCCGAGGCGCTCGTCGGAGAAGGCGACGATACGCCCTTCCTGAAGTTTGCCCAGCGTCGTGCGGATCCGGTTCACGTCCTCTTCGAGCCTGGCGCGTTCTTGGGTGAGACGGTCGCGTTCGGCCTGCATTTCTTCCGTGGTCTTGCGCAGCGCGTCGGCCCGGGTCTGCAGGTCGTCCAGCTCTTTTTCCTTGCTGGTGAGCTGCTGCTGCGCCTCGACGATCAACAGCGAAGAGATCTGCTGTTCGTTGCGGCTGTCCTGCAGCTGCCGCGTCAGATCGACGATCTGGCGTTGGATGAACTGCATGGAGAACAGGCTGGTGCGCACCGATTCGGAAACGACGGCCAGAATGGCGATGACGCACAGCGAGATCAGCATGCCCGTGCAGGCGGTCAGGATCGACGAGGTGTACTTCGGACGCAGGTTGAACAGCGTCACGCGGCGTTTGGCGAATTTCATGCCGACGCGGTCGCCGATGATCGACAACACGCCGCCGGCCAGGAGCGTCAGCGCGATCATTTTCCAGTTGACTTCAGTGAGCAGCTCCCACAGGCTTTCTTCCATCAGCGAGCCTCCTTTCTCCATTCGCGGGAGAGTTTCTCCGCGTAATTTTCATGAGCCGCCAGCACGGCGGCGATGCGTCGCGGGCTCCATAGCGGCCCGGAATCCATGCCGGGGCAGCGGTGAGCCGCCGCCTGCCAGGTCTGCGGCGATTCGAGCAGCTCCGGCCAGAACGGCCAGGTGCGGCACTCGACGGGACGGCAAGCGTAAACGCGGCAGCGTCCGTCGTCGCCGTTCATGACGCAGCGGCCGCAGCCCGTCTCTCTCAGGCTGGGAAAGCGCCAGCGCGTCGTCTCGAAGCGCGAACGCAGCTGTTCCGCCGTCAGATTCAGCGCGGCGGCGATGCGCCGCTCCTCGACGGGGCGCATGAAGATCCCGCCGGAAGCGCCTCGGCAGCAACGGCCGCACCCCAGACATTCAAAACGAAGGCCCCCGCAGGCCCACCAGGGAAGTTCCCGAGCGGTTCTGCGGGGGCCTGAAGAGATCCCTTCAACGTCCGGCAAGGTCGTCTCGATCATTTTCGCTGACGGCGGGCCGAGAACAGAAAACTGCCCTGCCCCTTCTCCGAAAGCTTGCCGATGTTGGCCAGCGCCAATCCGGTGCCCAGCGCCACGCACTCGGCGGGGCGATCGGCCACGACGCACTTGATGCCGGTGCTGCGGCCGATCAGCTCGGGCAGGCCGCGCAGCAACGCGCCGCCGCCGGTGAGCACGATGCCCTGGTCGATAATGTCGGCGGAAAGTTCGGGCGGCGTCATCTCCAGCACGTTCTTGACGCCGTCGACGATGGCCTGGATGCGCTCGATGATGGCCGAGCACACGCTGCGGCTGTTGATCTCGATCTGGCGGGGCAGCCCCTGAACCAGGTCGCGGCCTTTCAGCGTCATGTTGTTCTCCTCGCCGTCGGGCAGGCAGGAACCGATCATGATCTTCAGGTTCTCCGCCATCTGCTCGCCGATGGCCAGATTGTACTGCTTGCGCAGGTAGCGCATGATGCACTCGTCGAGCTTGTCGCCGCCGATGCGCAGCGATTTGGAGATGACGCAGCCGCCCAGCGAGATCACGGCGATGTCCGTGGTGCCGCCGCCGATGTCGACCACCATCTTGCCGCGCGATTCCTCCACGTGCAGATCGGCGCCGATGGCCGCAGCCATCGGTTCCTCGATCAGATAGGCATCGCGGGCGCCCACCTCCACCGCCGCCTCGAGCACGGCGCGGCGCTCCACGTCGGTCGCGCCCGACGGCACGCAGATCATCACGCGGCTGCGGAAATAGCGGTGCAGGCCGCGGTTGATCTTCCTCATGAAGTAGCGCATCATCGCTTCCGTCATCGAATAATCGGCGATCACGCCGTCGCGCAGCGGGCGTACCGACACTACGTTGCCCGGCGTGCGCCCCACCATGTTTTTCGCCTCGTAGCCGACGGCCAGGATACGCCCCGTATCCTGATCGACCGCCACGCACGAAGGCTCGCGCAGCACGATGCCCTTGCCTTTCATATAGATAAGCACCGTGGCGGTGCCGAGATCGATGCCGATGTCGTTGCCCAGGGAAAACATTTTAGGAAGAGCCTCCCTTCTGAAGTTGGTCAGCTTTTGAATCGTACGGGAGTCAGAACACATTCTCCAAAACTGTTCTATTGTACCCTATTTTAGTCCTTGTAGCCAACCTTCCAGAAAAACAACCCGTCCGGCGGCACCGTCATCGCCGAGTCGCTGCGGCTCGCGCCATCCAGCAGCGCGGCCAGCCACGAGAGCGGCCGGCGTCCCGAAGCGACGGCGTCCAGATTGCCAACCATGATCCGCACCATGTTGGTCAAAAAAGCGTCGCCGCGGATGCGGAAGACCGACAGCCGGCCGCGGCGAATATAGCGCACGAAGTGCATGCGCCGCACCGCGTTTTCCGGCAGGTCGCCGGCCCGGCAGAACGCGCTGAAATCGTGCCGTCCCTCCAGCAGCGCGCAGCCGCGGCGGATCAGATCATGATCCCAGTCGTCCTTTTTTTTCCACCACACGTAGGGCTTCATCATTGGATAGCAGAATGAACCGCGCCACACGAAAAAGGCGTATTCGCGCCACAGCGCGTCGCGCCGCGCGTCGAACTCCGGCGGGCGCTCCCGTACCGACGCAACCGCCGCGCCCTCGGGCAGATTCGCGTTCAGCGCCAGCAGAAGCCGCCGCGGCTCCCAGGCTCGGTCCATCAGGAAGGAAGCCGTCTGTCCGCGCGCGTGCACGCCGGCGTCCGTGCGCCCTGCGCCCGTTGCCTTCACCGGCGAACCGTTCAGCAGCGACAGGACCCGCTCCAGCGACTCCTGAACGGTGGCGCCGTTGGGCTGCGTCTGCCAGCCGCAGAACTTGCCGCCGTCGTAGCTGATCACGCAGGAATAGCGCGGCATCAGCCGACCACCCAGTTCAGCAGCTTCTGGCCGGCGATCAGCAGCGCGCAGAAAACCAGCGCCGCCGTGTCGGCCGCCCGCCAGCGAAACGGCTTCATGCGCGTCCGCCCCTCGCCGCCGCGGTAACAGCGGGCTTCCATCGCCACCGCCAGATCGTCGGCGCGCTGAAAGACGATCACGAACAGCGGCACCAGCACGGGGATGAACGCCTTCATGCGCCTGACGACCGAACCGCGGTCAAGGTCCGCGCCGCGGGCCAGCTGCGCTTTGAGGATGCGGTCCGTCTCGCTCAGCAGCGTGGGGATGAAGCGCAGCGCGATCGTCATCATCATCGCCAGTTCGTGCGCCGGAAAACCGAAGCGCTTGAACGGCGAAAAGAGACTCTCCAGCCCGTCGGACAGCGCCATCGGACTGGTCGTCAGCGTCAGCAGATTGGCGAACAGCACCAGCAGCGTCAGCCGCAGCGCCATCGTCCAGGCCAGCTCGACGCCTTCCCGGCTGACGCGGAAGATCCCCCACTGCCACAGAGGCTCCCCCGACGCGAAGAACAGATTCAGCAGCGCCGTGAAAACGATCAGGAACAGCACCGTGCGGATCGAACGCAGCAAAAACGCCACGTTCGTCTGCGCCAGCGCCGCGCAGAGCCACAGCACCGCCGCCCAGAGGATCCAATCGTAGGGGCGCCCCGCCATGAATATCCCCGTCAGCAGCAGCGCCAGCGCGCCCACCTTGGCGCGCGGGTCGAGGCGATGCACCCACGAACGGGCGGGCACGTACTGCCCGAAACTCATGTTCTCAAGAAACTTCAACGCCCCCGCCTCCTCTCGCGGACCAGCGCCTGCGCCAGCCTTTCGGCATCGCAGGTCAGCGGCGCGCGCAGTCCGCGCTCGCGCAACTTCAGCGCCGTCAGCATCACTTCAGGCAGCACCAGCCCCGAAACCGGCCGCCGGTACAGCTGCACCGCGATCTCGTCCGCCGTGCCCAGACCGGCGCAGCGCCCGTGGTCGAGCACGAGAATGCGGTCGCTGCGCGAAAAGGCGATCTCCAGATCGTGAGTGACCAGCACGATCCCCGTGCCCTCGCGGTGGATACGGTCCAGCAGCTTCAGCAGCGCCGCCCGGCCGCGCTCGTCCAGTCCCGCCGTCGGCTCGTCGAGCACCAGATAATCCGGCGCGCAGGTCAGCACCGAGGCGATCGCCACGCGCCTCTTCTCGCCGCCGGAGAGGCCGAAAGGATTGCGCTCCAGATAAGAATCGTCGAGTTCCACCGCGCGCAGCGCCCCCGCCGTCAGCTCGCCGATCCGGGACTCCGGCACGCCCCAGTTGCGCGGCGCAAAAGCCAGCTCCTCGCGCACCGTCTCCTCGAAAAGCTGCTGCTCGGGATACTGGAAGATCAGCCCCACCTTGCGGCGGATCTCGCGAAAATCGGTCTTCTCCCGTTTTTTCTCCGGCAGGATCGCCGCGCCGTCCACCGTCACCGAACCCGACGTAGGGCGCAGGATCGCGTTCAGGTGCTGAGCCAGCGTCGACTTGCCGCTGCCCGTATGGCCGATGAACGAGGTCCAGTGACCGCGTTCGATCGACAGCGAAACGCCCTCCAGAGCTGCCGTCTGGAGGGCAGTGTTTTCATGGTAAATGTGGCTTAAATTTTCGACGACGATAGACATAAAGCCGTTCCTATCCCCTCCGCCGTCGGCGGAGTATCTTTTGCTATCAGCCCGGCGGCGACGAGCCGCTCCCGAAGAATCACGACGGGCGGCACTTCCAGTCCCCAGCGGGCGCCGATGTCTTTCAGGCGGAAAAGCTGATCCGGCGTGCCTTCCCAGGCGAAGCGCCCCTGATCGAGAACGATCACGCGATCGGCGCCAATCACCTCTTCGAGGCGGTGCGTCACCTGCACGATCGTGATGCCGCGTCCATGCAGCTCGCGCAGCAGCGTCCCCACTTCCCGGCGCCCCTCGGGATCGAGCATCGCCGTCGGCTCGTCGAGCACCAGACACTGCGTGCCCATGGCCAGAGCGCCGGCAATGGCCAAACGCTGCTTTTGCCCGCCGGACAGCGTGTAGACCGCCTTGTCGGCTTTCTCCGCAAGACCGCAGACTTTGAGGGCTTCGTCCACGCGGCGGCGGATCTCCGCCGCCGGCAGGCCGAGATTTTCCGGACCGAACGCAACGTCGTCCTCCACTACCGTGGAAACGATCTGATTTTCGGGATTCTGAAAGACCATCGACACGGAAGAGCGGATCTTCCACAGATTTTCTTCCTCGCGGGAGTCCCGTCCCAAGATAAAACAAGCGCCCTGCATCGGAACGAGCAGGGCGTTAAGGTGTTTGGCCAGCGTGGACTTCCCAGAGCCATTGCTGCCGACCAGGGCGATCCACTCGCCCTGCCGCACTTCGAAACTGACGTTCTCAAGCGCGGGCCTCCCCGTGTCGGAGTAAGAATAGCCAACACCCCTCAGGGAGATCATATTGGGTTGTTCCATTTTCCGGCGTTTTTAGTCAACCAGCGAGATGACCGCCATGGGCGACGCGTCGCCGACGCGGAAACGGGTACGGACGATACGGGTGTATCCGCCGGGACGATCCGCAAAACGGGGAGCGACGTCGTCAAACAGTTTGATGACGGCTTCCTTGTAGTTCATGCGCGAAATGACGATGCGGCGATCGTGCAGCGTGCCGCCCTTGGCGCGCGTGATCAAACGCTCGGCGACGCGGCGAACTTCCTTCGCGCGGGTCACCGTGGTCTCGATGCTGCCTTCAAGGATCAGGCTCGCGACCATATTGGCCAGCATCGCGCGTCTGTGGCTGCCGTTGCGGCCGAGCTTTCTCTGGGCAACTCCATGTCTCATAGGGACTTAGTCCTCCTTGCTTGAGTTCTCTGCGCTTGCCTTGTCGTCACTGAGGACGATACCGTACTTGGTCATCTTCTCTTCGATCTCGCGAAGAGAGATCTTGCCCAGGTTGCGGATCTTCAGCAAGTCATCCTTACTGCGGCTGACAAGATCGCCAATGGTATGAATGCCACCGCGAAGCAGGCAGTTTTCACTTCTGATTGAAAGTTCAAGTTCCCTGACCGGTTTGTTCAGCAGGGCATTCTCCGGCGGATTATCGGCGCCGTCTCCGGCCTGACTGTTCCCGGAAGGCTGAGACGCGCTTTCGTCGTCGAACAGCCCGAGCTCGGCGGGATGAAGCTTGCGAAGCTCCTGAATGACGATGTCGAAATACTCGCGAAGCAGTTTCGCCGCTTCGGCGACGGCGATATCGGGAGCGACGACGCCATTCGTGGTGACGTTCATCACAATTTTTTCATAGTCCGTCTTTTGGCCGACGCGTTCGTTCTGAACTTCGTACTTGACGCGAAGGATCGGGGAATAGATGGCGTCGATCATGAGAGCGTCTACCGGTAAATAGCTCAGGCGCGGACGATCCACCGTGGCGTAGCCGACGCCCTGCTCGATGTAAACTTCGAGCGAAAGCGAATGCCCTTCCGCCAGCGTGCAGATGTACGCGTCGGGATCTATGAACTCGATGTCGCTGTCCTCCTGAAAATCGGCTGCCGTAACCTTCTTTCCGCCTTCCACATCCAGCTTCAGTGTACGGTATTCGGCGCTATGGGAGCGGACAGGCACGTGCTTGAGATTCAGCAGCAGCTCGATAACGTCTTCCTTCATGCCGGGGATCGTCGTAAACTCGTGCTGAGCGCCTTCAACGCGAACCGCACTGATCGCCGCTCCTTTGATCGAAGAAAGCAGCACACGACGGAGAGCGTTACCTATCGTCTGACCATAACCGCGTTCGAGCGGACCAATAACCAGCCGCGCGGCGGTACTGGAACACTCTTCAACTTGAATCTCAGGCCGCATAATCTCCAAAGATCCCCACACCCTTCCTATAACTCCATAGCCGATTGAGGCTACGACGGATTCTACGCAGCTTTAACGACAAAATACAAGTATTAGACGCGGCGTCTTTTGGGAGGACGGCATCCGTTGTGAGGGATGGGGGTCTCGTCCCTGATGGAGTTGACCTGCAGGCCGACGGCCTGAAGCGCGCGGATGGCAGACTCACGGCCTGGACCGGGGCCCTTGACGACCACGTCGATCTCGCGAAGGCCGTGATCCTGAGCCGTTTTGGCGGCCTGCTGAGAAGCGACCTGCGCGGCGAAGGGAGTGGACTTGCGGGCGCCCTTGAAACCGACGTTGCCGCCCGACGCCCACGCCAGCAGAGCGCCGCCCTTGTCGGTGATGCTCACGATGGTGTTGTTGAACGTCGAGAAGATATGAGCGACTCCGTAGCTGATATTCTTCTTTTCCTTCTTACGCTGTGTGCGATTGGCCACGAACGTTACCTCCCTTGGTTATGCGGTCTTCTTACCGGCAACGGGACGTGAACGTCCTTTGCGGTTCTTCCACGTGCGGGCATTCGTCTTGGTGCGCTGGCCGCGACAGGGCAACCCCAGGCGGTGACGGATACCACGATAACAGCCGATGTCCATCAACCGCTTGATGTTCATGGACACCTCACGGCGAAGGTCGCCCTCCACCTTGTGATTGTTGACGATTTCGGAACGAAGCAGCTGGGCTTCTTCTTCGGTGAGATCCTTGACGCGCGTATCCGGGTTCACGCCAGTCTTCTTGAGAATCTCACGAGCCGTGCTCAGACCGATGCCATAGATGTAGGTGAGGCCGATCTCAACACGCTTGTCGCGGGGAAGATCAACTCCTGCAATTCGAGCCATACCGGTTACCTCCTAGCTCCCTGACGCTGTTTATGACGAGGATCGCGGCTGCAGATGACGCGGATGACGCCATTGCGCTTGATCACTCGGCAATACTCACAAATGGGTTTAACAGATGATCTAACCTTCATAGTTTGCACACTCCTCATGGACATTCCGCTCCCGGCTGCAAACAGCCGCAGAGGCAGCATATCGACTACTTGTAGCGGTAAGTGATCCGCCCTCTGGTCAGGTCGTAAGGCGACAATTCCAACAACACCTTGTCGCCGGGAAGAATACGGATGAAATGCATCCTCATTTTTCCCGAAACATGAGCCAGAATCACCTGGCCCGTCTCAAGCCTGACGCGAAACATGGCGTTGGGCAAGGGCTCTTCAACTTCGCCGTGGACCTCGATCACATCGTCCTTGTTAGCCATGGAACCTTACGAACCTCCTCAAAGATCCCGGTTAGTGCCAGGGAGTCAGGATTTCTGCTCCGTCCGTCGTGACGAGGACGGTTTTTTCGAAATGGGCCGCATCAGAACCGTCGGCTGTCGAAACAAGCCAACCGTCCGTTCCATCTTTCAGGGTCTCGCCGCCGCACATGATCATGGGTTCGATGGCGATCGTCATCCCCTTCAAAAGAGTTACTCCCGTGCCGGGCTCACCGTAGTTCAAGACCGACGGGGCCTCATGGGGATGACGCCCAATTCCGTGTCCTGCATATTCCCGCACTATGCCATAACCTTTGGGAATCACAAAAGACTCCACAGCGTTTCCGATGTCTCCGAGAGTCGCTCCGGCTTTCACCTTGGCGATCGCGCGATCCAGACTTTCCCGTGTTACGTCAAGCAGCGCCTGCCTCTGCGGCGAAATGTCGCCCACCGCGTAGGTGTAGCACGCATCAGCGTGGAGGCCTTGATAAGAGGCCATGACATCGACACTGACAATGTCGCCGTCCTCAAGGATCCGTTTGTCGCTGGGGATCCCATGGACCACTTCGTCGTTGACCGACGTGCAGACCGAAGCAGGATAAGGCTCAGAAATCCCCGGCACCGCGTACCCCTTTTCGGAAGGAACGGCGCCGTTCTTCCTGATAAAGTCTTCGGCATATCGATCAATATCGGCCGTCGTCATGCCGGGTTTGACGATCCCCTTCAAGTTCATCAGAAGATCGGCAAGAATCGCACCGGCATGGCGCATCTTCTCAATATCGCCAACGGACTTGAGAGAGATCATGCACGCCTCTCAAGCATGGCTTCGATACGGCTTAAAACCTGGTCCCCGGCTTCGGCAGCGTCGATTCTGAGCAGAAGCCCCGCCTTGCCGTAATAATCGACAAGAGGAGCCGTCTGATCATGATACACGGCCAGACGCTGACGGATCACTTCTTCCCTGTCGTCGTCCCTCTGGTAGAGCTCGCCGTCGCATGAATCGCAGCGGTCTCCCTTCGCAGAAGGCTTGAAAGAGACATGGAAGATCCGGCCGCACTTCTTGCACATGCGGCGTCCGCACAAACGTTCGACGACCGTTTCGTCGTCCACGTCGAGAAGGATCACACCGTCAAGCTCGATCCCCATCTCCGCCAGAAGCGCCGTCAGCGCTTCGGCCTGAGGAACGGTGCGGGGGAAACCGTCGAGGATGAACCCTTTCCGACAGTCGTCTTCAGCGAGTCGGCCGCGCATCATGCCGACGATCACGTCGTCAGGCACAAGAGCGCCGGCGTCCATGAAGGACTTGGCTTTTCTGCCAAGCTCCGTGCCAGCCGTGACGTTGGCGCGAAGGATGTCGCCCGTGGAGATGTGGGCGACACCGTACTTCGCGACAATCTTCTCAGCCTGAGTGCCTTTGCCTGCGCCGGGAGGTCCGACAAGAATAATCCTCATCTCCCGTCCTCCCTAGAAGCGAAGCAATCCCCGGCCGCTCTTGGCACGCTTGAGGACGCCCTCATAGTTGCGCATCAAAAGCTGACTGTTGACCTGCTCGACGATCTCCAGCGCCACACCCACGATGATCAGGACGGACGTTCCGCCAAAGTAAAAACTCGTGATGCCGAACACGTTGGTCAGAAGATCGGGGACAAGAGCGACCACGACGAGAAAGACCGACCCCACCAGCGTGATGCGGGAGGCGATCTTTTCGATGTAGTCTGACGTAGGCTTGCCCGGACGGATTCCGAGAATGAAGCCGCCGTTTTTCTTCATGTTGTCCGCGATGTCGCTCGGATTGAAGACCATGGCCGTGTAGAAGAAACTGAAGAAGACGATCAGCACTACATACAGGACCGTGTAAAGCCAACTGCCGGGCGCAAAGTAATTCGCCAGCCGCTCTGTGCCGTGGAAAAGGCGAAGCACCGTCGAGGGGAAAATCAGCAGCGACGAGGCAAAGATGATCGGCATGACGCCGCCCATGTTGACACGCAGCGGAATAAAACTGCTCTGTCCGCCGTAGACGCGGTTGCCGACGACGCGCTTCGCGTACTGAACGGGAAGACGCCGCTGCCCCTGTTCAAGGAGCACAGCGCCCGCCAGAACAGCGACCATGACGGCGAGCGCCAGAATCAGCGTGACGACGTTCATTTCACCGGAGCTGACCATCGAAAGCGTCTGGATCACAGCCTCGGGAAGACGGGCAACGATACCGGCAAAGATCAGCAGGGAAATGCCGTTGCCGATGCCGTGATCGGTCATTTCTTCGCCAAGCCACATCACGGCTACCGATCCCGTCACCGCCGTAATGACAGCGACAAAGAAATCAAGTCCCGACGCAGCCAGAACCCCGGCGCGGCGCAGCCACATGGCCATGCCGACCGCCTGCACAAACGCGAAGAAGATCGCTCCATACCTCGTATACTGCGTCATTTTCTTCTGCCCCTGCGGACCTTCTTTCTGAAGACGCTCAAGCGTGGGGAAAATGACAGCGGCCAACTGCAAAACAATGCTCGCGTTGATGTAAGGCGCCACACCAAGCGAGAAAAGACTGAACCTTCTCAGCGCACCACCGGCAAACAGGTCAAGGAAACCGAGAACGCCACTTCCTTCAAAGAGCTGCGACATCGCCGCCGAGTTGATGCCCGGCGTAGGAATGTGAGCTCCCAGGCGGAAAACAAACAGCATTCCCAAGGTAAAGAGAATGCGCCTTTTGAGATCCGGAAGTTTGAATACGTCGCGGAAGGTATCAGCCACTTTAAATCACCTCAGCAGTTCCGCCTGCAGCTGCAATCTTCTGAGCAGCAGACTTGCTGAAGGCTTCTGCCTTGATCGTCAGCGGTTTGTCAAGCTCGCCATCACCAAGGATCTTGACGGGCGTATCCATATTGCGGACCAAGCCGTACGCAAAGAGCTCGTTCACCGTGATGACAGCGCCTTCTTTGAAGATCTCGGCAATGTCGCCCAGATTGGCGATCTGATATACCTTAGCAAAATTGTAATTGTTGAAACCGCGCTTGGGCGTACGGCGAACCAAAGGCATCTGGCCGCCCTCAAAACCGGGACGGATAGCGCTGCCGGCACGGGAGCCGTACCCCTTGGTGCCTCTTCCGGCAGTTTTGCCGTTGCCGCTGCCGATGCCGCAGCCAACGCGCTTCGCTTTGTGCTTGGCACCTTCGGCCGGACGCAGATCACTCAGATTCATTAGCTTTGCCCCCTTCCTCGTTCACTTCAGAGCACTCGACAAGGTGAGCCACCGCGCGAACCATGCCGCGGATCTGGGGCGTATCCTCGTGAATGACGACCGAGTTCAGCTTATGGAATCCCAGCGCCTTGATCGTACGCGACTGACGCTCAGGACGGCCGATATCGCTCCTCTTCCAGACAATACGAAGTTTAGCCATGGTCCCTTACCTCCTAAGCGTTCTCCGTCTTTTTCTTGCCGCGCAGAACCATGATCTCGTCACGAGTGCGCAGCGAAGCGACGGCAGCCAGAGTGGCGCGGGCGACGTTGACGGGGTTGCTGGTGTGTCCGACGACCTTGGTCATAACGTCCTTGATGCCACCCAGCTCCATGATGGCGCGCACGACGCTGCCGGCGATAACTCCGGTACCGTCAGCGGCGGGGCGGAGCATAACGGCCGCCGAGCCATAGCGTCCCATCACCGGATGAGGAATGGTCTTGCCGTTGCGCTTCACAGGGATCATGTCTTTCTTCGCGTCTTCCATGCCCTTGCGGACAGCTTCGGAAATTTCGCGAGCCTTGCCCATACCGATGCCCACGTTGCCTTCACCGTCGCCGACGGCAAGAAGGATGCTGAAACGGAATCTCTTGCCGCCCTTGACGGTCTTGCTGACACGGTTGATAAAGACAACGCGCTCGTTCAGCTCGGTACCGCTCGCAGACTGTTTTTCGGTCATTGAAATTCCTCCTTAGAGCTTCAAACCGGCTTCACGAGCGGCGTCGGCGATCGCCTGAACGCGGCCGTGATACACGTGGCCACCGCGATCGAAGACGACCTCGGTGATACCTTTTTCCCTCGCACGCTCCGCAACAAGCTTGCCCACAACCTTGGCAGCGGCTACCGTGCAATGGCCGCACTCAAGGCTCTGCGCCACGACCTTTTCCTTTGTGGATACGGAGATCAGCGTATGACCGACGGTGTCGTCGATCACCTGAACGTAGATGTCTTTCAGGCTGCGGAAAACAGACAGTCTCGGTCTCTCAGCGGTGCCGGAAACGCTCTTGCGAAGACGGCTGTGCCGAAGGAGACGCATTTCATTTCTGCTCTTGGTCTTAATCATATCGGCTCACCTCGTCTTACTTAGTAGCGGTCTTGCCGGCCTTGCGCAGGATGTGCTCGCCGAGATAGTGAATGCCCTTGCCCTTGTAGGGTTCGGGAGCGCGGTATCCGCGAATGATCGCAGCGATCTGGCCAACAACTTGTTTGTCGATGCCTTTGACGAAAATCTTGGTCGCGCCTTCCACGGCAAAGGTGATTCCCTCGGGAGGAATCACTTCAAGCGGATGGGAAAAACCCAAGCTCAGACCGAGGTTCTTGCCTTTCATGGCGGCGCGATAGCCAACGCCCTCGATTTCGAGAGTCTTGGTGTACCCTTCGGTGACGCCGATAACCATGTTGTTGATCATGGCGCGCACCATGCCGTGCGCGGCCTTGGTGGGCTTCTCCTCGTTGGCGCGGGCTACGTGAACGGCGCCGTCCTTGACTTCGACGGAGATGTTCTCCACAAGAGGCATGGACAACTGGCCGTTCTTGCCCTTGACAACGATTCTGTCTTCCTTGACTTCTACGCTGGTACCCTGCGGGACCGTGACGGGTTTACGTCCTAATCTTGACATGTTAATCCCTCGCCTTACCAGACATAGCAGACGACTTCTCCACCGAGCCCAAGCAGCCTGGCCTCGGCGTCAGTCTTCAGACCCTGGGAAGTGGAAATAATGGCAATTCCCAAGCCTCCCATGACTTTGGGCAGTTTATCTTTGCCGACATAGACACGGCGGCCGGGCTTACTCATGCGGCGAAGGCCCTGTACGACGCGTTCGCGGTTGGGACCATAGTTCATAAAGACCTTAATGGTGCCCGCGGGCTTTTTGGGGTCGTTGAGGACCTTGTAGTTGCGGATGTAACCTTCACTTTTCAGGATCTTCGCAATCCCCAGCTTCATCTTGCTGATCGGGATATCGACGCTCTCATGGTAGACCATGTTCGCGTTGCGAATTCTCGTGAGCATATCCGCAATCGGATCGTTAACGTACATGAAAGTTCCCCTTTCTCAGAGCGGTAATTTACCAGCTCGACTTGACAATTCCAGGGATCTTGCCTTCGCGGGCAAGATTGCGGAAGCAGCAGCGGCACATGTCGAAATCTCTCATGTAACCGTGCATACGGCCACAGATCGGGCATCTGTTGTAGCCGCGGGTCGAAAACTTCGGGGTCAGCGCAGCTTTGTTCTTCAGAGCTTTTCTCGCCATCTCAACCCCTCCTATTCAGCGTGCGCAAAAGGCATGCCAAGCTTCTCGAGCATGACAAAAGCCTCTTCGTCGGTGTTCGCAGTCGTCACGATGGTAACGTTCATACCGCGAAGCTTGACAACTTTGTCGTAATCGATCTCGGGGAAAATCAGCTGGTCCCTGAGGCCGAGGTTGTAGTTGCCGCGTCCGTCGAAGGACGTTCTCGACACGCCCTGAAAGTCCTTGATGCGAGCAAGAGTGAGATTCAGCAGACGGTCGAGAAACTCCCACATGCGCACGCCGCGAAGCGTCACGCTGCAGCCGACGGGAGAACCTTCGCGAAGTTTGAAGTTCGCGATGGACTTCTTCGACTTCTTGATCATCGGACGCTGTCCGCTGATCGTGGCAAGCTCGGCGGCGGCGACATCGATAAACTTGCTGTCGCTCTTGGCGTCGCCAACGCCGATATTGATGACGACCTTGACGATCTTAGGCATCATCATGGGATTTTTATAAGCGAACTGAGCCTGAAGCGCAGGCACGACTTCGCTCTTGTACTTTTCCAGCACGCGTACGGTCATGATTTGCCTCCTCCACTACTTGAGCTGGTCGACAATTTCGCCGGAAACCTTGGCCACGCGCACTTTGCGGCCGTCTTCCAGGAAAGCGTGACCAACGCGGGTGGGTTTACCGGTGTTGGGGCAAATCAGCATGACCTTGGAGGCATAGATCGGCGTCTCCTTCTTGACGATGCCGCCCTGCGGATTGGCCTGAGTGGGCTTGCTGTGACGCGAGGCAACGCTTACGCCTTCGACGATAACCTTGTTTTCCGCGGGGAAGGAAACAAGAATCTTGCCTTCTTTGCCCTTGTCCTTACCGGAGATGACTCTGACGCGGTCACCCTTCTTCAAACGCATTTTGCTCATCACGCAGGCCTCCTATACAACTTCGGGCGCCAGCGAGATGATGCGCATGTACTTCTTCGCGCGAAGCTCACGGGCGACTGGGCCAAAAATACGAGTTCCTCTCGGATCGCCGTTGCCGTCGATCAGAACCGCGGCGTTATCGTCAAAGCGCACGTAGGAACCATCCGCACGACGACGCTCTTTTTTGGTACGAACGATCACAGCCTTGACGACGCTGCCCTTGGCAACATTGCTGTTGGGGATGGCTTCCTTTACAGCGCAGACAATGATATCGCCCAGCGAGCCGAAACGGCGTCGGCTGCCGCCGAGCACTTGAATGCACTTGACGCGCTTCGCGCCCGTGTTGTCAGCAACGTTAAGCACTGTATTTAACTGAATCATCGGTTAAACATCCTCCTCGACAGATCCGCCCAGGATGGGGGCTCTCTCAATGATCTTGACGAGGGTCCAGCGCTTGTTCTTGCTCATAGGACGAGTTTCGGCAAACTGGACTCTGTCGCCCATGCGGCAGGCGTTCTCAGCATCGTGCACAAGGAACTTCTTGGACTTGATGATGCGCTTGCCGTACACGGGGTGCATGGCATGCCGGGTCACACGGACGGAAATCGTCTTCTCCATCTTGTCGCTGACAACGATTCCGATCTTCATCTTACGATGAGGGGTTTTAGCTTCCATTGTGCCTTACCTCCTTCCGGCGTTCACGTTCAGTCCCTGTTCCTTTTCGTGAACAATGGTAAGGACTCTCGCGATGGTCTTTTTGACCTCTTTGATCCTGCTGGTGTTCTTCAACTGACCAACAGCATTCTGGAAGCGCAGGTTAAACAGCTCTTCCTTGAACTGGTCGTGCTTGTTCATAAGCTCTTCAACGGTCATTTCACGCAGACTTTTGGCGTCCATTACTATTCACCATCCAAACTGTCGCGGGTCACAAGCCGCACCTTGATAGGAAGCTTGTGAGAGGCCGTGCGGAACGCTTCCTCAGCGATTTCACGGGGAATCCCGCCAAGCTCAAACATGATGCGGCCTTTACGAACGGCGGATACCCAGAACTCCGGAGCGCCCTTTCCCTTTCCCATTCGGGTTTCAAGAGGCTTCTTCGTATAAGGCACGTCGGGGAAGATGCGGATCCACAACTTGCCGCCCTTGCGCATCTTACGGTTGATGGCAACGCGGGTCGCTTCGATCTGGCGGGCAGTAATGTAGGCGCATTCCATCGCCTGCACGCCGAACTCGCCAAAAGCCACGTAAGCCCCGCCTTTCGCTTCACCCACAAGGCAGTCGCGATGAGGCTTACGGAACTTTGTTCTTTTCGGCATCAACATTTAGGCCCGGCCTCCTTCCCTTTTGTTCGCTCTGCTGCGGACTGGACGAGGAGCTGCCGTGTTCAAGGCTTTCTCATCACGGTAGATCCAGCACTTCACACCAATAGCGCCATACATGGTCACGGCCTTGACGCAACTGTAGTCCACGTCAGCACGAAGCGTGGAAAGAGGAAGGCGCCCATCGTTATACCACTCCGTGCGGGCAATTTCCGCTCCGCCAAGACGTCCCGAACATTGAATCTTGATGCCCAGACCGCCGGCCTTCATGGTACGGAACATGGCCTGCTTCATGGCGCGGCGGAAGCTGACGCGGCGCTCCAGCGCGGAGGCGATACCTTCGGCCACAAGCTGCGCGTCGACGTCGGGATTTTTGATCTCCTGAACGTTCAGCATCACGCGGGTGCCGGTCAAAGCCTGGAGCTCGTCTTTCACTTTCGTCAGCTCGGCGCCCTGTTTGCCGATCACCACACCAGGACGAGCCGTCCATAGCGTGAAACGAATTACTTTGCCCACGCGCTCAATCTCGACGCGAGAAATGCCGGCGCCTTCCCAGCGATTCTTGATCCAGGTGCGCAGCTTGATATCCTCGTGAAGATTCTTCACATAATTTTTACCAACCGCATACCACTTGGATTCCCAGTCGCGGATCACGCCGATACGATAACCGATCGGATGAACTTTCTGACCCATAAGTCCTTTCCCCTTACTCGGCGACCGTCACAGTGATGTGACTGGTACGATGCACATACGCATGAGCCCGCCCCATAGACGCGGGACGAAAACGTTTCATGCTGGGGCCCTGATCGGCTTTGGCCTCGACAACCTTCAGCTTCTCAACATCCATGCCAAAGTTGAACTCAGCATTAGCGACGGCGCTCTTCAGCACCTTTTCCACAAGTCGGGCAGCTTTCTTCGGGGTATAACGGAGAACCATCATGGCATCTCCAACTTTTTTGCCACGAATCAAAGGCAGTACCTGACGAACTTTATAAGGCGAAATACGAACCGCCTTGGCAACTGCATAAGCCTGCACGTCAATGTCCCCCTTTACTTAGCCTTCGGCGCTGCCGCCGCGGTCGGAATCGAACGCTCCTGACCGCTGTGGCCGGTAAAACGACGGGTCAGCGCGAATTCACCCAACTTATGACCGATCATGTTCTCGCTGATATAGACCGGAACATGGGTACGGCCATTATGAACAGCGATTGTATGACCAACCATAGGCGGAACGATCATGGAAGCGCGCGACCAGGTCTTGAGAACCTTTTTCGTGCCGCTTCCGTTCAGTTCCTCGACCCTCTTGAGGAGCCTCGCCTCGACGTAGGGTCCTTTTTTAGCAGAACGTGCCATATTTTGTCCTCCTTACCCTACTACTTGGCGTAACGACGTCTGACAATGAACTTGTCAGAAGGCTTACGCGCACGAGTACGATAGCCCTTCGCAGGGGTGCCCCAAGGCGAACAGGGGTGATGATGCGATTTCGTGGTGCCCTCTCCGCCGCCCATGGGGTGGTCGACAGGGTTCTGAATCATAGCGCGGATGCGTCCCTTGCGTCCCAGCCAGCGAGTCTTGCCGGCCTTGCCCAACGAGACGTTTTCGTGTTCGCCGTTGCCAACCACGCCAATAGTAGCGGTGCACTCAAGCAGGAACTTGCGAAGTTCGCCGCTGGGCATGCGCACAAATGCGAACTTGCCTTCTCTGGCCATCAGCTGAGCGCTGACGCCGGCGGAACGGACCAGCTTGGCGCCGCGACCGGGTTCGAGCTCGATGTTGTGAACCAACGTGCCGTCAGGAATGTTTTTGAACTTCTTGGCGTTGCCGGGGCGGATATCCGCCTCGGGCCCCGCCATGATCGTATCGCCGACATGAAGCTGGTCGGGGCAGAGGATGTAGCGTTTTTCGCCGTCGACGTAGAAAATCAACGCCAGACGCGCAGAACGGTTGGGATCATATTCGATCGCCGCAACGCGACCGGGGACGCCAATTTTATCGCGCTTGAAATCGACGATGCGCAGGCGGCGGATGTGACCACCACCGATGAAACGCATAGTCCTGCGCCCGTAATTGTTGCGGCCGCCCGTCCTTTTCTTTCTGCCGGCAAGCAGAGAGCGCTCAGGCTTCTGCTTCGTGATGTCCTCACGGCTTAGAACCGTCATATGACGTCTACTGGCGGTGTAGGGATTGAATTCCTTGATTGCCATTTTCAGATTTCCTCCAATCGCTAGGCGCCAGCGCCTTCGAAGAACTGGATGCGCTCTCCCTCGGCTAACGTGATGATGGCCTTTTTCCACGCGCGGCTCTTGCCAAGAAAAGCTCCCATGCGCTTGGGCTTGGAATGGACCTTCACCGTATGGACGCTCTTGACCTTAACCTTGAAGACAACCTCGACAGCCTTGCGAATCTCAATCTTATTGGCCATAGGATGAACTTCGAAGGTGTACTTGTTCATTTCCATCAAGCGGCTGCTCTTCTCGGTAACCACAGGACGGATGATGATGTCATGAGCTACAAGATTCATCGAGCGTACACCTCCTCAAGCTTTTCGAGAACCGCCGGCGTGGCTACGACATGATCATGATGAACCAGGTCAAGCACGTTGATGCTGTCAACATGAAGGACCTTGGCGCCGGGGATGTTGCTGGCGGATCTGACAACATTTTCATCTCTCTGGTCAAGCAGGAACAGGACCTTTTTGGCCTTCAGAGAATCGATGAAACCTTTCATCTTCTTCGTGGACGGGACCTCAAAGCCAAAGCTCTCCACCGCACAAAGCGACTGCTCAATCACCCGCATCGAAAGAGCACTGCGCATCGCCAGGGCGCGGACCTTCTTATTGACTTTCAGGCTGTAGGAACGGGGTTTGGGCCCGTGAACCACGCCGCCGCCGACCCAGAGAGGCGAACGGCTGCTGCCCGCGCGCGCGCCCCCGATATGTTTCTGTTTCCATGGCTTCTTGCCGCCGCCGCGAACTTCGCCGCGCATCTTGGTGCTGGCTGTCCCTTGTCTGGCATGAGCCAACTGAGCCACTACAACCTGATGCATCGCAGAAACATGAACAGAAGCGCCGAAGACTTCGTCCGAGAGCGTCTTCTCCCCAACGATTTCTCCGCTGATATTCATAATCTTGATAACAGGCATTTCGTTGATCCTCCTTCAGCCTAGTCCTGCTTGTGAATCAGGACGAGGCCGTTTTTGGCGCCAGGAACCGCACCCTTGATGAGAAGGAGGTTGTTCTCCTTATCAACTGCGACGACGGTCAGATTCTTGATGGTGACGCGCTCGTTGCCGAGATGTCCGGGCATCGTCTTGCCCTTGAAAATATGGCTCGGATAGCTGCTGGCGCCGCTTGAGGCCGGCTTACGATGCGACACGGACACGCCATGACTCGCCTGAAGACCACCAAAGTTCCAGCGCTTCATAACGCCCGCGAATCCTTTCCCCTTGCTGGTGCCGGTGACGCTGACCGTCTCGCCCTCGGCAAAGACGGCCACGTCGACAATCTGACCAGCTTTATACTCGGCGGAATTCTCAATACGGAATTCACGCAGCCAACGACAGGGCTTTACACCGCAGCGGTCATACATACCCTGAAGCGGCTTCGTGACCTTGTGAGGCTTACGTTCGCCCAAACCGAGAAGAACGGCACTGTAACCGTTTTTCTCAGGGGTACGGACATCGACCACAGGGCAAGGGCCAGCAGCGATAACGGTCACCGGAACGGACTGCCCCGCTTCGTTAAATACGCGGGTCATCCCCAGCTTCTGTCCAAGAATACCAAGACTCATACTACAATACACTCTCCTTTGCTCAGAGCTCCCTCCAGCGAGGGAGATTCAGCTTTATTGGCTCAGAGCTTCCCGCTCGGTTAGAGCTTGATCTGGATATCGACACCAGAGGGAAGATTCAGCTGCATCAATGCTTCCATCGTCTTCTGCGTCGGATCGAAAATGTCGATGAGACGCTTGTGGGTTCTCATTTCATAGTGCTCGCGGGCATCCTTATTGACATGAGGTGATGTGAGGATGCAGAACTTGTTGATCTCCGTAGGAAGCGGGATCGGACCGGCGACCTTGGCGCCGCTGCGAGCCGCGGTTTCAGCGATTTGGACGGCGGAGGTATCGAGTACGCGGTGATCGAACGCTTTGAGACGAATTCTGATTTTTTTGGACACGACACGGCCTCCGCTTACTCGAGGATCTGGGAGACGACGCCGGCGCCGACGGTGTGGCCGCCTTCGCGGATGGCGAAACGAAGGCCTTCGTTCATCGCCACGGGCGCGATCAGGTCCACTTCGAAGGTGCTGTTGTCTCCCGGCATCACCATTTCCACTCCGTCCGGAAGTTTGATGGAGCCGGTCACGTCGGTGGTGCGCACGTAGAACTGGGGTTTGTAGCCGTTGAAGAAGGGGGTGTGACGGCCGCCTTCTTCTTTCTTCAGCACGTACACTTCCGCTTTGAATTTCTTGTGGGGCTGGATGCTCCCGGGTTTCGCCAATACCTGTCCGCGTTCGACTTCGCTCTTGTCGATGCCGCGCAGCAGCGCTCCGACGTTGTCGCCGGCTTCGGCGTCGTCGAGCATTTTGCGGAACATTTCCAAGCTGGTGATGACGACTTTGCGGGTGTCTTTGATGCCGACGATCTCGGCTTCGTCGCCGGGTTTGATCACTCCGCGTTCGACTCGCCCGGTCACGACGGTGCCGCGCCCGGTGATGGTGAAGACGTCTTCGATGGGCATCAGGAAGGGTTTGTCCATTTCACGCACGGGTTCGGGGAGGTAGCTGTCGCACGCGTCAAGGAGGTCCCAGATGGGTTTGCTCCACTTGTCGTCGCGCGCTCCGGTCCCTTCTTCCAGCGCTTTCAGCGCGCTGCCGCGGATGATGGGGATGTCGTCGCCGGGGAAGCCGTATTTGCTCAGCAGTTCGCGCACTTCCATTTCCACGAGGTCGAGGAGTTCGGGGTCGTCGACGAGGTCGATTTTGTTCATGAAGACGATCAGCGCGGGGACGTTGACTTGGCGGGCGAGCAGGACGTGTTCGCGGGTCTGGGGCATGGGCCCGTCGGTGGCCGCGACGACGAGGATGGCTCCGTCCATCTGCGCCGCTCCGGTGATCATGTTCTTGATGTAGTCGGCGTGCCCGGGGCAGTCGATGTGGGCGTAGTGGCGTTTGTCGGTGGTGTACTCGATGTGGGAGATGTTGATGGTGATGCCGCGTTCTTTCTCTTCCGGCGCTTTGTCGATCTGGTCGAATTTGGTCTCTTCCGCGTAGCCTGTCTTCGACAGAACGTGAGAGATCGCCGCCGTCAGCGTCGTCTTGCCGTGGTCGATGTGCCCGATCGTTCCGATGTTCAGATGGGGCTTGCTGCGCTCAAATTTCTCTTTTGCCATTGTTTTTTCCTCCCTAGGCTTTCCTAGAAACTTACTTTTTGCCAGCGGAGTCAGCGCCGCTGGGGTTCAAGATCGTCTCGGCAACATTCTTGGGAACCGGTTCGTAGTGGTCAAACTGCATGGTGTAGTTGGCGCGCCCCGAAGTTTTGCTTCTCAAATCGGTGGCGTAACCGAACATCTCGCCCAGAGGCACATAGGCCTTGATCGCGCGGGCATTCGCCCTCATTTCCATGCCGTCAACACGGCCACGGCGGGACGAAAGATCGCCCATAACGTCGCCCACGTAATCCTCCGGAGTCACGACTTCGACGGACATAATAGGCTCCATCAGCGTGGGATTCGCCTTTCTCATGGCCTCCTTGAAAGCCATCGAAGCGGCGATCTTGAAGGCCATTTCCGAAGAGTCGACCTCGTGATAGCTTCCGTACACCAACTCGACTTTCACGCCGATGACGGGGAACCCGCCGAGAACGCCGCTGCCCATGGCTTCTTCGAAGCCTTTCTGACAGGCGGGGATGAATTCGCGAGGAATGACGCCGCCGACGATATCGTCCTCAAACACAAATCCTTCCTGTCCATCGGGCAAAGGCTCCATGTTGATGACGCAATCACCGTACTGTCCATGGCCGCCGCTCTGACGGACGAACTTGCCCTGAACCTTTTCAACGCGGTTCTGAATGGCCTCGCGGTAAGCGACCTGCGGACGCCCGACGTTGACGTGGACGCCGAACTCGCGGCGCAGGCGGTCAACGATGATGTCAAGATGGAGCTCGCCCATGCCCGAGATCGTCGTCTGCCCCGTTTCTTCGTTATCTTTGACGACGAAGGTGGGATCTTCGTCAGACAGCGCGATCAGCCCCTTGGCCAATTTGGTTTTGTCCTCGGTCGTCGCGGGTTCGACCGCCAGCGTGATGACGGGAGCGGGGAAGGTAAGACTTTCAAGCACGACGGGATTGTTCTCGTCGCAGAGAGTGTCACCCGTACGGGTGTTTTTGAGACTGGGCAGGGCCACGATCATGCCGGCGCTGGCGTCGTCGATGTCGATACGCTTGTTGGAATGCATCAGGAGGATGCGGCCAATGCGTTCGCGCTTACGGCTTGCAGGATTGTAAAGAGTGTCGCCAGTATGAAGCGTGCCGGAGTAAATACGACAAAACGTCAAACGCCCCACAAAGGGATCGACAGCAACCTTGAACGCCAAAGCCGAGAGCGGCTCGTCCATCTTAGGATGGCGTTCAATCACCTTGGTCTCGTCATCAGGAGAAGTCCCCTCGACTGCGGGAATATCGACGGGACTGGGCAGATAATCGATAACCGCATCAAGCACGGGCTGAATCCCCTTATTTTTAAAAGCGCTGCCGCAGAAGCAGGGCACGAACTTCAGCGCGATCGTCTGACGGCGGATGGCCGCCTTCAGCTGTTCGACCGTCGGCTCCTGCCCTTCAAGATACATGTTCATGATCTCATCGTCGACGTCGCCCAGCTGCTCGATGAGGTTCTCACGATACATTTTCGCGTCGTCGAGCATATCGGCGGGAATGTCGCGAAGCTCAGGATGCGCGCCGGTTTCGTCAACATAGACGACCTCCTTCATATGAAGAAGGTCAACGATTCCCTGAAAAGAATCCTCCGCACCGATGGGCAGAACCACCGGCACAGCACGAGCACCGAGACGATCATGAATCTGGCTTACAACGCCAAAAAAGTTCGCGCCGACACGATCCATCTTGTTGATGAACGCGATGCGAGGGACCTTGTACTTGTCAGCCTGACGCCAGACCGTTTCCGATTGGGGTTCGACGCCGCCGACCGCGCAGAAGACGGAAACGGCTCCGTCGAGGACGCGCAAAGAACGTTCCACTTCGACCGTAAAATCCACGTGGCCGGGAGTGTCAATAATATTGATAAAACAATCCTTCCACTGGCAGGTAATAGCGGCGGAAGTGATGGTGATCCCGCGTTCGCGCTCCTGAGCCATCCAGTCCATGGTCGCGGTGCCGTCGTGAGTTTCGCCGATCTTGTAGTTCACGCCCGTGTAGAACAGGATGCGTTCCGTGGTCGTGGTCTTTCCGGCGTCGATATGGGCGGCAATGCCAATGTTGCGGAGTTTCGTCAGATCCTTAGTCAGCATGAAACGTCACCAACGGCTGACTACCAACGGTAATGAGCGAAGGCTCTGTTGGCCTCGGCCATCTTGTGGGTATCTTCGCGTTTCTTCACGGAACTGCCCTCATTGTTGTAGGCGTCCATCAACTCGCGGGCAAGACGTTCCGCCATGGGCATGCCTTTTTTGCTGCGGGCGTAAGAAATGATCCAACGGATGGCCAACGCCTGCGCACGCGCGGGAGCGACTTCGACGGGGACCTGATAGGTCGCGCCGCCGACACGGCGGGAACGGACCTCGACCGCGGGCTTGACGTTTTCCATAGCCTTCTCAAAAAGAGCCATGGGTTCGACCTTCAGCTTCTCGGAAGCTTTTTCGAGGGCGCCGTACATAATGCCTTCGGCAATGCTCTTCTTGCCGTCGAGCATCAGAGTATTGATGAACTTCGTGACGACAACGCTGTTGTAAGTCGCATCAGCGATGGTTTCACGTTTTTTGATATGCCCTTTACGCGGCATGGAATTTCCTCCTTAAATACTTACTTGGGACGGCGAGCGCCGTACTTGGAACGGCTGCGCTTGCGATCCGCAACGCCGCCACAGTCGAGAGCTCCGCGAACGATGTGGTAACGGACGCCGGGAAGGTCCTTGACGCGACCGCCGCGCACGAGAACCACCGAGTGCTCCTGCAGGTTGTGTCCGACGCCGGGAATGTAAGACGTAACCTCAATGCCGTTGGTCAGGCGGACACGAGCCACCTTGCGAAGGGCCGAATTGGGCTTCTTGGGAGTCACGGTGTAGACACGGGTGCAGACGCCGCGGCGAACGGGAGAGTTCTGCAGCGCGGGAGACGCCGACTTGTAAGTCGCAGCGACGCGTCCCTTACGCACAAGCTGATTGATTGTTGGCACGATATTTCCTCCTTCTTCCGAAAAAATTCTATTGAACTTCGCCGAAGAACAACTTCTCCGGCTGTCTTCCGTATGATGTACACCGGTCCGGGTTTGTCTGGATAAGTTCCGCGCGGGGAAGAAAAACCAGCCTCTCTCGAGAGCATTCGTTTACTCAAGCCCTGGGGCTTGATCCACGGCAGATTAAACCAAAATGGTCCCAGACGTTCACCTTTCCCGAGGGAAAGAGCGCGCATCCTTGGAATCATCGCGGTTCCCGATAAAAGGACACAGTTCACCCTCGCACGAAAGACACCAAGTGATAATAGCAACGGGGCGCGCTAATGTCAAGCTTTTAGCACGCCCCGCATCGAGTATTTTAAGCCGACTTCTTCGACATTTAAAACTTACACATTTGACTTTTCTTAGATTCTCACTCGTCCGCCGGGACCTCAGCGCCGTCAGACATCTGTTTTTCCGCAGCATCATCGGCGTTCTCAGCTTCGGAGACGGGCACGAACTTGCTGGAAACATTCAGGCTCTGAAAGCGTTCGATCCCCGTTCCCGCAGGAATCAGGTGACCAATGATGACGTTCTCCTTGAGCCCCATCAGATGATCGACCTGACTGCGCACAGCGGCGCCGGCAAGGATCTGGGCGGTCTGCTGGAAAGACGCGGCGCTCAGGAAACTCTCCGTTGCCAGAGCGGCCTTGGTGATCCCGTGAATGAATTTTTTGCATACAGGAGAAACGCGCAGCTTACGCACGTAGGAAACGCGTGAAATCAGCGTCACTTCTTCGCTCTGCGGTGAAGCGGGACGCAGGCTCAGCTTCGGCACGCGGCTGGCAATGATGCGGGCAGCGTGTTCTTCCGTGAGCGTAACGCCGGCGGGGATGCTGCCCCTGCCTTCGCCGAGTTCTACGGCTTCCAGCGTGACTTTACCGACAACGGCATTGATGAGCGCCTGGGCCAGATACTCGTCAAGATGAACGGGCTTGTCGCTGTCGTGCAATGCCAGCGTCTTGATCTTGTTCTGCAGAATGGCCCGAATCACCGACGCGTCGACGATCCTGGGCATATTGGGCGCGGGATTGCCTTCGGCGTCGAAAGCGGCAGTCAGAAGTTTGCCCCAGTGAGTGCTGATCAGGCGCTCCTGGAGGTAATCGATAACGTCGATGTGCTGGACGTTCTTCCAGATGCGGATGCTTTTGACGGGATTGCTGCTGAGTTTTTGCACCAGCTCGCCGTTGACCAGATCGTTGGTCCTGGCGATCACCGTATCGCCTATCGAAACATCCTTGGCCAAATAGGCCGCGTCAGTGAGTTTGCGCAAAGTTTCCACGTCACGATAGAAATGAGGCTCCGAAGGCGTGGCTGTGATGCGAGTCAAGTCCTGCAGCGTCAGCTCGCGAGAGTTGGGGATCACCGTGCCGTCGGCGCAGGTGATGGGTTCCACGGGCTGGAATCCTTTCAGGCGCGCGCGGAATGAAGCTTCGCCGACAATGACGTCCAGCGGACCGTCGCTGTCACGCAGATGAAGCTTGGTCATCGGCGTGCCGGCTTTGAGAAGTTCCTCGACCAGCGGACGGTCGATAACGGTCTTCTGACGGCTCGTGATCTCCGGCGTGGGATGAACGCCTTCCTGTCCGAGGAAGGTTTTGCCGGAAAGCGTTCTGACGGCCTCTTCAAGATTGCGCTCGTTCTCCGCCGTCAGTTCGTCGATCTCCTTCTGCACGTCGGAAGCCCAGACCAGATCGCCCGCCACCAGCGAAGTGTCGCCTTCGTCGATGACGCGCAGCCGGTTGATCGGAGCGACTTTGCGCAGGATGACCTCGATGTGCTTGTTGTTGATGGAAACGCCCTGCGAACGATACACTTCCTGGATGCTGTCCACCAAGTATTTCTGCACGGCTTCCTGTCCCTCGACTTCGAGCAGCTGCTGAGGGTCGATGTAGCCGTCGGTGATCAGAGTATCCGCTTTGACTTCATCCCCCTCCTCCACCAGAATGCTTTGAGAGGCGGGAATATTGTAGGTAACCTTCTGCACGACGTCGCTGTCGTTAGGGGTGCCTTCGATGATGACCTTGCGCTTGCCCTCGAGCTCGCGCACTTCGGCCACTTTGCCGTTGAGCCCGGCCAGATAGGAGACCTTCTTGGGGCGGCGGGCTTCGAAAAGCTGTTCGATGCGAGGAAGCCCCTGGGTGATGTCCTCTCCGGAAATGCGCACGCCGCCGGTGTGGAACGTGCGCATCGTCAGCTGAGTGCCGGGCTCGCCGATGGACTGCGCCGCGACGACGCCGACCGCTTCGCCGATGTTGACCATCTTGCGGCTGGACAGATCGACGCCATAACACTTCTGGCAGATGCCGTAAGGCGACTCGCAGCTTAACGGGCTGCGAACCCAGATGTGCTCGCGAAGGTTCTCGATTTCAAGGGCCTTGTCCGGCGAGATCAGTTCGTTTTTGCTGATAATACGTTCACCGCTGACGGGATCGTCGATGTCTTCAAGGCTGGTGCGCCCGGCAATGCGTTCGCTCAGCGGGATGACGACCTTGCCGTCGCTCTTCATCGGCTCGATCTTGATGCCCTTGCTGGTGTGACAGTCTTCCTCGAGGACGATGATGTCCTGGGCGACGTCGACCAGACGGCGGGTCAGATATCCCGACTTGGCGGTGCGCAGAGCCGTATCGGCCAGCCCCTTGCGGGCGCCGTGCGTGGAAATGAAGTACTCCAGCATGTTCATGCCTTCGCGGAAGTTCGTGGTGATGGGATAATCGATGATGCGCCCCGTCGGATCGGCCATCAGGCCGCGGATGCCGGCCATCTGCGCCAGCTGCCCTCTGCTGCCTCGGGCGCCGGACTCGACCATCATGCGGATAGGGTTGGTAACAGCCATGTGATCCATGATGGAGTCGCCGATCTTGCCGGCCGCGCCGGACCACAGATCTTCCTTCTGACGCAGATATTCGTCTTCGGTGAGAATGCCCATCTCGTATTGGTCGCGAATGCGTCCGTCGACGTCCAGCGACTCATTGACGAGCTGCTGCTTCTCGGGCGGGATGACGATCGCCTGCATCTGGAAGCTTAGGCCGCTGAGACAGGCCCAGTGATAGCCGAGGTTCTTGATGGAGTCGAGCGTGTCGACCATCTCGATGTGGCTAAGATAATCGTACGCCTTGTCGAGCATGGCGCTGAGGTCTTTCTTGCCCATCTGGAAGTTGACGAAGCGCAGGCGCGGGTTGAGGTGCAGGTTGAACAAAGCGCGTCCGGGCGAAGTGATCAGCCACTTGCGAGTCTTGGGATCGAGGAAATCGCCGTCCTCCATGCCTTTTTTGGTGAGCGGCTTCCATTCGGGATCCCAGCGCAGATAGATGCGCGTGTTGACGTGCACCGCTCCGTGATCGAGAGCGGTCATCACGTCGTCGAGACTGTCGTAGTAAGTGTTCTCCCCCTTGAGGCCGGAGACCATGTTGGTGATGTAGTACACGCCGAGCAGGATATCCTGGGTGGGCGAAACGATCGGCTTGCCGCTGGCGGGCGAAAGCAGATTGTTGGCGGCCAGCATGAGCATACGCGCTTCGGTCTGGGCTTCGATGGACAGCGGCACGTGAACGGCCATCTGGTCTCCGTCGAAGTCGGCATTGAAGGCCGTGCAGGCCATGGGATGGAGGCGGATGGCCTTGCCTTCCATGAGGATCGGTTCGAAAGCCTGAATGCCCAGACGGTGCAGCGTCGGGGCGCGGTTGAGCATGACGGGATGGTCCTTGATGATCTCTTCGAGGATGCCCCAGATCTCTTCGTTGCCGCGCTCGATCATGCGCTTGCCGTTTTTGACGTTGGTGGCGATGCCCTTCTCGACCATCTTCTGGATGACGAACGGCTTGAACAGCTCCAGCGCCATCTGCTTGGGCAGGCCGCACTGATAGAGGCGCAGGAAGGGACCGATGGCGATGACGGAACGGCCGGAATAATCGACGCGCTTGCCCAACAGGTTCTGGCGGAAGCGTCCTTTCTTGCCGCGCAGCAGGTCGGTGAGACTCTTGAGGGGCCGGTTGCCGGCGCCGAGCACGGCTTTGCCCATGCGGCCGTTGTCGATCAGGGCGTCGACGGATTCCTGAAGCATGCGCTTTTCGTTGCGGATGATGATCTCGGGCGCCTTGAGTTCCTTCAGCTTGCTGAGGCGGTTGTTGCGGTTGATGACGCGGCGGTACAGATCGTTCAGGTCGGAGGTGGCGAAGCGGCCGCCGTCGAGCTGGACCATGGGACGCAGATCGGGCGGAATGACGGGCAGCACTTCGAGCACCATGGACTGGGGCGCGCAGTCGCCCTTACGGAAGTCTTCCACGACCTGAAGGCGTTTGACGATCTTGCGGCGCTTCTGTCCCGTCGTTTCGGAAAGTTCCTCGCGCAGCTCCTGGACGAGGTGGTTCAGATCCATGGCGCAGAGTTTTTCGCGCACGCCCTCGGCGCCGATGCCGGCCTTGAACTTGGGATCGTAGGCCGAGCACAGATGCTGTTCGCGCTCGATGATGATGTCGGAATCAGAGAACGGCGATTCGCCCTCGTCGATGACCAGGTAGCAGGGATCCTCGACGACGACGCTCTCGAGCTGCGAGGTGAAGCGGTGCGGATATTTTTCCTGGAACAGGGTGTGTTCCGACTGGGAAAGGATCTGTCCCTTGCCGTAGGGCAGACGGGTCACCGAGGTGACGATGTAGCTGTCCTGAGTGCCGGTCTTGCGGCGCTCGGCCTCCACTTCGCTGCCGCCGCGCAGGGCAGTCAGATCGGATTCGGGAATACTGTCGCCGGGCTTCCATTTCATCTCGCCTGCGGACTCGGCGGCGGGGCCTTCAGCCGTCAACACGGGGACTTCGTCGGCCGTGACGCCGTTGAGAGAAACGATCGTGTAGGCCGGCTCCGCCGAGAAGGATTCCTCCCCCCACTCCGACTGATAGCGGGCCAGTTGATTGGCGCTGATCACGTCGCCGACGGAAAGCGGCACGTCGTCGGTGGAAAGGATGCGGTACGCTTCTTCGGCCTTGAATTTCGGATCGTAATGGGCGTGGACGCGCATCTCTGATTCGGAGATCACGTCGTCCTTGGCGGCCAGGTCGGGACGCTTGCCCTCAATGACGACCTTGTACGCCGCCTCGCGCTTGCGCAGCGGTGCGAAATAGACCACGCGCTCCAGCATTTTGGTGGGCGTGCCCAGCAGCAGGCTGAGACGGCTGGGAATGCCGCGCAGATACCAGATGTGCACGACGGGAGCCGCCAGCTCGATATGCCCCATGCGCTCGCGGCGCACGCGGTTGTCGGTGACTTCGACGCCGCAGCGGTCGCAGACGACGCCCTTGAACTTGGGACCGCTCTTCTTGTATTTGCCGCAGGCGCACTCATAGCTTTTGGTCGGCCCGAAGATGCGCTCGCAGAAAAGGCCGTCGCGTTCGGGACGCAGCGTGCGGTAGTTGATCGTTTCGGGCTTTTTGACTTCGCCGTGGGACAGCTCCCGGATCTGGTCGGGGGTGGCCAGGCGCAGACGGATTCCGACGATTTCTTTATTCATAAGGAGAATCACTCCATTTCTATCCAATAAATGACGAAAAGACGAATACGGGACCGAAAAACGCTCGGAAGCGAAAGAGGCGGCAGCAGCGTCTCTCCCGCTCTTCTTTTTGCCGTTTACTCGTTCAGATTGGGCATTTCCTGAGTTTCGGGATCCGCCGCGTTTTCGCCGCCGGCGTTTTCTTCATCCGCATCCGGCAGCATCTCGGATTCTTCCTCGCCGTCGGATTCTTCAACGTCCCGTTCCGCCGGCTGACCGGGCAGATCCGCTTCGGCGGCGAACATCATGTCGTTGGCGGTAATGTTGTCGATGTCGCTGGGACGACGCGGGCCGTCGTCATCGTCGTCGATCGGCAGGGGACCGGACGTGCCGTCGCTGTAATCGATGGAAACGGTCAGGCCAAGCCCCTCCAGTTCCTTGACGAGAACCTTGAAGCTCTCGGGCACGCCCGGCTTGGTGAGGTTCTGCCCCTTGATGATCTTCTCGTAGGTCTTGAGGCGGCCGCGGATATCGTCGGACTTGACGGTGAGCATCTCCTGAAGCACATGCGCGGCGCCGTAGCCCTGCAGGGCCCAGACTTCCATCTCGCCGAAACGCTGGCCGCCGAACTGGGCCTTTCCGCCCAGAGGCTGCTGCGTGATCAGACTGTACGGCCCGACGGAACGGGCGTGCAGCTTGTCGTCGACGAGGTGGTTCAGCTTGAGCATGTACATGACGCCGACGGTGCTGGGCTCGGCCATCAGATCGCCGGTACGGCCGTCGCGCAGGCGGATCGTGCCGCCCGACGAGAGTTTGCCGCGCAGGTCGGGCTCGCGGTCGGAGATTTCCTGCAGCATCGTGTAGATCTCCTCTTCCGTGGCGCCCTCGAACACGGGAGTGCCGACGTGCCAGCCGTTCTTGAGGGCGACGAAACCGAGGATGACCTCGAGCACCTGGCCGAGGTTCATGCGGCTGGGAACGCCCAGCGGGTTGAGGCAGACGTCGACGGGCGTGCCGTCGGGAAGGTAGGGCATGTCCTCCACGGGGAGGATGCGGGAAACGACGCCCTTGTTGCCGTGACGTCCCGACATCTTGTCGCCGACGGTGATCTTGCGCCACTGGGCCACGTAGACTTTGATGACTTCGTTGACGCCGGGGCTGAGCGACTCGGGATTGTCGACGTGGTTGAGCCGCTTGACGGAGACGACTTTGCCGCGCGTGCCGTGAGGCAGGTGCAGCGACGTGTCGCGCACTTCGCCGGCCTTCTCGCCGAAAATGGCGCGCAGCAGCTTCTCCTCGGGGCTGTGGTCGGCTTCGCCCTTGGGCGTGACCTTGCCGACGAGGATGTCGCCGGGGTTGACCTCGGCGCCGATGCGCACCACGCCGTCTTCGTCGAGGTTGCGCAGCGCGTCTTCGCCGACGTTGGGAATGTCGCGGGTGATCTCTTCCGGCCCAAGCTTGGTGTCACGGGAGTCGATCTCGTACTCTTCGATGTGGATGGAAGAGAAATAATCTTCCTTGACGAGCTTTTCGCTGAGCAGGATCGCGTCCTCGTAGTTGTACCCTTCCCACGGCACGAACGCGATGAGCACGTTGCGCCCCAGCGCCAGCTCGCCGCCGTCGACGGACTGGCCGTCGGCGAGCAGTTCGTCGGCCTTTACCTTGTCGCCCACGTCGACTTTTGGACGCTGATGGATGATCGTGCCCTGATTGGAACGCAGGAACTTGTCGAGCTCGAATTCGTGGCGGCCGCCGCCGTCGTCGGTCACTTCGATACGGTCGGAATCGACGTAGGTGACGGAACCGTCGCAGGAGGAATAGACGCAGCAGCCGGAATCGCGGGCGACGCGCTCTTCGATGCCGGTGCCGACGAAAGGCGCTTTGGGCAGCAGCAGGGGCACCGCCTGGCGCTGCATGTTCGAGCCCATCAGGGCGCGGTTGGCGTCGTCGTGCTCGAGGAACGGGATCAGCGCGGCGGAAGCCGATACGACCTGCTTCGATGACACGTCGAGGAAATCCACCTGTTCGGGAGCGATCTTGACGATGTCGCCCTTGTAGCGGGCATATACGGCGTCTTCCGTCAAGCGTCCCGTTTCCGGATCGAAGGGCGTGTTGGCGCGGCCGACGTAATAGGTGTCCTCCTCGTCGGCGGACAGATAGACGATGTCTTCCGCCTTCATGGAGACCACGCCGTTTTTGACGGGACGGCGCGGCGTGATCAGGAAGCCGTACTCGTTGAGACGCGCGTAGGTTCCCAGCGAAGTCACCAGACCGATGTTCGGGCCTTCGGGCGTCTCGATGGGGCAGATGCGGCCGTAATGCGTATAGTGAACATCGCGGGCTTCGAATCCGGCGCGCTCGCGGCTCAATCCGCCGGGCCCCAGGGCCGAAAGGCGGCGGCGGTGCGTCAGCTCCGAGAGAGGATTGTTCTGATCCATGAACTGCGACAGCTGCCCCGAGCCGAAGAACTCGCGCAGGGCGGCCGCCAGCGGGCGCACGTTGATCAAATCGCGGGCCATGGCCTTGCTGAGGTCGGCCACCGTGGTCATGCGTTCCTTGGCGATACGCTCGAGGCGCAGCATGCCGATGCGCAGCTGGCTCTGCAGCAGTTCGCCGATGGAGCGGACGCGGCGGTTGCCGAGGTGGTCGATGTCGTCGACACGCTCCTCGCCGATCTCGGGGAAGGTCATGTCGTCGCGCTGCTCCTCCGTGTCGCGCAGAGCGACCAGCCCCTTGACGATGCGGATCAGATCGTCGAGCGTGAGCAGATATTCGTCCTTCTTCAGGTCCAGGCCGAGGCGGCGGTTCAGCTTGTAGCGGCCGACGCGCCCCAGCGTGTAGCGGCGCACGTCGAGGAACAGTTCGTCGAAGTATTCGCGCGCGCCCTCGATGCGCACGGGCTCGTTCGGCCTCATACGGCGCAAAATTTCCAGCAGGGCCTCGTCGGTGCTGTTGGTGTTCTCCTTCTCGAGAGCGGAGACGAAGATCGGCGCCACATTCCACACCTTGAGCGACGTGCGTCCCTGTTCCCAGAGCAGCTCGAGCCCGTCTTTGTCAAGTCGGGTCCCTTCGTGGAGCAGCACCTGCCCGCGGGAATCGGTGACCGACTCGGCCAGCAGGCGGCCGGCCGCTTCTTCCGTGACGATGTCCAGATCTTCCACGACGCCGCCGAACGCCTTGAGCAGTTCTTCGTTCGTCCCCAGGCCGAAGGCCTTGAGCAGCAGCGTGGCGGGCAGCTTGCGGCGGCTGTCGATGTTGACCGACAGCGAATCGCCGGTCATGACGAACTCCACCCAGGCGCCGCGCTCGGGAATGATCTTCGCCGAATAGTTCTGTGCGCCCGAGGCGCCGGGTTCGGACTTGAAGTACACGCCGGCGCTGCGGGCCAGCTGATTGACGACGACACGCTCGGTGCCGTTGATGATGAAAGTGCCGCGCGGGGTCATGACGGGGAAGTCGCCGAGGTAGATCTCCTCCTCGCGCACCTCCTGCAAACGATCGTTGTGCAGGCGCACTTTGGCCCTGATAGGACGGTGCCACGTGCAGTCGCGGCGCTTCGCTTCCTCCTGGGACATGGAAGGCTCGTCGATCTCGTAGCCTAGGAATTCAAGACGGAAACTGCCGTCGAAATTGCTGATCGGGGAAATTTCGTCGAGGAGCTCCTGAAGGCCTACGGGCTCGCGATCCTCCGGCGCCACGCCTTCCTGGAAAAAACTGCGGTAGGATTCGCGCTGGACTTCCACCATGTCGGGAAGCGGGATCACATCGTGCCCGCTGCCGAAAATCAGACGCTGACGCCCCTTGCTCACCGGAACAAACTCAGCCATGCGTGTTCAACCTCCACACATTCAGAATAAAAGTCTCACTAGAAAGAAAATTTCGACACGGATTTTTTCACTCTCGGCGTTCAGCGAACTTAAGTGGTTAATCCGTCGCTCACGGGCTTCGCCGCCGTTTACAAAAGGGGGTGAGCGCCGCGAAAAAAGCTGCGCAAAATACAAAAAGGGCTGCACCAAGCACCGCTTGATGCAGCCCTCGCGTATCGGTGACATTGCCATCCCCACAAAAAGGATGGTGCCCGAGGGGAGACTCGAACTCCCACAGGCTAGTGCCCACTAGAACCTGAATCTAGCGCGTCTACCAATTCCGCCACCCGGGCGTTTCTTGAACACGTGGTTATTATACAGATCTTTTCGATTTTGACAAGCCCCCAAAAACTTTTTCGCCGGGGTTTTCTCGAAAAAAATTTCCCTGAAATTCTTCAAGGTAAATGCAACCCAACATCCGGTACCCCGTTGCATTAAATCTGAATTAAAAGAAGCTTGCATTTAGTCTGAATTGATGAAAGACCTTTCTTACGAGACAACAGATCTCGGAAAGGAGTTCATCATCATGAACAAACATTTGACTCTGGCTGAAAGAAAAGCCATTGAAAGCGCCCTCAACCGGCGAGAATCTCTCAGAAGTATTGCCTCAACAGTTCTGAAGTCGCCGAGTACGATCTCCAGAGAGATCAGAAAACATGCAGAGACTGTCTTCAAAGGCTGTTATGGCCGGACAGCAAACTGCTGCCTTCACCGGTATGACTGCTCCGTTACTTCCCTTTGTAACACCTCTCCGAAATGCCGTTCACTGTGTTTCCGGTGCTCAAGATGTAATACGATGTGTCCTGACTTTAAGGAGGAGGTCTGCCCGCAGCTTTCGGTTCCTCCGTATGTCTGTAACGGCTGCCCCAACCGTCACCGCTGCACTTTAAAAAAACGGATCTATTCTGCTAAATCTGCAAATGACTCTTACGAGAAAACTTTGCATGAGGCTCGTGAAGGCTTCAATATCTCCGATGCCGAGCTTGCAGATATTGATTCTTTTTTCTCTCCTCTCATCAAACAGGGGCAGTCTCTCTATCATATTATCCGTAATAATCGAGATACTGTTCCCTGTTCTGAAAGTACCGCCAGACGGCTCCTGCTTTCGGGTATTTTAGAGGCACGGAAAATAGACTTGCCCCGAGCTGTCCGTTTTAAGAAGAGAAAGGGAAAAAGAAATAACATGAAGGTGGATAAAAAATGTCGTGAAGGCCGTACCTACAATGATTTTCTCTCTTTTTCGGAGAAACATCCGGACATGCTTATTACCGAAATCGACAGTGTCGTTGGCACCGCAGGAGGAAAAGTTCTTCTGACTGTCATCTTAAGAAACTGCAACTTTATGCTGGCTTTTTTGAGAGATAAAAATACTGCTCAATCTGTTGAGCAGATTTTTACAATGCTCTTCACTCTTCTGGGCAGGAAACGCTATAAGTCCATGTTTCAGGTCCTTCTTGCTGACAACGGTACAGAGTTTTCCAATCCGACGGCTATCGAAAAAGGTCCGGACGGAGAAAGAAAATCATATATGTTCTATTGCAATCCACAAGCACCGCAGGAAAAAACGAAGGTTGAAAATAATCATACTCTCATTCGAAGGATCCTTCCCAAGGGAACAACTTTCGACAATTTATCCCAAACTGATATCAACCTGATGATGTCTCATATAAACTCATACGGGAGGAAAAAATTTAACGGAAAATCTCCTGCAGAGATCTTTATCAACCTGTATGGCGAGGACGTATTGCATTTACTCGGACTCGAACTTATTCCGCCACAGGATATCTGTTTAAAGCGGACTCTTCTCGCCGGTAAATAACGGCTCCTTTTTAATTTCTTGATTGCATTAACTCTGATACTATTTCATTATAGTATAGCCAAAGTATCCGTACCTCAGTTATAATGCCCCCGAGGTGATGGAGAATGCCCGTAAAATACGAGATCACATCGGAACAGCAAGCGGAAATCGAAGCGGCGCGGAAAAAGAATCGCAACAAGAAGATCGAAGCCAAACTGAGAATCCTCAGCTTGCGCGCCGAAGGGAAAACCCTGAAAGAAATCAGCGAAATCACGGAATACCACTTCACGAACGTCAGCAAGATCATCTCGCAGTTTATCCATCGCGGTCTCTCGTATGTGCTGCAATGCCATTACCTCGGCAACCATCGGAACATGACCTATGAGCAGGAAGAAGCCGTACTTGCTCCTTACCTGGAGAAAGCCGGGAAAGGAGAAATCGTTTCGGTGGCGGAAATAGCCCAAGCCTATCAGACCGCGGTGGGACATACTATCAGTCCGACTCAGATTTACGCGGTCCTGAAACGTCATGGCTGGAGAAAAGTCATGCCGCGCAGCCGTCACCCCAGGAAAGCGAACGAGGAGGCCATCGAGGCCTCAAAAAAATTAACGCTCAAGTTCAGGAATTAAAAGAGTTATCCACAACAGGGAACGTCAGACTGATGGTTCAGGACGAAGCCGGCTTCGGCAGAATCAACACGCCCAAATACTGCTGGTGCAGGAAAGGCATTCGACCGAACGTTCCCTGCCTTCACATCCGCGAATACCGCTATGCTTACGGTGCCGTAGAGCCGCTTACGGGAGAAAGCCTCTTTCTGATCATGCCCAACTGCGACAGCGATTGCATGAACGTTTTCCTGCGGGAACTTTCACACCGATTTCCGGAAGACCATATTCTGCTCTGCTGTGACGGAGCTGCCTGGCACAAGTCCAAAGCGCTTCAGGTTCCTGCCAACATCACCCTGTTCCATATTCCCCCCTATACCCCCGAGATGAACCCCATTGAGCAGATCTGGAGAGAGCTGCGCTGTCAGGGCTTTCGAAACGAGATTTTTTCGACGCTTGAGAACGTTGTCGAGCGTCTGTGCCGCACGATCAGAAATCTCACCGCTCAGACCATAAGGAGTATTACCGCAAGACAATGGATTGTTAGGTGCTTTAAATGAGAAATAGTATGAACTGAAAATTTTGCTTTCAGTTGAGGATCACTTTTGTATGCACTTTTTTCGGACAATTTCCTCGTAACAGCTTTTCATCCCCTTGAATTTGTTCCGTTAGCGCAATCTTGATCGTTATTATGTGTTCGTAATGACTGCTTGCTGCTTTTGTCCTGTTAAAGTAAATGCAACCCCGTCGCATTTACTTTGACGAGGTTGCATTTACTCTGAAAATTTACCAAAAAATTTCCGGCTTCCGAACGGGAAGCCTGAAATTTTTTTTCGTCTCAGGCCAGCCCCGCAGCTCGGGAGATGCGATCGCGCAGCGCCCGGCCGATGCCGACGAGCGGCGGCCATTGAGCGACGATGGGCAGACCGTCTTTTTCCAGCTCGCGCAGCGCCGTGAAAAGGCCGTGGGCATACGCTGCGAAACTGTCGAAACGGATCTGGCGCGCGGGCTCTTCTTCCGCCGCCGCCACGCCCATGTACGTGAAACGCTCCGGCCAGGCGAACGCCGCGCCAGGCTCCCAGACGCGCACTTCCACCGCGGGCGCGTAATGGCGGTAACGGGTCCCCGGCGAGCGTTTGAGTTCGTTGACGCCGACGGGCAGCGCCACTTCGCCGAGAAATTCCCGCAACTCTTCCATGGCAACGCCGCCGGGGCGCAGCAACACCGGCACGGCGCCGCTCACGTCGAGCACGGTCGATTCGACGCCGACGCGGCACTCGCCCGCGTCGAGGATCATCGCCGCGGCAGAGCCGATGTCCTCGGCTACGGTCCGCGCGTTCGTGGGGCTGGGGCGGCCGCTGCGGTTGGCGCTCGGTCCGGCCACGGGCACGCCGCAGGCGGAGAAGAACGCCAGCGCCGCAGGATAATCGGGCATGCGGCAGCCGACCGTCGTCAGCCCGCCGCGCGCCTCCTTCGACACGCAGTCCCGAGCCGGCAGCACCAGCGTCAGCGGCCCCGGCCAAAAGCGCTCCATCAGCCGCCGGGCGCGAGCGTCGACATACGCCGCCGCCTCCACCGCTTCGGGGCTGGGGAAATGCAGGATCAGAGGATTGTCCGAAGGACGCCCTTTGGCGGCGTAAATTTTTTTCACCGCCTCGCCGTCCAGCGCGTTGCCGCCAAGTCCGTAGACCGTCTCGGTGGGAAAGGCCACCAGCTCGCCGGCGCGGATCAGCGCCGCGGCGCGGGCAATCACCGCCGGGTCGGGGTTCCAGAAATCGACGGGGACGATATTGTCATACGTTTTCAAGGTAAGCGCCGCCTTCGTACCGCGTCATGAACTCGCGGCGGTAAGCGCCGAAGCGCCCTTCGACGATGGCCTGCCGCGCGCCGGCCGCGAGCTGGACGAGGAAATGGATGTTGTGCCACGAGAGCAGCCGCACCGCCAGGATCTCGCCCGCCCGATAGAGGTGGCGCACGTAGGCGCGCGTGAAGTTGCGGCAGGCGTAGCAACCGCACTCGGGGTCGATGGGCGAAAAGTCCTCGGCGTAGCGCCGGTTTTTGACGTTCATCTTGCCTTCGCAGGTGAACGCGGTGCCGGTGCGGCCGTTGCGCGTCGGCAGCACGCAGTCGAACATGTCGACGCCGCGGGCGATGCCCTCGATCAGATTGGCGGGATGGCCGACGCCCATCAGATAGCGCGGCTTGCGCTCCGGCAGACGCGGCATCAAGGCGTCGAGGCAGCGGTACATCTCCGCGTGCGACTCGCCCACCGACAGACCGCCGATGGCGTAGCCGGGGAAGTCCATCCGCGCCAGTTCCTCGGCGCAGGCGGCGCGCAGGTCGTCGAACAGCGCTCCCTGCACGATGCCGAACTGCGCCTGACCGGCGCGGGTATGAGAGGCTTTGCAGCGCGCCGCCCAGCGCAGCGTGCGCTGCACCGCGGCCTGCGCCTGCTCTCGCGAACAGGGCAGCTTGACGCACTGGTCGAAGCACATGGCGATGTCGGCGCCCAGCTTCTCCTGAACCTGCGTGGCCAGCTCGGGCGTCATCAGATAGCGCGTGCCGTCCAGATGGGACTGGAATTCGACGCCGTCGTCCATGATCTTGTTGATGCCGGCCAGCGAGAACACCTGAAAGCCGCCGCTGTCGGTGAGGATGGGGCGATCCCAGTTCATGAAGCCGTGCAGCCCGCCGGCCTTGGCGATCAGGTCGGGACCGGGGCGCAAAAACAGATGGTAGGTGTTGGACAGGATGATCTTGGCGCCGATCCGCTTCAGCTCGTCGGGACTCATGGCCTTGACCGTGGCCTGCGTGCCCACGGGCATGAAAACCGGCGTGGGGATCACGCCGTGCGGCGTGACGAACTCGCCGGCGCGCGCCCCCGTCTCGGGATCCTGTGCGATCAATCGATACTCAAACACGTGCGGCTTCCTCCAGACCGAAAAATTCCATATTGTTGCGCCAGACCTGGGCGGTCAGTTCCTCCAGCGCCATGTTTTTCACTTCGGCCACCTTGCGGTAGACCAGCGGCACGCGCGACGGCTCGTTGACCGTGCCGCGGAACGGTTTCGGCGACATCCAGGGCGAATCGGTCTCGCACAGGATCGCTTCCGCCGGCAGCCCGCGCACGACGGCGCGGACGTCCTCCGCTTTGGCAAACGTCACCAGCCCCGTGACGCCGATCTTCCAGCCGCGGTCCAGCGCCCTGCGAGCGTCGTCCATGGAGCCGGTGAAGCAGTGCAACTCCGCCTTTTCCGGCGCGCGTTCCGCCGTCATCAGCGGCCAGAAATCGTCGTAGGCGTCGCGCACGTGGAAGACCACGGGCTTGTTCAGCGTCTTGGCGGCTTCCAACTGCTGCGCCAGCTTTTCGATCTGCACGGCGCGCGGCGACAGGTCGTAATAGTAGTCGAGGCCGATCTCGCCCCAGGCTTTCACTTCGGGAAGCGCGGCCATGTCCAGCAGCTCCCGCGGCAGTTCGCCCGCCGGCAGATCCTTGACTTCGTGCGGATGGATTCCGACCACGGGGAACAAACCGTACGGCTTGTACCGGCGGCAGATTTCCAGCGCCTCGGCGCTGTCGTCCAGCGTGCTGCCGATCACCGCCATGCGGACGACGCCCGCGCCCTTCGCCCGCTCCAGCCCCGCGGGAATGCCGCCGCGCAGCTCCGGCGAGTTGAGATGGCAGTGGCTGTCGACGTAGTTCATGATAAAACCTCCAGCCGGGCAAGCGCCCGTTCTTCCCAGCGATGCATGAAAGCCGTTTGTTCCGGCGTATGGAACCAATGTTCTCCTGTTTCCATCACCGTCACGCGGCCGCCCGAAGCCATCGCGAACTTTTCCACGGCGCCGCGGTCCGTCAATTCGTCACGGCCTGCCAAGAGAATTTCGCACGGCTGACGCCAGACGCTTGCCGGATGCTGCCGCGCGTATTCGTAATACGGCCATGAAAGCGCCTCCCCCGTCGCCGCGCGGACGATTTTTTCGCGGCGCAGACGCTCCTCGCTCACTCTGGCGCGTTGCATCATCCTGCGGATCAAACCGGCCATATCGAGCAGCGGCGAAACGAAAAGGACGCCGGACAGTTTCTCGTCGGCGCAAGCCAGCATGGCAAGCCACGCGCCGATGCTGACCGCGCGTAGGGCGACCGATTCCCACCGGCAACGCGCCCAGCGCGTCACCCTCTTAAGTTCCGGCACAGCATTCCAGGGCACAAGGCCGCTCCGCTCTCCGCGGCGCTCGCCGTGCCCCGGCAGATCGAGCGCCGCCGTCTGCCAGCCCCGGCTCGCCGCCAATCCCGAAAAATCGCGGCACTCTTCTTTGCAGCCGCCCCGACCGTGGATCATCAAAAACGCCTTTTCAGCCGCCTCTCCACGGATCAAAATGGGAATGCCGTCGATCTCGAGCCGTTCTTCTCTCATCCCCGCGTCCATCGTTCCATCCACTTCTTTTCATAAAATGTTCCACTCATGTTCAAGCTTACCCAGCGTCCCAAGGTCGCCAATGAAAGACGGCGGTTGGGCGGCTGGGAAGCCGATACCGTGTGCGGCACAATAGGGAAAGCCTGTCGTGCCGCTCTGGTCGACCGAAAGAGCCGTATGCTTCTGTGCCGCAAGGCGGAGAGCAAGACCGCCGACTGCGTCGCCAGGACCGTCATCGACCTGCTGAAAGACCCGCCGCATAAGAGCGTTGCCCCCGACCGTGGCTGCGAGTTCTCCAACTGCGAACAGATCAGCGCCGGTCTTGAAGGGATCAAGCTCTATTATCCCGAGCCGCATCAACCATGACGGAGAGGAACGAACGAGAACACCGACGGGCTTTTGAGGGGATATTTTCCCAATTAAAGAGGGGTGTTACGGAGATACCCGACGAAATCATCCAAATGTATGTCAACCGCTTAAACATTCGCCCGCGTAAATGTCTTGGCTGGAAATCTCCTGATAAGGTTTTCCACTCGACTTCGTTGCTCTTGGATCGAATATTCGCGCATCGAACATGCCCGGCTCGTCAAAACGCGCGGGCTACACCTTGGTCAGCGGCGCTTTGAAGCTGAGGCGGCGCGGCGTGGCGAGGCGGTCGAAGCGCACCGTGTAGCACAGTTCGCCCGCATCCGCTTCGACGATCACGCCGGGACCGAAAACCGGGTGCGTCACAGCCGTACCTAGCGGCAGCGCCTCGATCCGGCTGTCGCGGCGCAGCTGCTTTTCGCTCTCGGCGATGCGGTATCGGGCCTCTTCGATCAGGCCGGGACGCGGCGGCGTGACGTACTGCAGAAGTCCCTGGTCGATGTCGAGGATGAAGCGGCTCGGATAGCGCGGCGAACCGTCCAGCGTGCGGCCGTCGGCTTCCGTCAGGCAGAGGGCGTCGCGGGCGCGGGTCACGGCGACGAAGGCGAGGCGGCGCTCCTCCTCCATCGCGTGCAGCGTGCGCGTGCGGCGCGTCGGGAACACGCCTTCGTTCATGCCGCACAGGAACACGTGGGGAAATTCCAGTCCCTTGGCCGCGTGCACGGTCATGAAGCGCACCGTGTCGGCCGACTCGGTGCGGTCGCCGTCGGTGAACAGCGCCGCGCGGCGGAGGTAATCGGCGACGCCGCTTTCCTCGCCGCAGGTCGTCTCGTACTCGTGGACGGACTGTTTCAACTCGGCCAGATTGTCGAGGCGCTGCTGAGCTCCCTCGGTGCGCAGCATCGCTTCGTAGCCGCTTTCGTCGAGGAGTCCGGACAGCGCTTCCGACACGGGCAAGGCCGGGCCGGCGGCGGCAAACCGTTCGATCAGGCTCACGAAGGCGGCGGCGCGGGTGCCCTTGAAGATCTCCTCGTCCAGCGTCGCGGTCAGCGCCTCCCACAGCGAGCAGCCGCGAGACGCCGCCTGTTCTTCCAAAAAGGCCATGCGCCGCGCGCCCATGTTGCGCCGCGGCGCGTTGACCACGCGGCGGAAGGCGAGGTCGTCGCGGTAGGCGACCAGGCGCAGGTAGGCGAGCGCGTCCTTGATCTCGGCGCGGTCGTAGAACTGCACGCCGGCGTAGATCGTGTAGGGGATCTTCTCCTTCAAAAACGCCGCTTCCAGGCTGCGCGTCAGGTAATGGGCGCGATACAGCACCGCGCACGACTTGTAGGGCGCGTCCGCTTCGCGGAGCTTTTTGATCTCGGCGGCGATCCAGCGCGCCTCGTCCTCCGCCGTCTCGCCGTGGAAGCAGCGCACCGGGGCGCCGGGGGCGCGCACGGGGAGCAGGTCTTTTTTGACGCGCGTCTCGTTCTTGTCGATCAGGCTGTTGGCGGCCGCGAGGATCTGCGGCGTGGAGCGGTAATTTTCCATCATCATGATCGTGCGCGTGCCCGGGTGGCGGGCGTCGAAATCGAGCAGGTACCTGACGCTGGCGCCGCGCCAGGTGTAGATGGTCTGGTCGGGGTCGCCGACGACGAACAGGTTCTTGTGAAAGCCGCAAAGGGCTTCCATGAGGCGGTACTGGAGCCCGTCGATATCCTGGAACTCGTCGATCATGATATATTCGAGGCGCTGCTGCCACTTGCGGCGGATCTCGGGCTCGCGCTCGAAGATGTGCAGCGTGAAGACGATCAGGTCGTTGTAGTCGAGGCCGAAGCATTTCTTCTGCTGATAGAGATAGCCGTAAAACAAAATGTCCGACGGCTCCGCGGCTTCCTCGTACTTTTTGCGCAGCCGCTCCAGCGGCAGGGCGATCAGGTCGCGGCAGTACAGCGGTTCCTTGAAGAGCTTGCGGATCTCGAACATGTCGCGCGCCTCGGCGAAAGTCATGTCGCGCAGCGTCAGGCCGCGCTCGGCGTAAACGATCCTGAGGATGTCGTCGATGTCGGAGTTGTCGAGGACGATGAAGCTTTTCGGATACTGCACGGCGTGGCTGTCCTCCTGCAGGACGGAGACGCAGAAGCCGTGAAACGTGTTGACGTAGCCCGTGTCGTTGTCGCCGGTGAGCGCGTGGATGCGCTGGCGCATTTCGTTGGCCGACTTGTTGCTGAAGGTGACGCAGAGGATGTGCCCAGGCATCACGCCCAGCCCTTCCACCAGCCAGGCGAAGCGCCGCGACAGGGCGCGCGTCTTGCCCGATCCGGCGCCAGCGATGACGCGCACGTAACCTTCCGTCGCCGTCACGGCCTCGCGCTGGGCCGCGCTCAGCCCTTCGAGAATGTCTTCCAACGCCGCCGCCCCCTTTCTTCCACGAATACCAATCATCATACAGGAAGCGCCGAAGAAATCAAGGCGGCGGCAAAACGAAACGCGGCGGGAAGGAACCGCGCCCCATTTCGCGGCCGGTGGGATATAATGAAAAAAATCTTCGCGGAGGCCAAAGACATGATCCTGATCAGCGGAAAAAGTTATCTGCCGCTCAAGCGGCTTATGGATATCGTCGGATCGTTGGGGGCGCTGCTGATTTTTTCCCCGCTGATGATCCGGGTCGCGCTGCGGGTGAAAAGGGAGCTGGGCTCTCCCGTCGTCTTCGCTCAGCCGCGCCCGGGGCGCGGCGAAAAGATTTTTCTGAACTACAAGTTCCGTTCCATGCGCCAGGCCGTCGACGCTTCGGGACGCCCGCTGCCCGACCGGGAGCGCCTCACGCCGTTCGGCCGCTGGCTGCGCCGTTCGAGCCTCGACGAACTGCCCGAGCTGTGGAACGTCCTCAAGGGCGAGATGAGCCTCGTCGGGCCGCGTCCGCTGCTGGTCGATTTTTTACCGCTCTTCAGCGAAGAGGAAGCGCGCCGCCACTCCGTCCGCCCGGGCCTCACGGGACTGGCCCAGATCAACGGCCGCAACGCCATGAGCTGGGAAAAGCGCCTCCAGTACGATCTCGAATACGTCGACCGCCTCAGCCTGTGGCTCGACCTCAAGATCCTCTGGCGCACCGCCGCCGTCGTCCTGCGCCGCAACGGCATCGACGCCGGCGAAGGGGAAACGATCATCGCGCCGCCAACGGAGATCAAGCGGCCCCGCGCGCTCGAAAAGATCAAAGGCGCGAAGGATTGACCGCCATGAAAAAAATTCTCGTCGCCGGCGCCCGCAGCTTTGTGGGACGCTCTTTCGCCAGATGGCTGGAACGCTTCGGCGGCCGCTACCGGACCGACTTCGTCAGCCTGCGCGGCGCGGAGTGGCGCCGGCACAGCTTCGCCGGTTACGACGCCCTGATTCACTGCGCGGGGATCGCGCACCTGTCCGCCGCGCCCGACGAGTTTTATCGGCGCGTCAACCGCGACCTCGCCGAGGAGACCGCGCTCAAGGCGCGTCGCGAGGGCGTCGGACAGTTCGTCTTCATGAGCAGCATCGCCGTTTACGGCGACAGCGCGCCGCCGGGAGAGGAAAAAATCATCGCGGCCGGGACCGTCCCCGCGCCGTCGAACATTTACGGACAGTCAAAGCTGGAAGCCGAAGGGAGACTCGCCGCGCTCGCCGCGCCGGCGTTCAGGATCGCCGTCGTCCGCGCCCCTCTGATTTACGGCCCGGGCTGCGGGGGGAACTTTCCCGCGCTGATCGGATGCGCGCGCCGCCTGCCGCTTTTTCCCAAAGTGGAAAACCGCCGCAGCATGATCTATATCGGCAACCTCTGCGAACAGCTCCGCCTGATCGTCGACCGGGAGGACTCCGGCACGTTCTTCCCGCAAAACAGCGCTTATGTCGGCACTTCCGATCTGGTGCGCCGTCTGGGCGCGCTCCAGGGGCGGAACATCACTCTCACGAGACTTCTCAATCCCACGCTGTATTTTTTGCGCCGCTTCACGCCGGCGGTCGACAAGGCCTTCGGCTCTCTCTGCTACGCTCGGGAGTTAAGTCGATGCGAAGAGTACGATATCGTGCCGTTCGAGCAATCTCTCGTGGAAACGCTGAACGCATTCGAGAATTTACGATGAAAAAACTTCTTATTGCGACAACGATCCAAAGAACGCTGCGCGACTTCCTGCTTCCTTACGGCGATTATTTCCGCGCCCAAGGCTGGCAGGTCGACGCGATGGCCAACGCGCGCGATCCCTTTCCCGCCGCGGAAAGTCATTTCGATCGTTTTTACGCCGTCGACTGGGGACGCCGCCCTCTCGACCCGCATAATTTCGCGCGCGCCGCGCGCCGTACGCGAACTGGTCGCTCGCGAAAAATACGACATCGTTCACGTCCACACGCCCGTAGCGGCGTTCGTCGCCCGCTTCGCCCTGCGCGGCCTGCGCGCGGCGGGGCAGGTCAAGGTCGTGTACACCGCGCACGGCTTTCATTTCTTCAAGGGCAACTCGAAAATAAAAAACGGCCTGTTCATCGCCCTCGAGAAACTCGCCGGGCGCTGGACAGACCGTTTGGTCGTCATCAACCGCGAAGACTACGACGCCGCGCAGAAACACCGCATCGTTCCGCGCGAAAACGTCGCCTTGATGCCGGGGATCGGCGTCGATCTATCGCGATACAGCAGCGGCGCCGTCAGCGACGCGCAGGTCGCCGCCGCGCGCCGGGAAATGCAGCTGATGCCGCAGGAGCTCTACCTTCTCATGATCGCCGAGTTCAATCCCGGCAAACGCCACCGCGACGCCGTCAGGGCGCTCGCACGAATCGAGGAGCCGCGCCTTCATCTCGCCTTCGCCGGACAGGGGCCGCTGTTCGCGGAAACGCAAGCGCTGGCCCGCCGCTGCGGCGTCGAAAAACGCTGCCACTTCCTCGGCCAGCGCGACGACGTCCCCGCGCTGCTCAAAGGCGCGGCCGCCGCCGTGCTGCCCTCGGAACGCGAAGGTCTGCCCCGTTCGATACTGGAAGCCATGGCCATGGGCACGCCGGCGATCGGCGCCGACGTCCGCGGCACGCGCGACCTGCTCGCCGGCGGCTGCGGCACGCTCGTGCCCGTAGGCGACACGGAAGCGCTGGCACACGCGTTCCACGCCGTTTTCGGCGCGCCCGCGCCTTGCCGAGAGCACGTCAGACGGGCCTCGGAAAAGGTCAAAAACTACGCCATCGAACGCCTCCAAAAAATGCACGAACAACTCTACGCCGGACTTCTCTCTTCAGCTCCCGCGCCTCGGCAAAAGAAACGATAATTCCGTTCCGCGCTGTGCCGCCGCGACGGGGAGGGCAAGTTTCCCGGCGGGACGGGAACTAGGCGTCTTTCCCCCGCACGATCCGCCGCGCCGCATTATACAGATGGACTTTCCGCAGCACTCTCCCCAGCCCGCTCACCAGACGGGCGCCCGGCGGACGCCAGCTGCCCGCGAACCAGTGGACCGTAAAGGCGCCGGCAAAATTTTTTCCGTAATTTTCACCTTTCAGGGTCAGCGGGCAAAAGATCTCCTGCGGATAGATACACAGGCCGTCGTCAAGAAACTGCTTTCGATTGTTCAAAAGCACGCCGTACCGTTCCTGAAGGTCCCGCGTGATCAGTCCCGTATTCGGGGTCAGATCGGGAGCGCCGTTTTCATCGACGAAACGTTTCCGCACGTAGTCATCGAGCAATCCTTCGATCCACGGGTGTCCCGCCTCGGCTCCCATGATCCCGGTCACGGGACAGCCGGGACGCTCGAATCCAGTAAAAGCGCGATGCCGCAAAAAGCCATCGAGCGGCTTCAGCACCTCGACGTCGCTGTCCAGATAAACCCCGCCTTGATGATACAAGGCGTAAATCCGCAGAAAATCCGAGACGAAGGCCCATTTTTTCATGGCCGCCGCTTCCCGTGTAAACCGGAACGCGGAAAGGTCGAAATTCAGCTCGTTCCAAAGAACGATCCTGTAATCGGGCAGATATTTCTTCCATGAAGCAAGACACCGGCGTCCCAGCGCGGGGAATTTCTTTTCGCCGAACCAGCAGTAATGGATGATTTTGGGAATCGCCACGTCTTCTCACCCCTGACGCTGATTTTATACCACCTGAAACAGATAGAACTTGAGGTACTCGGTTTCCGGCACGCCCCAGAGGACGGGATGGTCGGGGGATTGGCCGCGGGCTTCGATCCGGCGCAGGCTGACTTTGGCGTCGGCGGCCGCGGCGGCCAGCGTTTGGCGGAACAGCTCGTCGGTCATGAAGTGGGAGCACGAGGCGGTGGCGAGGTAGCCGCCGCGGGGCAGCAGCCTCATGGCCTTGAGGTTGATCTCCTTGTAGCCGCGGGCGGCGTCGCGCACGCTGCGGCGCGATTTGGCGAAGGCAGGCGGGTCGAGGATGATCATGCCGTACTCGCCGCGGGCGCGGCAGGCCATGTCGGCGAGCAGGTCGAAGACGTCGGCGGCGACGAAGTCCACGCGGTCGAGGCAGCCGTTCAGCGCGGCGTTGCGGCGCGCCATCTCCAGAGCGCTCGCGGAAACGTCCACGGCGGTGACGTGCGCCGCGCCGCCCTTGACGGCGTTGAGCGCGAACGAGCCGGTGTGGGTGAAGCAGTCCAGCACGTTCAGACCGGCGCACAGGCGGGCCGCCGCAGCGCGGTTGAACTTCTGGTCGAGGAAGAAGCCCGTCTTCTGCCCCTCCACGAAGTCGACGTCGTAGAGCACGCCGTTCTCGCAGATGCGCGCCGTGCGGCGCCCGGCCAGCGAGCAGCCGTCCATGGCGAACTCGCCGCTGTGCCGCGGCAGGCCCTCAAGGTCGCGGATTACAGAATCGCTGCGCTCGTACAGGCCGCTGATCTTCTGCCCGCCCTCGCGCAGCAGCCGCACCAGCATGGGGAACAGCAGCTCTTTCAACTTGTCCATGCCGAGCGACAGCACTTCGGCCACCAGCACGTCGTCGAAGCGGTCCACGGTCAGGCCGGGAAAGTTGTCGGCGTCGCCGAAGATCAAACGGCAGCAGTCGTACTGATCGCCCATCACCGTTTTGCGGTAGTTCAGCGCGTAGCGCAGACGGCGCTCGAAGAAAGCGGCGTCGAAGCGGTCGTTGGCGTTGGCGGAGATGAGGCGGACGCGGATCTTGGAACGGTCGTTGACGAACCCCGTGCCGAGGTACGTTCCGCCGCGGCTCACCACGTCGACGAGATCGCCGGGGGCGTATTGTCCCCGAACGTCCGTGACCTCTTCGCCGTAGACCCACGGATGGCCGCTTTTGACGCTGCGCTCCGCCTTGGGCGTGACGGCGAAGCGCGGATAATGTCGTTCCTGTTTCATGATCGCACTCCTCGAAGATCGGCCCGAGCGGCCGCGATTTTTCGCCATTATACCATCATGCGAACCGGCTTTTGCGGCAAAAACAGGGGCGGACGGCCAAATTTTCCCGGTCGTCCGCCCCTGTTTTTCTTTTCGGAAAAGCTTCTCGTTCAGCGGGCCTCCATGCTTCTTTCCGGTTCGAGGATCTCGCGCACGATCAGATACATGAGATTGTGCAGGATCGACGGCTGCTGCCCGGGAGCGCGCAGCAGCTCTCCGCCGGCGCCGAACTGTTCTTCAAGAAGCAGAAAGACCTGACGCGATTCCGCCGCGCGCCCCGCCTGAGCCAGCACGTAAGCGCCCAGCGAAGCGGCCGCCAGCGACGCCTGTTCGCCTTCGACGAAACAGGTCGGCTCGGCGCGAAGCCTTTCCACCAGACGGTCCATGGAATGAAGCGGCACAAGGCCGCCGTCCAGCAGATTGGCCATGATCAACAGCGCGTCGAGAGAACCGTCCTGGCTGTCCACGTAACTGCGCTTGTCCACGTCGTAAGCCAGCCGCAGCGTCTGCGCGCCGCTCCCCGCCAGCAGGATGCCGAGACAGCGCTGCGCCACCGGCTCCCACTGGGAAGAAAAACTTTGCAGCTGCAGCAGCGCCTTCACGTCGACAGCGCCGAGGCTGAGACGGTGGCTGGGCTCGTAAATGCTGAAAATCCCGGACTCCCGTTCTTTCCACGAGGCGCCGTTGATCAGCACGTTGCGGTAGACGTTGAAGCGCAGCATGCGCCCCGCCGTTTTCAGCGCCCGCTCGCGGTAGTGCGGCTCGTCCCATCGTTCCGCCGCGTCGAGCAGCACGCGGCAGAACTGCAGGTCCGTCGCGGTGCGGTCCTCCCACGCTACCGGCTGCAAAGAAGCGTCCAGCTGCCGGTACAGCAGCATCAGCGGCGACTGGAAGTGCTTCACCGCCAAGCGGTAGAGCGCCTCAAAGCGCTCACGGTCGTTCTGCAGCAGACGCAGGCGCAGTTCGCGCACAAGCACTTCCGACGAATAAGTGCTGCCGCCGGGCCGATCGGGCAGCAGGCCGTTTTCGGAGCGGCACGCTTCCAACGCGCTCTCCACGGAGGCCTGCGACGGCGCGGCCGCGAAAGCGAGCGCCAGCAGAGCGCACGCCGCGATTTTCAGAAGACGCTTCTTTTTCACGACGGCGCCACCTCCGTATCGCTCAGAATTTTTTCAGCCGCGCCAAAATCAGCGGCACCAGGATCAGCGCGATCACCATGTTGGCGGCCATGAAGCTGCCGTTGTACAGCAGCGAGTAGACCAGCGGATGCGTGCCCGCCGGCGCGTAGGACGCGAAGAACACCACGCCCGAGGCCACATGGCAGACGATCCGCGCCGCCACGGCGACAAGGATGCCGGCGAAGACGTGTTCCCCGCCCAGCGCCGCCAGCCCCAGCGCCGCGTAGGCCAGCGGATAATCGAGCATCCCTTGCACGGGATGGACCACGTAGCCGCCCATCACGTACTGCAGAAGGCCGGCCACGGCGCCCGCGCCGATCCCCTTCAACAGTCCCCAGCGCATCGCGTACACCAGCAGCGGCACGATCTCCAGCGTCACCGAACCGCCCTGAGGCAGACGGAACAGCCTCAGCCGCGAGAACACCACCGCCAGCGCAATGCACAGCGCCGCCTCCACCACCGACTGCGTTTTGCTGCGTTGATACATCAAAAAGACCTCCCGTAAAATCAAAAGATTTACAGGGGACGGGAAAACCCGCACCTTCCCTGCACCGGTATGAACCGGATCAGGTTCCAAGGGTCGAGACCGTTTCGTCTCCTCTCAGCCGGATACGCCGACGCCCCCGGTTCCTGCTTTTATTATCATCGTTCCGGGCGGACGCGTCAAGACCGTCTCGCCGAAAGGCCCCCGGCTATGGTAGACTTGTGAAAACGAACGCGCCGTCCCAGCGGCACAAAAGGAGAAAAAGACGATGAGACCAGTTCTGTTCTTTGGGGAAGCGCTGATGGACCAGTTTTACGACGCCGCAGGCGAACTGCAAAGCTCCCTGCCCGGCGGTTCCGTGCTCAACGCCGCCGTCGGCGCGGCGCGGCTCGAACTACCGGCGGCCTTCTGCGGCGGCATCGGCGGCGACGAGGAAGGACGCGCGCTGCTGCGGCTGTTCGACCGCGAGCGCATCGACCACCGCTTCACCGTCTACAAAAAAGACCGCGCCACCGCCGCTGCGCAAGTGCGCCTCGCCACCTCGGGGCAACCGAACTTCGCCTTCCGCCGCGCGGGCTGCGCCGACGAATCCGTGACGCCCGACGACGTGGCAGAGATCGACCCGAACGACTTCAGCGGCCTGCACTGCGGCGGCGTCATGCTCGCCTCCGAACCGGGCGCGTCCGCGCAGGAAGCCTTGGCGGAAAAATTCTACGATGCCGGCGTTCCCGTGTCGTTCGATCTCAACGTCCGTCCCGCGCTGATCGCCGACAAGCAAAACTACTGCGAACGGGCGCTGAAATTCATGATCCGCCCGCAGCTCGTCAAATTCAGCCGCGACGACATCGAATGGTTCTTCCCCGGCGAGGACGTCAACGACAGCTTCGCCGCCATGCACCAGGCCCGCCGCGGCGCGCTCACCGTCCTCACCGCCGGCGCGCAAGGTTCGCTGATCGCTTCCGGCCAGGTCTGCGAGCGCCTCTTCGCCTACTCGGTCGCCGTCGCCGACACGACCGGCTGCGGCGACGGCTATGCCGCCGGTCTGCTGCGCGGCCTGTTCAGCCTGCCCGACGCCACCGCTTGGGACGAACTGACCGCGGAACAGGCGCGCTGGATCGGTTCCGGCGCTTCGGCCGTCGCCGCCCGCGTCTGCGAAAAGAGGGGCGCCATCGCCGCCATGCCCCGCTTCCGCGACATTTACGGCGCCAACGGCACGCATCAGTGAGCGTAAGGCGGCGAAGAACGCCAAGAAGAACGAAAAAGCGACAAACGGAAAAAGCCTGCCGATCGCTCGATCGGCAGGCTTTTTCGTGCGGACTGTTCTACGTGGAACAATCCCGATTTATCGTCAATTCTCATTTTTTCCCGCGCCGATGCGCAATATTTTCAACGACGCCTTTCCATTGAAAACCGGTATCAGAAATTCGGTTCGGGCCCCGTGCCGTGAGGCAGATCCCAGTCGCGGCACACACCTTTGGTGAACAGCAGATGGATGCAGGGCACGCCTTTTTCGAGAAAATCCATGATCAGGCCGCGATCCCACGTTTTCGGCTTTACCGGCCAGGGCGGCATGATCAGCCCGTGAGGCAGAACGGCGCCTTCTTCCATGCTGCGCCCAAGGCTCAGCCACGAACCGCCGCAGCTGATGAAGGCTGTGATGGGCTTTGCAGCGAAGAGCATCTGCCGGAAAGCCATGGACATGCGGAGATCTGCCGGGATCATGCAGGTTTCGCGGCGCTCGCTCATGAGCCGGCGCACGAGCGGCAGCACATCCTCATCGAGGACGTTCCGGCGCATGCGGTCGTCCATGCCGCCCGGCGTCAGCGCGTCGATCTTCACGTCCATGACGCCGCGTTCGCGCAGCGCGTCGAGCATCACCGGCACGGTGAACTGCGGCAGCGTGCCGCCATACATGGAAGCGCCGTAGGAGAGCACGAAGACCGTGTTCAGTTTCAGCGTTCGCGCCGCGCAGAGCGCGGCCATCGTGAAACCGGGGTAGGAACTGGTGGCGTTGATGCCGATCCAATCTCCTTCTCTGACGCCGGCGCGGATCAGATAGCCGGCCAGGGCCCCGGCCATTTCCGGCTGGGCGGCCGCGCGCTTGTCGTGCCAGCTGCCGGGGGTCGTGGCCAGCGCGGTGAACTCCTCGCCCACCAAGCCGGTACGATCGGGATCGAGGCGCACGTCGAAATCGGGCACGCGCCTCAACTTTTCTTCCCACAGCACCGCCTCGCAGCGGCGCATCAAATCGACCGCAGCGTTCTGCCTCGCGTCTTCGAAGGCGCAAGCGGAACGTGCCGCCAGCGCCAGAACCAAACACAAGAAAATTCTTTTCATCGTTCCCACCTTCATGACGTCGCGGCGCACGGACAATAAAAACTCAGAAACGGAGCGGCTGTTTCCGAGTTTTTTCTGTCGCGATCTTTCAATGGGCTCTTTTTCCAAAACGTTCCGCCTCGCGTTCGCACCACAGATACAGAGCGGCGCAGAGCGCAAAGAGCCCGGCGTAGAGGATCAGCACGGGCGAGTAACTGCCGGCGAGGCTGTAACCGAAGTTGATCAGCGGGTTGCCGACGGCGATGCCGGCGGACATGAGCGCGAAGAAAACGCCGATCATCGCCGTATACGCCCGAGCCCCCAGAAGATTCGTCACCAGCAGCGGCACCATGATGGTCTCCACCGGCATGGCAAAGCCCAGCAGCACGGCGAACGCGACGGCGGAAAGCTCGCCCGAGGCGCGGGAAAGCGTCAGCAGCGCGGCGACGCCGCACGCGCAGCTCGTCAGGAATACAGGCCGAAGCCCGAAACGGTCGTACAGCGCGCCCCAGAGGACCTTGGCCGCGCCCAGCACGATGAACATCAGCCCCGTCATCTGCCCGGCAAAGACGGGATCGAAACCGCGATCCACCAGATGCGCGGGAGCGATCGTATAGACAGGATTGCACAGCCAGCCGAGCACGAACACGATCGCGAACAGCGCGTAAAAACGGCCCGTACGGCGTAGCTCCGCAAGCGACGGTCCGGCGTCGGAAGGCTCTGCGCGCGCCTTTTGCAAAGCGGCGTTTTCCGGCCTGCGGCGCACGCGCACGAACAACGTCAGACCGAGGCCGATGCCCAGGATCAGGAACGAAGTCAAACGGTAGGAGAAACGCCAGCCGTTCTGCGCGATCCAGCGCGCCACGAGCACGTTGCCGAGGGCGCCGCCGATGCCGCTGGCAGCAAAAACAATGCCCAGCACGGTGCCTTTGCGCTCCGTGAACCAGTTGTCCACCAGATAAGAACAGGACGCGCTGGTGCACAGGGCCAGCGCGGTGCCCTGCAGGATGCCGCCGGCGTAAAACCCGGGCAGCGTGCTGGAAGACGAAAAGATGAAAAACGCCGCCGCGAGGAACAGAAAACCGGCGCCGACCGTCCGGCGGATGCCGATCTTCGTAAAAATTTTCAGCCACAGCAGATTGAAAATCGTCGTGAACAGATACCTCATGCTGAAGGTCAGGGAAAAATCGGCCCGGCTCAGGCCGAACTCCCGCGTCACCGGGGCAAGATACTGCCCGTTGGGAGCGTTGCCCAGCCCCATGGCTACAAACATGAACATAAAACTCACGGCCGCAATGACGTAACGATACGATGAATTCTTTTCCCCCGACTCCGCGTTTCGATTCATTTTCAGCCTCTTCCCCGCTTCGGGAGCGTGGCGCTCCCTTTTTTTCACAAACGGCTACAGCAGCACCATGCTCGCCACGGCGAAGTACAGCGCCAGCCCCAGCACGTCGACGATCGTGGCCAGCAGCGGCCCGGAGATCAGCGCCGGGTCGAAGCCGAGGCGTTTGACGACGAAGGGCATGAGCGCGCCGAGCAGGTCGGACGCCACGACCACGCAGATCATCGCCATGGCGACCACGAACGTGACCTGCGCGCCCGCGCCGATGAAAAGCGACCGTCCCGCCGCCAGCAGGGCCATGGCGCCGCCCAGCAGCAGGGCCGTGACCAATTCGCGCAGCAGCACCCGCCCCAGCACGCTGCTTTCCAGACGCCCCAGCCCCATCGAGCGGATGATCAGCACCGAGATCTGCGCGCCCACGTTGCCGCCCGTGTCGATCAGCAGCGGCACGAAGAACGAGAGCGCCAGCACCTGCGAGAGCATGTCCTCGTAGTTTTCCATGATGCCCGTGGTGAGGATGCCCGTCACCAGACAGAGCAGCAGGCAGGGGAAGCGCCGCAGCGCTTCGCCCCACAGACTGCCCTCGTCGTTGTCGCCGTAAAGTCCGCCGGCGTGGTGGAACAGCTCGGTGTTTTCGTCTTCCATGACGTCGAGCACGTCGTCGAAGGGCAGCGCGCCGAGGAGCCGCCCGTCCTTCACGACCGGCAGCACCTGCACGTCGTAGCGCGACATGATGCGCGCCGCCTCGGCGCGGTCCATTTCGGGCGGCACGGCGTGGCAGTCCTCTTCCGTGAGCTGCTCGACCTTCACTTCCGGCGCGGCGAGAACGAGGTCTTCCAGCGCCGCCGTGCCGGCGAAACGCTCGCCGTCGATGACGAAGCAGTGATAGACCAGATCCTTGCCCGGCGCGTCGCGCCGGATCTTGTCCAGCGCTCCGGCCACCGTGTCCCGCGGCGACAGGACCACGCCGTTGCCGCTCATGATGTAGCCGACGGAATCTTCCGGCCACTCTTTCTTGGGCTGCAAAAGCTTTTGCAGGTTCTTCGGCAGTTTTTCCAGCAACGGATGCTTTTGGCGCGAAGGCAGGGCGTTCAGCAGCTCCGGCAGCAGACGCTCCGGCAGCGACAGGAACAGCCCCCGCAGCTCGGGGATCGAAGCGCTGCTCAGCAGCTTCTGTTTTTCGCGGCGCGACAGGCCTTCGATCAGCACGGCCAGACGGGCCGGTTTCAAAATGCTGCACAGCGCCAGGCCGCTTCGCGGCGGCAGACGCAGCAGTTCCTCCTCCAGCACTTCCGGCGTCATGCCCCGGATCATCAGCCGGGCCTCGTCCAGGCGCCCCTGCTGCAGCAGCGTCTTCAGACGAGAACTGTATCCCATGCGGGCGGACATGGCGGGTCGTCCTCCCGATCCAAAACGCAGATTTTTTTCATGTTCGTCACCTCATCGCGGACACAGACCGCTCAACTCAGGCCGATAAAAACGCCGGCGAGCTCGAAATAGACGATCAGCCCGCAGACGTCGACGACCGTCGTGATCAGCGGCCCGGACATGATCGCCGGATCCAGCCTGACGGCGCGGGCCAGCAGCGGCAGCAGCGTCCCCGCCAGATTGCCCAGCAGTACGATCAGCGTTACCGCCGCCGCCACCGTCCAGGCCACGGCGGTTCCCGTGCCGATCATCCAGGCCCGCGCCATGCCCAACAGGCCCAGCGCGCTTCCGAGCAGAAGCCCGGTCATCGTCTCGCGCAGGATGATCCGCCCCAGGTCGCGCCACTGCACCTCTCCCACGGTCATGCCGCGGATCATCAGCGTCGCCGCCTGGGTGCCGGCGTTGCCGCCGGTGCCGATCAGCAGCGGCACGAAAAAAGTCAACGAAACGACGTGCTGCACGATCGGCGCGTAATGTTTGAGCACCGTCGACGTCAGCGCTTCGGCGACGATGCAGACGATCAGCCAGATGAAACGCTTGCGCGCGACGGTGAAAAGCCCGGCGTCGAGGTAATCTTCCTCGACCGGCTCGATGCCCGCCATGCGCTCGAAGTCTTCCGTAGCCTCCTCTTCGACGACGTCGAGAATGTCGTCGAAGGTGATAATTCCGACCAGGCGGTTTTCCTTGTCCACCACCGGCAACGTGTGCAGGTCGTAGCGGGAGATGATCTGTGCGGCTTCTTCCTGGTCGGCGGTGGTCGGCACGGAGACGGGGCCGCCGTCCATGATGTCGAGCACTTCCGTCTGCGGGTCGGCGAGGATCAGGTCCTCCAGCTCGACCATGCCGAGCAGGTGGCGTCCCTCGTCGGTGACGCAGCACGTGTAGATGGTCTCCTTGCTGCGCGCTTTCTGGCGGATGCGCACGAGCGCCGCTTCGGCCGTCATGTGCGCCTTGAGGTCGATGTACTCGGGCGTCATGATGCGGCCGGCGCTGTCCTGCGGATAGCCCAGCAGCGTGTTGGCCAGCTTTCGTTCCTCGGGCGACAGCTTCTGCAGCAGGCGCTTCACCGTGGTCGCCGGCAGCTCGTCGAACAGTTCCGTGCGGTCGTCGTCGGACATCTCCTCGATGATCTCTTTGACTTCGTCGTCCGTGGCGTGCTGCAAAAAGCGTTCCTGCTCCTCGATGTCCAGCAGCTCGAACACCTCGACGGCCAGATCTTTGGGCAGCAGGCGGAAATAAAATACCAGGCGGGCCGGCGGCAGATCGCGCTCCAGCCCTTCGGCGATGTCGATCGGTTCCATGTCGGAGAGCAGCTCTTTGGCCTCGCGGAAGCGCTTCCGGTCGATACAGTTCTCGATCTGCTCAAAAAGTTTGTTGCGTTCCAAAAAAAACACTCCTTTCGCGTTCCGGCAGCGGCGGCAGCCGACGCGAAAGGAACGTCAGAGCCGAGCGAAAACCGCCGGAGCTAGTGTGCCGAATCGTAAGGGGATACCGTCAGCGTGTTGGTCCATCGGTTTCCGACCGCCTCCTTCTCATGGAAACGCCCCGATACTATTTTTTGCTAAAAAGCGTCACCACGGTTTGCCGGGCGCCGCGAGGAAGTCCAGTCACTCAAAAGGAGCTCGACCGCTGCGCGGGGCGCGCAGCTCGCTTCGTGGATCTTCCTCGCAGCGCCCTTGTGTTTGGCCTTGTCATTGAGGAATAGTATGGCTCTTTTCAGGGCAACGTTTTATTATGATACACACTCGCAAAAAATGAATCAAGTGACCAAAAAGGATTTTTCACGCGCCCGCGTAAAAAAGGGACGGAGTGCGCAAAAAAAATCGCCCGGTCTTCGCGAGACCGGGCGATTTTTTTGCGCGCGCATGAAACGCGCTTATTCCCCTTCAACCGCAGCGGGCTGCGCGGCAGGCGCCGGAGGTTCTGCGGAAACCGAGGGGGCCTCCTCGGGCAGTTCCGGCGGCAGGAACTCCTCCACTTCGCCCGGTTTGGGGTCGAGCCATTCCTTCTGGAACGGCAGGCGGGCCGCCGTGCCTGTGTCCTTCCGGGTCGTACCGGTTTTGCGGTCGCCGGAGCTGGCAAAGGCGAAATCGGTCGTCATGCTCAGCGCCGACACCGGGCAGACGTCGTTGCACTGCGCGCAGAAACAGCAGCGATCGCCGTGCAGCATCACCTTGCGGGGCTTCTGCCCTTCGGTGTCGGGATCGAAGACGATGGCGCGCGCCGGACAGACCTTGGTGCACATGCCGCAGCCGATGCACTTGGCGCGGTCGTAATTCAGGCGCCCGCGGAAGCGCCCCCAACGCGGCACGGCGGGATTGAGAACGACTTTGCCCTCGGCCGCCGCCTGCAGCGCGCCGCTCATGGAATCGGGCATGCGCATGGCGGGGAAGGGACGGGTCAGGCAGTGCATAAAGAACTGACGGAGCACCGTCAGCGACATGGCGTTCAGCATTGCGGATCTCCTCCCTTTCCTTTAATGAAGCATGATCTCGACGGTGATCAGGATCATGCCGGCGAGGGACAGCAGTCCCACGTACCCCCAGTAGAAACGCGCGGCCTGCCAGATCTTGAGCCGTCCGAAGACGCTGCGCAGATACGTGACGCCGATCAGCGCCGCCGCCAGCACTTTCAGCCAGAACCAGAAGAAATCCACGACGTAGACCGCGGCTTTGGGCAGACTGCCGGCGAACAGCGAGCCGGGAAAGAACAGCCCCACGATCAGCGCCGAAAATGCCAGCGAGCGCACAGTGATCGACAGGTTGACCAGCGCCAGGTTGACGCCGCTGAACTCCACCGTCATGCCCTCGAGGATCTCCGTCTTGGCCTCGGCAATGTCCATCAGCCCCGTGCCGCTTTCGCCCGGAGTGATCATCAGCGCCGAGAAAAGGAAGCAGAGCAGGCCGATGAATCCGCTCCAGCCCACCATGCTCCACGGGCTGCTGACGTTGTACGTCGACAGCGCGAAAGGCGCGCCCGGCACGCCGGCCCGACTGGCCAGCCACGCGATCGAGGAGACGATGATCGCCGTGGGGATCTCGAAGCTCATCATCAGCACGATCTCGCGCTGAGCGCCGATCGTGGCGATCGGCGAACCGGAAGCGAAGGCCGCCATGGCCAGACTGATGCTCGACAGCGTGATCAGGTACAGCACGGTGATCATGTCGCCGCGGCCGGAAAGCACCGCCGGCACCGAGCCCATGGGGATGTACAAAAAGATCATCAGCCCCGCCGCCAGCGCGACTACCGGCGCGCCGTTGAAAATCCAGCCCACCGCGCGGCGCGGCGTGATGTTCTCCTTGCCGAGCAGCTTGAAGAAATCGTAAAATCCCTGCAGGAGGGGCGGCCCGAGACGACGCTGCATGCGGGCATGACCGATGCGGTCCAGCGCCTGGAAATACAACGCGAAGAGAACGACAAAGAGCGACAGCAGAAGCGCGAGGATGATTTTCAGAATCAGCATTGGCCCATCTTCCTCCTCAGGTCAGCCGTCTTCTCGCGGCTCATCTTCAAAAGTTCGTCCTTGGTGACCACGCCCTGACGGTTCGCCGCACGGTCGGTCAGCACCATGCGCTCCATGCAGGAGATGCACGGGTCGATGCTGTTGATGATCAGCGCCGCGTCGGCGATCTCGTTGCCGATGAACATCAGCGGCCAGGCCTGGGCGTTTGCGTAGGTGGGGGCGCGGACTTTCCACATGAAGACGTTCTCGTCGCCGGCTTTCAGCTCCACCACGTGCGTGACGTCGCCGCGGGGCGCCTCGATGCAGCCGTAGCCAAAGCCGCCGGCCGCCTTCAGTTTGGCCAGCCCGGCGACCGGCTTCGGAAACGCCGTGATCGGGCCTTCGGGCAGCCCCTCGAGGATGCTTTCGAGCAGATCGAGCGATTGATAGACCTCGAGCAGGCGCACGAGGAAACGGTCGAGCACGTCGCCGTGAACTTCGCCGAAATAGTCCTGAGGCACGATGGCCTTGACGGGAATGTCGCAGTACGCGTCGTAGGGCGACGACTCGCGCACGTCGGCGCGCACGCCGCTGCCGCGCGACGTCGGCCCGAGCGCGTCCAGACGCACGGCGTCGCCCGTGGGGAGCACGCCTACGTCGCGCAGACGGGCCTTGACCACCGGATCGTTGATCACGGCGTCGTAATATTCGTGGAACTCGCTGCGGTAATAAGCGATCATGTCGCGCACGACGCGGTCCACCTTCGGCGTCACGTCCCAGCGCACGCCGCCGATGGCCGTCACGGCGTAGTTGACGCGGTTGCCGGTGAGCGCTTCCAGGACGTCCATGACCTTTTCGCGCAGGGCCATGCCGAGGTGAAAGGCGCTGTCGAAACCGATCGAATAGCAGGCCACGCTCAGCCACAGGATGTGGGAGTGAACGCGCTCCAGTTCCAGCACCAGCGAGCGGATGTATTGACCGCGCACGGGCACCTGGACTTTGGCGGCGTCTTCCACGGCCTTGGCATAGGCGATGGAATGACTGAACGAACAGATGCCGCAGATCCGCTCGGCCAGAAAGATGACCTGGACGGGATTGCGCTCGCGGCTCATGAACTCGATGCCGCGATGGATCGCGCCGGGGCGGACCGTCGCGTCGACGATGCGTTCCCCCTCGATGTCGAGCCACGCCGTGACAGGTTCCTTGAGCCCCACGTGCGCGGGACCGATGGGAAGTTTATAGGTTTTGGTCATCACGGCACCTCCTAATCGAGCTCATTGATGACGCCCTTGCCCTCGGGGCCGGTCTCGTCGCGGCGCCAGGGCAGGATCGCGCGGTCCCAGCCGTCGGGCAGGAAGACGAGATCCGTGTTGGGCTGTCCGTCGTGAGCGACGCCGAGCATCTCGTTCATCTCGCGCTCGCTGAAACCGACGCCGGGATTGCGCCCGTGCAGCGACGGCATGACCAGGTCGGTCTCGGGCACGCGCACCGTGACCGTGACCGTCAGTTCCTTGCCGCGTCCTTCGCGGCGGAACAGCGAGAAGTGGTAGATCTGCCGGATCGCGTCGCCGTCGTCGTTGCCGCTGGTCACGTGAAAATGGGGAAAGTCCAGCTCACCGAGGGCGTCCACGAGATCGAGGAACCTCTCGCGCCTGACGGTAAGCAGCAGATGCCAGCGCGAATACTGGCATACGCCCTCTTTGTACTCGCGCAGCTCCGTTTCCGTCACGGCGTCGCCGAAACGGCTCTGAAGAAATTCGAGCGCTTCCTGAGGCGTTTTGTAATTCACATTTTTATCCGCGTAGATTTCCATCGACGTGGGATATTTTTTCGATTGCGCGCTTGCCAGCATGTCCATCGCGGATTACGCCCCCTCTCCCGCCGCGCTTTTGTCCAGCAGCGCGGCCCGCTTGGCTTCCAACAACGTGACCGCCTTGGCCACGCCCTCGATCAACGCTTCGGGGCGGATGGCGCAGCCGTGCACGTACACGTCTACGGGCACGATGCGATCCACGGGGCCGACGAGATTGTAGGATTTGAAGAACACGTCGCCGGACGTGGCGCAGTTGCCCACGGCGATGACCACCTTGGGGTCGGGGATCTGCGCGTAGATCTGGCGCAGCTTCGGCTCCATGAAGCGCGTCACCGGGCCGGTGACCAGAAGAACGTCGGCATGGCGCGGCGTGCCCGTCAGCTTCAGCCCGAGACGCTCGATGTCGTAACGGGGCGTCAGACTGGCGACGATTTCGATGTCGCAGCCGTTGCAGGAACCGCTGTTGAGCGTAAAAAACCACAGCGACTTGGGCAAGACCTGAAGATAATTTTCCAGCTTCATGACGGCAGCCTCCTAAACGAGCACAAACGTGAGAATCAGGGCGGCCGTGAACACGAACCAGCCCACGTACTCCGTAGCGATGCCGCGGTGCAGCACCGTCAGGTGGGAATAATAGCCCTTCAGCGCTTCGCGGAATCCCCAGTAGGAAGAGCTGGCCGGGACCGTAAAGACCTCCGCGTCGGGGATGACGTTGCCCGAATAGTAAATTTCGTCCTGGTCAGTCCCCTTCTTGTAATCGCTGCGTCCCATCCGGCGGATGAAAAGCGCCGCTCCCCCACGAAGAGGAACGCCAGGATCCACGCCCCCGCATCCCAGAAACCGGCGCCGGAGAAAATGCTGCCGAACATCACAAAGCACCTCCCATCACTGCCGCTCCGTAAGAGGCCTTGTCCACCAGAGCCTCCGCCGCCGGGCGCACCAGCGTGTTCACCGTCCACGAGGGGAACAGCGAAAGCACGAGAATCGCCGCCGCCAGCACCACCATGCCGGCGATCATCGACTTCGGCACCTCGCGGACCGCCGCGAACTGAGAGCGCTCGGGACCGAGGAACGCCGTCTGGTAGACCTTGACGAAGGAAGCCAGCGTCAGCACCGACGAGACCAGCGCCACCACCATCAGGAACGGATGGACCGCGTAGACGCTCTCGTAGATCATCCACTTGGAGACAAAACCGTTGAACGGCGGCAGGCCGGAAATAGCGGCCGCGGCGATCAGGAACAGCACGCTCGTGACCGGCATGCGCCGCGCCAAGCCGCCCATTTTGTCGAGATCGCGGCTGCCCGCGACGTAATACAGAGCGCCGGCGCAGAGGAACAGCAATCCCTTGTAAAGAATGTAGTTGATCATGTGATAAAGTCCGCCGGATACCGCCGCCAGGCCGTAATCGTTCATGGCCGTCGCGTCGCCCAAAGCCAGCAGCCCGACGCCGAACGCCGTGAGCATGTACCCCACCTGCGACACCGAGTGATAGCCCATCAGGCGTTTCACTTCGTGCTGCACCACCGCCATGGACACGCCGCCGAACATGGACAGGCAGCCCATGACGATCAGCGCCCAGGGCACCGCCGCCGAACCGATCGCCGTACCGTACAGCGAGAAGCAGAAGCGGCAGAGCACCACGAGCGAAGCCTGGCTGGTCGCCACCAGCATTACCGTCACGGAAGCGGGGGCCTCGGCGTAGGAATCGGGCATCCACATGTGCATCGGGAACGCGCCGCACTTCATGCCCAGCGCGACGAGAATGAAGACCAGCACCACTTTGCTGATCAGGTCGGGCTGCACGGCGCGGCTGAAAGCGGCCATGTTGAGCACGCCGTAACGCCCGTAGATGAACGCCAGCCCGATCAGCACCAGCTGGGCCGCCAGCTGCGACACCAGCATGTACTTGTAGGAAGCCTCGACCGACTCGGGACGGTCGCGCCAGAACGCGATCAGGCCGAAGGACGCCACCGAACTGATCTCGAGAAACACGAAAAAGTTGAACAGGTCGCCGGTCAGGATCATGCCCATCGTGCCGGCCGTCAACAGCAGAAACAGCGCGCTGTAAAACTCGAGCCCGGTGAATTTCTTCACGAATTTCAGGCCGTAGATCGTGCCCGCCAGCTGCGCCAGAGCCGCCGCGCAGGCCGCCAGCGCGTTGAACGCGTCGACTTCGAGGATGATGCGCACGGGAATGGCAAATCCCGAAGGCAACGAGATGTTCCACGAAGGCGCCCCCATCACGTAGATCTGCGTGCCCTGGACGAGCACGCGATGCAGCAGCGCGAAGACAACCAGCGTCACCAGCGCGGAGACGCACGTCACCCAACGGTTGCGCGCCTTGGCGCTCACCGCGGCGAAAAGCGGCGTCGCAAAAGCGGCCAAAAGAGGCAGAGCCAGCGCCAGCGCCGGAAGATGGTTCATCAGCCTCATCCTCTCAGCCTCCTGATCTCGCGCACGTCAAGCGTGCCGTAATGGCGGTACAGCATGACGATCAGCGACAGCATCAGCGCCGACGTCGCCAGCGCGATGACGATGGCCGTCAGCGTCAGCGCCTGAGGCGTAGGCAGCACAAAGTTCTCCGTGCCGGCCGGCATCAGGAACTTGACCGGGATATAACCGCCCTCGCGGTACCCCAGCACGATCAGGAACATGTTGGCAGCCGATTCCATCACGTCGATGGCAATGCCGATCTTGATCATGTTCGTCTCCAGCAGGACGCCGAGAAGGCCGATCAAGAAAAGCACGGCCACCACGAAATAAGGCAGATTAGCGCTGATCATGACCAGTCTCCTTTCCCATGCCGTCCTCCTGAACCGTGCCCAGACGAATGGCCCGGAACATCGTCATCAGAATCAGGCTCAGTCCGCCGGCGACTTCGATGCCGACGGCGATATCCATCAGCGCGACCGTGCCGGAAGGCGGCCACCAGGGCTTTACCGCCGCCAGTCGGTCGTGAGCTACCGCAGCCCAGTTCAGCATCATCGTGCCGTCCATCGCCCAGCCCAATCCCATCAGGCCGAAACCGATGAACATGAACAGCCCCAGGAACAGGCAGACTTTGTAAAAATTCTCGTTCAGCCACGCCGAGACGTAAGAGCTGCCCTGGGTGACCAGCATCAGCGCCAGGAACGTCGCGCAGATCGCGCCGCCCTGGAAGCCGCCGCCGGGCGTGATGTCGCCGTGGACGATCACATAGGCGCCGAAAGCCACCATGAACCACGCGTACATGTCGCAGGCCGTGCGCGCGATCACGGAAAGCGGGCGCATGCTCCTGCTCTTCATTGTTTTCTGCCCCCCTTGCGGAACAGCATCATCACCGAGAGAAGCGCCGCAAACAACACCGTCGACTCGCCGATCGTGTCGAAACCGCGGTAGTCGAAGACGATGGACGTGACCACGTTTTCGCACGACAGGTCCGCGCCGGCGCGGTCCAGATAGTGTTCGTCCACCGCGCGTCCTTCAGCCGAAGGCACGCCGAAAGGATGCAGCGACGAAACCGCGCCCATCAGCGCGCCGCCCATCACAATGGCCGCAATGACGAAAAGAATCCGCACGGATTTCATCGGCGTCCGCCTCCGTTTCCGCGATGCACGTAACCGATGCCCGTCAGGGCGATGATGAAGATCGCCGTGTCGAGGGCCGCGCCGATGCCCGCCTGAGCGATCGCCACGTCGGGCGCCTGAAGGATGTAAAACTCAAGCGCCAGCAGCAGACTGAAGGCCCCGGCACAGATCACCGAGCAAAGCAGGTCGCGGAACCAGACCGTGAAAAAGCCGGAAACCAGCAAAAGGATCAGAACTATAAAATGTAGCCAGTCCACGCTTACTCACGCTCCTTTTCCTGCGCCAGCTCGGCGGCTTCCTCTTCAAGCTCTTTTTTGCAGAAGCCGTCGAATTCGTCCACCACGGCAAACCGGGGTTTGATGCCGGAACGGTAGGCCGCGCGCGAAAGCACGTGAGCGCTCGTCGAATTGCCGATCAGCAGCCCGAACAGCGCCATAACGATATGAATGATCAGCACGGCAAACCGCAGCTCGCCGCCGGCGACGATCCTCGCTGCGCAGTAGACGATCACCGCCGCCGCGCAGAAAATCGTCCCCAGCGTGCTGCACTTGGTGGCGCCGTGCATGCGCATGTAGACGTCCTTGAAACGGTACAGCGAGATCACGCCGAGAGAGTTGACCAGCATGCCGAGAAACGCGAAAGGAACGATCAGCACGTACATGATCCAGCTCATGAGCGGCTCCTCCTCTCGATATAACGGGCCAGGAACATGGTCGCCACGAAGGACAGCCCGCCGTACACGATGGACAGGTCCACCAGGAGCACCGAATCGTAAGCGGCCGCCAGCAGGATCATGATCGCAATGACCAGCGAATTCATGGTATCCAGAGCTACGGCGCGGTCGGCGTCCGTCGGCCCCCAGACGATGCGCGCCACCGAGCCGAAGGCCAGCACGCCGAGAACCGCGGCCGCAAAACCAAAGAGCGAACGCGCAAACGTCATTGAGTCAGCCTCCTCGCCCAGGCGCCAAAGCTGCCGTAGATCATTTCCTCCGTCGGGCGCACGTCGGTCACGTTGATCCAATGGACGTACAGATCGCCGTTTTCAGGATCGATATCCACCGTCATGGTCCCCGGCGTCAGCGTGATCGAATCGGCCAGCACCGTCTGCCCCAGCCCGCTTTTCAGTCCCGAAGAGACCTTGACGATGCCGGGCTTCACCCGTCCCGTGACGATCCGCAGCGCCACGTCGATATTTGCCCTGATCAAGGCCCAAAGGAACGGCCCGAAGAAATAACAGATGAACAGCCCCCAGCGTTTCGGGCTCAGGCCTTCCCAGCCGTAGCGCCGTGAACGGTTCTTCCGTCCCAGCGACAGGTACAGGATCGCCGCCACCAGCAGCGCGATCGCGTACTCATAAGCGGGCAGCGCCTCCCCTGACCAGGAAAGAAGCAGATAGGTGATAAACGTAAGCACAAAGACAAACAAATCCCTGTTCCCCCCTCCAGCCAAAATCAACGTGCCGGCGCATGCCGGCCGGCTTTCCAGAAAAAACGCAGCGACGTGCGCCCTTTCAAAAATACCCACGGTCCGATCCGTACCGTCACTCACCAACGCTTGCCGCAACGAGCGCACTGGTAACTTGCGGCGCCTTCCGGCATAAAGAGCCCGCCATAAACGATTTTTCCCTCTTCCTTCTTCCGCGCCATGTCAAAGGGCAGATAACCATAGATGACATCTCTTATTTCTTTTGAGCCGCAGTAAGGACATCTCACCCAACTCACCACACTTTGAACAGAAAAAAACAGAATTACTTATTCATTATACGATAAAATTTACATTGTGCAGAGCTTCGCGAATAAAATACAATTTTTGTACAATACTCTTTTTTTGTCCGTCATTTCTCAGTATGGTTCCTCAAGATACTCGCAGATATGATGAAATTTTTGCAGATCATAGCATGATGCCATTCATTCGTGCCCTTCATCTCCGGGAATCCACCCGCGCCCGTCTCGGACGGTAAAAATCCAGGCGCCATATTTTCCGCCGCCGTCAGAATTTTCTGTCCGCTCCGGGGCCTCGGACAAGAAAAAGTGGAAGCGGCTTGCAGGACGAAAGCCGCTTCCACCTTTCTTTTGGCGAACCGCCGAAATCGAACGATTCGTCGACGATCAGATGCTATGCATGAAGTTCTCGAGCACGCGCTCGCACACCTCGCGATCGCTGTCGGAAATTTTCAGAGCCAACTTGCGGACGAGCTCTTTCTGGCGCTTGCGGTGTTCCTCGTAATAAGCGCGCCCTCTTTCGGAAAGGAGAATCTTGTAAGAACGGCGGTCGTTTTCGTTCCGGCAGCGTTCCACAAGTCCCATGACCTGAAGGCGGTCGATCATCACGGTCACCGTTCCCGTGGTCAGCTCCATGCGGTCGGCGATGTCCTTCATGCGGATGTCTTCATTGCGCCCGATCACGCAGATCGTACGCAGCTGCGGCGCGGACAGCCGCCCCAGCTTCGCCACCGACGCCTCCCAGCCGTAAAACCTCTCGCAGAACTCCACGAGGGTCGATGTCATCTTCTCCAGTGCTTCATCACTCATCATTTCCATATCCATTCCCTTCCAGCGCTTCAGAATTTTTAAGGCGCAAGCCTCGTGCAGCGATTTTTACGGGCGCTTATTTTAACACATAATTTTTTGATTTTCCACTGTCTCATTTATCCAGCGCCATGAAAATCCTTAAAGTCCTGCTTCTGTTCCATTTTACCTCATTTCATTAGCCATGGAAACTGACAACACGAGAATAAAACTAATAAATTGTCAAGCAGATTTCTCTTTTTGACAAAACAGCGCCGCGTCTGTCGCGGCGCCGCCATACTCTCGCCGGCCACGATCTTATACTAATTCTTGATAGAAAGTATTAACATAGTTTTCCGGGGGGTGCGGGGGAGATTCACAAAGCGAGCTGTGCAGACCGCGTAGTGGTCGAGTATGTCCAAGCGACTGAACTCCCCCGCAGCCCCCTTGCGTTCGGCCTTTTAATTAAGAAATAGTATTACTTTCGCCCGTGGCACAGCGAGCATAAAAAATGTTTCCCAGCAATCAATGTGACCAGCATCCCGGGGACATATCAGCCGCCAGGCGCTCCTTTTTCCGCAAAAATTCGGGTGGCTCGCGTCAGTTTTTCAAGCGACCTTCGTGAGTATTTTTTATTTCCCACAACTGCGCCGAAAGGTTGCGTCCGAGTCGTCCCCTGTCCTCTAACCGGTTTTGCCCCGCTATAATCATGCCCGCCCGTCAATAAAAACGCCCCGGCCTTTCGCAACAGGAAAGACCGGGACGCGTGTATGAGGGGAATGACTGTGCGTGCCTTTTAGTACAGCCAGTTGAGGACGAGCGGCGCCCAGAGGACGAAGACGACGGTCATGAGCACGCAAGGGAACCAGCCCATCTTGATGTACTCCTTCATCTTGAAGCCCGCCGCCGAATAGGCATAAGCGGGAGCAGGCGCGGCCATGGGCGTGGCGAAGCAGATGATCGAACCGACGCCGACGCCGGCGAGCACGAGGCGAGGATCCATGCCCAGCGACACGGCCATCGAGGCGGCGATGGGGCCGAACACGGCCCACACGGCCAGATTGCTCATGAACTGCGTGACGACCATCGAGATGACGGCGAACGCGGTAGCGAGCACGACGGGATTGGTCATCGAGGGGAACATCTGCTGGACGAGCCCAACCATCCACTCGCTGGTGCCGGAAACGTTGATCGCTGTGGCCAGAGGCAGGGTGCCGGCAACGAGGAACACGGTCTGCCAGCTGATCGACTGGAAGGCTTCCTTCTCAGTCAGGTAGCCCTTGCCCATGATGACGGCGGCGAAGAACAGGCTGACGAGGTAAGAAGCGATGATCTTCGTCATGCTGGCGACGACCATCAGGATGACGTTGAGAAAGAAGATCGTGACGATGACCTTTTCTTCCTTGGGCGCATAGCGTGCCGGCTTGGCCGCTTCGGCCACTTCGGCCACCGATTCGCTCTTCAGTTTCTGTCCGCGGCTCGTGAACAGGTAATAGGCGACAAGGATCAGCCACATCGGGAACTTGATGAACGTAAAGTCGAACAAGCCGTAGCGCAGCGGCGAGCCCGTCTGCTCAAGGTAGGAGTTGAACCACATGAAATAAGCGATCGAGCCGCCGATCGGGAACATCTGCACCGAGGCCCAGTTGCACACGTCGGCCGTGGGCTTGAAGAGCTTCTTCGGGTCCATGCCGGTATCCTTGCAGATCTCAAGAAGCAAAGGGCTGAGCAGAGCGATCGTGCCGCCGGCGCTGGTCATCATGCCGATCACGGAGCAAGCGATCAGCACCATCAGCGTGACGCGCACGGAGCTGCCCTGCGCGTTGCGGTTGACGAAGTGCTTGATCTTGTTGGTAAACGTCGTCTTGACGAACGCGCCGCCGATGATGAACAGGCCGTACCACGTGATAATCGTCGTATTGGCGAAACCGGCCCACGCCTGAGCGGGCTTGAGGATGCCGGTGGCCTGGAGGGCGACGGGGACCATCAGAGCCGTGAACGAGATGGGCAGCAGCTCGGCGAAGAAAGAAACGGACATGGCGGCAAGGATCGCCAGCAGCGTTGCGACTTGTGCGGTCATTGTACAAACAGATCCTTTCTATATTAAAGAATGTGATTGAAATCCGACACAGCGCTTATGCCCGGTCAGGCCAGTCCTTGAGCGCGTTGTAGAGGAAACGCCCCTTGATGAAGGCGGAATCTCCGCCCAGAGAGTCGACGATCGCAAACGCAAACGGCAGCGAGGTGCCCGGACCGCGGCTGGTGATCAAATGCCTGTCGTCGTCAAAAGCCACCGTGTCGGTCACGTAATTGGCGTCGGTAAAAAGCGGCTCCATCTTGGGACCGGGATAGGACGTGAGCGTCTTGCCCCTGCTCACGCCGGCGGCAGCCAGCACGGCAGGCGCAGCGCACATGGCGCACATGTACTTGTTCGGATCGCCCGCGTAATATCTCACAAGATCGAGCACGCGCTTATCGGCCTTCATCGTGTCGGCCGCGCCCCAGCCGCCCGGGAGCACCAGAGCGTCGTAATCCTTGTACGGCTCGACGTCCTCTCCCATCACCTTGTCGGCGAGGATGCGCACTTTGTGCTGTCCCGTGATGATCTCGCCCTCGATGCTCACGCCGTCGGTGTCGAAACCGGCGCGGCGCATCACGTCGATGATCTCGCTCACTTCGCCTTCCTCGCAGTTGTTGGCGAGGATGACGCAGACCTTCTTCGTCATTGCCGACGACCTCCTTTTTCAATATTTTCTGGCGAAAAGTATAGCGGTCAAAAATTTGAATTTCAATAAATTTACCGATGACGAAAACCGTTTCAGGAAATGAAAACGCGCCGCGAAAAAGCCTATTCAGAGCGGACGCGGGCACACAGCGAAAAAACAGCCTCGAACAGGATTACCTGCCTGTTCGAGGCTGTTTTCGCGTTTTTTTTCGGCCAATGCCTATTTCGCTTGCGCGGAATTCTTCAGATGCGCGTAACTCTGCGCGATCAGGTCAGCGGCGATCTGCAGCTGATACGGGTGCGACGCCTGATCCTGCTTCGATTTGAACGTGATCACGCAGTCGAGGTAATCGTTTTCGCGCACGAGCGGATTGCCCGTGACGAACCAGATCTTCGGGCGCTTGATGTTCGGATGGATACGGTTCTGACTGTACTTGTAGCCGAAGTAGATGCCGGAATAGCTGAAGATGATCACAAGGTCGTTCTCATCGGCTTTTTCCAGATAGTCGATCTGTTTTGAATAGCGCAGACTGGTGTTGACCAGCTTGCCGAGCATGAGCAGATTGGTCTGCAGGTTGAGCGCCGCGGTCGCCGCCTTGAGCGGACCGAAGACCGAAATTTTATCGAACTTTTCGATGTCGCGCGCCAGCAGCTCGATCATCCTCATGTCCAGACTGTCGCGCGCCAGCGCGATGGCGTCGATGACCGCGCCGATGTATTCCTTCTTCTGCGCGGCAGGCGAAGGGGCGTTCGAGGCGATCTCGAACTTGAGGTCCGTGTTGTTGATGAGGCGGCGCAGATCGGCAAAGTCAGTCAGGCCGATGTCGCGGCAGAAACGCGACACCGACGCGGTCGAAACGTAGCAGTCAGCGGCCAGCTCTTTGATCGACAGATCGCGCAGCTCGCCCATGTGCGTGAGGATGTAGGACGCGATCCGCGCGTTCGTCGCGTCCGACGGATGCTCCACCAGCTCGGCCAGCAGCAAAATCGGCAGTTTTCCGTAAAACACGATGTGCTCTCCCCTCTTCCTTAATCAAAATATCAGCACACAACCGAATCATGATTGTTCTTGATTTTACGCCTTTTCGGACCGCGCGGCGAAAAAGATCCACAGGATGCACAAAAAAGCAGCCGCAGGCGTATTCACGGTTCCCGCGGCTGCTTTTATTCCGATGGAGACTAAAACCCATACAGCTCAGCGGGATTGTCCACAAGCGCCAGCCTGCGCGCTCTCTCCGTGGGGAACCACGTCGCGATCAGCTCGGCCAGCTCAGTTTCGTCAGGCTTGACCTTTTCTGTGACATGCGGCCAGTCGCTGCCCCAGACGACGCGCTCGGGCGCGAACCCGGCCAGCTCAACGGCCGTGGCGGTAGCGTCGTTCCAGGGGCGGCCAGCGACGGTGTTCAGATAAGCGCCGGACAGTTTGACCCACGTGGCGCCGCGATCGATCATTTCGCAGATAAATCGATACGCGGGATCCTTGACGCCGAGAGCGGGGTCGAGACGACCCATGTGGTCGATGACCACTTTGCCTTTCAGCTTGCGGATCACGTCGGCATGCTCGAGGTACTGTTTCGCGCTCATGTGCAGCTGCATGTTCCAGCCCATGTCAGCGCAGCGTTCCGACAGCGGCGGACAGTCGTCGAACGAGACGACGGCGTTCTTGGGGTTCCACACGGAAAAGCGCAGTCCCTTGACGCCGCCGGCGTTGAGGCGTTCGAGCTCCGCGTCGGCGACAGAATGATTCACCACGGCGATGCCGACGGCGTCTTTCGCCCCGAATTTCTCGATCGCGTCGAGCAGACACGCGTTATCGGTGCCGAAGGGCTTGGCCTGGACGAAGACGGCACGGGGCAGCTTCAGCGCCGCGGCGACCGCCTTGTACTCCTCCACGGTGCCGCGCTGGGCCTCGGCCTTGCCGTCGTTGGGGAAGGCGGGGTCAATGATGTGCAGATGGGAATTGCACGCGTTTTCGGGCATGGCAAACGAGAAGGGGTGTTCTGAGCTGTTCATGGGGCAGCGCTCCTTTAACAAAATTTGTTACATTTTATTAAAGAAAGGCCGCTGTTGAAAAGCAAAACATATCTCCCCTCGTGCAAAATTTTCTTGCACCGCGGAAAGCGTTTTCGTTGAACTTTTCGCTGCTTACCATTAAGCTGTTTCCAGAATATTTTGCCTCTTGGCAACCAAAAGATGCCCCCATATAAAATTTATGTGCTTTTCTCTCATCTTCAATCGTGATAAATTTTGACTATCAATAAAGAGTCATTATCAGACGATCAGCGCGTGCTGCTTCTTAATCAATCGATCTAAAAATATGAAATGAAAGGAACGCCATCATAATGGGAAAGACTTGCATCGTAAAAATCATGGAGCGCGCGGCGGGCCGCCCGGTCCGGGTGGGCGAACGCGTCTGGTGCCGTGTGGACCTGGCGTCCGCCCGTGATTTCGGCGGCGCCAACTGCGTGCTCCAGTTTGAAAAGGAGATGGGCAAGGACGCCAAAGTCTGGGATCCGGACAAAGTCGCTTATACGTTCGACCTGCAGGCGCCGGCTCATTCAGAAAAGGTCGCCAACAATCAGAAGATCATCCGCGAGTTCGCCAAGCGACAAGGCATTCGACATCTTTTCGACGTGAATCACGGCGTCGGCCAACACGTCATGCTCGAAGCGGGCCTGATCAAGCCCGGCGACGTCGTGCTCGGCACCGACAGCCACATGAACCTGCTGGGCGGCGTCGGCGCTTTCGCGACCGGCGTCGGCAATTCGGACGTCGCCGCCTCCTACATCAACGGCACGGCATGGTTCAGAGTGCCCGAGACCATGAAGATCGAAGTGACCGGCTCGTTCCCAAGGGGCGTATGCATGCGTGACCTGCTGACGAGAATCGTCGGCGACCTCGGCGCCAACGGCATGGACTACCTCGCCGTCGAATTTACCGGCGAAACCATCGACAACGCCACGCTGGCCGAGCGCATCACCCTCTGCTCCATGGTCACGGAGATGAGCGGAAAAGTGCCTTTGATCATGCCCAGCGGCGAAGTGCTCGAATGGCTGGTCGAACGCGCCGGACGGGAAGTCGTCGAACGCGTCAAAACTCTTTCCGCCGATCCCGACGCCGAGTACTGCCAGGCGCTTCGCTACGACGTCAGCGCTTTGGAGCCGCTGGTCTCGTGCCCCGACGCTCCCGACAACGTCAAACCGGTCCGCGAAGTGGCCGGCGCCCATATCGACCAGGTGCATATCGGTTCCTGCTCCAACGGCCGCTACGAGGACATGAAAGCCGCCTACGACGTGCTGATGGCCGGCGGCGGCGCCGTCGATCCCGGAACGCGCGTGATCATCACGCCGAGCACCACGGAAGTGCAGCTCGAGTGCATCAAAAACGGGCTGGCCGCAGCCTTCCTCGAAGCCGGGATCGTCTTCACCAATCCCACCTGCGCCCTCTGCACCGCCGAACACTACGGCGCAATGCCCTCGGGCGACGTGGGCATCGCCACCAACAACCGCAATTTTATCGGCAAAGTCGGCAAAGGCAGCCACACCTACCTGACCAGCCCCATGACCGCCATGGCCAGCGCCGTCCGCGGCCGCATCACCGACCCCCGCGACATTCTCGGACAGGAGGAATGAACATGAGCAAACTGACCGGACGCGCCTGGGTTTTCGACGACAACGTCGACACCGACCTGATCTATCACAATAAATACCTGGCCGAGACCGACCCCAAGCAGATGCCCCAGTACGCCTTCGAATACTATCCCGGGCAGGAGAACTTCGCCAAAGAGGCAAGCCCGGGCGACTTCGTCGTCGCCGGCAAGAACTTCGGCTGCGGATCCAGCCGCGAGCACGCCGTCTATTGCCTCGAATACGCGGGAATCCCCTGCGTCCTCGCCGAAACCTGCTCGCGCATTTACTACCGCAACGCCATCAACAACGGCTATCCCGTGCTGTTCGTCAAAGGATTGTCCGACGCCATCCACAACGGCCGAATCAAAAACGGCGATCAGCTGGAAGTCGACCTCGACACCGGTTCGATCCGTGATCTGACCAGCAACCAGGAATTTCACGGTGACGCCGTCAGCGACCTCGAGCACGAGATCATGGAAGCGGGGGGATTGTTTGGGTATATGAAGAAGCAGGGGAAACATTGAAGAGTTAAAGACGCGCTTGATTAATGACATTTTCTCAAAGAGTTCATTTTACAGAGAACAATTCACAAGGATGATTCATATCATAATAGAAAATCGCTTTAATTTTCTGCGTCGTTTCATATTTTTTACGCTTGCGCTTTCAGATTTTCATGAACAAATCTGTTTCGCTCTTTAACTAGCGCATCCGCTCTAAAATGAGCCCATAATCTAACTGCAAAGGGAGAACAAAACAAGGACAGTGCCTGCTCAAAGAGGAGGAATTTTATGACGTGTATCGAAAAAATGTATGACATTTTAAATACAATTCATTTTGACGTCATACCTGCAGAAGTAAAATCAAAAGCTAAACTACTCTTAAGTGATTATTTGGGGGTTCTGATTGCCGGCTCACAAAAGACGGAAGCTCAACAACTTTTAGCGGCGTTACAAGGGAAAATACAATATCCTGAGGTTTTAGCTTGTTGGCTTGGTACAGTTTCTCGTTTATTAGATTTTGACGATGGACATCGTTATGCTATGGGACATCCAGGGGTTGTCGTTCAGTCTGCGACATTAGCGTGTGCTTATATAGCGCAACAAATTGATGGGAGCAAATACATTGAGGCTCTTGTACGTGGATATGAAATGTATTGTTACCTAGGACGCAGTGTTAATCCTTCAGCCTATACCAAGCGAGGCTTTGACTCCACCGCGATTAGCGGTGCATCAGCTGCTGCCGTTGTCGCTGCGCATATTCTGGATTTAGATAGTCAGAAGACAAAAAATGCAATTGCCCTTGCAGCAACTTTATGCGGTGGGTTAAATCAAGCTGCGATCGACGGCTCATCTCAAAAATATATCCTAGCGGGCTGGGCAGCACAGTTGGGTATCACTGCTGCACAAATGGCCCAAGCCGGAATTGATGGCCCAAGTCACGCATTAGAAGGGGAATTGGGGTTCTGCAATGCTTTTTCTCCCGAACCTAATTTCAATGTACTAAATAATCCTCAGTTAAGAAATGACATTCTACGCGTTTATACTAAGAAATTTTCTTGTGTGCGCAGGATCCATACCCAACTTGATTTACTTGAATCAATTCTTCATGACAATGATTTGACCGAAAAAGATATCGAGCGAATCACGGTATATGGCGGAGAATTTCTTCAACCGGCTGGCTTTTATGATCCTCAAAACCTCGCACAGGCACAAACTTGTATTCCCTATAATCTTGCCTTGCTTTTGCATTATGGACATGTCACTGAAGATGATGTTCGTTCAAATATTGGTAATACAATGATTTCGACCCTAGCAAAAAAAGTGACCGTAGAATTAGATCAAGAGTTTATCCTTCTTTCCCAAAAGGATAAAAGTCTATGGGGTGCTGCCAAGCTTTCAGTTATAACTCATACTGGGCGTACCTTTAGAGCAGAAGAGATTTACCCTAAGGGAGAATTCGAAAATCCGTTTACTGAAGATGATACCAAATCAAAATTTGATATCCTAGTGACTCCCGTATACGGGGTTGATCCCACTCAGGAATTATGGACATTTATCAGCAATATTGACAAGCAATGTCCTATTGATTTTTCAAAACTCCATATTTTAGACCAGACCATTAATGAGGAGTTAGTAAAGTGATGGATAATAAATTTGATATACTTTTAAAAAATGGACGAATTATTGATCCATCTCAAAACATTGACATGATCGGAGATATTGCCGTCAACAAAAAAAAGATAGCTTACCTGGGAGCACCGACACAAGCAAGTGCTAAAAAAACTTATGACATGTCAGGTTATATTATTTGTCCTGGTTTGATTGACATCCACACTCATATTAATTATCGCGGGCAAGCAAATGGGATGCCTGTCGATCTTGCCGATATACCCTATGAAGTCACCTATGCATTCGATGCCGGCAGCACAGGTATATCAGCCTACAAGGCTCTTTTGCAGATGCTTGCAAACTACGACACTCGTTCAAAGATCGCACTGAACGTCAGCCCCATTGGGTTAATCATGACAACCAAGGTCAATGAACCAGTTGATCCAGCATTGTGGGATATGGACGCATTTGAAGAAGCGATAGAATATGGTCAAGACCGAATCTGGGGTTTCAAGATTCGTATTAGGGCTTGTTTAAAAAACGTCAAAGTTGCCTAAATCGATCCAATCGCTTAAACTTTTCTCATGGAAGAGAGAAGATATGAACTGACCTCCAGCGAGTGGAATCGAATCAAGAGAATGCTGCCGCCCGAACACCCGAAATCAGGTCAACGTGGACGCCCGGCAAAATACGATAACCGCAGGATCATCAATGGGATTCTGTGGCTTGCCAGAAGTGGAGCGCCATGGAGAGATCTTCCGGAGCGTTACGGCAAATGGCAGGCAGTTTACGCACGTTTCAGGCTGTGGAAACAGCGGGGAATATTCGAGGCGATCTTTGCCGCCCTAAGCGCTGATGCCGACATGGAAAATCTCTCTATCGACTCCACGTCCTGCAAAGTACATCAAAGTGCCAACGGGAGAGGGAAAACCCCGGAAGGGGGAAAAAAGGGGCTCAAGCGATTGGCATGTCCAGAGGCGGCAAGAATACGAAAATTCATGCGATAGTAGATGGTTTAGGCAATCCGCTGGCGCTCCTGCTCAGTCCCGGCAATGACCACGATTCCCGCCATGCCGTGTCCTTGCTCGGGCAAGCGGAAATCAGAGGGAGCAACGTCATCGGCGATAAGGCTTACGGTTCGCAAGCCATCAGAGAGTACATTACTTCTCGGGAGGGAAGTTACACTATCCCGCCGAAGAGCGATAATCCCGAACCGTGGTTTATAGATGAGCATGTTTACAAGGAACGACACTTGGTTGAATGTTTCTTTCAGAAAATCAAATGGTTCCGTAGAATTTTCACCCGCTATGACAAACTTGACGCTTCGTTTTTCGCTTTTGTTCTTGTCGCTGCCAGTGTTATTTTATTGAAATAATACAAGCTGAAATGTTTTTTAAACAAGCCCTAGTAAAAACATTATCGGAGAGCAGGGATTATACCCTCTAGAAAAAACTATTGAACTCGCGGAACATTATGGGAAAAAAGTTATGATCCATGCAACCAATCCCCCTGAAGAAATGGGAACTGTCGCAGAGCTTCTGCGTCCTGGTGACATTCTTAGTCATATTTTCCATGGTACAGGACTACATTTGTATGCTACAGGTTCTATTGATAGAAAGATACGGGACTCACAAGATCGAGGAGTCATCATAGACGTATCGCCAGGTCAAGGTAATTTCTCGCTAGCGGTTGCTAAGCGTGCCATTGAGGACAAATTTTATCCTAACACACTCAGCACTGATTTAAACGCTAGTAACTGGAACAACCCTATGGTTTTCAGCCTTACTGCAGTCATGTCAAAATTTATGGCTCTCGGCATGTCTCTGAACGATGTTATTCGCACCACAACTGTTACAGCTGCAAAAGCAATGCAAGAAGTTGACCTTGGTACACTCAAACTTGGTACGACAGCTGATATCACAGCCCTTAAAATTATTCAAAAGAATGTTCTTTTCTTCGACAAATTTAACAATACACTTTATGGGGATCAAATTCTATCTGCTGTAATGACCATCGTAAATGGAAAGATTTTATACCAGTCCACAGAGACTCTGTGACCTGAGGTCCTAGCATGACTGGACTCGTACAACGGTTAGCAGATTTCCTCGTGGAACTACATTATAAAAACATTCCCAATAAGACGCTTGACTCAGCCAAACAGTGTATCCTCGATTCAACGGGCAATATGCTCTATGGTTGCTGCACCGCCGTCGGCGAAAAAGCAAAAGCACATATCAAGGCTTTTCCCGGCGACGCAAAAGGATCACTCGTCTTTGTTCCCGGAGGGGATTCTTTTCCCGCCGACGATGCCGCTTTCATCTCTACATTGATGGCGCGGTCGTCGGACTTAGACGATGGTCACCGTGTTGCTATGGGGCATCCCAGCAGTTTCCTCATTCCCGCCGTGATGACTTATGGTCAGGTTATGAACGCGAACGGCAAAGAGATGCTTACAGCCGTTATCGCCGGATATGAAACGTACATCCGGATCGGGGAAACAATCAACCCTTCTTCGTACCGTGAGCGCGGTTTTGAATCAACCAGCGTCACCGGTTCCGTAGCGTGTACAGCCGCGCTTGGTAAACTTTACAATCTTGATGCAGCCCAGATGAAGGACGCTCTTGGTCTCGCAGCAACATTCACAGGAGGGCTCATCGAATACCAAAATGATGGATCCATGGGGAAGGTGCTCAGCGGCGCTTGGGCGATCAGAAACGCCAAGATGTCTCTACAACTGGCGCTCAGCGGCTTTACGGGCCCGGAAGCGATATTCGAAGGGAAAAAAGGTTTCGCTCAGGCATTCTCCAACCATCCCAAACCGGAAAAAGCCGTAGCGGAGCTTGGCTCCGTCTTCAAAATCTCCGAAATCTACTTCAAAGCTCACGCCTGTATGCGCGGCCTCCACTGCGCTATCGACGCCGTTCTCGATCTGCGAGAAAGATTCCATTTGACTCCCGAGAACATAGATTCAATCATCGTCTACACCACGCCTTTTGTGGGGCGTTTGTCAAAACCCTGTCCTCGGACGGAGATTTCGGCACAGAACAGCCTCGAATTCACCATGGCTGTGGCGTTGAAAAATGGACACATCGCCAGCGAACGCGTACTGGCAGCTGCCATGAAACAATCTGACGTTTTTGCAACAGCTCAGAAAATAAAGCTCGTCATGGACCCAGAGGTCAGCGCCTTTGTGCAGGCTCATCCCAGCTGTTGGGGCTCAGTCCGGGTATCCGTGGGAACAAAGGACGGGCAAACACACGAGACGTTCGTCTCCTTGCCGCGGGGAGAAGCGGAGAACCCCTTCTCGTGGGAAGAACTGAAACAAAAATTCTGCCGAATGACGGAGAACACGCCTTACCAGCCTTACGCTTCGGAACTTGCTGAAAGGCTCGCCCATTTTGAAGAACTCTCAGCGCCTGGAAATCTTTATCATCCTTGGAACGAGAGCCGCATCACGCACAATCGACGCAGTTCTCACAAGAAAGGCCGATGAAAGAAATGTACCTCACCGAGAAATTCGCACGTTTTATTGCCGAAACAAACTATGAATCGCTTCCGGAAAGCGTCGTCTATCTGGCCAAGGAACGGATCATGGACACTCTCGGCGCTGCGGTCGCCGGGAGCATCAACTGGGATTATCGCGAACAGATCAAATTAGCCTGCAGGCATCTGGGAATCGGGAACTGCGGCGTCATCGGTTCAAATGAAAAAGTTTTTCCCGCCGCCCACGCCGCCATGATCGACGCGACGTACGCCCACGCCGTCGAGCTCGACGACGGACACAAAAACGCCGGCTGCCACGCCGGGGCAGTCATTGTTCCTACGGCGCTCGTGATGGGGAATGCGCTCGGGCGGACAGGCAAAGAGATCGTTGCCGCCGTGGCGATCGGGTATGAAATAACTTACCGTATCGCCGCCCACGTCAACCCGGCGCAGATCAACAAGGGATTCCACCCTTCGAGCAACTGCGGCGCCTATGGGGCCATGGCCGCGGCCGGCAAACTTCTCGCGCTCGACGCGAAACAGCTTGCCAACGGTCTTGGCCAGGCGGGGATGCTCGCCAGCGGCACGATGGAAGCGACGAAGTCGGGGCAGCGTTCGAAATGCGTGCAGGTCGGCAACGCCGCCTACAACGGCATCATGGCCGCCTATATCGCCCAGACCGGCATGGAGGGGTGTCTTTCAGCGCTGGAAGGTCCGAACGGCCTGTTCAACACTCAGTCGGAAAACGTCGATGTTGAAGCGGTCTGTCAAGGTCTCGGCACGGTCTGGTCGATCGGCGACACCTACAACAAGATGTATCCTTCCTGCCGCCATGCTCAGCCCGGCATTGAAGCGGTCCTCGACCTGGCGTCGGAAAATAATATCACTCCGGCACAGGTGGAAAGCATCTGGATCGGCACGCACAAAGTCGCCTATGAGCTGACAGGCACCATCACGGCGCCGCAAAATTCCGGCGAGGCCAAATTCAGCCTTGCTTACGGTTCTGCCGTGGCGCTTCGCGACCGCCGGTTCGGCGTTGTCGACCTGACGCCCCAGCACTACCGGGATCTGGAGCTTCTCGCTTTGGCCCGGAAAGTTACCTGCGTGATCGACCCCGACGTGCAGTCCGCGTTCCCCAAAAAGCGCGGGGCCAAGGTGAAGATCACGCTGAAAGACGGACGCGTTTTCGAAAAAGAGCTTTACGACCTGAAGGGCTCGCCCGGCAATCCCGTCGGCTGGAATGAACTGGAAGGCAAGTTCCGTTCGAATGCCGCTGCCGCACTGTCTGAAGAAAAGATCGGCGCGATCCTCTCTTTCATCGGCGCGTTCGAAAAACAGAACTCCGTGGAACCGCTCATGAATTTGCTGAACGAGGCTCCCGCTTAACGACTTATTTCTCAAACCCGGCGCAGTTTCTTTTTATCACTTCGATCAACTCACGCCCGTATTCCGGCAGGATTTTTCCCTCTTGAGTCACCAGAACCATATGGTTCAGCGCCTCGACGCCCTTGACGGGGAATACGTTCAGATGACGTTCGGGATCCGCCCGATTCATGCGCCGGATCAGCGGGATGTACATGGACCAACAGAAACTGGCGGCGTAGTCGCGGGCGGACATCATGAAATGCAGATCCAGCTGGGTCAGTTCCATGACGCAGTTCAGATGAAGGTTATGGGCCTGCAGATAAGAGTCCAGCATGATACGGCTGTTGAAGCTCTTACGGTTGAGGATAAAGGGAACGTGCTGGAACATCTTCAGATCGGCGCCTTCCGCCGCGAAGAGTTCCCGGCATTCCGGATACCGCTCCGGAAAGTACTGTTCAAGCATGTTGTCCGAAATGACCAGATAGATCCTTTCGTCCAGCAGCGGCTGAACGGTGAGCTGGCTGCGATTCACGAAGCTCTTGTTCATCAGCACGATGTCGAGCTCATTTTTGAGAACGCTTTCGGTCAACTGTTCGGAAGTGGCGTAACTGACCTCGAGAAGCACGTCGGGATAGATCTTTTTGAACTGCGACAGCAGATCGGGGAACAGGATCCGATAGCGTCCCTCGGTCGTTCCCAGACGAATGATTCCCCTTCTGGACTGACGGATGTCGTCGAGCTGGCTTTCCAGGTTCCTCTCGAGAAACTGGACTTGGCGCAGCATGTTCAGCATGGCTTCGCCGGCTACCGTCAATTTCAGCCTGGGAGAGCGTTCGAAAAACGTGACGCGGTATTCCTGCTCGAGGTTTTTCAGGTATTTGCTCAGACACTGATGGGAAATAAACAGCCGTTCCGCGGCGCGGGAGATGTTCTTCTCCTCGGCAAGAGTGATGAAATAGTTGTAATTGTTCAGCACGACGCTTCACCTCGCAAATAAAATTTGCACATTTCCACAAACATTCTATCTCAAAAATTGCGGATAAGAAAGGAAGTTTTACGATGGCCGACTACAAGCCCAACAGGAAAATTCCCTGCGTCTATATGCGCGGAGGCACGAGCAAGGCGGTGTTCTTTCGCGACGAGGACCTGCCGCAGGACGTGGCGGAACGCGACAAGGTGATTCTTTCCGCCTTCGGTTCGCCGGATCGCCGCCAGATCGACGGCATGGGCGGCGCCAACACGTCCACCAGCAAGGTCGCCGTGATCAAGAAGAGCAGCCGTCCCGGCATCGACGTGGATTACTCGTTCGGCCAGGTCGACGTGACGGCGCCGATCGTCGGCAAGACCATGAACTGCGGCAACATCTCATCCGCCGTCGGGCCGTACGCCATCGACGAAGGCCTGGTGAAAGCCGTCGAGCCCATGACGGAAGTTCACATCTTCAACACCAACACGCAGAAGGAAATCGTCGCCCAGGTTCCCGTCAAAGACGGCCGCGCCGTCACCGAAGGAGATTTCGCCATCGACGGCGTTCCCGGCACGGCCGCAAAAGTCACGCTCAAGTTCGTGGCGCCTCAGGGAGCGGCCTCCGGCAAGCTGCTGCCGACCGGGCATGTCAAAGACTCCATCACTGTCGACGGCACGACCTACGAGTACAGCTTCGTCGACGCCGCCAATCCCGTGATCTTCGTCCATCCAGAGGATTTCGGCGTCTCCGGCACCGAGATTCCGGCGGAGTTCAACGCTTTGCCGAACTGCCAGGAAATCTGCCGCGTCCTCGAGATCATCCGCGGCACCGGCGCCATCACGCTGGGCTTCGCCAAAGATCTCGAAGACGCCAGAAAGAACAGCCAGACGCTGCCCAAGATCGCTTTCGTACGCCGGCCCGTCGACTACACGGCCGGCAGCGGCAAGCCCATCTCCGCCGAAGATATCGACCTGGTCGGACGTTTATTCTCGGTCAACATGAAGATGATCGACGCTTACATGGGCACCGGCGCGATCTGCACCATCACCGCCGCCAACACTCCCGGCACGATCGTCAACGAGATCGTCTGCGGCCGCGGCAAGCGCCCCGACAATCACGCCGCGCACATCCGCATCGGCCATCCCTGGGGCGTCATGGATGCCTACGCCGATCTGAAAGACAACTCCGACGGCACTCATACCGTGCTGAGCGGCAATCTCGATCGCACGGCGCGCCGCATCATGGAAGGCTGGGTCTACGTCCGCGACTAAGTCCGTTCGAAGCAGTATGCTGTGCTATCCCCAAGATCGCCGTTGCTTTTGTACTGCTAAAGCAACGGCGATCTTCACAGTATTAGTATTTGTAAGCGAATAATTATTGTCTATAATGTTTTTCATGAGAGCTACCATTAGAGGAGGCTTAACTATGAACACTGTTATTCAGAACATACTTTCGCGTCGCAGTATACGCAACTATTCAGATACACCGGTTGAATTAGAACTTCTCCGAACGATTATCGACTGTGGCTTACATGCGCCAACTGGGCATAATACACAAAGGGTAAGGCTGTTTGTGCAGACAAAACATGAGTCTTTAGCAAGAATTAATGCTGTCATACAGCGCGAACTACTCGCACATAAATTGACAGAGAATGATATCATGGATTTTTCGGTCGCACGTGCAAAGGCACCTCATTACCATTTTATCTATCATGCACCGGTACTAATCTCTGCCGTAGCCCCTCGAGACAGGACAAATGGAATGGCTGAATGTGCGGCAGCTGTCGAAAACATGCTACTGGCTGCACATTCATTGGGACTTGGCGCATGTTGGATCAACCAACCACATTGGTTCACTGATGTGCCGGCTCTCCGTGCGCTTTTTGTGCCACTGGGACTTACGGATGATGAAGTAATCCTCGCCTCGCTGTGCGTAGGACATACGAACATAGATAATCCGCCGGTTCCATCACGCAAAGATGGCCGCATCCAGAGTGACATTTCGTTGTAAATTTTACAATAATAATTTTTAGAGCGAACCTTTTCGAGAATACTCGTCCGTTGAACAAAGCCCTTTTAAGGAGGTCTTTTGGGAATGAAAACAGCAAGCGCGGGCACGCTTGAATCGATGGATTGTCTGGTCACAGTGACCGAGGCAGCTCCCGGTTCCGGCCTCGTCGTCGAACTTGAAGGGAACGGCGTCAGCCGTTTCCGCTCCGCCATGGAAAAGGCCGTCAGGGACACGCTCGAAGCGCTGGGCGCCAACGACCTGACGGTGAACGTGAACGACCGCGGCGCGCTCGACGTGGTGCTCGAAGCGCGCGTCGAGACGGCCGTGAAGCGTCTGAGAGGTGAGAGATAATGCGCCGCACGATGCTCTATCTGCCCGGCAACAATCCCAATATGCTGGTGCGCGGTCATCTCTTCGGCTCCGACGGCATCGTCATGGACATGGAGGACGCCGTGGCGCTGTCCGAAAAGGACGCGGCCCGCGTCATGATCTCCAAATTTCTCCGGCGCGGCGACTTCGGCAGCGTGGAAGTGACGGTGCGCATCAACGGCGCCGACACCGAGTTCTGGAAGAAAGACCTCGAGGCCGTCGTTCCCTGCAAACGCCTCGACGGCATCCGCCTGCCCAAGGCCGACAGCCCGCAGGTCATCAAAGACGTGGACGAAGAGCTGAGCCGCCTCGAGGACAAATACGGCATCGCGCAGGGGCACATCAAGCTGTTCTGCATCCTCGAAACGGCCTACGGGATCTGGCATGCCTACGACGTCGCCATGGCTTCCAGGCGCGTGACCGCCATCCTGCCCGGCGGCGAAGATCTGGTCGCCGATCTGAAGACAAGCCGCACGCCCGAAGGCACCGAGCTGGAATGGTCGCGCCGCATGATCGTCATCGCCGCCCGCGCCGCCGGGGTGGACGCCATCGACCTGATGTTTCCCCGCGTCACCGACGACGAAGGTCTGCGCCGCGACGCCCAGTTTTCCAAGGATCTGGGGTTCGACGGCAAGAGCATCATCCATCCCAACCAGATCCCCGTCATCCACGAGATCTTCACGCCCTCGGAGAAGGAAATCGAAAAGGCGCAGCGCATCATCGCCGCGGCCGAGGACGCCCGCGCGCGCGGCCTCGGCACGGTGTCCGTGGACGGACGGATGGTCGACGTTCCCGTGGTCAAGCGCGCCCGTTACATTCTCGTCAAGGCCGGCCTGGAAAAGGAGGACGAATAGCCATGCCTCTCAACGCACTGGGACGGGACATCCCCGCCTTTATCGAAGGATACGGAAAAGTCAAACCCTATCGCGGCGCTTTCGCCCTTCAGCCGTCGGGCAACGTCGTCGGCCCGCGTCTGCGCGTCACCAACGCCGACCGCACCGACAAGGTGCTGCCCGACCTCAAAGCCGCCATCGCCGCGTCCGGCCTGAAAAGCGGCATGACCATTTCCTTCCACCATCATCTGCGCAACGGCGATTACGTGGTCAACCAGGTGATCGACGCCTGCGCGGAAATGGGAATCCGCGACCTGACCCTCTTTCCCACGGCGCTTTTCGGCGTGCACAAGCATCTGATCGATCATATCCAATCGGGCGTCGTCGCCCGCATCTGGGGATCCGTCAACGGCCCCATCGGCCAGATCGTCTCCGCGGGGGGGCTCGGGGAGCCCGCGGTGCTGCGCAGCCACGGCGGCCGGCCGCGCGCCATCATGTGCGGCGACGTGCATATCGACGTGGCTTTCATGGCCGCGCCGTCATGCGACCGTTACGGCAACATGAACGGCGTGCAGGGCCCCTCGGCCTGCGGGTCTTTGGGCTACGCCTTCACCGACTGTCAGTACGCCGACTGCGTCGTCGCCGTCACCGACAACCTCGTGCCCTATCCCAACGCGCCGATCTCGATCAACCAGACCTGCGCCGACTTCGTCGTCGCGGTCCCCAGCATCGGCGATCCCGCGGGCATCGTCTCCGGCACCACCAAGGTGACGAGAGATCCGCTGCGGCTGCTCATCGCCCGCTACGCCTCCAGACTGATCGAAGCGAGCCCGTACTTCCAAACCGGGATTTCCTTCCAGACCGGCGCCGGCGGCATCGCCCTCGCCGTGACGGCGTTCATGAAAGACGCCATGCTCAGGAAAGGCATCAAAGGCAGTTTCGGCCTGGGCGGCATCACCAGCTATTTCGTCGACCTGCTTCGCGAGGGGCTGGTCGACAAGCTGCTCGACGTGCAGTCCTTCGATCTCGGCGCGGTCAGATCCATCGCCGCGGATCCGCGGCACGTGGAAATTTCCGCCGACATGTACGCCAATCCATGGAACCGGGGAGCCGCGGTCAACATGCTCGACGTGGTCATTCTCGGCGCCACGGAAGTGGACCGCGACTTCAACGTCAACGTCAACACGGAAGCCGACGGCGCGCTGCTGCACGGCATCGGCGGCCATCAGGACACGGCGGCCAGCGCCAAACTGACGATCATCGCCCAGCCGCTGCTGCGCGGCCGCATCCCCTGCGTCACCGACACAGTCTACTCGGTGACGACGCCCGGCGAATGCGTCGACGCCGTCGTCACGGAGTACGGCATCACCGTCAATCCGCGCCGCGCCGACCTGGTCGAGGCGTGCCGGGGGATCCGTGACGTGCCGGTGATCTCCATGGACGAATTGGCCGACAAGGCCAGGCGGATGTCCGGCCCCATGGATCCCGTCGAGACCACCGACCGGATCGTCGGCGTCATCGAATGGCGCGACGGCACGGTCATCGACGTGGTGCGTCAGCTGAAGAAAAAATAAAATCGCATACAAAAAACGGAGCCGGTCGAGTTTCTCGGCCGACTCCGTTTTTTGTCCGGGCGCGACGTTTTTCCGCCGGCGCGGTTTTTGTTCGCGTCGTTGCGCTGCGGCATTCCAACGTTCTTGAAAAAATATCTTCGCCCCGATTGACAAAGCTTTGTTATAATACTATTTCATTATAGTATAGCCAAAGTATCCGTACCTCAGTTATAATGCACCCGAGGTGATGGAGAATGCCCGTAAAATACGAGATCACATCGGAACAGCAGGCGGAAATCGAAGCAGCGCGGAAAAAGAATCGCAACAAGAAGATCGAAGCCAAACTGAGAATCCTCAGCTTGCGCGCCGAAGGGAAAACCCTGAAAGAAATCAGCGAAATCACGGAATACCACTTCACGAACGTCAGCAAGATCATCTCGCAGTTTATCCATCGCGGTCTCTCGTATGTGCTGCAATGCCATTACCTCGGCAACCATCGGAACATGACCTATGAGCAGGAAGAAGCCGTACTTGCTCCTTACCTGGAGAAAGCCGGGAAAGGAGAAATCGTTTCGGTGGCGGAAATAGCCCAAGCCTATCAGACCGCGGTGGGACATACTATCAGTCCGACTCAGATTTACGCGGTCCTGAAACGTCATGGCTGGAGAAAAGTCATGCCGCGCAGCCGTCACCCCAGGAAAGCGAACGAGGAGGCCATCGAGGCCTCAAAAAAATTAACGCTCAAGTTCAGGAATTAAAAGAGTTATCCACAACAGGGAACGTCAGACTGATGTTTCAGGACGAAGCCGGCTTCGGCAGAATCAACACGCCCAAATACTGCTGGTGCAGGAAAGGCATTCGACCGAACGTTCCCTGCCTTCACATCCGCGAATACCGCTATGCTTACGGTGCCGTAGAGCCGCTTACGGGAGAAAGCCTCTTTCTGATCATGCCCAACTGCGACAGCGATTGCATGAACGTTTTCCTGCGGGAACTTTCACACCGATTTCCGGAAGACCATATTCTGCTCTGCTGTGACGGAGCTGCCTGGCACAAGTCCAAAGCGCTTCAGGTTCCTGCCAACATCACCCTGTTCCATATTCCCCCCTATACCCCCGAGATGAACCCCATTGAGCAGATCTGGAGAGAGCTGCGCTGTCAGGGCTTTCGAAACGAGATTTTTTCGACGCTTGAGAACGTTGTCGAGCGTCTGTGCCGCACGATCAGAAATCTCACCGCTCAGACCATAAGGAGTATTACCGCAAGACAATGGATTGTTAGGTGCTTTAAATGAGAAATAGTATAAGGTATAATTCTATTGTCATAAGATTTTCATTGTATACAAATTAGAACTTATTCAGCGACAAAAGGATGTTTAGGGAACCGCCGGTTCCCTTCACATAAAACACTCGATCGGGAGGGATTTTCCATGTCCAGCGCGGAGAAGAAAGCGCGAGAGAAGAGAAAGCCGACCACGTTCGAAGCGGTCTCAACGGTTGTTTTTCTGCTGCTGACGTTCGGCGCCGGCGCGCTGTGGGGGCTGAACTACGTGCCGCTGATGGTCGTGGTCGCCGCCTATTCGGCGCTGATCAGCTGGCGGTGCGGCTACACCTGGGACGAGATGGAATCGGCCGTGGGCAAACGCATCGGCCGTTCGGTGCCGGTGATCATGATTTTGCTGGCGATCGGCTTCATGCTGGGCGGGCTGATGTTCTCCGGCACGCTGCCGATGCTGATCTATTACGGATTGCAGGTGGTCTCGCCGCGCTGGATCGCGCTTTGCGCCTTTTTGCTCTGCTGCGTGTTCTCGACCGTGACCGGTACGTCCAACGGTTCGGCGTCCACGGCGGGACTGGCGATGATGGGGCTGGCCATGGCGATGCCGGACGTCAATCTGGGACTGGTGGCGGGAGCCTGCTACGCCGGTTCGCAGTTCGGCGACAAGCTTTCTCCTCTTTCCGACACGACGGTCCTGGCCTCGTTGACGACGGACAACGACATTTTCGATCACATCATCAACATGTCCAAGACGGTCGTTCCCGCGGCGCTGATCGCCATCGGCATTTACGTCTCCATCGGCATGAACTCCCCCGAGACGCCCGCGGTGGTCAGCAAGGATTCGGCGGCGCTGCTCGCGTCGCTGAGCGCCATGTTCAAGTTCCACTGGGTGCTGCTGATCCCGGTCGCGTTCCTGCTTTGGGGGTCTTTCACGAAGAAGCCCACCACGCTGGTGCTCTTCGGCGCCGGCTTCATCGCCGTCGTCATCGGCGTGCTCTACCAGGGATTCTCCGCCAAAGACGCCGTCAACGTGCTGTACGGCGGCTTCAATTCCAAAATGGTGCTGGCGGCGCATCCCGATTTCGACGTCGCGGCCATGAGCAAGGCGGCCAAGACGCTGCTCGAGCGCGGCGGCATCGCCGACATGAACAAGACGTTCGTCGCCACCTGGCTGTGCTTCTACTTCGCGGCCATCGCCGAGCAGTGCGGCTGTCTCGACGTGCTGCTGGATTCGCTGATGGGCTTCGTCAAGAGCACGGGCAGCCTGATCCTCACCACGGGAATCTCGATGGTGGTGCTGACGGCCGTCGGCGGTTCTTCCACGGTCTCGCTGCTGATCGGCGGCAGCATGTTCAAGTCCAAATACGAGGAGATGGGCGTCAACACGCTGAACCTGTCCCGCACGCTGGAGGACTTCGGCACGGGCACCTCGGGTTTCTTCCCCTGGACTTCGTCGGGGATCCTCTACGCCAGCGTGCTTTTCTCGTCGAGCACGACGTTCCTGCGCTACTCCTTCTTCAGCTGGATCGTCTGGCTCCTCGCCATTTTCTACGGTTTCACCGGCCTGGGGCTGCGCACGTCGCCGACCCGCAAGCAGCGTGAAAAAGCCGCCCGGCGCGCCGCCGCGCAGTAAAGGCGCGCGGAAATGTACTGCGACGTTCACATTCACACGGAAGCTTCGAGCGACTCGAAGACGACCATCGAAGACCAGCTCGACCGCGCCGTCAAACTGGGGATGAAGTACGTCTGCATCACCGACCACCAGGATTACGATTATCCTCAATGGCACAGCACCTACCAGCTGAACGAGAACGGCAACGTGGGCGCTTACGTCGAAAAACTGCTGAAAACGCGCGAAGCCTACAAAGGACGCATCGAGATGCTTTTGGGCATCGAGTTCGGCCTGCAGCCCCACCTGGCGGAAAAGCACAACAAAGTCTACGCCGACTACCCGTTCGACATGGTGATCGGCTCGACGCACATTTTCGAGGGGCGCGACACGGAGGACCAGACGCTTTACGAGGGGCGCAGCAAGGAAGCCTCGATCCGCGCCTACTTCGAAACAGAGCTGGAAAACCTGTCCGTCACCGACGGCTACGACACCGTCGGCCATCTGGATTACGTGCTGCGCGACATCCCCGGCAAGAACGAGGGCTTCGCTTACGCGCAGTACGCCGACCTGATCGACGCCATGCTGCTCACGGCGATCAGAAAGAACAAGGCCGTCGAGCTGAACACAAAATCTCTCGTCGTGGGCATGCGCGATTCCAGCCCCGGACGCGAGGTGTTCAAACGCTACCGCGAGCTGGGCGGCGAACTGGTCACGCTCGGTTCCGACGCGCACTTCCCGGAACGGATCGGCGCGTGCTTCGACATCGCCGGCGACATTCTCAAAGACGCGGGCTTCACATATTACTGCGTGTTCAAAAATCATCAGCCCGAGTTCCTGCCGCTGTGACGGAGGGATTTCCATGTACATCAAGCCGTTTAAAGTCGAAGAGTGGATCAACGCTCACGAACAGACCGCCAAATACAACATCTCCAGCACCGGCGTGGTCAACCTGACGCTGGACGGCCTGTTGGAACTGACGGGAACCGATCGGGAAGCGTTTCTCGGGGAGCTCTGCTCGCGCCGTCTGTCCTACGGCCACATCGGCGGTTCGCCGGGACTGCTGCAGGGCGTCTGCGGCCTGTACCGCACGCTGAAGCCCGCGGACGTGGTCCCCACGCACGGCGCCGCGGGCGCGAACCACCACGTCTTCTACACGCTCATCGAACCAGGCGACCGCGTGGTCAGCATCGTACCGACCTATCAGCAGCTCTATTCGATCCCCGAAGGCTATGGCGCCGACGTGAAGTGGCTCAAGCTCCGCAAGGAAGACGGCTTCCAGCCCGATCTCGACGAACTGGAACGTCTGGCCGCCCCCGGGACGAAGATGATCTGCATCATCAACCCCAACAATCCCTGCGGCTCCGTCATCTCCAACGAGGCGCTGCGCCGCGTCGTCGGCATCGCCCGCGCCGCGGGGGCCTGGCTACTCTGCGACGAATCCTACCGGCACCTGACGCAGAACGGCGAATGGATCGATTCGGTGGCCGATCTGTACGAAAAAGGCATCTCCACCAGCAGCACCTCGAAAGTGTTCTCCATGCCGGGGCTGCGCATGGGCTGGATCGCCTGCCGCGACCGCGATTTCGTCGCCTCCTGCCTGTCGCACCGCGACTACAACCTCGTCAGCTGTGGCAACCTCGACGACACCATCGCCGCGCTGGCGCTGAAACACGCCGGCACTCTGATCGAGCGCGGACAGCGCGTGATCCGCGACAATCTGCAGGTCGTCGAGGGCTGGGTGCAAAGCGAGCCGCACATCTCCTGGGTGAAGCCGCAGGGCGGCTCGATCACGCTGCTCTACTACGATTTCGACATGAACTCGTACGACTTCTGCCAGAAACTCTTCGACCGGACCGGAGTGTTCGTGTCCCCCGGCGACTGCTTCGAAATGCCCGGCTGCTTCCGCCTCGGCTACGCCGGCAACACCGCCGAGTACCTCAAGGCCGGCCTGGACGGCATCAGCCAGTTCATGAAGACGCTGGAATAGAATAGGACAGCTCCATAAAAATTCCCCTGAAAACGGATTCATCCGATTTCAGGGGAATTTTTTTGAAGCGAACCCTTGACCTCAGTACAGCCACGTGCAGCCGGAATCGGTGCCGTTCACCATTTTGCGGTAAGCGGCCAGCACGCCTTTGGCGGGATGGTCGGGCTTTGTGACGTTTTCAAGGCGGCGGGCGATCTCTTCGTCGCTGACTTCGAGATGGATGCTGCGCCGGTCGATGTCGATTTCGATCATGTCGCCGTCCTGGACCGCGGCGATGGGGCCGCCGTCCCAGGCTTCGGGCGTGACATGGCCGATGCAGGGGCCGCGGGTGGCGCCGGAATAGCGCCCGTCGGTAATCATCGCGCAGCTCTTGTGCAGTCCCATGCCGACGAGCATGGCGGCGGGAATGGACATTTCGCGCATGCCGGGGCCGCCTTTGGGGCCTTCGTACTTGATCACCAGCACGCAGCCGGGCTTGACGCTCCTGTCGATCATGCAGCGGCGCAGTTCTTCCTCGGACTCGAAGCACACGGCGGGGCCGCGGTGATGAAACATCTCCGGATCGACGCCGCTCTTCTTGACGATGCAGCCGCCGGGGGCGATGTTGCCGTAAAGCACGGCGAAACAGCCGTCGGGATAAAGCGGGGCGCTTTCGCTGTGGATGACCGCGGGATCGACCGCGCGGCTGAAACGGTCGAGCAGATCGCCCATGGTGCCGCCCATGGCCATTTTCGCCGCGCGGTCGAGGTGGCGTTCGATGGCCTTGAGCGTGGCGCCGACGCCGCCGGCTTTGTAGTAGTCGTAGATGTTGTACTTCGACGAGGGCTTGAACTTGGCGATGCAGGGCACGTCTCTCTGAATCGCGTCGAAGTCGCCGATGTCCAGCTTGATGCCCATCACTTTGGCCAGCGCGCAGACGTGCAGCTGGGCGTTCGTGGAACCACCGGTGGCGGCGATGTGGCGCAGGCCGTTTTTCAGGCTGCCTTCGCCGACGACGTCGCGGAAGCGCACGCCCTCCCGGGTCAGTTCGACGATGCGCTCCCCCACGTCGCGGGCCTGTTTGTACTTGCCCGACGAGCAGAACAGCATCGTGGTGCTGTCGATCGGGCAGACGCCGATCGCTTCGGCGAAGACGCCCATGGTGTTGGCCGTGCCGTACATGCTGCACGTGCCGCAGGAATGGCAGATCTTCTCGCGGTATTCGCTGAAGGTCTCCTCGCTGATCGCCCCGACGGCGCGTTCGCCGATGGACTCTTTCAGGTCGGGAGTGACGAAGGTGCGTTCCTGCGTCTCCCACGGCATCATGCTGCCGCAGGTCAAAAACAGCGTCGGCTTGTTCAGCGAGGCGGCGGCCATGAGCATGCCGGGGACGATCTTGTCGCAGCTGCACATGAACACGAGGCCGTCGAAGCCGTGCGCGTTCACCATCGCTTCGGCGCTGCCGGCGATCAGATCGCGCTGCGGCAGGATGTAGTGCATGCCATCGCCCTGGGCCATGCCGTCGCAGGGCGCCGGCACGTTGAACTCGGCGGGGACGCCGCCCGCGGCCCAGATGCCCTCTTTGACGAAATTCGCCAGATCTTTCAGCGGCCGATGCCCCGGGTTGACGTCAGCGTACGAATTGACGATGCCGATCACCGGCTTGTGCAGATCCTTGACGCGATAGCCGCAGGAATTCATCAGCCCCGCCCAATAGGCTTCCTGAGGATCGTCCGCGTCGCGTCCTTTCCATTGCCCCATCTGCGCTCCCCCCTTTTTGTTTCGCAAACGAGCGAAGGCGTTCGCATCGTTTGTTTCGATTATAAAATGATCCGTCTTAAAAGAAAACAATATTTAACACCGTTTATTACAAGTAAAAACTTGCCATCGTTCGACCGTTCTGGTAGCATCGTAAAAAACGCGCGGAGCGTGCCGGACAGAGCTCCGCCGCACGTTAACCGAGAGCGGATGTTCCACGTGGAACATTCGCGGGAAAGGAAGAACGGTCATGACCACAGGACAGGAAATGTTTTTGCTGGCGGCCCAGGAGCTGAGTTTTTCCCGCGCCGCCAAAAGGGCCTTCGTCACGCCGCAGTGCCTGAGCGACCACATCCGCCGGCTCGAAGAGCGGTACGGCGTGAAACTTTTCCACCGCCGTCCCCGGCTCGAACTGACGCGCGAAGGCCGGACGCTCCGGGATTATCTGAGCCGAATCGCCCAGCTGGAAGAGAACATGGCGCTCGAGATGGAAGACGTCAGCGCGGGCATGCGCGGCACCGTCCGCCTCGGCATCCCCCTCACGCGCGGTCGCATCTTCATCCCCCGGATCATGCCCGAATTCCAGCGCCGTTTTCCCCGCGTCGACGTGAAGATCGCGCTTCGCGACACCCGCGACCTGCAGAAGATGACGGTCGAGGGCACGCTCGACCTGTTCGTCGGCGTCGGCGCCGAACACAGCCCGCTGTTCCGGTTCGTGCCGATCGCCGCAGAGCCGCTCTACCTCGTCGTTCCCGAACCGCAGCTGAGCCGCGCGTTCCCCGACTGCGACGAGTCCGCCGCGGCAAAACTCCGCCGCAGCGGCGCCGACCTGACGCCGTTCGCCGACGTCCCCTTCGTTCAGGGCAACGACATGAGCACGACGACGCTGCTCGTGCGCGAGCTCTGGCAGAAAAGCGGCCTCAAGCCGAATCTGCACGTCGAGGTGAGCAACTTCGACATCATGCTCGACCTCTGCCGGCAGTGCGGCTGCGCGACCATCTGCTCCCGGGGCCAGCTGCACCGCCTGAAGGGACAAAAACGCCGCGAAAAACCGGGAGAACGCCTGCGCGTCTTCCCGCTCCGGGACAAAAACCGGCTCGCCGTCGAGCTGGTCACGCCGCGCAGCGCCCGCCCCGCCAAGTTCATCAGCGCTCTCGGGCAGATGCTCGTCGAGACCATGAAAAGCGAAGACGCCGCTCTCGAACAGTGGCTGCGCGCCGGCGAGCCGGGAACGAAAGCCGAAAAGACGGCTCTTCCACAGGAATGAAAAAAGTTCCCCGCCGGACGGCGGCGCCTTCGCGCCCTGTCCGGCGGGGAACTTTTTTCATTCGGAGAGAATTTTCGAAGATCTAAAGGCGCGGCCGGGCGTTTTCTACGCGTCGGCGTTGAAAACGTTCCAGTCCACCTTGCCGAATCTGGCGCAGGCCGCCATCGTGCCGACCATGTCGCCGGTGACGTTGCCGGTCGTATGGGGAATGTCGATCACGGGCCAGATCGCCGCCAGGATGGGGACGAGGCCAAGCGGCAGCCCCAGCGACTCGAAGAACACGGCGGACATAACGATCCCCGCGCCCTTTACGCCGGCGGCGCCGACCGCCAGCATGAGCCCCAGCAGAACGGTCTGCACGAGACGGAGCGGCGTGATCTCCACGCCGAAGATGTCGAAAGCGAAGACGGCGATCACGCCGAAAGCGGCGGCCATGCCGTTCATGTTCATCGTGTTGCCCAGCGGCAGCGAGAACCCGTAAACGCTCTCGTCGAGGCCGAGTTTTTCCTCGGCGATGTTCATCTCCATCGGCAGCGTCGCGGCGCTGGAAGTCGTCGTGGCGGCCACCAGCATGGCCGGAGCCACGTGCTTGAAGAAGCGCAGAGCGGGGACGTTCCAGATCTTCAGCGCCAGCGGATACACGACGAACATGCCCGCTAGGATCGCCGCGTAATCGGCGACGAAGAACTTGGCGATCGCCGTCATCATCTTGCCGCCGATCGTGCCCGCCACGCAGGCGACCAGCGCGCCGATGCCGTAGGGGGCGAAGCCCATGACGAACTCGGTGATCTTGATCATCACGTCGGCCATGTTGCGGAAAAAAGCGATCGCCGCGGGGACCCTGTCTTTCAGGTGCAGCAGCGCCACGCCCGTGATCAGCGCGAAGAAAATCACCTGGATCATGTTCATGTTGGCCATGGAAGCCACGGGATTCTCGGGGATCCAGTTGAGGATCGTGTCGATCGCCGAATACCTGCCGACCGTCACTTCCTTGACCACGGAGCCGAGCACGCCCTCGGCTCCCCTGCCGGGGCGGAGCGCAAGCGCCACGCCGGTGCCCATAGCGGCAAAAACGAGAGAAGACAAAAGGTAAAAGGCGACGATGAAACCGCCGATCTTTTTCAGGCTCCCGGGGCTCTCCATGCTGGTCACCCCGGCGACCAGAGTGAAGAACACCAGCGGCACGATCAGCATCTTGAGCAGGCGCAGGAACAGGTCGCCGACAGGCTTGATCACCGTCACGGCAGGGCCCCAGTAAATGCCGGCGGCGATACCGACGCACATCATGACGACGATCTTACGGGACATGGACAGCTTGGACCAAAAGTTCATAATACCCCTCCTTCTGCAAACTGCGATAAAACCGTTTCGTTCATCCGGACGCGACGATTTCTTTTACGGCCAAGAGTCATTCGACCGTGCAGCCCAGCTCCCCGAGCTTGGCGTCCACCCAGGGACGCGGGTATTCGCCCCTGAGAATGCCCGCCATGATCGTCGCTTCCTTCTCGACCACCGCGCGGGCAGCTTTGGCAAGATCCTCGGCCTCGCCGGGGCGGATCACCAGCACGCTGTCGGCGTCGCCCACCACGATGTCGCCGGGGGTGACGATCATGCCGCCCAGGGAAATGGGATAGTTGATCTCGCCGGGGCCGTTCTTGTACGGCCCGTTGGGCGTGACGCCGCGCGCGTAAACAGGCAGATCCATCCCGGCGATGGCGCCGGCGTCGCGCACCGCGCCGTCCACGACCACGCCGGCCACGCCGCGGACTTTGCAGTACGTCAGCATCAGCTCGCCGAAAATCGAGCGTTCCGTGCATCCGCCGGCGTCGATCATGAACACGTCGCCGGGCTGGGCCATGTCCATGGCCTTGTGGAACATCAGGTTGTCGCCTTCGGCGACCTTGACCGTAAAAGCCGTGCCCAGCAGCGGCGCCGCGTTCAGCGGACGAATCGCCGCGTCGACGGCGGCCATGCGGTTCATGCAGTCGTCGATGTTCGCCACAGGAACGCCGCGAAACAGTTCCACCAGTTCACGGGGCGGACGGGGAAAATCGGTACGGATCCGACAGCCAATCGTGCTCATGTTATTTTCTCAGCCCTTTCATCATTCTCGCGATGTTCTCCACGGCACGGCGCAGCTGCGCGTCGTCGGTCGCAAAGGAAAAACGCATCCAGCAGCCCTTTTCTTCCCCATAAGAAACGCCGGGCACGCCCACCACCTTGGCGTTGTTCAGGATATACTCGCCGCCCTGGTTCGAATCCATGCCGGGCAGATCGAATTTCGTCCAGGCATAAAAAGCCCCCTCAGGCATCTCGCAGTGCACGCCGGGAACGGCGTTCAGCCCGCCGACAAAAAAGTCGCGGCGCTCCTGATATGTGCGGCGCATCGCTTCGATCTCCTCGCCGCATTTAAAGGCCATCGCCGCGGCTTTCTGGATGAAGCCGCTCGTACAGGAGATCGTGTGCTGGAACAGTTTTCCCGCCACCTTGACGATCCCGGGAGAAGCCGCCATGTAGCCGATGCGCCAGCCCGTCATGGCGACGCATTTGGAAAAACCGTTGACCGTGACGACGCGCAGCGCAATGTCGGCGCAGGAGGCCGGGCTGATGTTCTCGTTTCCGTCGAAGAGGATCTTGTCGTACATCTCGTCGGACAGCAGCACGACGTCGGGGTGGCGGAGCATGAAGCCGCGCAGGATTTCCGCTTCGGGGCGCGTCAGCACCCGGCCGGTGGGATTGTTGGGATAATTGACAATGAGCAGGCGCGTTTTGCTCGTCACCTTCGCTTCCAGAGCCTCTTCGGTGATGCGGTAGCCCCCGTCGGGGTCGAGGGGGACCGCCACGGAAACGGCCGCAGCCGCCTGCGCGATGGCCGGATACGACACCCAGCCCGGCGTCAGGTACATGACCTCGTCGCCGGGATTCACCAGCGCACGCACAGCGGCGTAAATGGCGTACTTGCCGCCCGGCGTGACGATCACGCTGTCGGCGTCATAGCCGGCGCAGCCGTTCTCGGTACGGAGCTTGGCCGCAATCTTCTCGCGCAGCTCCGGCAGGCCGTTGCCCACGGTGTAGTGCGTATAGCCGGCGTTGATCTGACGGAACAGTTCGTCGCAGATCTTCTTCGGCGTATCGAAATCCGGTTCGCCTCCGGCCAGATCCACGATCTCCGCATCCACGGCTTTCAGCCTTTTCGCTTTGGCCATGGTCACCATCGAAGCCGACGGAACGATCGCAGCGATCTCCCGGTTCAAATTCAAAGACATATCCGACGGTAAATTTTCAGAGTAAATGCAACCTCGTCAAAGTAAATGCGACGGGGTTGCATTTACTTTGACAGGACAAAAGCAGCAAGCAGTCATTACGAACACATAATAACGATCAAGATTGCGCTAACGGAACAAATTCAAGGGGATGAAAAGCTGTTACGAGGAAATTGTCCGAAAAAAGTGCATACAAAAGTGATCCTCAACTGAAAGCAAAATTTTCAGTTCAGAGTTAATGCAATCAAGAAATTAAAAAGGAGCCGTTATTTACCGGCGAGAAGAGTCCGCTTTAAACAGATATCCTGTGGCGGAATAAGTTCGAGTCCGAGTAAATGCAATACATCCTCGCCATACAGGTTGATAAAGATCTCTGCAGGAGATTTTCCGTTAAATTTTTTCCTCCCGTATGAGTTTATATGAGACATCATCAGGTTGATATCAGTTTGGGATAAATTGTCGAAAGTTGTTCCCTTGGGAAGGATCCTTCGAATGAGAGTATGATTATTTTCAACCTTCGGTTTTTCCTGCGGTGCTTGTGGATTGCAATAGAACATATATGATTTTCTTTCTCCGTCCGGACCTTTTTCGATAGCCGTCGGATTGGAAAACTCTGTACCGTTGTCAGCAAGAAGGACCTGAAACATGGACTTATAGCGTTTCCTGCCCAGAAGAGTGAAGAGCATTGTAAAAATCTGCTCAACAGATTGAGCAGTATTTTTATCTCTCAAAAAAGCCAGCATAAAGTTGCAGTTTCTTAAGATGACAGTCAGAAGAACTTTTCCTCCTGCGGTGCCAACGACACTGTCGATTTCGGTAATAAGCATGTCCGGATGTTTCTCCGAAAAAGAGAGAAAATCATTGTAGGTACGGCCTTCACGACATTTTTTATCCACCTTCATGTTATTTCTTTTTCCCTTTCTCTTCTTAAAACGGACAGCTCGGGGCAAGTCTATTTTCCGTGCCTCTAAAATACCCGAAAGCAGGAGCCGTCTGGCGGTACTTTCAGAACAGGGAACAGTATCTCGATTATTACGGATAATATGATAGAGAGACTGCCCCTGTTTGATGAGAGGAGAGAAAAAAGAATCAATATCTGCAAGCTCGGCATCGGAGATATTGAAGCCTTCACGAGCCTCATGCAAAGTTTTCTCGTAAGAGTCATTTGCAGATTTAGCAGAATAGATCCGTTTTTTTAAAGTGCAGCGGTGACGGTTGGGGCAGCCGTTACAGACATACGGAGGAACCGAAAGCTGCGGGCAGACCTCCTCCTTAAAGTCAGGACACATCGTATTACATCTTGAGCACCGGAAACACAGTGAACGGCATTTCGGAGAGGTGTTACAAAGGGAAGTAACGGAGCAGTCATACCGGTGAAGGCAGCAGTTTGCTGTCCGGCCATAACAGCCTTTGAAGACAGTCTCTGCATGTTTTCTGATCTCTCTGGAGATCGTACTCGGCGACTTCAGAACTGTTGAGGCAATACTTCTGAGAGATTCTCGCCGGTTGAGGGCGCTTTCAATGGCTTTTCTTTCAGCCAGAGTCAAATGTTTGTTCATGATGATGAACTCCTTTCCGAGATCTGTTGTCTCGTAAGAAAGGTCTTTCATCAATTCAGACTAGGGCTTGTTTAAAAAACATTTCAGCTTGTATTATTTCAATAAAATAACACTGGCAGCGACAAGAACAAAAGCGAAAAACGAAGCGTCAAGTTTGTCATAGCGGGTGAAAATTCTACGGAACCATTTGATTTTCTGAAAGAAACATTCAACCAAGTGTCGTTCCTTGTAAACATGCTCATCTATAAACCACGGTTCGGGATTATCGCTCTTCGGCGGGATAGTGTAACTTCCCTCCCGAGAAGTAATGTACTCTCTGATGGCTTGCGAACCGTAAGCCTTATCGCCGATGACGTTGCTCCCTCTGATTTCCGCTTGCCCGAGCAAGGACACGGCATGGCGGGAATCGTGGTCATTGCCGGGACTGAGCAGGAGCGCCAGCGGATTGCCTAAACCATCTACTATCGCATGAATTTTCGTATTCTTGCCGCCTCTGGACATGCCAATCGCTTGAGCCCCTTTTTTCCCCCTTCCGGGGTTTTCCCTCTCCCGTTGGCACTTTGATGTACTTTGCAGGACGTGGAGTCGATAGAGAGATTTTCCATGTCGGCATCAGCGCTTAGGGCGGCAAAGATCGCCTCGAATATTCCCCGCTGTTTCCACAGCCTGAAACGTGCGTAAACTGCCTGCCATTTGCCGTAACGCTCCGGAAGATCTCTCCATGGCGCTCCACTTCTGGCAAGCCACAGAATCCCATTGATGATCCTGCGGTTATCGTATTTTGCCGGGCGTCCACGTTGACCTGATTTCGGGTGTTCGGGCGGCAGCATTCTCTTGATTCGATTCCACTCGCTGGAGGTCAGTTCATATCTTCTCTCTTCCATGAGAAAAGTTTAAGCGATTGGATCGATTTAGGCAACTTTGACGTTTTTTAAACAAGCCCTAAATGCAAGCTCCTTTTAATTCAGATTTAATGCAACGGGGTACCGGATGTTGCGTTGCATTTACCTTGAAGAATTTCAAGCCGACGCCTCCTTCATATATTATTATCATGTATCTTTTTATTTTTTTATGGTATCATTGGCTAATTACAACGTCCAACGAATAATTTTAATGTTTAATATCAATAAAATCACTATTTATTCCCCGGGGAGACAGGAGAATGGACTCTTTCGATATCGAACTTTTCCGCGCCATCATCAGCAGCCGCAGCATCACCCAGGCGTCGCAGGCGCTGCTGCTCTCGCAGTCCGCCATCAGCCAGAGACTTTTGCGCCTCGAACAGGAGCTGGGCATCAAACTGATCGATCGGCAGAAGGGAATCCGCCGCGTCGAAATCACGGCACAGGGCATGCGCTTTCTCGAACTGGCGGAAAAGTGGGAGAACAGCTATCAGGAAATCCTCCGCTTAAAGGACACGGAACCGGATCAGTCGCTGGTCATCGCCAGTCCGGACAGTTTGATCAACTTCGTGCTGGGACCTTTCTTGAAGCGGCTCCCGGGCCTCGGCTATTTTCCGCGCCTGCGCACCCAGCAGTCGCTGGAGATATACGACCTGGTCGACAACAAAGAAGCCGACGTCGGCTTCGTCTTTCGCGACGCCCGTTACGTCAACATCGTCACCCGCTCCGTCCTGCGCGAACCCATCTCCATGATCTGCCGCCCCGGCAGCCCCTGGAACGAACACGCCGTTCATCCGCAGCAGCTTCGCAAGCAGGACGAAATTTATCTCGCCTGGAGCCCAACCATCCAGCAGTGGCACGATTACTGGTGGAACCCGTCGACCCATCCCGTCGTCCACGTCGACACGCCGGCGGCGCTGCTGAATTACCTGGCGCCGGGGACATGGGCCATGTGCCCGGAATCCGTCGTCGCGGCCTATCGAGACACTCAGGAAATCGAGATCCACGCCTTTGCCGAAAACCCCCCGGACCGCGAATGCTTCCTCATCCTCCACAAATCGCCCGGCAGCGGGCGGACGAAGATGATCGCCCGCTTCGAACGGCATCTCGACGCGTTCCTGCGCACGCTTCCGTATCACGTATGAGCCCGCTTCGGCCGCCCGCCAGCCCTGACGAAAAGATCCCCGATCGGGGGACGCATTTTTTGCGCCTCCCCCGCTCGGGGATCCTGTCGTTCCGTTTTTCCTGTTTCGGCCGTTACTTCGCTTCCGCAGACGCCTGTTCCGCCTTGGCGGGGACTTCCGGCTTCTTCACCGTCACCGTGGGAAGGGCGGCGAACTTCGGCCTGCGCCTGTTCATCTCCTTCAGCACGGCGTCGGTGACGTCCAGCCTGGGCGCCGCGTCGAGCAGCAGCTGACGCGCCATCACCGCGTGGAACTTCGGATTCTTCTTCCGCCACGTTTCCACGGACGCCATCAGTTCCGACTGCAGCACCGACGTCACCGCCGCGCGTTCCACTTCCATCTGCCGTTCCAGCGCCGCCTGTCCCTGCGCGACCGCGTTCTGCGCCTCGGCCGTGTTCTCCTGGCCGCGGTACAGCGCCCGCAGGTCGTTATACCCTTTCTGGAGCACTTTCTGCACTGCCTCCAGATGGGCCCGTCCCAGCTTGCCGGGTTCGGACTGGACCAGGAGCTTTTCCGTGTCCACCACGGCGATCTCCGTGGCGGACGCCGCCGCGGACATAGCGAATGTCAGAAATAAAACTGCCGCCTGCATCAAACGTTTCACTGATAAAACCTCCTCGAATAAATGGCAAATTGATAGAAAATAAATAGAAACAGATAAAAAACGAACAAAGAAGAAGGGCGGAGCGAATAAGACTCCGCCCTTTTTCTCTGCATTGCCGGTCCTTTCTCTTTGCATTGCCGATACGGGGACCGGAACGTCGAGCCGAAACGCTATCTCCGTTTCGACGCCCGCAGCAGACGTTCCAGCTCGGCCATGCGTGCTTTCATTTCCGCCCGTTCATGGATCTCGCGGGTAAGCATAGCTTTCATCTCCGCGATCTCCTCGGCCTGATGGGAGTTGGTCTTCTCCATTGACGCCACCTGCGCCTGCAGCTGGGCGTTCTCCTTCTGCATCACGTAGACGCTGCTCATCGGGCCTTTGCGGTAACGTTCGGGGATCTGTTCCTTGTCTGCTTTCCTGCCGATCTTCCACGTCAGGCCGGCGTTGGCCATCGACTCGCCGTGGTGGGTGACGGACACTCCGGCGTGGACCATGAAGTCTTCTTTCACGTAGTGCGCCCAGCCGAGGGCCAGGGCGTATTCGCCTTTGTACGTTCCGAAGCCGGCCATGAGCTGGCTGGGTTCGAGCGGGTCGTACTGCATCGGTTTCAAGGCACTCAGGGCGGAGCCGAGCGCGCCGACGTTCTTGAGGTCGCGCCGCAGTTCGCCCATCTGGTTGTAGACGTTGCCGAAGTTGTTGTAGACTTTGCCGAACTGTTTGTCTACGGCGCTCAAGGCGTCGCCGACGGTGTTGTAGCTGCCGCCGTCCACGTACTTGAACTTGTAGGTGGGGGCGGAGACGGTGCCGTCGGGGTTGACGGAGGAGCCGCCGCCGAGGTGGGTGGCGAGGCTGCTCGAAGCCTTCCACAGCTGCGCTCCGTTGATGGCGTCGGTACTGGCCGCGCTCACGTCTCCGGCTTTGACGTTCTCGATTTTGTGGTGGGTTGCGTCGAAGCCTTGGGCGCTCACTTTGCCGGCAAAAACGGGCGCGTCGACGACGCTCACGGTGACGTCTTTGCCGTTATGGGGGCGGGTGACGGTGACGTTCCTGCCGTTTTTGAACTGGACGGTGTCGCCGTTGCCGATGGGGGTGGCGGTGTCTCCGTTGGTCTGGAGGTTCCAGGCGCCGCTGCCGCCGCTGCCATTGGCGATGGCGTCGAGGATGTCCTGGTGCAGGCCGATGGTGACGACGCCGCCGGCGGGGGTGGTGGTGACGTTGGTGACGATCTGGTTGGAGGCGCCGACGAACTGGATGTTGGGGGTCTGGTTCTGGGCAAGGGTGACGGTGTGGCTGTGGGGGGTGCTCGCTCCGTCGCTGACGCTGAACTTTGCGGAGATGTTGGTGATGGGCGCGGTGGTGGTGTTGATCAGGGTCTGGAGTTTGGCGGGGTCGAGGCCGACTCTGAGGGTGCGTCCGCTGACGGCGGTGGTGATGACGTCGCCTGTGGGGATGATGTCGAGGCGTTTGTGCGCGCTGTCGAGGAGGATGCCGGGGGCGCTTCCGTGGGGGTCGGCGCCGATGGTGTAGGTGGCGTTCTGTCCCGCGGCGAGGGCGGCGGCTTTCAGCTGGCCTTCGGTGGCGGCCTGTCCGGCGCGGGCGTTTTCGCCCCAGCCGGCGTCGAGGGTGGTGTTGCTCAAACCGGCGATGGTGCCTGTCGCGCCGTTGAGTTTGATTTCGTTCGCGCCACTTTTGACTGTGACGCTGGCGAACTCGGGGGTCTCGCTCATGACGAGGTCGAAGCCGTCGCCGGCGGCGTTCTTTTTCACGCCGAGGTTCTTGCCGGATGCGCCACTCGTCACGCTTGCCAGGCCGCCTTTGAGGTTCAGGGTCTGGCCGAGGGTGCGGTTGACGGCGCCGTCGTTGCCGGCGAAGTTCAATCCGCCGGACAGGGTGCCGGTGATGGTGGTGATGGCGGAGTTGTTGCTGATGTCGATGTTTTGACCGAGGTTGGGGTTGGCCGACACAGTCACTTTCGCGCCGTCGCTTCCGTCGGCCGCTACGGTCACGTCGATCTTGCCGGTTTCGCCTGCGAACTTGATGTTCTTTTTGGACGCACCACCGAGGGTAATGTCCTGTTTCGTTCCGGCTTCGTTGCTGACGGTGAAGCCGCCGGCGAGGTTCTGCACGGTGGTATTGCTGGCGATCTGGTTGTTGATGGCGGTGTTCAGGTTGGCGGTGTTGACTTTGTACTTCACGCCAGCCGTGCCAACTTCGGATTCGATGATGTTGCCGTCGCCGGCGAACGTGATGATTTCCGTTCCCGTTTTGTCGGCGGTAATGGTTTTCGTTCCGGTCCCGGTGTCGGCGATCTTGAATTTCGCTTCGACGTTATTAGGGCTTGTTTAAAAAACATTTCAGCTTGTATTATTTCAATAAAATAACACTGGCAGCGACAAGAACAAAAGCGAAAAACGAAGCGTCAAGTTTGTCATAGCGGGTGAAAATTCTACGGAACCATTTGATTTTCTGAAAGAAACATTCAACCAAGTGTCGTTCCTTGTAAACATGCTCATCTATAAACCACGGTTCGGGATTATCGCTCTTCGGCGGGATAGTGTAACTTCCCTCCCGAGAAGTAATGTACTCTCTGATGGCTTGCGAACCGTAAGCCTTATCGCCGATGACGTTGCTCCCTCTGATTTCCGCTTGCCCGAGCAAGGACACGGCATGGCGGGAATCGTGGTCATTGCCGGGACTGAGCAGGAGCGCCAGCGGATTGCCTAAACCATCTACTATCGCATGAATTTTCGTATTCTTGCCGCCTCTGGACATGCCAATCGCTTGAGCCCCTTTTTTCCCCCTTCCGGGGTTTTCCCTCTCCCGTTGGCACTTTGATGTACTTTGCAGGACGTGGAGTCGATAGAGAGATTTTCCATGTCGGCATCAGCGCTTAGGGCGGCAAAGATCGCCTCGAATATTCCCCGCTGTTTCCACAGCCTGAAACGTGCGTAAACTGCCTGCCATTTGCCGTAACGCTCCGGAAGATCTCTCCATGGCGCTCCACTTCTGGCAAGCCACAGAATCCCATTGATGATCCTGCGGTTATCGTATTTTGCCGGGCGTCCACGTTGACCTGATTTCGGGTGTTCGGGCGGCAGCATTCTCTTGATTCGATTCCACTCGCTGGAGGTCAGTTCATATCTTCTCTCTTCCATGAGAAAAGTTTAAGCGATTGGATCGATTTAGGCAACTTTGACGTTTTTTAAACAAGCCCTAATCACGGTGGAGCTGTTGTTGATGGTATTGCTCAGTGTCGAACCGTCCAGGCCGATGGTGAGGCCGCCCGCGTCGACTTTCGTGGTGACGCCGCCGGCGCCTGTGACCACCAGCGGAGTGGCGCTGTTGATCAACTTGCTGCCCGGTACGGCTTCCGCGTCCTTGATCGTCCAGTTCGCCGTTCCGCCGATGGCGCCGGTCAGGGCCGCGGTGTCGAGGCTGTACTTCACGCCGTCGGTGGTCATGGCGGACTTGATGTAGGTGCCGTCGCCTTCGAATTTGACGGTCGGTTCGGTGTCCTTGGCCAGCGTTACGGTCTTCTTCGTTCCCGTTTCCGCAGTCACGCCGAATTTGGCGCTGATGTTGGTGATCGGGGTCGTGGTCGCGTTGTTGATGTTGGTGATCACGCTGCCGGTGATGTTCTGGGCGAGTTTGGCCGTGTCGATGCCGTAGGTGACTTTGGTGCCGGTCAGGCCGACGGTCATGGTGTCGTCGGTCGTCGCGAACTCGATCGTCGGTTTGGCGCCGCCGAGGGCGACGTTCGACGTGGTGCTGCCGGCTTTCAGGTCGAAGCCGTCTTTCAACGCGTTGATGGCCGAATTGTTGGCGATGTTGAGGTTGGTTCCGAGGTTGGGGTCGGTCTTCACGGTGACGGTGGCGCCGTCGGAGGCGTTGGCTACTTCGACGAGGATTTTGTTGGCTTCGCCCTTGAACTGGATGTTCTTTTTGGACGCGCCGCCCAAAGTGATGTCCTGCTTCGTTCCGGCTTCGTTGCTGACGGTGAAGCCGCCGGCGAGGTTCTGCACGGTGGTGTTGTTGGTGATGGCGGTGTTCAGCGCCGTGGTGTTGAGGCTGTACTTCACGCCGTTCGCGGTCATCGCGGAGGTGATGTAGGCGCCGTCGCCTTCGAACTTGATGGTTTCCGTTCCGGTCTTGTCCGCGGTGATGGTTTTCGTTCCGGTCCCGGCGTCGGCGATCTTGAACTTTGCCTGTACGTTGGTGATCGGGGTGGAGCCGTTGTTGATGTTGGTGATCAGCTTGCTCTTGTCGATGCCGTAGGTGACTTTCGTCCCGGTCAGGTCGACGGTGACGGTGTCGTCGGCGCCCGCGAATTCCACGGTCGGGGCTGTCGCTCCGCCTAAGGCGACGTTGTTGGTCGTGCTGCCGGCTTTGAGGTCGAAGCCGCCTTGCAGTTTGGTGATGTTGCTGGTGTTGGTGGCGATGTTGGCGGTGTTTCCGCTCACGGTGTTGCTCAGGTTCGTCACGGTCGCGTTGTTGCTGATGTCGAGGTTTGTTCCGAGGTTGGCGTTGGCTGTCACGGTCACTTTTGCGCCGTCAGCCCCGTCGGCCGCTACGGTCACGTCGATCTTGTCGGTTTCGCCTTCGAACTTGATGTTCTTCTTGGTCGCGCCGCCGAGGGTGATGTCTTGTTTCGTTCCTGCGGCGTTGCTGACGGTGAAGCCGTTCTTGAGCGCGGTGATGTCGGTGCCGTGTTGGGTGACCGTGGTGTTGCTGTTCACCTGATTGTTGATCTGGCTGTTCAGCGCCGTTGTGTCGAGGCCGACGGTCAGTTTCTTGGCGGCGGCGTCGTAGGAGGTCTGGACGTAGTTGATGCCCGCGAACTCCAGGGTGTCGCCGGCCACGATCGGGCCTACGCTGCTACCGGATTTGACGTTGAAACCGGCTTTCAGGGCGGTGATGTCGGTGGTGTGCCCGTTTACCGTGGTGTTCAGACTGGTGATGGCACCGTTGTTGGCGATGTTGAGGTGAGTTCCGAGGTTCGGGTCGGTCTTCACGGTGACGGTGGCGCCGTCGGCGGCGCTCGCCACTTCGACGAGGATTTTGTTGGCTTCGCCTACGAACTGGATGTTCTTCTTGGTCGCGCCACCGAGGGTGATGGTCTGTTTGGTGCCGGCGGCGTTGCTGACGGTGAAGCCGCCTTTGAGGGCGTTGATGTCAGTGGTGTGTCCGGTGACGGTGGGGTTGGTGTTCACCTGGGCGTTGATCTGGCTGTTCAGCTTGGTCTGGTCGAGGGTGAAGTTCAGCCCGGCGGCGTTCACCACCGGTTTGATGTAAGCGTCTCCCTTGACCACCAGCGGGGTGCTGACGTCGATGACTTTGGAGCCGGGCGTCGGGGTCTGGCTGTCCTTGATGGTCCAGGTGGCGGCGCGCTTCAGCTGCGCCACGTTGACGGCGTCATCGTTGTCGGTCCCGGCCGCCACGCCGGTGATCTGGCGGGTAATGTTACCGGCCAGGTTGCCCACGGCGACGGCGTTGCGCGTGGAGATCCACGCCGCACCGCTCTGCCCGGCCCCCAGAAACGCCGCTTTCCCGGCGGCGGTATCCGCCATCGCCCCGCTGCCGAGGGCGACGGAATCGGCCCGCACGGCGCGCGCCCCCACGCCTACGGCGAAGGAATTCACCGCCGCGGTTTCGACGATGCCTCCCGACGCCGCCAGGGAGTTTATAGCCTTCGCCTGCGAACTTGAACCCATCGCGGTGGAATAGTTGCCCTCGGCAAGGGTATTGCTCCCCATCGCGGTGGAAGCGGCGCCAGTGGCGCGGGTCACGTTCCCCATCGCGATGGAAGCGTAGCCGGCGGTTTGGGCTTTGTACCCCATCGCGACGGAAGAACCTCCCTTGGCTTCGCTCTCAACCCCCATTGCGGTGGAAACGTTGCCGATGGCTTTGGACTTGCTCCCCATCGCGGTGGAAGACTCGCCCTCGGCACTGGTTTCGTTCCCCATCGCGGTGGCATAGCCGCCCTTGGCAACCGTTTTGAACCCGAGCGCGACGGAAATTTCGCCGGTGCTCTCGGCTTCTCTCCCTATCGCGATGGAACCTTCGTTGGTCGCTTTGGTATTCGTACCTATCGCATAGGAACTGTTGCCTTCGGCGCGGGCCACAAGCCCGAGAGCGAAGGAATTTTGCCCTTTGGCGTAGGACGACTGCCCCATTGCGATAGCGTTGACGCCGATCGCTTCGGCGCCCGCCCCTATCGCGGCAAGAGCGTGCAAGCCCACAGAAGGAGAGCCATTCGGGCCGATCTTCAGCTTTCCTCCCTCGACCCAGTCGACCCAGGCGCCGAAAGCGCTTCCCGTTCCCCCCAGCGCCAGCGCCAGAAGCAGGGCCGCCGCTTTTCGTCCGAAAGGCGGCTTCCGCCGTCCCGTAACTTTCACTTTCATCTTCATGACCTCCCCGAAATATGCGCCGCGCCGTTCCGCTTTTTCAGCGCTCCGTCCGGCGCGGCGCTTGTGGTAGCATACAATAAGCTACTCTGAGAACGTTCACAATCATATCGTACCCCCCCCGCGTAAAGATTACTTACTGTATGTATCGGTCTCCCCTCCGCAGCGGTCAGCGCCGCCGCGGTTCCCGCGGCGGTCGGCGGCTGCCGCGCCGGGGCCGGCGGATGCCGATGGAAACGGTCAAAATCAACAATCATTTTCAGAATTTATTTACCGAAAAACATCGTTAAAGACAGAAAACTTCATGAAAAACATCGGATCTCCGCCCGGCCCGCGCCGCGGAATTTCCCAGAGGTTTGTCGCGCGATATTTCAGTGAGGAAACATGATGGACCGCCCCCGCCGCCGTCCGCAGGGCGCAGGCGCCTTTTCGAAGGACCTGCGGCAAACGTCGATCCCCGATGGCCGTCGGTTTATCGGGGATCGCATTTTTCGCATTTATTCTTTCCCGCGCCTTTATGGCCGGCTCCGCTGAAAAGCGCTATAATCGGTATCAGTATGAAAATTCTTGCGATCCAGGGAGGTTTTTCCCGTGACGTTCGACGTGAAAAAGCAGTTCAGCAAGGCCGCGCTCGGCATCCGTCCCTCGCCGATCCGCGAAATGTTCCGGCTGATCCGCCGGCCCGGCATGATCAGTTTCGCCGGCGGCATGCCCGCGCCGGAAGCTTTCCCCGTGGAGGAGTTTTACGCCGGCGCGTCGATCCTGCGCGACGAAGGGCGCGACATCCTCCAGTACGGCGCCACCGAAGGCTATCCGCCGCTGCTGGACTTTCTCCGCGCCTGGATGGCGCCCCGCCTCGGGCGCGCCGTTTCGCGCGACGAGATCCTCGTCACTGCGGGCAGCTCGCAGGTCTGCGATCTGCTGATCCGCGCCACCGTCGACCGCGGCGATTACGTCGTCACCGAGGAGCCGACGTTCCTCGGCAACTCGCTGAACATGTACAATCAGGGGGCGAAGTTCATCACCGTGCCCTGCGACGGCGACGGCATGATGGTCGATCTGCTCCCGGAAAAACTGGACCGGGTCCTCGCCGCCGGGGGCAAGGTGCGTTTCGTTTACACGATCCCCAACTTCCACAATCCTTCGGGCGCGACGCTCTCGCTCGCACGCCGCCGCAGGCTCGTGGAGATCGCCCGCCGCTACGGTCTGATCATCATGGAGGACGACCCGTACGGCAGCGTGCGCTTCGAGGGCGAAGACCTGCCGACGCTCTACTCGCTCGACGGCGAGGGCTGCGTGCTGTACGCCGGCTCGTTCTCCAAGATCCTCGCGCCGGGCACGCGCGTGGGCTGGTGCGTCGGTCCGGCCGAGCTGATCCGCACGCTGGCGGTCTTCAAACAGGGAGCGGACACGAGCACCAGCATCGTGGCGCAGGCGCTGGTCTTCAAGTACTGCGCTTCGGGAGCGCTCGAGGCCAATCTGCCCGGGATCGTCGGCCACTACCGCCGCAAGCGCGACCTCATGGAAGCGGCGCTGCGCAGGCATCTGCCCCCGGGCGAAGCGGAATGGGGCACGCCGCACGGCGGCTTCTTCTACTGGATTACGACGCCGCGCATTGACGCCAGCGAACTGTTCGAAAGGGCGATCGCGCGCAACGTGGCTTTCGTCGTCGGCGGGCCGTTCTTCCCCAACGGCGGCGGCGAGCACAGTTTCAGAATGTGCTTCACTTTCGCCACGCCCGCGCAGATGGACGCCGGCGTCAAAGCCCTCGGCGAAGCGATGCGCGAGCTGCTGCCCGCAGCGTCGCGCTGAACGAACAACAACGAAAAACGCCTTTTCCACATCCGTGCGGTGGAAAAGGCGTTTTTCGTCATGAATACTATTTCTCAATTAAAATGCCGAATACAGAGGCGCTGCGGAGGAGATTCACAAAGCGAGCTGCGCAGACCGCGTAGCGGTCGAAATAGTCCTGAGCGACTGAACTCCTCCGCAGCGCCCGGGAAACTATGTTAATACTTTCTATCAAGAATTAGTACAAAATATTTCAGCGGCCGTAGGCCATGTCTTCGAAGCGCGTGTACTCGCGCAGGAAGACGAGCCTCACCTTGTCGGTGGGGCCGTTGCGGTTCTTGGCGATGTCGAGCGAAGCCGAGTTGTCGCTGCGGCCTTCCGGGTCTTTGGCGTAATAGCTCTCGCGGTACAGCAGCGCGACGAGGTCGGCGTCCTGTTCGATGGCGCCGGAATCGCGCAGGTCGGAGAGCTGCGGCGTCTTTTCGTTGCGGCTCTCGACGGCGCGCGACAGCTGCGACAGGGCGATGACGGGGACTTCCAGCTCGCGGGCGATGGCTTTGAGCCCGCGGGAGATCTCGGCCACTTCGTTCTGCTTGCTGTCCATGGCGCGGCTGGCGCTCATGAGCTGCAGGTAATCGACGACGATCAGCCCCAGTTCGCCGTGCTTGGCTTTGAAGCGGCGGGCCCGGGCTTTCAGTTCGATCGTGGAGAGGATGGAGCTGTCGTCGATGTACAGCGGCGCTTCGATGAGGATCGAGGCGGCGTCCTGAAGATCTTTCCAGTCGCCGCGCGCGAAGGAGCCGTTGACCAGTTCCTGCAGGTTCATGCGCGCTTCGGCGCCGAGCAGACGCAGGGCCAGCTGCTCGGCCCCCATCTCCAGGCTGAAGACGAGCACGGGCAGCTGGGCTTTGACGGCGACGTTGCGCGCGATGTTCATGGCCAGGGCCGTCTTTCCCATCGAGGGGCGGGCGGCGATGATGTTCAACGCGCCGCGCTGCAGGCCGCTGGTGAGACGGTCGATGCCGATGAAGCCGCTGGTGATGCCGGTGATGCCGGTGTCCTCGCGGTTGAAGGCTTCTTCGATCTTGTTGAAGGTGGAAGGCATGACGTCGCGCAGGCTTTTGAAGTTGGCCTCGTTGCGCTGGCGCGAAACTTCGAAGACGAAGCGCTCGGCGTCCTCGAGCAGTTCGCTGAGGTCCTTGCTCTCGTCGTAGCCCATGCGCACGATGGCGTTGCCGGCGCTGATGAGGCGGCGGTGGATGGCTTTGTCGCGCACGATGCGGGCGTGGTAGGCGGCGTTGGCCGCCGTGGGCACGCTGTCGATGACGGCGGCGAGGAACGCCTGCCCGCCCAGTTTCTCCAGCAGGCCGCGGTTCTGCAGCTCGGCGCTGAGCGTGAGCATGTCCACGGGACGGCTGGTCTTGACCATGTCCGCGATCACGTTGAAGACGTCGCGGTAGTTCAGGTCGTAAAAATCCTCCGGCGACAGGAACTCGGTGACGTCGACCAGCGCCTCGCGGTCGAGCAGGCAGGCGCCGAGGACCGCCCGTTCGGCGTCGAGATTGCTCGGCGGCAGGCGGTCGAAGATCTCGTCAGGCACGACGCTACTGCTGCCCTTCCACGGACAGCGTCATGGCGCACTCGACGCCCGGATAGAGCTTCAGCGTCAGCGCATAAGCCCCCAGCGCCTTGACGGCGCCGTCGATCTTGACGTTTTTCTTGTCGAGCTTCACGCCGTACTGAGCTTCCAAAGCTTCGGCGACCTGCGCGGCGGTGACGCTGCCGAACAGGCGTCCGCCCTCGCCGGCGCCGACGCTCATTTTGACGACCTTGCCGGCGATCTTCGATTTCACGGCTTCGGCTTCGGCAGTGAGCCTCGAGTCGCGGCGCTCGGCCGCGGCGGTCTTGTCCTTGAGGATGTTGACGTTCTGCGCGGTGCCCTCCACGGCGAGGGCGCGCGGGAACAGGAAATTGCGGGCATAGCCGTCGGAAACTTCGACGACGGCGTCCTTTTTGCCGAGCTTGCGCACATCTTCCTTGAGAATGACTTTCATGAACGATCGCCTCCAAAACGATATCTTATATTCCAGCACATGTCGATAATCCCCGCGAAAGTCGCGAGCTGCGACAGGAACGGGACGACCGCAAGCGTCACGAGTACGACGTTGCGGACGATGCGGGGCAGGCCGCGGCGGTCCATGTACCACGCCGCCAGGGACATGCCCTGAATCAGGAACAGCGTGCGCACGAGCAGATCGAGATTGAGCCCGACGCGGATGAGAAAGCCCGCCTGCGCCGGATAGCTCGCGCCGGCCCACGTGCACAGCAGCCCGACGAGGAAAGCCCACATCAGGCTGGAGGGGAAACGCCAGCGGCTGAAGGGCGGCAGCTTGGGCAGTTCGACGCGGTCGAGACGCCCGAGCACGTGCCCGGTGATCCAGTAGCAGGCGGCGCTGTCGATCACGGCCACGAGGATGAGAACGGCGGGGACGATCAGCGGCATGATCTTCATGGTCGCTTCGAGCTGCGCTCTGACGGCGGCCGACAGTTCGGCGCCGACGGGCAGCTTCAGCATCATGTCCATCATCTGCTGGGCGCCGCTCATGTCGAGGTTCATCGGGTTGAGCCCGGTGACGTAAAAGAGGAGGACGGCCATGATCAGCTTGCAGCCCAGCGAGACGAGCGAGCTCCAGCCCAGGATCTCGACGGCGGACCGCTTCAGCTCGATGATGCGCCCCATGCTCAGCCCCATCAGGGCGAAGCCGAGCGCGTAGGACAGCGCGGCGATCGGGCCGCCCCAAAGCAGCACCAGCGCGGAGCCGACGATCAGCGACGCAAAACCGAGCCGCAGGTCGTGGCGCATTTCCAGGATCACCAGGGGGACCGGGCTGAGCAAAGCCAGGAGCAGCCCCAGAACGGGGATGTCCGCCCCAACGTACAGAATGACCGACAGCCCCGTGAGGAGCGCCGATTCCACCAGGCCGCGCGCCTGTGTCATGTCCATTTTCCCCCTTCTATGATGGCAGGCTGAACGGAGCAGCCGCGTTTTTCACGGATTGTGTAAAAAAAGAGAGAGGAAGACAAGCATCCTCTCTCTGTGCGTGCGTATGATTACTCGGCGGTATAGGGCAGAAGGGCCATGAAACGAGCGCGCTTCACGGCGACCGTCAGCTGACGCTGATGCTTGGCGCAGTTGCCCGTGACGCGGCGGGGAATGATCTTGCCGCGCTCGCTGACGTACTTCTTCAGGCGCTCCACATCCTTGTAATCCACCTCGTCGAGCTTGTCAACGCAGAAAAAGCAAACCTTCGGACGGCGCTTGCCGCCTCTCTTTCTCATCGGACCGGAAAAGGGCATCGGGAAAAACCTCCTTCGCAAAAAACAAACCAGGGGCGCGCCCCCGTTCAATGCTCCGCAGCGCCCGCGGCGCGCGGAGCGCGGACTTTAAAAGGGAATGTCGGCTTCGTCCTCGGGCGGCGCAACGCTGGCCGCGCCCGAATCGAGCTCGGAGATATCCATGGGGAAACTGTCGTTGGCGCCGAAGCCGCCGTCGTTTTGCGACGGCGCGGCATCGCGGTAACTTCTCGGCGCGCTGCCGCGGGCCGACTGATAGGAACCGCCGCCCTGGCTCTGGAAAGAACCGCCGCCGTCCTGCCCTCCGTAAGGCGCAGATCCGCCGCTGTCGTCGCGGCGTCCGCCCACGAACTGGAAGTTGTCGGCCACGATCTCGGTGACGTAGCGTTTCTCGCCGGTCTTCGCCTCGTAGGAACGCACGTTGATGCGTCCCTCCACCAGGATGCCGCCGCCCTTTTTCAGGTAGCGTTCGCAGACTTCGGCACCTTTGCCCCAGACGACGACGGGGATAAAGCAGACTTCCTCGCGCATTTCGCCGTTCTGGTCTTTCCAGCTGCGGTTGACGGCCACGGAAAACGACGCCACGGCGCGCTGCGTGGCGGTGTAACGGATCTCCGGATCGCGGGCCACGTTGCCCATGATAATAGCTCTGTTATACCCTCGCATCGGAAGACACCTGCCTACTTTCCGTCCGCCGCGACGTTGAGATGACGAACGATAAGCGGACGTAGGCTGAGAACGCGGTTAAGCTCCTTGAGCTGATCGGGGTCGATCTTGAACTCGACGACGACGTAAATGCCCTCGGTCAGCTTCTTGATCTCGTAAGCGAGACGCCGCTTGCCCCAAACGTCGGTCTTCGCGACCTCGCCGCCGAGTTTGACGACGAGCTCCTCGATAGCCTTGACTTCCACGCTGTGGTCCTCGACGGTGGGATCGATGATCACCATCATTTCGTATGAACGTACCACGCGCAACACCTCCTCCCTCTGGACTGTCGGCCCCTCATGGGGCAGGGAACTACAACTAGCGATTATACATTACTTGCTCACGCCGCGCAAGCGGATCTTTTTCGTCTCCGCGGGTGGGCGGGCGGCGGCCGCTCCGTCGCAAAAGTCCGCCGCCTGAGATTTTCTCGGACGGCGGACTTTTTCAGAATGTCATTTTTAAAACACGCCGGTCCATTTCATGACCAGCTGAGCGATGACCGCGGAACCGACGAACGTGCCCACCAGGGCGATGAGCGTGGTCAGGACGATGGCGATGCCCTGTTCCTTAAAAGTCTTCAGATCCTTGCCGGCGGCGATGCCGGAATAGGCCAAGATCGGCGTGCACAGCGGCAGCAGATAGATTTTGCCGACCGCCCTGTTGACGAAATCGGCGCAGGGGAGCAGCCCCGGCCACGTCACCAGGATCCCGATGAACGTGATGTACAGGACTGCGGGAAACTTCACGCGCGGGGCGGCGGCCTTCATGCCCTGATAGATCAGCTGCGCCAGCACGATGATGCCCAGGAAGATCAGCAGTCCGGGAGCGGCTTCGAGCGGCCTGACCACTCTGGCGGGATCGTTCAGCCTCAGCGTGTAGACATAGTTGCAGAACGCCGCCACGACGCCGGATACGATCCAGCCTTTCGTAAGCATCCACATTCTGGTCATGACGATCGCCTCCTCAGCTTTCCTCGATGTCTTCCGCTTCGATCTTTGCTTCCGCTTCGCCAAGGTCAGGCAGAGGCTGCGCGGGGATTCCCATGCCGCGGATCCCGGCGCACTTTTCGTACAGCCAGTTCGTCATGGGCAGCGTCAGAAGCAGATTCATCAGCATGCCGTCGGCGTTCGTCAGCGCCTGGGAAGTGTAGGCGTACTGGCCATCTCGGGAAACTCGATTTGCAGGGCGCCAAGCGAGGCGGACATCATCGAAGCGGAACCGACGCCGCAGGCGGCTCCCAGCGCGTACGGATGGAACAGGCCGGAACGGGCGCAGAGAGAAGCCATCAGTCCGAAGAAAATCGTGCCCAGCACGGTGCCGGTCACATAACCGCCCATGACGCCGATCCCCTCGTCGCTGTCCAGGCCGTACAGCTCGCCGATAATGGCGATGGTGCCTTCGCGCGACGTGGAGACGGTGCAGCCGATGGCGGCCCGGTTCATCTTGAACAGAAAGACGGCGACCGGCACGCCGAGAATCGCCGTGCCCATGTTGCCGAACTCCTGAAGGATCAAAGCCAGCGCCGTGCCGCCGAGTTTGCCTTCCGTATAAATTTTATAAAGCCCGGGAGCGATGCCGGAAGCGACCTTCGCCGTCAGGAACATGACCGAGATCGTGGTATAGGCCGAGGCCTGCTTCATCGTTTCCAGCGAAAGGAGCTTCCACGCTCCCATGACGATGCCGATGGCCATGGCGTACAGCATCGGGAACAGGCTGAAACCGACCGCCGGCGTGATCTGGAACTTTCTTACGCCGAGAGCCTCGGCGGCCAGCGCAATGACGACGCACAGCGCATGCACTTTCCAATCCTTGAAAAAATCCCGCATTCTTTTCACCCCGTCACGTAAAATTTTGCCGCCCTCTCGCGCTCATTTCATGTTGACCCACGTGTCGATGTATTCCCGCTTGGTCATTTGAGGCTTGAAATCCGCCTTGATCTTCAGGCCGATCTGGGCGCCGTCGGCCAGCAGGTCGATCACCGTCATCGTCAGCGCCTTGGCGGCGACGATATACGCCAGATCCTTGTCGACGATATGGTAGTCCTTGCTGTGCGCCACCCCGGCCGCGCCGCCGATATAGGCGTGGACCACGGGCATCAGCGCCGCCACGTCGGCCGCGTCCGTGCTGCCGCCGCTGTGAGGCGTGGAACGTCCGACGGCGTCTTCCCCCAAGAGCTGAACAAGGTTAGCGTACATCACGTCCTGAAGCGCGCCGCACGGCTTCATCGGCAGGTAGCCCGGCACCTCGTCGATGATCGTTTCCGCCCCCACGGCGTCGCCGCCGGCTTTCAGCGCGCGGTTGACTTTTCGCGAAGCGTCCAGGATCGCCTCGACGGAGGCGCCGCGCACGTAAGTTTCGATGCGCACGTCCGCCGGAACGACGTTGACGGTGTCGCCGCCCTTGGTGACGATGGGATGGACGCGGATATGGTCCTCGTCGCGGAACGTCTCGCGCTGCGCGTCGATGGCGACGAGGCCGATCTTGGCCGCGTTGAGCGCGTTGACGCCGTTGTGGGGCGAGCCGCCGGCATGGGCCGCCTTGCCGGCGTAAAAGATTTCCTTGCTGACGAATCCGTTCGACGTGCCGCCGACGTTGGCCTTGACCGGCGTCTCCTGCTCGCCCTCGGTCGGCGTGGTGTGCTGCATGACCATCATGTCGACGTCGTCCATCAGGCCGCGGTAAATGAACTCCTGCTTGCCGCCGAACATTTTGATCTTGCCTTCGCGGCGCAGCCGGCCGCGGTAGCCCATCTCGATGAATTCCTCGGCGGGCACGGCCATCAGCGCCACGTCGCCGCTCAGCTCGTCCATGACGCGGCGGTCGTGCAGCGCGTAGGCCACGCCGGACAGCGCCGCGATCATGCAGTGATGGCCGCACATGTGCGCGGCCCCCGTGCGAGGATCGGCGAAGGGGCTGTCGGGCACGCCGAGCGCGTCCAGCTCGCCCATCACGGCAAGCTTCAGCTTCCTTTCCCTGCCGCGGACCTGGGCGATCACGCCCGTGATGCACTGTTCGTCGGCCGTCGGGTACCCCAGAGATTCGAAAACTCCTTTGATCTTCGCCGCCGTCTTGAACTCCTTCCAGCCCGTCTCCGGCTCGGCGAAAACGCTGTCGCCCAGCGCCGTGATTTGCTCGCGGTGTGCGTCGATGATCCCGCACGCCAGGTCTTTCAGTTCCTGCTTCGTCATGGAATTCAATCCCCTTTCCTCACGAGTTCAGTGAACGCGATCTTCCGCTGCGCGCACTTCAGCCGGACCGATTTTCGTTTCATCCCCTCTTGAACCATATATCATTGTGATCCCGTCGTCATGCGCAATAAATAAATCGCGTTGGGCCATATTATATCTACGAAAATATTTTTGTAAAGAGCTAATATTTTTTGATCGTCGATTTTTATATAATACTGATTTTCTACGCGTCTCCAGCGCTGCGGAAAGGGCGCGAAGCGATAGGGCTTTTAACGAAAACCGCGTATGATGAGGGCCCAAAAAAAATCCTGAACGTCTCTCGCACGTTCAGGATTTTTTTGGGCCCTTATGTCCGATCGCAAAGGGAAATTCTATTTTGATTCCGTCGCCGTTTTTTTATCGTCCGGGACTTCCCCTTCGATCTTATAAATCTCTTCGCCGCCGAAGGCCATGTTCAGCTTGTCCCGCGCGATCCAGGCCTGGCCTTCCTCGGTCTTGAAAAATTCCACGCGGTCGCGCAGGCGATTGAGCTTGTCCTGCGCCTGACGCAGCGCTTCGACCTTTTCTTCCATCAGTTCGTCCATGCGCCGCTGCCGGCGAAGTTCGTTGAGCGCCGACGTGACGAGCATCGCCGCCGCCATGACGACCATCGCCCAAAAGGCCACCCAGCGCAGTTTCATGGCTACATCTTTTCGGGCGCGCTGATGCCGAGCAGGCGCAAGGCGTTGGCGATCACCGTGCGGATGGCGGCGATCATAAGCAGATGACTGTCCCGAAGCGCGCCGGATTCCTCGAGGATGCGGCTGCCGTTGTTGTAATACGAATGAAAATCGCCCGCCAGCTCGTGAACGTAGGTGACGATGCGGTGGGGTTCGAGGTCGGCCGCGGCCCGAGCCACTTCGTCGGGGAACTGGGCCAGCTTGGTGAACAGGCGTTTTTCCTCGGGCGTGGCGATGGCGTCGGGATCGAAGGCCGAGACGGCGGGCACGGCGATCCCCCTCTCGGCGGCCTTCTGCAGGATGCTGCACAGGCGGGCGTGAGCGTACTGCACGTAATAGACGGGATTGTCCGCCGACTGGCTTTTAGCCAGTTCGAGATCGAAGTCGAGATGGCTGTCACTGCGGCGCATCAGGAAATAATAGCGCGCGGCGTCGACGCCGACTTCCCTCACCACTTCCTGCAGCTCCACGAACTGGCCGCTGCGCGTGGACATCTTCACCTGCTCGCCGTCGCGCAGCAGGTTGACGAACTGGATCAGCAGGATCGTGAACTTTTTCGGATCGTAGCCCAGCGCTTCGATGGCGGCCTTCATGCGCGGCACGTAACCGTGATGGTCGGCCCCCACACGTCGACGACGCGCTCGAAGCCGCGGTCGAACTTCTCCTTGTGATAGGCGATGTCCGACGTGAAGTAGGTGGGCACTCCGTTGGAGCGCATCAGCACGCGGTCCTTGTCGTCGCCGTACTCCGTGCTGCGGAACCAGAGCGCCTCGTCCTGCTCGTAGAGGTGGCCTCGCTCCTTCAGCGTCCGCACGGCGGCCGGCACGAGATCGCGGTCGTACAGCGACTTCTCGGAGAAAAAGTTGTCGAACGTGACGCCGAACTCGCCCAGTTCGTCCTTGATCTGCTCGAGGATGCGCCCGGCCGCGTAAGTTTTGAAGAACGGCAGCGACGTTTCGAGCGGCTGGTCGAGGAACTCTTCGCCCCGGGCGTCGACCACTTCCTGAGCGATGTCGTAGATGTAGCGCCCTTTGTAGGACTCCTCGGGGAAAGGGAACTTCTCGGGATGGCCGAGCAGTTCGAAATAGCGCGACTGCGTGGAACGCCCGAGGATGTTCATCTGCAGGCCGGCGTCGTTGACGTAGTATTCCTTCTCCACGCTCCAGCCCGCGAAGGCGAGGATGTTGCCCGTCACGTCGCCGACCGCGGCGCCGCGGCCGTGACCGACGTGCAGCGGCCCGGTGGGATTGGCGCTGACGAACTCGACCTGCGCTTTCCGCCCTTTGCCGAGATCGACGCGCCCGTAATCGCCGCCGGCCGCCAGCACGTCGCGGACGATGTCGCCCATCCACAGATTCGACAGATAGAAATTGATGAAGCCGGGACCGGCCACTTCGACGCGGCGGATGTGCTTGTCCGAGCCGATGCGGCGCACGATGTCCCCGGCCAGGTCGCGCGGTTTGCAGCCCAGCAGCTTGCAGTTCTGCATGGCGGCGTTCGTCGCCCAGTCGCCGTGGTTCTCCTGCTTGGGGCGCTCGAAGTGGAGCTCGCCCAGCGAAGCGGGATCCTGCCCTTTTTCCTTTGCGATCGCTTCAAGGGCTCCCCAAACAAGAGCCTTCAGCGCACTCGTGTTCTCTGACATAATAATTTATACTCCCATCGTTTTATGCACTTTTACTTCGAGCGGCCGGCAGGCATCAAGGCCAGGCTGGTGGTTTTCCAGGTGCCCCACGTTTCGATCACGCGTTTGAAGCCGTCCAGATACGGCACGTCGACCCGCATAGAGGACTGGATCAGCTTTTCTTCGCCTTCAAGCTGATTCTTGCGCTGATTGATGCGGTACTGGCTCGCGTAGCTGCTGACCATGCTCCCCTGCTCCATTTTGAGCGGCGCGCCCATGGAACGGTAGCCCTTGGGAAGCTGCACGCGGTAGGACTGCTCCACCACGAAGGGATATTTCAGCACGGCGCTGCTGCCCACGTCAAGAAGACGCATCATCGGGCCGGGAGCGATCGAGGGCAGGCCGATCATCAGGCCCTGCTGCCCTTCGATGCCGGACCTTGCCCTCACGGGCAGAACCAGTTTGAAGCCCTGGCTGCCCAGCGGCGAGATGTCGAGGTCCCCATCGAGGTCGATCCAGCCTTCGAGGCCGGGGAACAGCGAATAGATCTGATCCTTGCGCCCGTCCGCCAGCGACTCGTACGTTTCGACCCAATTGTTGCGCACGCGGATATCGACCGTGCCGGAGACGATGCAGTCGGCGTCGACGTCAAGGTTCCAGGCGATGGAAAGGCGGTTTTTCTCCAGGCGGGTGCCGCCGACCGAATGGCGGCGAAGTTTCTTCGCGCCGGCGGCGTACAGCGTCTTGCCGCGCAGCGATACGGGCAGCTTGCCTGGCTCCCCCGGCTGTCCGGGCACGTAGTACCAGCTTTTTTGGCGCCCGGCTCGCCGAGCAGAAACACCGGATGGGTCAGAGCCGGCGCGCAGGAGATGGATTCGCGGTCCTGCGGCAGGACGTGCTGGAACCAGACTTCGGCCTTCCAGCCCTGCTTCTGCAGCCAGGACGCCAGAAGGTACATGGACTCCCACGTGGTCCAAGGACCGCCGGCGGGGATCATCCGGGGACTGCGCCACGTGCCGCGCCCGGGAAGCCGGTCGGCGCTGCGCCAGAACTTCTCGATGCTTTTCAGAACGTCGTCGCGGGAACTGCCTTCGCCGACCACATACTTCGCGGGCAAATCGGGCCAGCGGCGCTCTTCCAGATCGTGCATCATGGCCACGGCCGTAGCGGGGCCGGTCGCCAGGCTGAAGACCACGTAAGGGTCGGAGCTTTCGAGCATGCCGCGCATGCCGCGGTTGGCCGGCTGTTTGAAGTAGAACCAGCCGTAGCGGCGGAACGTCTGGTCCACGTCGATCGTGGGAACCGCGTTGGTGCTCGACTCCCAGTCCAGCGCCTGTTCCTTGGCGATGCGGATCTGCACGCTGCCCTCCCACGTGGGATATTCGGAACCGAGCCAGGCGATGTCTTCCATCACGTTCGGCTCGGCGAAGATCTGGCGATAGCTGAGCACGAGCACGTAAACGTCGTCCATCTTCGGGAATTTGACGAGAAGCCGTCCGTGCTCGGCCAGTTCATCCCGGTCATAAGAAAGGTCGTGCAGAAGCTTCGCCGTGCCGGGATCGAAGATCGCCGCCTGTTCGAGTTCGATATGTCCGCCGTTGGGAGCGACGAGCTGGTCCTGAAGCCAGCCGAGGCGCGCGGTCGCTCCGCAGAGGATCACATAGGACGTGCTTTTGACGGCACGTCCCTGGGGATCCTGCGTGTAGAGCTGTTTCCGGCTCCAAATCACCGCGGGCTCGGCGCCCCGGTACTCCTCGAGCGTAGGACAATCCTGCACCATTTTGGCGATGTCCGCCGAAGTCAGGGGCAGCGCCAAAGACGCCGCCGGCAGGCAGAGCGCCAAAAACAACGCAAGAGCAAACTTTTTCATGACCGCCTCCTAGAGGTTTCTGCCGCAGCAGTTTTTGTACTTCTTGCCGCTGCCGCAGGGGCAGGGATCGTTGCGTCCGACTTTCTTGACGCGCACCGGTTGGGGGCGTTCGCCGCCCGTATTGTAGTTCGCAAAGTAGCTGCCGCGCGAGTTCTGCGGGTTGAAGCCCAGGTCCTCGGCCGCCGCCTTCGACGGCGCGGGGGCGGAGCCGCGGTGTTCCCTCATCGCGGCGGGCGCGGCGCGGCGCAGGCGGTCTTCGTCGGAGACGATGGCGACGCGGAAGAACAGCTGCGTGATCTGCTCGCGCACGTGGGCCATGGTCTCCTGAAACAGGTTGAAGGACTCGAACTGATACTCCATGAGCGGGTCCTTCTGCCCGACGGCGCGCAGGCCGATGCCCTGGCGCAGCACGTCCATGCCGAGCAGATGCTCTTTCCAGGCGCCGTCGAGCACGTGCAGGGCGATGAAGCGGAACAGCCCTTCGGCCACGGCCGGCTCGAGCTTGTCGACCCGCTCGTCGAAGCGGGCGGAAACCTCTTCCTTCATCTTTTCGGCGGCGGGCATGACGTTGCGGCGGTCGTCGGCTCCGGCCAGCGCCTTCTCGATGCCCGGCCAGTAAATGCCGCGCAGCTTGTTGGCGGCGTAAACGGGATTGGCTTCCTTGTCCTCGGGGAAGGCCGCGTCGATGATGTCGTCAACGTTGCTGACGGCGATCTCCCGGGCGTGCTCGAGGATCTCCGGATCGCCGAGGATGGTCGAGCGCTCGGCGTAGACGGCCTCGCGCTGCTGATTCATGACGTTGTCGTAGAGCAGCAGCTGGCGGCGCACGTCATAGTGCATCATTTCCACTTTCTTCTGGGCGTTCTCGATGGCGCGGGTCAGCAGCGGATGCTCGATGGATTCGCCTTTCTCCATGCCGAGCTTGTCGAGCATGCCGCCGATGCGGTCCGAACCGAACAGCCGCAGCAAATCGTCCTCGAGGGACAGATAAAAGCGCGAGCTGCCGGGATCGCCCTGACGGCCGGCGCGGCCGCGCAGCTGATTGTCGATGCGGCGCGACTCGTGGCGCTCGGTGCCGAGGATGCAGAGGCCGCCCAGTTCGAGCACTTTTTCCTTTTCGGCGGCGCAGAGGACCTTCATCTGCTCGAGGATGGCCACGCACTTCTCCGCGTCCTTGGCGGGATCGAGATTTTTGGCGCGGTACTCCTCGCGGGCGAGGAAATCGGGATTGCCGCCCAGCAGGATGTCGGTGCCGCGGCCGGCCATGTTGGTGGCGACGGTGACGGCGTTGAAGCGGCCGGCCTGAGCGACGATGGCCGATTCCTTCTCGTGGTAGCGGGCGTTCAGCACCTGATGGGGAATGCGGCGAGCGCGCAACAGCCTGCTGACGTGCTCGGAAACCGCCACGGAAACGGTGCCGACCAGCACGGGGCGGCCGGCGGCGTGGATCTTCTCGATCTCTTCGACCACGGCCGCGAATTTCTCGTCCATGGTGCGGTAGACCTGATCCGGCCAGTCCTTGCGGATCACCGGTTTGTTGGTGGGGATGACGACGACGCCGAGATGATAGATGTCCTTGAACTCCTCGGCCTCGGTGGCGGCGGTTCCGGTCATGCCGGCCAGCTTCTTGTACATCCTGAAGTAGTTCTGGATCGTGATGGTGGCGAGAGTCTGGCTCTCCTTGCCGACTTTGACGTGTTCCTTGGCCTCGATGGCCTGGTGCAGTCCGTCCGAGAAGCGGCGGCCGAACATCAGGCGGCCGCGGAACTCGTCGACGATGACGATCTCGCCGTCCTTGATGACGTAATGCACGTCTTTCTTGAACAGATAATGGGCCTTGAGCGCCTGATTGATCTTGTGGGCCATGTCGGCGTGCGCCATGTCGGAGAACAGGCCGGGCGTCTTGAGGAGCTGCTCGCACTTGGCGATGCCCTTCGAGGTGAGCACGACGGTCTTTTCCTTTTCGTCGACGACGAAATCGCCGTCCGGCTCGGGACGGTCCTTGTCGTCGAGCAGAAAGCTGTGCACTTCGATCTCGTTGGGGTCCTTGAACACGCCCTTGAGCTGCGTGGCGATCTGATCGGCCTTCATGTAGGCGCCGGTGTCGTCCTCGGAAGGGCCGGAGATGATCAGCGGCGTGCGGGCTTCGTCGATGAGGATGGAGTCCACTTCGTCGACGATGCAGTAGGAATGCCCGCGCTGCACCATCTCGTCGGCCTGGAGGACCATGTTGTCGCGCAGGTAGTCGAAGCCGAACTCGCTGTTCGTGCCGTAGGTGATGTCGGCCCGGTAGGCTTTTTTGCGCTCTTCGGGATCCATGAAGGCGTAGATCACGGCCACGCTCAGCCCCATGGCGGCGTACAGCGGCGCCATCCAGTTGGCGTCGCGGCGGGCCAGATAGTCGTTGACGGTGACCACGTGCACGCCCTCGCCCTTGTAGGCGTTGAGGATCACGGCGATCGGCGCGACCAGCGTCTTGCCTTCGCCGGTCTTCATCTCGGCGATGTTGGCGTCGTTCAGGGCCATGGCGCCGATCAGCTGCACGTCGAAGGGACGCAGCCCCAGCTTGCGCTTCGCTTCTTCGCGGGCCATCGCGAAAACTTCCGCCAGATGCCCGTCAAGCCCGGCGCCGTTCTGAATGTCGGCCTTGATCTCCAGGGCGCGGCCCAGGATCTGCTCGTCGCTCAAGGCCTGGATCCTCGGCTCGAGCGCGTTGATCTCCTCGACCTTCCTGCGGTAGCGCTTCAGGGCGTTTTCGTTGGGATCGAGCCCCATGGCGCGTTTCAGTGATTCGAACATAAACCTTCCACCTCTCGTAAAAAAACCGGGTGACGCGAGTCCGGAATATATTTTTTCACAAAGGCCGCACGGGCGGCCTTGGCATTTACGAAATCAATCAGCGTCGGTGATCAGTTCCCAGCCGTTGGCCACGTAGACCACGCCCGACCAGACGGTGAGCACGATGCTGAAATACATCACATAGATCGCATAGGGAATCCTGAAGATCATCATCACGATGGCGACAATCTGAGAAACGGTCTTCAACTTGCCGAGCCGGGACGCGGCGATGACCTGCCCCTCGGCGGCGGCCACCATGCGCAGGCCGCTGACCATGAAATCGCGGGCGACGATGACCATCACCATCCAGCCGCTGAGGCGGTGCAGCTCCAGCAGCGCGATCAGGGCGGCCATGACCAGCACCTTGTCGCTGAGCGGGTCGATGAATTTGCCGAGATTGGTGATCAGCCCCTTCTTGCGCGCGATGTAGCCGTCGACGGTATCGGTCAGCGCCGCAATAATAAAGACCAGACCGGCCAGCAGGTCGCTGTAGGTCAGGTCAAGGCCGTAAGCGCTGAGAAAAGGAATGCCCCGGCCGATGCGCGTGTACAGCAGCAGAACCATCACGAACGGAGCCAAAAAAATGCGCGACAGGCTCAAGAGATTGGGAACGTTCAGAGAACGCATAGCAGGACTCTCTCTCCTTTTCGCCGCAGGAAAAGCCGCGGCGATGTTTTTGTCGGTGTAACCGGTTCATTATCTCACATAAAGACCGATCTGTGCGCATCGAGCACGGAAGATTTCACTTCTTCGGGGCGTTCTTCTCCTCTTTCTTTTCGCCGGCTGCTTCCGGCTGCCCGGCGCGGGAGACCAGTTTGGCGATTTCCCGCTGAAAGCTGGAAAGGTCGGTGAACTCGCGATACACCGAAGCGAAGCGCACGTAAGCCACTTTGTTGATCTCGGCCAGCTCTTTCATGACCAGTTCGCCGATCGCCATGCTGGAAACTTCGTCGCCGCTTTCGCGCAGGCGCGCTTCGATACGGGCGGCCACGTCCTCGATGGTGTCGAGGGAAACGGGAAGGCGCTCGCAGGCGCGGCTGATGCCGCGGACCAGCTTGCTGCGGTCGAAGGCCTCGCGGCGCCCGTCTTTCTTGGAGATCCACAGCACTTTTCGCTCTTCCACGCGCTCGTAGGTCGTGAAGCGGAACCCGCAGGCCGTGCACTCGCGGCGGCGGCGGATCGTGCGTCCCTCTTCGGCGGTGCGCGTTTCCATCACGCGAGTCTCCATGGAACCACACTGAGGGCATCTCATCGATTCTGACAACTCCTTTCCTTCGATCAATCGATCAAGAACGAGTATCAATGCCTTCAAAAAAAACGGATCCGGAGGAAAACTCCAGACCCGTTTCACGCAATACTCAACCTTGCAGGACGCGCATCACAACGTCCTTGACAAGCGCGCCGTCAGCCTGGCCTTTCAGCCGGGGCATGACAGCCTTCATCACTCTGCCCATGTCCTTGGGCGCAGCAGCGCCGATCTCGGCGGCCGTTTCGCGCACGAGCGTCTCCACTTCTTCGGCGCTGAGCTGGGCGGGAAGGTAGGCGTCAAGAACTTCGATCTCGGCGAGCTCGCTTTCGGCGCGGTCGCCCGCGCCCGCCGCCTTGTACTGCTCCGCCGCTTCCCGGCGCTGCTTCACCAGACGGCCGACGAGGGAAATCACGTCGTCGTCGGTCAGTTCGTAGCTGACGCCCTTGTCGGCCTGAAACTTCTGAAGCTCGGCCTTGAGCATGCGGAACACGGAAAGCTCGAGCTCCCGGTGCTCTTTCATGGCCGTCTTCAGATCGGCGGAAACCCGATCGGTCAAAGTGCTCACGGCTGCTTACCCCCTGACTTTTCTGCGAGAGAGTTCCTGGCGCTTGCGCTTTCTCGCCTCGCTGGGTTTCTCGTAGTGTTCTTTCTTCCGGGCCTCGCGAAGGACTCCCGCTTTGGAGACGTCTCTCTTAAAACGACGAAGGACGTCTTCGATCGATTCGTTGTCTTTTCTAACGACTGTCGTCAAAACAATTCCCTCCTTTCTGTTCCACCTGCATCAAACTTTTAACCCGGGGGCCATTGGAGCCCTCGCCCCGCTAGTAAATGGATATGAAGGTGGGGGACTGTCTGACCAGCAGATTCGCCGCAGTTGACGACGAGCCGGTATCCGCCGGACACGCCGAGCTTCGCCGCCGTCGCCTTGACGGCCGGCATCAGCCGGCTCCAGAGGGCGGGATCCTGCACCTCGTCGGCAGAACCGACATGCTCCTTCGGCACGATCAGCACGTGAACGGGCGCCTGCGGCCTGATGTCGCGAAAAGCCAAGGCATTCTCGTCCTCGTACACGATCTCCGCGGGAAGCCGCTTCTGCACGATCGCGCAAAATGGACAGGATTCCATCGTCGTCACCTCGCATAGCGATTATTTTATCACTCTTGAACTGCTTCCGACAATAGGCAATTATCGACAGCCGGTCTTTTTCTTCCTAACGGCCCCAAAGAACCCCGTTTTTGCTCGATATCACCGTCATTTTCCGCAGTTCGTCATAAATACTTTCCCTCTCGGGACGGAATTCAAAATAGCCGCGCGTATATCCCTGCGCATGGCCGCGCTGTCTCCCTTCGAAAAGCACTTCCACTGCGCGCCCGATCCAGCGCCGCGCCTCCGCGGCCAAACATTCCCGTCCCGCTTTTTTCAGGCGTTCGGCGCGGGCGAGCGCGATCTCCGCCGGGATCTGTCCGGGCATGGCCGCCGCCGGCGTGCCGGGGCGCGGCGAATAACGGAAGCCGTGCACGCGGCCGACGCGCGCCGCCTCAAGCAGCGCCAGCGTGTTTTCGAAGGCCGTCTCGCTCTCGCCGGGGAACGCGCACATCACGTCGGTGGAGATGTGCAGGTCGCTTCCCAGCGCCTCGCGAAGACGCTCGACCAGCTTCAGATAATCCGCGGCCGTGTGCCCGCGCCCCATGCGGCGCAGGATCTCGTCGTCGCCGGACTGCACGGGCAGATGAAGATGGCGGCAGAACCGCGGCGACTGCGCCAGCGCCTCGAGCAGATCGTCGCCGATGGAAAACGGCTCCAGAGAACCGAAACGCAGGCGCTTTATTCCCTCGATTTTGTCAAGTTCGCGGATCAGGGCCGCAAAGGATTCGCCGCTGTCGCGGCCGAAAAGCCCCAGATGCACGCCCGTCAGGATCAGCTCGAACTGCCCGGCCGCCGCGCAGCGGCGCGCTTCGGCAAGAATGTCGGCTGCGGACCGACTGACCGAGGGCCCGCGCAGGACGGGGACGATGCAGTACGTGCAGCGGTGGTCGCAGCCGTCCTGCACCTTCACGAACGCGCGCCCGAAATAGGGGGAGCGTTCCAGTTCCAGCGCGTCCCACTTCCGCCCCATCTCGCCCCGCACGGCTTCAAAGGGGCGCTTATGCCCCGCCAGCCATTGCGCGACGCGGCCGGGCAGTTCGCTCTTGAGGCGGTTGCCGATCAGCAGATCGACGCCCATCGCCGCGGCTTTTTTCTCGCCGACGCCCTGCGCCCAGCAGCCGCACACGGCGACGCAGACGTTTTTTCCCGCGCGGCGGCAGCGGTTGATCAGCTGGCGGCTCTTGCGGTCGGCCGCGCCTGTCACCGAACAGGTCACGATCACGGCCGCGTCGTACGGCGGCTCGTCCACGATCAGCGCGCCGCGGCGCTGAAACGCCGAGGCCAGCGCTTCCGCCTCGGCGAGGTTCGTGCGGCAACCCAGCGCCTGAACGGTGACGCGACGCCCCCGCAGCGGCTCAGAGCCTGGCGACGGCAAGACCGCACCAGTCGTCCAGCCGCACTTCGTCGACGAGGCGCAAGCCGTTTTCCGCAAGCTTTTCCTTGAACTTCTCGCCCTCTTCGACGACCAGCCCCGAGAAGATCGCCCGCCCGCCGGGGTTGAGCGCGCCCGCCACGTCGGGCAGCATGGCCAGGTTCGGCTCGTAAAGGATGTTGGCCAGCAGCAGGTCGACTTTATGTTCAAAGCCCTTGAGCAGATCGCCAACGGCGATGTCGAGTTTCTCCTCGGCGATGCCGTTCAGTTCCAGAGTGTTGCGCACCGCCTCGTGCACGACGGACGGATCGAGGTCGCGGGCGTAGGCGCGCTCCGCTCCCATCTTCAGCGCCGCGATGGAAAGGATCGCCGTGCCGCAGCCGATGTCGGCCACCACGTCGCCCGGCTTCAGCCAGCGCTCCATCAGCGTCAGCACCGCCTGCGTGCTCTGATGGTAGCCCGTGCCGAACGCCGAGCCGGGATAGATGAAGATGGGCAGACGGCCGGGATCTTCCTTGCCGGCGTGCCACGGCGCCATGACGACCAGCTTCTCGCCCACGTTCAGCGGCGGGAAGGCATCCATCCACTCCGTGTTCCAGGCGCGGTTCTCCACCCGCCCCATGTCCTTGATCTCGATCTCGCGCCACGGTTCCAGGTACGGCTGCAGCATCTTCAGCCATTCGCCCAGATCCTGATTGGCGCGGTAATAAACCTGCAGGTCGACGGCGTCGCCCTCGTTCGTCACCGTCGAGCCGAGGCAGCCCGTGCTCTCCGCCGCCGAGCTGAGCACGTCTTCCAGCCCCGCCGGCCCGCGCAGCGTGATGTACCACCAGAAGTTGTCGTTGTGTTCCATTCTCCCGCCTCCTGCCCTGAAAAAATCCCCTAAAACATTATAACAAAAACACCGTCAAAGGACAGCAGTTACTCTTGCAAGACGACAAAATACGAGTCCACAAAAAAAGGATGAAATTCTTCAAGGTAAATGCAACGCAACATCCGGTACCCCGTTGCATTAAATCTGAATTAAAAGAAGCTTGCATTTAGTCTGAATTGATGAAAGACCTTTCTTACGAGACAACAGATCTCGGAAAGGAGTTCATCATCATGAACAAACATTTGACTCTGGCTGAAAGAAAAGCCATTGAAAGCGCCCTCAACCGGCGAGAATCTCTCAGAAGTATTGCCTCAACAGTTCTGAAGTCGCCGAGTACGATCTCCAGAGAGATCAGAAAACATGCAGAGACTGTCTTCAAAGGCTGTTATGGCCGGACAGCAAACTGCTGCCTTCACCGGTATGACTGCTCCGTTACTTCCCTTTGTAACACCTCTCCGAAATGCCGTTCACTGTGTTTCCGGTGCTCAAGATGTAATACGATGTGTCCTGACTTTAAGGAGGAGGTCTGCCCGCAGCTTTCGGTTCCTCCGTATGTCTGTAACGGCTGCCCCAACCGTCACCGCTGCACTTTAAAAAACGGATCTATTCTGCTAAATCTGCAAATGACTCTTACGAGAAAACTTTGCATGAGGCTCGTGAAGGCTTCAATATCTCCGATGCCGAGCTTGCAGATATTGATTCTTTTTTCTCTCCTCTCATCAAACAGGGGCAGTCTCTCTATCATATTATCCGTAATAATCGAGATACTGTTCCCTGTTCTGAAAGTACCGCCAGACGGCTCCTGCTTTCGGGTATTTTAGAGGCACGGAAAATAGACTTGCCCCGAGCTGTCCGTTTTAAGAAGAGAAAGGGAAAAAGAAATAACATGAAGGTGGATAAAAAATGTCGTGAAGGCCGTACCTACAATGATTTTCTCTCTTTTTCGGAGAAACATCCGGACATGCTTATTACCGAAATCGACAGTGTCGTTGGCACCGCAGGAGGAAAAGTTCTTCTGACTGTCATCTTAAGAAACTGCAACTTTATGCTGGCTTTTTTGAGAGATAAAAATACTGCTCAATCTGTTGAGCAGATTTTTACAATGCTCTTCACTCTTCTGGGCAGGAAACGCTATAAGTCCATGTTTCAGGTCCTTCTTGCTGACAACGGTACAGAGTTTTCCAATCCGACGGCTATCGAAAAAGGTCTGGACGGAGAAAGAAAATCATATATGTTCTATTGCAATCCACAAGCACCGCAGGAAAAACCGAAGGTTGAAAATAATCATACTCTCATTCGAAGGATCCTTCCCAAGGGAACAACTTTCGACAATTTATCCCAAACTGATATCAACCTGATGATGTCTCATATAAACTCATACGGGAGGAAAAAATTTAACGGAAAATCTCCTGCAGAGATCTTTATCAACCTGTATGGCGAGGATGTATTGCATTTACTCGGACTCGAACTTATTCCGCCACAGGATATCTGTTTAAAGCGGACTCTTCTCGCCGGTAAATAACGGCTCCTTTTTAATTTCTTGATTGCATTAACTCTGAACTGAAAATTTTGCTTTCAGTTGAGGATCACTTTTGTATGCACTTTTTTCGGACAATTTCCTCGTAACAGCTTTTCATCCCCTTGAATTTGTTCCGTTAGCGCAATCTTGATCGTTATTATGTGTTCGTAATGACTGCTTGCTGCTTTTGTCCTGTCAAAGTAAATGCAACCCCGTCGCATTTACTTTGACGAGGTTGCATTTACTCTGAAAATTTACCGTTTATTTCTTTTTCGCGCCTTTCTTTTTGGCGGCGGTTTTCTTGTTGCCGAAGAGTTTGTCGAACAGGCCTTCCTTTTCGCCGGTAGCGACGTCCATTTCCTCGGCGAGCTGTTTTACCAGCTCGGCGGCGCGCTCGGAGAGAACGCTGCCTTTGGGGACGTCGACGGTGACGTGCAGGAACAGGTCGCCGCGGCTGGAGCCGCGCAGGCGGGGCATGCCCTTGCCTTTGACGCGGATGGTCTGGCCGGGGGCGGTCCCCTCGGGGATGTCGAAGGGAACGTCGCCGTCGATCAGGGTGCCGACGGTCGACGGGCCGCCCATGACGGCGAGCGGGAAGGGGATGGAGACGGTGCGGTGCAGGTCGTTGCCGTCGCGCTGGAACAGCGGATGGTCCTTGACCTGCATGACGATGTACAGGTCGCCGGGAGGGCCGCCGTTGGCGCCCAGTTCGCCGGCGCCGGGAACGCGCAGGCGCGTGCCGGTGTCGACGCCGGGCTGGATCTTGATCTCCTGCTCGCGGCGGCGGTGGATGCGGCCTTCGCCGCCGCACTCGGTGCAGGCTTTTTCCACCACGGTGCCGCGGCCGCCGCAGGTGGGGCAGGTGCTGACGCTGAGCGTGTCGCCGAAGAGGGTGCGCACGCGGGTACGGACCTCGCCGGCGCCGTGGCAGGTGGGACATTCCCGCGGTTCGTGCCCCGGCTCGGAGCCGCTGCCGTGACAATGGTCGCAAGGTTCCCAGCGGGGAATGGCGACTTTCTTCGCCACGCCGGTCGCCGCTTCTTCGAGGGTGATGGAAAGGACCATCTGCAGGTCGCTGCCGCGGGCAGGGGCGTTGGGGCGCGAACGGGGACCGCCGAAGCCGCCGAACATGCTGCCGAAAAGGTCGCCGAAGATGTCCTCGGGGCCGGCGCCGGCAAAGGGATTGCCGGCGTCGTCGGCGGTGCCGAAGCGGTCGTAACGCTGTCGTTTTTCCTGATTGCCGAGGACGGAAAAAGCCTCGTTGATCTCCTTGTATTTCTGTTCCGCTTCGGGATCGTCAGGATGAGTGTCGGGGTGGCAGTCGCGGACTTTCAGGCGAAAGGCGCGCTTGATCTCGTCCGCCGTCGCGTCGTGGGCGACGCCAAGAACTTCGTAGTAGTCCCGATGCGTTCCAGCCATTGCCTACGCCCGATTATTCGCTGAATTCAGCGTCGACCGTGTCGCCGTCTTTCTTGGTGTCGTTGTTGCCGCCGGCTTCGTTTTTATCCGCGCCGCCGGGGTTCTGCCGGGCGTTCTGCTGATAGAGGCGCACGCCGATGGGCTGCATGGCGGTGTTCAGCGCCTCGACGGCTTTCTTGATGGCTTCGGGATCGGCGCCGTCCTTGGCCTTTTTCAGCTCGTCGATCTTGGCGTTGACGGCGCCCTTCTCCTCGGGCGTGACTTTGTCGCCGAGGTCCTTGAGGGTCTTTTCGGACTGGTAGATGATCGAATCGGCCATGTTCTTGGCTTCGATCAGCTCTTTCTTCTTGGTGTCTTCGGCTTCGTGCGCCTCGGCTTCGGCTTTCATCTTCTCGATCTGGTCCTTGGTGAGGCTGGAAGACTGGATGGTGATCTTCTGCTCCTTGCCGGTGCCCTTGTCCTTTGCGGAGACGTTGAGGATGCCGTTGACGTCGATGTTGAAGGTCACTTCGATCTGCGGGATACCGCGGGGCGCGGGGGCGATGCCGTCGAGCGAGAAGGTGCCGAGCAGCACGTTGTCGGCAGCCATGGAACGCTCGCCCTGAAGGACTTTGATCTCGACGGAGGGCTGATTGTCGGCTGCGGTCGAGAAGACCTGGCTCTTGGACACGGGGATGGCCGTGTTGCGCTCGATGATGCGGGTGCACACGCCGCCGAGGGTCTCGATGCCCAGCGACAGGGGCGCGACGTCGACGAGGACGATGTTCTTGTCGGTGTCGCCGCTCATGATCGCGCCCTGGATGGCCGCGCCGGAAGCGACGCATTCGTCGGGGTTGATGCCCTTGGTGGGTTCCTTGCCGAGCAGCTCTTTGACCTTGGCCTGCACGGCGGGCATACGGGACGAGCCGCCGACGAGCAGGATCTTGTCGATCTGCGAGGCGTTCAGGCCGGAGTCGGAAAGGGCGTTCTTGACGGGAGCGACAACGCGCTGAAGAAGGTCGGCGGCGAGGTCCTCGAATTTGGCGCGGCTGAGTTTCATCTCCAGGTGCTTGGGGCCGGTGGCGTCGGCGGTGATGAACGGCAGCGAGATCGTGGTCTCCATCATCGACGACAGTTCGATCTTGGCTTTTTCGGCGGCCTCGCGCAGGCGCTGCATGGCCATTTTGTCGGCGGACAGGTCGATGCCCTGATCTTTCTTGAACTCGGCGACCATCCACTGCACGATCTTCATGTCCCAGTCGTCGCCGCCCAGATGGTTGTCGCCGCGCGTGGCGAGGACTTCGAACACGCCGTCGCCGACGTCGAGCAGCGAAACGTCGAAGGTGCCGCCGCCGAGATCGAAGACGAGGATCTTATGGTCGCCGCTCTTGTTCTCGCCGTAAGCCAGCGCCGCGGCCGTGGGCTCGTTGATGATGCGCAGCACGTCCAGCCCGGCGATGGCGCCGGCGTCCTTGGTGGCCTGGCGCTGGGCGTCGGTGAAGTACGCGGGCACGGTGATGACGGCCTTCTTCACTTCGGAGCCGAGGTAATCCTCGGCGTCGTGCTTCATCTTCTGCAGGATCATGGCGCTGATCTCCTGGGGCGTGTACTTCTTGCCCTCGATGGTGACGGTATAATCGCTGCCCATGTGGCGCTTGATGGACATGATGGTGTTGTCGGCGTTGACGATCGCCTGACGTTTGGCAAGCTGCCCGACGAGGCGCTCGCCTTCCTTGGTGAACGCCACGACGGAGGGCGTGGTGCGCGCGCCTTCGCTGTTGGGGATGATCGTGACGTTCTCGCCTTCCATCACGGCGATGCAGCTGTTGGTGGTGCCAAGATCGATACCTACGACTTTGCTCATAATGAATCACCTCATGAAAAATTTTGTTCCGTTTTTATATATCGCTGCGGCCTTTCCCGCTTATTCCCCTGTTACTGCGGTTCCCCGTTCCCTTCCGGCTCGTTTTCGGCGTAACGGCCGACCATGACCAGCGCCGGACGGATGACCTTCTCGGCCATCTGAAAGCCCTTGCGCACGACCGTGTGGACGAGCCCGTCCTGAGATCTGTCGCTTACGGGGACCATGCCCATGGCGTCGTGCTCCGCGGGGGAAAACGGTTTGCCCGCGGGATCCAGCTCCGTCACGCCAAGATCTTTGAGCGCGTCGGCGAACTGCTGCCGGACCATGCGCACGCCTTCCTTGATCGAGGCGGGATCGGCCTCGGCCGAATCGAGGGCGCGTTCAAGGTTGTCGAACACGGGCAGCATGGCGAGAATGGCGCGCTCGCTGCCGTAGGCCTTGAGCCGCTTCATCTCGCGTTCGGCCCAGTTGCGGTAGTTGATGCCGTCGGCCTGCGCGCGGGCGGCGAGTTCGCGCATCTGCTGATACTGCGCCGTCAGCTCGTCGATTTTCCGCTGCGTCTCGTCCGCGGGCGTTTCCGCCTCGGGCGCGCTCTGGTTCTCGGGGCGCTCTTCCGCTGCGGGGTTCTCCGCCGTCGTTTTTTTCAAATCGTCTTCCATATCATGGCTCCTCCTTCTCGGTCACGGGACGGTTCAGTCCGTTCAGGACGGCCTCCAGCACCGCGATCGAGTTCTCGTAATTCATGCGCAGCGGTCCCACCAACCCCACTACGGCCCTGCGCCCGCCGCCGGTGGCGGTGGACATCATGACCGAACAGTTCTGCATGGCGGGGCGCTCGTTCTCGTCGCCGATGGTCACTTTCAGTCCCTCGGAAGCGGCGTAATCGGAAATGAAGTCTTCCAGATCCTCGCGCGTGTCCATCAGCGAAGAGATGGCCTGGATGCGGCCCCGCCGCTCGTCGGACGCCTCTCCGCCGTCGGAGATGAAAACTTCGCGCATGCCGCCGGTGGAAAGGGTCAGGCCGTCGCCGCTCATCATCTCGTCGATGGCGATAAAGATATCTTCGACGTCCTGCCAGCGTTCGGCCATCGCCCTCGAAAGATACTCGAGCAGCTCGCCGCGCGCGCTGTTCCACGGCACTCCGCCCGCGGCGTGATCGATCACCGCGGCCAACTGCTCCAGCTGCTCCTGCGTCACGTCGGGGGAAACGCGCACGCGGCTGTGATGCACCGCGCCGTTTTCCACCACCAGCAGGATCAGCAGGATCTCCGGCGCCAGCCGGATGAAATCGGCCTTGCGCAGCTTCAGCCCTTCGAGCGCGGAAACGGCGGCGACGCTGAAACAGCGCGTGAAGCGTCCCAAAAAGCGGGCCGCTTCGGCCAGACGCTCGTCCAGACTCTGCAGCTGATCCGCGACCTGATGCACCCAACGGCTGATTTCCGGCGGGGGCGACGAAGGCCGGTGCAGGATCGAATTGACGTAGACCCGGTAGGCCATGGAAGTGGGAAGGCGTCCCGCCGACGAGTGGGGCTGAGTGAAATAGCCCATCTCCTCGAGATCGGACATTTCGTTGCGGATCGTCGCCGCGCTGTGGCTCTTGAGGAACTTGCGCGAAATCGTGCGCGATCCCACCGGTTCGCCGGTCTTGATGTACTCGTACACCACGGCGAAAACTATCTCGAGCTGCCGTTCTGTAAGCACGGCCTCGCACCTCCTTCCATGTTATTAGCACTCAATTAAAAGGAGTGCTAATGCATCTATTACGCATGAGAGAATAGCAGGAAGTAGATTTAATGTCAAGTCTGGTCAGACATATTTTTTATTTGTTCAAACAAATGATCAAAACACACACGGTCGCAGGGCTCGAAATACCCTGAACGTTCTTTCCATGGAACGCGATCCGCGCGTGATGTTTTCCATGAAAAAAGCTTGATGATCCCGGAATCATCAAGCTTTTCGCCCCGCCTCGCGCGGATTCTTCTGCGGCGCGGCGGCGATTTTTCGTTATGTGGGCGCGGAGGCTCATTCCGCCAGATGGCAGGCGACGCGCCGCCCGCTTTCGAGGCGGCGCAGCGGCGGCGTTTCCGCAAAGCATCGTTTTTGGGCCAGAGGACAACGCGTGTGAAAAACGCAGCCGCGGAACGCGTCATCGTGCAGCGGCGGCTCGCCGCGCAGCGCCGGCCGGGAACGCCCCGTTTCCTTGTAATCGGGGACCGAGTCGAAAAGCGCGCGTGTGTAGGGATGCAAAGGACGGGCGAAGAGTTCGTCCGTCGCCGCTTCCTCCACCAGCGTTCCCACGTACATGACGCCGATGCGGTGAGACATGACGCGCACTACGCCGATGTCGTGCGAGATGAACAGCATGGTCAGCTTCATGCGCCGCTGAAGTTCCAGCAGCGTGTTCAGCACCTGCGCCTGAATGGAAACGTCCAACGCCGAGACGGGTTCGTCGCACACCACAACGCGAGGTTCGACGATCAGCGCGCGGGCGATGCCCAACCGTTGCAGCTGGCCGCCGGAAAGCTCGTGCGGCCAACGAAAGTAATATTCCTCCGAAAGGCCGACGCCCCGCATCGCCGCAACAATCTTTTCGCAGCGCTGCGACCGGTTTCCCATACGCTGCGCAAGCAGCGGCTCTTCGAGCAGTTCGCCGACGCGCTTGCGGGGATTCAGCGACGAGAGCGTGTTTTGAAAAACCATTTGCAGATCGCGCCGCAGCGTTCGGAACTGGCGGTCGGAAAGCCGCGTCAGATCCCTGCCCTTATAAAGGACTTCGCCGCCGTCGGGTTTAACCAATCCCAAAATCGAGCGCGCCAGCGTGCTCTTGCCGCAGCCCGACTCTCCCACGAGGCCATAGGTCTCGCTGCGCTCCAGATCGAGCGAGACGTCGGCCAGCGCTTTCTGCCAGCCGCGCGGCGGCAGGAATTTGCCCCAGAGTCCGTAAATCGGATACGACTTCCGCAGATTTCTGATCTGCACGACGGCGTTCATAGGCAGTTCCTTTCCGAGGCAGCGTACTTCCAGCACTTCACTCGGTGCCCCGGCGCCGGTTCGACCATGGGCGGTTCGGCGCTGCGGCAGCGCTCGTCCGCCTCCGGACAGCGCGTGCAGAAACGGCAGCCAGCCGGCGTCCGATACGGCGAAGGCACGGTGCCGGCAATCGTCGGCAGGGGGCCGCCGCGCCGCGAGTCAAGATGGGGCGCGCACTGCAGAAGCCCGCGCGTGTAGGGATTGAGCGGGCGCGAAAAGAGCTCGGCGGCAGGAGCTTCTTCGAGAATCTGGCCGAGGTACATAACGTGCACGCTGTGACAAAGCTGCGCGATCGCTCCCAGATTGTGGGAAATAAAGAGCACCGACATGCCCAGCTCGCGGTTCAGGCCTGCCAAAAGCTCGAGAATCTGCTGCTGCACCGTCGCGTCAAGAGCCGTCGTCGGCTCGTCGGCGATGAGCAGCTCGGGCTCGCAGCACAGCGCCATGGCGATCATCACGCGCTGCTGCATGCCGCCGGAAAGTTCGAAAGGATACTTGCGCAGGCACGCCTCCGGCGCGGCGATGCCTGTCCGCGCCAGAAGCTCGGCACAGCGGCGGCGGGCCTCGATTTTCAAACAGTCCCGGTGCAGCGTCAGCACCTCCGTCATCTGACGGGCCACCGTATGTACGGGACTCAGCGACGTCATCGGATCCTGAAAGATCACGGCAATGCGGCTGCCGCGCAGACGACGCATTTCAGCCTCCGGCAGCCTGAGAAGATCCTGTCCCGCGAAAAGGATCTCCCCTTCGCAGCTTTGCGTCGAGTCGTAAGCGCCCAGCCGCAGGATCGACTGCGACATCACGCTCTTGCCCGAGCCCGATTCGCCCGCCACGCCGGCGATCTCTCCGCGCGCGATGGACAGATCCACGCCGTCCACAGCGACAAGTTCGCGACCCCGTTCAGGAAATTTTACTTTCAGGCCGCGAATCTGCAGAAAAGGTTCGCGCGCCTTCCATCGTTTCGCCGTCATTTTTTCCTCACTCGGCTTTCCGTGAGCGGATCAAGATAATCACGCAACCCGTCGCCCAAAAGATTCAGACTGAGCACGCAGAACACGGCGGCGGCGCTTGGAAAGACGATCGTCCATGGCGCGCGCTGAAGCACCTGACGACTTTCCTGAAGAATATTGCCCCAACTCGCCGCCGGCGCCGGAATTCCCGCGCCGAGAAAACTCAGCGAAGCTTCGTCGATGATCGCCTGCGCGAAAATAAACGACAACTGCACGGCGAGCGGCGAAACGACCCCAGGCAAGATCAGCCTCCAGAGAATTGCCGCGCTGCCGGCCCCCTGCACCTTCGCCGCCTCGACATAAAGCTGCTGCTTCACAACAAGCGCACGGCTGCGCACCACCCGCGCCACGCCCGGCGTGTAAACCGCTGTCAGAGCGAGCGCCACGTTCCAGCTTCCCGTCCCCAGCGCCGCCATCAAAGCGATGGCCAGCAGAATCCCCGGGATAGCCGTCAAACCGTCGCAAAGGCGCATCAGCACTCCGTCGAGCGCCCTGAAATAACTGGCGCAGAGCCCCAGCGCCGCGCCGCAGAGCCCCGAAAAAAACGCGACCCAAGCCCCCACGCTCAGCGACACCCGCGCGCCATAGACAACGCGAATGAAGAGATCGCGCCCGAAGCGGTCCGTTCCGAAAAGGTGACGCGCCGAAGGCGGCTGAAGCCGCTCCGTTACCGCCATGACATTGGGATCAAGAGCGCATAGCTCCGGAACAAGGAAAGCCGTCAGCAGTACCGCGGCGCAACCGCAAATCCCGGCAAGCAGCGCCGTGTTGGCGAACAAACGTTCCCGCTCCCGCCGCCGCGCTTCCGCCAGAATCACCTCGCCGCCGCGAAAAGAAATCCTTCGTCCGCTCCAAAACACGGCAAGCCCCCCTACCGTCGTCCCAACTGAATACGAGGATCCACAAACGCACACAGCAGATCCACCGCCAGATTGACAAGCACGTAAATCAACGCGACAAAAAGCGCCACGCCTTGAATCACAAAGACATCGCGCCGGCTGATCGCCCCCATCGTCAGCATCCCCAGCCCGGGAATGCCGAAAATCGTCTCGGTGACGATCGTGCCCGTCAGCAGACTGCCGAAAGACTGCCCAGCCACAGTCAACACTGTGGGGGCGGCGTTTTTCAGCCCATAAACCAGCAGTACCGCCGTTTCGCTCAGCCCTTTGGCGCGCGCCGTGCGAATGTAGCCGCTGTGCAGCACGTCAAGCAGCGCCGAACGCGACATGCGCGTGATGTAAGCCGCTTGCACCATTCCCAGCGAAAGCGCCGGCAGCAGCAAATAACGCAAATGCTCCGCGAGCCCCCGGCTGAGCGGCGCATACCCCGCCACCGGCAGCCAGCGCAGCGACAGCCCGAAAAACAGCATCAGAAAAAAACTCAGCAGGAACCCCGGCATCGCCGTCCCCAGCAACGACGCAGACACCGTCGCCGCGTCAAAGAACGTGCCGTGCCGATACGCTGCGGCGATGCCCAGCGGCAGCGCGATCAGCAGCGCGACGCACTGCGCCAAGACGGCAAGGCTCAGAGTCGGCCCGAAATATTCGCGCAACGCCGACAGGACCGGCATACGCAGAAAGAAAGACTGGCCCCAGTCACCTCGCAGCGCCCGCACAAGCCAGTCGGCATACTGCGTCAGAAACGGACGGTCAAAGCCGAGCTCCGCATTCAGGGCGGCAACCGCCGAAGGTTCGGCCTCCAGCCCTAACAGAGCCGTCGCCGGGCCGCCGGGAATCAGATAAACCACGAGGAACACCGCCGCCGACACGACAAAAAGCGTTGGGATCAACGCCCAGATTCGCCTGCATACATAGGAGAGCATCCCCTTGTCGCTCCCTTCTCTACTGAGTCTTCGTTAAAAAGGGCACAGTTTCTCCGGTCTTTTTAGAGCGCCAGCGGCGCGTCGAAAACTGCGCGAAATCGCGCGACGCACGTTCTTTGCGGCACGGTCGCCAGCGCGGCATTTTCAATGATGCTTTTTCATCGAAAATCAATATCAAAAAATACGCCGCCCCTCCACAAAAAAGCGGCGAGAAATTCCCCGCCGCCCGTAAAAATCTTCGATTATCCGCGCCGCTATTTCGTGACGCGCGCGTTCCAGTACAGCGCAAATCGCTGCAGATCCACGCCTTCCGTGCGCGCGCTCTCGCCGAACACGTCGCTGTAATGACCGAAGACGATGGCCGCGCCGTATTCATAGAGAAAACGCTGCAATTCCGCCCAGGCTTTCGAAGCCTCTTCAGGGGAAGCGGCGCGTCGGATCGCGGCGATCCCCCCGGGAACCTCGGGGACATCGAGCCCAGCCCAGTTCTTCATCAGCACCGCCAGCTGCACTGGCGTCATGTTGTAACCGTTGCTCGTAATGAAAAGGCTAAATTTGTCGGGATCAGAGCGACGCTCCATGAACGTGGCGAAGTCGTAGCTTTGCACCTCGGCGTTGATGCCCGCCTTCCGCAGCTGGTCGTGCACCGCCAGCGTGGCGTTGTACATCTCCGCGTAGTCGGCCGTCGTCACCAGCACGATCTTTTCATTCTCGTACCCGGCCTCCGCCAGAAGTTTTTTCGCCTTTTCGGGATTGTTCTGATTGTAGTATTCCCTGCCCGCATCGCTGCCCCACAAAGCGTCGTCGGGATTGCACCAGCCCGGGTCGAGAATGTACAGATCGGGTTCACCGTAGCTGGCCAGCATGACGTCGCTGCAGTTCATCGCCGCCAAAATGGCCTGACGCATCTTCCGGTTTGCCATGATGCCCTTGGTCGTGTTGAGGAACATGTTCAGCGTGCCGGACGTCTTCGCGCGGAGCTTCAGCGTCGTGTCGCCGGCCAGTTCGGCATAGCGATCCGCAGGGAAGTCTTCCACCACGTCGAACTGCCCTGTCTGCAGCCCCGCAACGCGCGTCGCCGGATCGACCACCACGCGGAAACAAAGCCTCTCCGTCAAAGCGCCCTTTCTGCCGGCAAAACCCGACGACTCGACGGCCGGCTGCCGATAACCGTCATAGCGCTCGAGCAGCACGTACTGATCCTGCTTCCACTCCTTCAGCCGATACGGGCCGGTGCCCACGCAGGCGGAAAGTCCCTTGCCCGCGGCAGCTTCTTCGGCCAGGGCGCGGGGATAGACGGCCGCGAACTGAACAGGGGCAGCCAGCACCGAGAGCGCGTCGCCGTAAGCCTCGGGCATCGTCATCGTCACCGTGTAATCGCCGTCGGCCGTAAAGACCGTGTCGCCCAGAAGCGCTTTGGCCTTGCCGGAAGCGCCGAGCCAGTGCACCATCGACGCCGTCACGTCTGCGGCCTTCATCTCCTGGCCGTTGTGGAACTTTACGCCGCGGCGCAATTTGATCGTATAAACCTTGCCGTCGGCACTGACATCGTAGGACTCGGCCAGCACCGCCGTCGGTTCGTGGCGCGCGTTCATGGCGAACAGAGGCTCGTAGATATGCGAACCGATGGCGCCGACGATATTGGAGTTCACACTGTGCGGTTCCAACGACGGCGGGTTTGCCGTGATCGCGATGTTCATTTCCTCGCGATATTCCGTCGCCAACGCCCCGCCCGGCAGAACAAACGCGCCGCACAACAGCGCCGCCAAAGCCAAAATGCCGTATGCTTTCTTCATCACTGGACCATCCTTTTTCCGTAAAATTCCCGAAATCATTCTTTCAGGATCGATAATAAATATTATTCTAAATGAGTATAACACAAATTACAGCGTTCCTTCCCTCTGAAAATATCCCTGTCTAAAATATTTCTCCGCTCCTTTTTGCATATACGGCCGGCTTTTCTGCATGACGTGGGCGTGGATAAAAAAATTCTGCGAACCGCAAAAACGGTTCGCAGAATTTTTTCGTCCGGATCGCAAAAGCTAGAAGTTCTCGGCGATGTACTTGTAAGCGGACATGCCGGCTTCGGCGCCATCGGCGGCGGCGGTGATGACCTGGCGCAGGGGCGTGTCGCGCACGTCGCCGGCGACGAGGATGCCGGGGACGCTGGTTTCCATGTTGCTGTTGGCCACGACCCAGCCGCCCTTTTCGGTGCACTTGACGAGATCCTTGACGAGCTCGTTGTTGGGCTCGGTGCCGACGAACATGAACACGAACTCGACGGGCAGGTCGCTGATCTCGCCGGTCTTGACGTTCTTGAGCACGACCTTCTGCACGAAGTCGCCGTCGCCCTCGATCGACTCGACGACCGAGCTGTAGACGGGCTGGACTTTAGGATTCTTGAGCATGCGCTCGACGGCCATCTCGTCGGCGCGGAACTGGTCGCGGCGATGGATGATGTAGACTTTATTGGCGAACTGGGTCAGGTAGCAGCCCTCTTCGACGGCCGTGTTGCCGCCGCCGACCACGGCCACGTCGACGCCTTCGGTAAAGGCGGCGTCGCAGGTCGCGCAGTAGCTCACGCCTTTGCCGGTGTATTCGGCTTCGCCGGGGCAGCCCAGCTTGCGGAACTCGGCGCCGGTCGCCACGATGACGACCTTGGCCTTGTAATCGCCCTTGCTGGTGCTAACGACCTTGAACTTGCCGTCTTCCTTGATGCTGTTGACGGTGCAGTCGATCATCTCGGCGTTGAAAGCCTTGGCGTGCTCGACGAACATCTTGCCGATCTCGGGGCCGCTGCTGTGCTTGATGGCGGGATAGTTCTCGATCTCCTCGGTGCGGTTGATCGCGCCGCCCCAGTTGCCCCGCTCCAGCACGACCGTTTTCAGTCCGGCGCGCCGGCAGTAAACGGCCGCAGCCATTCCGGCAGGGCCTCCGCCAATGATGACAACATCTCTTTCTTCCATCTAAAATCTTCCTCTCTGCACGGAGATTTTCCGCTGACGTCAGCGGGTGTAAACAAGAAACATATTCGAGATTATATCAAAGTCAAGAAACGTTTCATTGCGGCAAAACATCGGCAAAACGCCACCCGATCACTCTATCACAACCGGCAATATCGCGCAAGAGAACCGTTTCACGAAAAGCTTTCGGCGCGAGCGCGCGCAGCGCTGCCGTCTGCGCGCCGCCGCCGTACTCGACGCAGAAGAAGCCGCCCGGGCGCAGCACGCGCCCGCAGAGCTCAAAAAGCCAGCGGTACGGCTCCAGCCCGTCGGGACCGCCGTCAAGGGCCAGCCGCGGCTCGTAACGCGAGACTTCGGGCATCAAACGCTCGATTTCGCCGGAAGGGACGTAGGGGGGATTGGACACCACGAGCGAGACCTCGCAACCGGGAATGTCTTCGGGCGCCTCGCTGGCGATCAGGCGGGCGCGAGGAGAGAAGCCGAACTTTTCCAGATTGCGTCGCGCGCAGTGCAGGTCGGCGGGATTTTTTTCCACCATCAGCGCCCGCGCGTTCGGAAAGCGGTTCAGCAGCGCCAGCGCCACGCAGCCGGTGCCTGTGCCCCAGTCGAGGAACGCGCCGCCGTCGAAATTTGCCGCCGCGCATTCCACCAGCAGCTCCGTTTCGGGGCGCGGCACGAGGCAGCCCGCCTCGACGAGCAGCGAAAGGCCGTCGAAATCGCAGCAGCCCAAAATGTATTGCAGCGGCTCGCGCGTCTTGCGCCGGTCGCAGGCCGACAGCGCCGCTTCCGCCACGGCGGCGGGCGCGGCGTCGGGCAGATGAGCGTGGACCCAGGCGCGCCCTTTGCCGGCATAATGAGCGAGGATCAGGTCGGCTTCGAGAAGCGGCGAATCGAGTTCCTTCAGCTCGGCGGCCAAAAGCGCGCGCAGTTCGCCCAGCGTGCCGGGCTTATACACCATCGAGCGCTTCGAGCTTGGCGGCCTGCTCGGCCATGACGAGGGCTTTGATCATCTCGTAAAGGTCGCCGTCCATCATGTATTCGAGCTTGTAAAGCGTCAGGCCGATGCGGTGATCGGTGACGCGGTTCTGCGGATAGTTGTAGGTGCGGATGCGCTCGGAACGGTCGCCGGAGCCGATCATGCCCTTGCGCTCGGCCGATTCGGCGCTGCGCTGCTTCTCCACTTCGGCGTCGTAGAGGCGGGTCTTGAGCACCTGCAGGGCCTTGGCGCGGTTTTTGATCTGCGAGCGCTCGTCCTGGCAGGTGACCACCAGCCCGGTGGGCAGGTGCGTGATGCGCACGGCCGAGTCGGTCATGTTGACGTGCTGGCCGCCGGCGCCGCTGGAACGGTAGGTGTCGATCTTCAGGTCTTCGGGACGGATCTCGATGTCGATGTCGTCGGCGACGGGCATGACGACGACGGTCGCTGCCGAGGTGTGGATGCGTCCGCCCGCTTCGGTGGCGGGGACGCGCTGCACGCGGTGCACGCCGCTCTCGTACTTGAGCTGGCTGTACACGCCGTGGCCGTGGATCTGCAGCACGATCTCCTTGTAGCCGCCGACTTCGGTCTCGTTCTCGTCGACGATCTCGAGCTTCCAGCCCTCGCGCTCGGCATAGCGCGAGTACATGCGGAACAGGTCGGCCGCGAACAGACTGGCTTCGTCGCCGCCGGTGCCGGCGCGGATCTCCATGATGACGTCTTTCTCGTCGTTGGGATCCTTGGGCAGCAGGGCGACGCGCAGCTGCTCCTCGATCTCGGCGAGCAGAGGCTCCTTTTCTTCCAGCTCCATCTTGGCCAGCTCGGCCAGCTCGCGGTCGCCGCCGCCGGCCAGTTCTCTGGCCTCGGCGATCTCATCCCGGACCCGACGGTAGCGGCGATAATCGCCGACGACTTCTTCCAGTTCGGCGTGCTTCTTGCCGAGGTTCTGCATCTCCTTGAGATCGGAGACGACGGCGGGATCGGCCATCTTCCTTTCAAGTTCGACGTAAAGCGCTTCCAGTTCGCGCAGTTTCGGTTCCAGGTTCATTCAGACGGCCTCCGTGCGGTCAGAATCGAATTTCAGATCGAGAGCTTCTTCGAGGGAGCGGATGCCCACTTCCACCTGATCGGCCCCCGGCTCTCTCGTGGTCAGATACTGGAGCGACATGGCCGGCGCCATGAGGCAGCGCCCGGCGCGCCCCAGCCGCGACATGGCGCGGATGAACTCGTAGGACACGCCGACGACCACGGGGATCAGGCAGACGCGCGAGCCGACGCGCCAGACGATGCCGCCGGGGCCCGCCAGGGAAAAGACGACGATGCTGACGATCACGACGATGAGCAGAAACGACGTGCCGCAGCGGGGGTGCAGGCGCGAGCAGCGGCTCACGGACTCCACCGTCATGGGGCGGCAGGACTCGTAGGCGTTGATAGTCTTGTGTTCGGCGCCGTGGTAAGCGAGCACGCGGGCCATGTCCTTCCACAGGCCGATCATGCCCAGATAGGCGACGAACACTCCCCCGCGCACGCAGCCTTCGATCAGGTGGCCGCTCCAGGCCGACAATCCGGCGGCGCGGCGGATCCAGTCGGCGGCGTAAACCGGCAGCACGATGAAGAGCCCGATCACCATAATCGCCGCTACGAGTCCCGTCAGAAACACGTCGCGGGTCGTCATCTCGTCGTCCTCGCCGAGGGAGAGGCTGGCGGACTTGGACAAGGCCCTGAAGCCTTCGCGCAGCATCTCGATCATGTTGAGAAAACCGCGGACGACGGGGATCTTGCCCCAGCCGGTCTTGCTCCAGTTTTTGGCGGGCCAGTGCTCGGTGACGATCTCGCCGTCGGCGCGGCGCACCGCCAATCCCCAGCGGGTGTAGCCCTTCATGAGCACGCCTTCGATGACGGCTTGCCCGCCCACGGGCATGGGAGCGGGACGTCCGTCCTCCGTTTCCGCGGCAAGGGCCGCCATCGAGACGGTCAGCGCCGCGGAAAATTTTTTCGCCGCAGAAAAGGTCACTTTGGCGAGACTCCTTCGAAAACGCCGGCCAGCCACGGTTCCTTCTCCACCAGCAGTTCGGCCATGCGGCGCACCATCTCGCGCACTTCCCACTGCGCGCCGGAGACGAGCACGCGCTTTTCGTAGATGTCGAGCAGCGAACGCAGGTTCAGCGTGGTGACGAAGTTCGTGCAGATGCCGCCGGGCAGCGCGAAGCGCGCGTCTTCCATGGGCGCGCCGGCGGCGACCAGTTCGTCGTAGCCCTTCTGAGCGGCGGCCATGGCGGCCTGGTAAGCGGACAGTCTCGCCGGATCGGCGGCGATCGTGGGCGGCGTGACGTACTCGAACGTCTGCCCGCGCTTCTCCGTGCCTTCGGAGACGTAACGCTGACTCTGCACCGACAGGGAAACGCCGATGCGGTGGCGGCTGTACTGCGCCAGCAGCGTGCGCGACACGCCCGCCACGGCGTAGGTCACGGAGCAGTGCTCCAGCGTGCTGAGATGGCGGGCTTTCAGCAGAAAGTTCACCAGCTTGAGCATTTTGCCCTCGCTCTCGTCGAGTTCGAAAAGCTCCTGCGGCGCCATGGTGCTGTGGCAGGTGCGTCCGGCCGTCCAGATCGTGCGCAGGAAATCGGGCGTCTTGTTGATAATTTTGATCTCCATCGTTCAAAACCTCCTTTGAACGCCGGGCACGAAACGGATGCTCGAACGCCCGGCATATTTATGCGGCAACGCCCCGGCGGGGCGCAAAACGCAGTTGAAAAAAAAACGGGGCGCAGGCCCCGTCTTTTTAGTCCGAACTCTCTTCTCTCTGGCCGTAGTTCATGCCGGCGTACTTTCTGTTGAACTTCTCGAGGCGGCCGGCTTCGGAAACGACGCGGCTCTTCTTGCCCGTGAAGAAGGGATGACAGGCCGAACACACGCCGACCTTGATCTCCGGGACCGTGGCGCGGGTCACGAAATGGTTGCCGCAGGCGCAGGTCACCTGGCATTCAACGTAATTGGGATGGATGTCCTTTTTCATACTTTGTGCACCTCCTAGCGTACAAAGATCTTCCATTTACATTGGTAGAATTTAACACAACTTGAGCTTTCGCGCAAGAGTTGAAAAGTCTCCTCACGGAGGCCGCACCGCGCGAAACGACTCAAATGTGCATGACGCCGACGCTGACGCGCTCGTGGTGGGCGATGGCATGAAAGGCCGCATCGCCGGCGACGGCCACGGCCAGCCATTGAGCATTGCGCACGATGGCGATCTTGGCGCCGACGCTCGTTTCGAGCAGGCCGCAGGGAATGAAAGATTTGAAGGCTTCCTGCGCCGCGTGCATGAGCGCGTGCATTTCCGCGCCGTCCTTGCGCACGACGCCGCTGTTCAGCGCCGCGCCGACCAGAGCACGGCTGGCCTTCGCGGCAAGCTCGCCGGAAATGCCGCCCACTTCGGTGGCCACGCCGCGCCACCCGCAGGCGCTCAGCGCTTCCTTGATGCGGCGCTCTTCGCCGATCCCGTCCGAAAGCGCCAGATAAAGCGCCGCTTTGGCGACGTCGCCCGTACCGTTGATGCGCATGCGCACCGTCACGTCGCAAAGAGGGAGCTCCGGCGCGGCAGAGACCGTTTTATTCTCCGCCGCGCCGCCGCGGCCTTCCGCTTCGGTCTCGGCAGCCCGGCAGCCGACTTCGCCGTCGGCGGGAACCGCCGTTTTCTCGCCGACCACCGCGGTCTCCGCGGAAAAATCCATGGGGGCTTTTTCATCCGGTGTCCTCTTCCCCGTGAAAATCCCGCTCCATTTCATCCATACCCACCCCCTTTCTCGATCCTCTCGAAAAAACGCCGCCGCCCTTTTTCACCGCCGGGAATCCATACGCCGTTTCACCGGCGGAACGCTATTCGGTCTTGAATTCCTTCTCGAACGACTGCCCGGAACTCATCAGCACGCCGACCATCTTCAACTGGTCGACGTTGTCGCAGATGATCTTGATGATACCGGCGATCGGCATGGAAAGCAGCGCCCCCGCCACGCCCCAGAGCCAGCCCCAGAGCAGCAGCGAAACCAGGATCATGACCGGACTGAGATTCATGCTGTCGCCCATCACCTTGGGCGTGATGATGTTGCCGATCGTCACCTGTACCGACAGAATCACGCCGATCGTCATGAAGACCTGCGGCGGGATGCCGAACACAGCGCCGGCCGCCGCAGGATAAAACTGTACGATCGAAATCAGGATCGGCGGCACCGAAGCGACGATCGAACCGACCGTGGGAATGAAGTTCAGGAAGAACGCCAGCACGCCCCACGTCGGCGCGAAATCGACGCCGATCCAGCTCAGCCCCAGCCAGATCAGGATCCCCGTCGCGCCGCTGATCAGCGTCATCACCGAAAGGAAACGACCGATCTGCGTCGAGATCGAATCGAGGATGTTCATGACCTGTCCGCTCTTCTGCGGAAACGCCTTGCGCATTTTATACTCCACGTAGGGACTGCCGAAGAGGATGAACATCAGAAAGACGATCACCATCACCGTTTTGGACAGGATCGTGACGATCGACCCCGACAGCGCGATGATATAGGAACGCAGCGCCCCGCCCCAGTCCACGCCCCGCAGGTAGGTGGCGGTGATGTTGTATTTGGCCGAGAACTGGTTCCAGATGGCGACGAGCTGTTCGTAATAGTTCATGAACTTGTCGGTCGAACCGACGAACAGCTGGCTCAGGAAGCTGCCCGCCTGCGACGTGATGTACAGCAGCAGCGCCAGCAGCAGGAACGTGGTGATTTCGACCGGCACTTTCAGACGCGTCATGAAACGCACTCCCGGCGCCATGATATATGAAATGATCCAGGCGATCACCAGAGGCAAAAAGACGTTCTGCGCCGCCTGCAGGACGACTCCCACGGCGATCACCGTCAGCACGGCGACACAGCCTGTTAAAATCTTCAGGTCTTTCAACTTTCGCACTCCTTCTCAGAAAATCAAAAATCTCCAATCTTTTTCTTATTATATCCACATTCCCCATAAAAAAAAGGACGCCTTTGCGAAAAAGGCGTCCTTTTGAGATTTCCGGAGATATTTCCGGAATCGTCGGGACGAGATTAATCTTCCGTGAAAACGGTCTGCTCGGTCACCGGGGTCTGCAGAGCCTTGAGGGCGCGGGTGACCAGGCGGTAACGGAGCGCGAACTCCTCCTCGGGCTTCAGCGCGGGGTTGCCGAGGGGGTGAGGAATGGCGACCGTGGGGATCAGACGGTTGGCGCCGACGCTCAGGGAGATCGGGACGATCGTCAGCATATGGACCACGGGGACGTCGGCGTTTTCCTCAATAGCTTTGACCATCGTTGCACCGCAACGAGTGCAGGTGCCTCAGGTGGAGGTGAGGATGACCGCGTCGACCTTGCCGTGCAGCTTCTTGCCGATTTCCGTGCCGAAACGCTTGGCGTTGGCGACGCCGGTGCCGTTGCCGACGGTGGTGTAGAAGAAATCGTAGAGCTTGCCGATCTTGTGTTCCTTCTCCAGCTTGCGCATCACGTCGACGGGCAGCACGCGGTCGGGATCCTCGTTGGCGTAGGTCTGATCGTAACCGCCGTGAGCGGTCTGATACTCGCCCTGCTTCAGGTCCTCGACGCCGGCGATGTTGTACTCGCCGTAGTTCTGGGCGCTGGAAGCGGCGATGTGGTCGGGATTGCCAAAGGGCACGATGCCGCCGGAAGTGACGAGCGCGATCGTGGCCTTGCTGACGTCATTGAGGGCCGGCCGGGGCTCGACGCGGTCGAACACGGGCATGGCGTACTCGGTCTCGAACTTCTCGCCCTTGAGTTTGCTGATCAGCATCTTCACGGCGCGCTCGGCGCCGACTTCGTCGTAGAACTTGTTGACGCGCACGCCGCGCTCGATATAGCCCTCTTCCTTGGGCGTGCCGAGCTTTTCGCCCTTCATCTGGCGCAGGATGATGCTGGCCATGACGGGCACGGCCTTGCCCATGCCGCGGGCGCTGTCGGCGGCGCTGACGATGTAGGTGTACTTCTTGTACAGGTCGACGCCGGGGTTCTCGACGTACATGGCGGAAACGGTGGGAATGCCCAGCTTCTCGCCCACGGCCTTGCAGACGGCGCCGCAGGCGGTGCCGTAGCGGCCGGCGTTGAAAGCGGGACCGGCGACGAAGCCGTCGGCGTTGTACTTCTTCATGGCCTCGACCACGAAGTCGGAAGCGGCGTCCATGTTCTCGGCGAAGTAGGAGTCGCCGCAGATGATGGTGGCGACGATTTCGGCGCCGTCCTTCTTGAGGAAATTGTTCAGCGCCATACCGGGGCCGACGACGCCTTCGCGCACTTCAGGCGCGATGTCGGCCTTTTCTTCTCCGCCGATGCCGGCGAAGAACTGGTTGATATAATGAACTACTTTATAAGTCATAAGTTCCCCTCCTTAAGAGTCTGTCCTTGGAAAAAGGGATTCGCGCGTCTTGGCCGCGAACTAGATCGTGTAAGCGCCGTTTTTGGTGAAGCCGACTTCGCTGGTGGCGCCGGTGATGATCTGGATCTCGGCGAAGATGCTGCCGTCCTTCTTCAGCGAGCCGAAGAAACCGCCGGCCATGACGTCGGCGAACTGGGTGTCGCCGATGATTCTGTCCATCGGAGGCAGGGTGATGGTGGCGTTGGCGTTGCCGGCGGTGACGCAGGCGTCGCCTTCGGGGCAGGTGTCGGCCAGAGACTGGGAGGCGCCGTCGCGGTTGGCGTACTCGTCGGTGACGAGGACCGTCTTGATGCCCTTGCGCTCGCACTTCCAGCAGTTCATGACCAGATCGGCGTCGGGGTTGCCGAAGCCTTCCTCGGAAATGACGGCCGCGTCGGCGCCAAGAGTCTGGGCCAGCTTGACGGCGTAGGAGCTGCTGCGCTTCTTGTCGGCCAGCGTCACGTTCTCGTTGGTGATGACGACGCCAATGAAGTTCAGATCCTTGCCGTGGTGCTCGTAAAGGCTCTTGATGATGGGGTTGTTCAGATGCACGTAAGTGCTGTTCTTGTCGCAGGCGGACACGCAGTTGCCGGAGCAGATGGCGCCGTCCATGACTTCGGTGGCGTTGATCACCGAGGGGATGATCTTCTTGGCGTCGACGCCGTAGACGTAGGTGTCGTGAAGCAGTCCCTGGGTCTGCAGCATGTAGATGTAGGCGACCTTGGGCAGTCCGGGATAGGCGGCCAGGGCATCCTTGTAGCAGGGAGCCTCGAACGTCTCGACCTTGTCGGCCTTGAATCCGGCCTTCTTGATCTGCTGGGCGATGAAGACGGCGGCCTTCAGGCCGGCCATGCGGCAGCTCGTCTCGCGGTTGTGGTTCTCGAGCCCCTCGACGGGGTTCAGGACCAGAACGATGTTCTTGGTCTTGGAGAACGGCGTGAATTCGGCGCCGGGGCCGGACATGTCGACGATGCCCTCCTGCGGGGCGATGAGGCGGCCGGTGGTGACCACGGCGGCGCCGTCGAGGACCAGAGTGGAACCTTCGCCGACGGTGTCGACGTCGCCGATCATGCCGGGGAACACCTCATTGGTGCCCTCGATCTTGCAGCGGGGCTCGACAACGTCCTTCACGGGCATGATGCGGGTCTTTTCGCCCGGATGGGCCAGTTCCACATCGACACTGGCGAGACGATCGTCATCCATCAGATGGTCGATGATGGCCTTCTTGTTGATGGTGAGCACTCCGCCTTTGACGGAGAATTCGTCCCCAAACGCGATCTTGTCAATCTTTACCTTATGGAGTTCAAGCTTCAAGATAACTCCTCCCTTCTGAATGTTACCCATGCCCCTCGTCGGGGCACTGATGCCGGAAAAATCCGGCGGCGCGCGGTACCTGTATCGTTAGATCATGGCCAGAAGAGATTCCACGCTCTGCCCAGCGGAGGGAACCGCTCCGTGCCCGGATAAAACGCTAGCGGATCAGATCGTTCTTGAGAAGCGTCTCCTTCATCAGCTCGAAGTCGATCTCGGAACAGTCGGCCGACATCCGGGGCGGCGTCTGCGCCGGAGTCAGCGGGTGGGGATCGTTCGCGTAGACGAGCCCGGCCTCTTCGATCAGGTTGAGGCCGTATTCGTCGAAGCCCGATTTTTCGTCTTTTTTGAGCAACAACGTGCGAAAGGGCTGCTGATGCGGACGAAAGTTGCCGTACAGCGGATGGTTCTGCAGAACCCATCCCTTGTGGATCAGGTCGCGCCCGGCTGCGATGACGTCTCTCCCGGCGCCGGCGACGAACTGCACGGGCAAATCGGCGCGGTCCTTGTAGCGCGGGTTGTTCGTAAGCAAAATAAAGCGACAGGACATCACGCTCACCTCTCTGGTGGTCATGAGTCTCTGTCGTACGATTCGCACGTATATTCAGAGCGGCGTCCGCTCGGGATCCTTTGTGCCTGAGAGTTTCCGCAATGAAAAAACGTTTTGCGTTGCCCCTTCGGCGTCCGACGCTCACAAAACAGGTCGGAATCTCTCTCCCGAATTTCTCTCGCCACGTTCATTTTACAACCAACGAGAAAAATATCAAGTTTTTTACGATCGCTCAGTAATGTTTTTTATGAAAGAACAGTCGATCCAAAAGTACGAGGAATACACCAAAACCGCAAAAAGGCAAATTTATTTTGTGCATTTTAAACAAACGCCTCGAAGAAAGAAATATTCTTACGACATTCTGTCACAACATAAAGATTTACGGCCTTTATTTTTCATTTAAAAATACAAACCCATTCACGACAAAAAACATCCCGCCGCGCCCTCCTCCCCGCGCCGATTTCCACTCCGGAACTCACGCGGCGTCCGATGCAAAAAGCCCGCGCGAAACGCGCGGGCTTTTTCGTTGGGCGAGGTTATTCGCAGAGCTTCTTGACGTTCTCTTCGATCTGCTCGATGGTGACCGTGTCACCGCTGAGACGGGCCACTTCGGCGCCGTTCTTGAAGAACAGGAAGGAAGGAAGGCTCATGACCTTGAGGGCCATGGCGACGCGGCGGCCGCCGGCGATGTTGACCTTGCACAGGTCGACCTTGTCGGCATACTTCTCGGCGAGAGCTTCGACGCTGGGCATCAGGGCAAGGCAATGAGTGCACTTGGGGCCCCAGAAATCCATAAACATGGGTTTGTTTTTGCTGGCTTCGATCGCCGCTTCATACGTCTCTTTCGTAAGTTCGACTGCCATAGTGAATCCACTCCTTGAAAGGTGTTTTTGTCCGCGCAGTTCGTGCGGCTTGTACCGTTTCATTTTAACGCCAGAATCGGTTACGTCAATGACGCAAAATGAATAAGATATAAACGCCTCAAAGTTCAAACATGCAACAAATTGGAAAAACGTTTCGGGCGGGATGCAACTGCCGTGCGGCGAAAGCGTTTCGCCGTTGTATAATTAACGAAGGGTTTTCGAAAAAAAAGGGGGCGGACAGATGTGTCTCGCAGTGCCTCACAGAATTGAAGAGCTTTGCGGCGACGGCAGCGCGATCGCTTCGGCCGGCCCGATCCGCCGTTCGATCCGCGTCGACCTGCTGGACGCGCCGGCCGTGGGGGATCTCGTGCTGGTGCATGCCGGTTTTGCCATCGAAAAAGTCGACGAACGCGACGGCGTGGAACTGGAAGCGCTCTGGGCCGAAATCCGGGAAGGCGCCGGCGATGCGGGGCAGCTTCCTTTCTAGCGCCGCGCGGACGTTGGCGGAGCTGGCCCGGCGCACGGGACCGGTCACGCTAATGGAAGTCTGCGGCACTCATACGGTGTCGATCTTCCGCAGCGGCCTGCGCTCGCTGCTGCCGGAAAACGTCGCGCTGCTTTCCGGCCCCGGCTGCCCGGTCTGCGTCACCGATCAGGCCGACGTCGACCAGGCCATCGCGGCGGCTTCGCTGCCCGGCGTGGCGTTGTGCAGCTACGGCGACATGATCCGCGTGCCGGGACGAGGCGGCTCGCTGCGCGAAGCGGCGGCCCGCGGCGGCGACGTGCGCGTGGTCATGAGCGCCTTGGACGTGATCCCGCTGGCTCTGCGCGAGCCGCAGCGGGAGTTCGTTTTTTTCGCCGTCGGCTTCGAGACGACGACGCCGCAGACGGCCCTGTTTCTTCAAGAAGCGAGGCGTCTCGGCGTCGGCAACGTTTCCGTGCTGGTCGAGCATAAGCGGGTCCTCCCGGCGCTCGAGCTGCTGGCGCAGGATCCGCGGACCGGCGTGAAGGGTTTTCTGCTGCCGGGGCACGTCTCGAGCATCATCGGGCTGGAGCCTTACGGGATCCTGGCCGAAAAGTACCGCCTCGCCTGCGCCGTGGGCGGCTTCGAGGGAGAGCAGATCCTGCTGGCGTTGTGCGCGCTGCTGTCGCAGATCGCGCGCCGGAAGCCGCAGGTCGTCAACGCCTATCCGAGCGGCGTGCGCGATCACGGCAATCCGCGCGCCCGGGCGCTGATCGACGAGTGTTTCACGCCCTGCGACAGCGTCTGGCGCGGCCTGGGCACGATCGGGATGTCGGGGCTGAAACTGCGCGCCCCGTACTCCCGCTGCGACGCCCGCGCCAAGCTGGAGCTGCCGCCCGCCGTCAGCGCGCCCATTCCCGGCTGCCGCTGCGGCGAGGTGCTGCGCGGCCGACTCGCGCCGCCGCAGTGCGCTCTTTTTGGAAAGGCCTGCACGCCGCAGGAGCCCGTCGGCCCCTGCATGGTCTCGTCGGAAGGAAGCTGCGGCGCGTGGTACCGTTACGGCCGCCGGGGAGGAAGACTATGAGCGAACTGATCTCGTTGGGCGAAGGAAGCGGCGGCCGCCTCACGGCCGATCTCATCGCCTCCGTCATAAAGAACTTCGCCGCCTGCGACGGCCAGAAAGGCGGCTGCGAAGACTGCACGTTTATAGAAGGGGACCTGGCCGTCACCACCGACGGCTTCACGGTCTCGCCGCGGTTTTTCCCCGGCGGCGACATGGGGCACCTGGCCGTCTGCGGCGCCACGAACGACCTGGCGGTGCGCGGCGTCAGGCCGCAGTGGCTGACGCTGGGCATGATCATCGAGGAAGGGCTGCCGCGCGCGGAATTGCTGCGCCTCGTGCGGAGCGCCGCCCTCCAGTGCGAAGCCCTCGGCGCCACGCTGGCGGCCGGCGACACGAAAGTGGTGCCTCGCGGCGCCTGTGAAGGCGCGTTTTTCAACGTCACCGCCCTCGGCCATGCCGTCACGCCCCGGCCGCTGGGCATGAACCGCCTGCGTCCCGGCGACGCGCTGATTCTCTCCACCACGCCGGGACGCCACGGCGCGGTCATCGCCGCGCTGCGCTACGGACTCGACCGCGGCGGCCTGGAAAGCGACTGCGCCGCCCTCTGGCCCCTGCTGGCGCCGTTGTTGCCGCTCGAGGGCCTGCGCTGCATGCGCGACTGCACGCGCGGCGGCCTCGGCACCGTGCTCTGCGAGTGGGCCGAAGCCGCGGGCCTCGGCATGGAGATCGAAGAGGAACGCCTCGCGCTCCATCCCTCCGTCGCCGCCATCTGCGACATCCTCGGTTTCGATCCGCTCTACCTCGCCAGCGAAGGCTGCGCCCTGATCGCCTGCGCCCCGGCAGAAACGGAAAATGCGCTCGCGCGGCTCCGCCGCCATCCGCTGGGGCGCGACGCCGCCCTTATCGGCACCGTCACGGCGGAACACGCCGGGCTCGTGGGCATGAAGACCCGGCTCGGCGGCTCCCGCATCGTCGACATGCCCGTCGGCGAGATCCTGCCGCGGATCTGCTGACGAAATTCCCTCCGACGCGCGCCAAAATGAAAAGCGGGCGCCTCCCGAGAAGGCTCCGTCGCGCGGGACGATCTCCGACCGCCGCGCGGCCTGCGCCACCCGCTTTGCGGATCTCTCGAAGTCGTATGAGCAAAAAGACGGCAGATCAGCAAAATTTCAGCGCAATATTTTTGCTGAAATTTTGCTGATCTGTTTGTTTATTTGGCGATTCTATCAGCTAAAACACAATTTTTCTTTGTTTATTCACTTCTATTCGTTGATTTTGTTTGTTCATTTATGATATGATATGTTCATCGGGAGGTGACGTTTCATGTTAAGCGAAGAATTAGTCCAGCTGATCCAGTCGCTCCGCCAACAAAAGGCGGAATCCCGGACCATCGAGGTCAAGGCAGCTCACGACGGCTGTCCGCAAAAACTGTACGGCACGCTGTCCAGCTTCTCCAATCAAGACAGCGGCGGCGTTATCCTTTTCGGACTTGACGAAGCCAAAGAGTTCGCTCCTGTGGGAGTGTACGACCCCCAGGACTTGCAAAAAAAAGTGACCGAACAGTGCCAACAGATGGAACCGCCGGTACGGGCCGTCTTCACCTTCGCCGAAATGGACGGCCTGCCGGTCTGTGCGGCGGAAATCCCCGCCGTCGATCTTTCGGAACGCCCTTGCTATTACAAAGGCACGGGAAGCTTGAAAGGCTCCTTCGTTCGCGTCGGCGACGCAGACCTGCCGATGACGGACTACGAACTGTACAGCTACGAAGCGTTCCGCCGCCGTCTGCATGACGACGAACGCCCCGTCGAACGCGCCACGTTGCAGATGCTGGATCAAAACCAACTCCATCGATATCTTTCACAAAAGCGTTTTGAACGTCCCGGCTTCAGCCAGCTTTCCGAAGCGCAGGCCTATGAAATGCTGAACATCACCCGTGGCGGAGCTCTCACTCTGGCCGCCGTGATGACGTTCGGCCTGTATCCGCAGGGATTCTTCCCTCAACTGGCGATCACCGCTGTGGTCGTTCCCGGTACGCGCATCGGCGACGTCGACGCCGGGCGCGCCCGTTTCATCGACAATAAAAGGATCGAAGGGTCTCTGTCCGCCATGGCGGAAGAAGCTCTCGCTTTCTGCAGCCGCAACATGAAGGTGCGGACCGTCGTCGACGCGCAGACAGGAGAACGGCGCGACGTCCCAGAATACCCGCTCATCGCGATCCGCGAAGCCATCCTCAACGCGCTGATCCACCGCGACTACAGCCTCCATACCGAAGGGACGCCCATACAGATCGACTTTTTCACCGATCGGCTCGAAATCCACAGCCCCGGCGCGCTCTATGGCCGCATGACCGTCGAACAGCTGGGACAGGGGCGGCCCGATCTGCGCAACTCCACGCTGGCAGTCATGGCCGAGACGCTGACGCAGGCCGAGAATCGTTATTCCGGCATCCCCACCATGCGCCGCGAAATGGCGGCCATGGGGCTGCCCGAGCCGGTTTTCGAAAATCGCCGCAACGAATTCGTCGTCACGTTCTACAACCGCAGCCGGAACGATCGGCCTGTCGGCGTAGACGAACTGCCCGACAGCGCGGCGCGCCTGCTCGAATTCTGCCGGATCCCGCGTACCCGTCGCGAGATCGCCGATTTTTTAGGCATAAAAACCGTGTTCTACGTCACGCAGCGTTACATCACGCCGCTGCTTGATGCCCGGCTTCTCGCCATGACGCTTCCCGAAACTCCGAAGAGCCGGAAGCAGAAATTCCGCGCCGCCGTACAAAGATAAATCTCGAGAAACATTAACAAAGAGGACTTCCCGCGCGCGGGGAGTCCTCTTTGTTTGTTACATCAGTCCCTGGATCAGGATCGCCAGGATCAGCAGCGGCAGCACGAACTGAAAATATGGCTTGAAGCGGCGGCTCATCTTGATGCCCGCGCCTTTGTTGCACTCCGCCAGGTATTTGTCGAAGCCCCAGCCCCATTTCGTCACGCAGAACAGCAGATAGATCAGCGACCCCAGCGGCAGCAGCAGATTGCTGACGATAAAGTCCTCGCTGTCGAGCACGTCGCGCGAACCGAGGATGCGCACGTCGCTCCACAGATTGTAGCCCAGCACGCAGGGCACGCTGGTCACGAGCACGAAGGCGCAGTTGAACCACACGGACTTGGTACGCGACCAGCCGAAGTTGTCCATGCAGGCGGCCAGGATGTTTTCGAACACGGTGATCACCGTCGAGAAGCTGGCGAAGGTCATGAACAGGAAGAACAGCGAGCCCCACAAACGGCCCGCCTCCATGTTGATGAAGACCTTGGGCAGCGTGAGGAAGATCAGCGACGGGCCGGCGTCGGGCTGCACGCCGAAGCTGAAGCAGGCGGGAAAGATGATCAGTCCGGCCATGAACGCCACGAAGGTGTCGAGCGCAACGATGCGCACGGCCTCGCCGGTCAGCGTGAACTGATCCGACATGTAGCTGCCGAAGATCTCCATCGAGGCGATGCCGAGGCTGAGCGTGAAGAACGACTGGTTCATGGCCGCCATGATCACGGTGCCGAGCCCGGAAGCCTTCATGCGCTCCACGCTGGGCAACAGATAAAAGCGCGCCCCTTCCCCAGCCCCGGCAGCAGCAGACTGTGCACCGCCAGCACCACGATCAGCGCCAGCAGGCCGAGCATCATCCACTTGGTGACCTTCTCCAGCCCCTTCTGCATCCCCATGGAACAGACCAGAAAGCCGCCGATCACCGTCAGCGCCATGCACAGCGCCATCTCCTCGGGATTGCCGAGCATGCCGCCGAAGACGCCGTTCACCTTCTCGGCCGCCATGCCGTCGAACGTGCCGAAAGTGAACTTGAAGAAGTACGACAGCATCCAGCCGGAAACCGTCGTGTAGTACATCATCAGCAGATAGTTGCCCGCCACGCAGAACCAGCCGTGCACGTGCCATTTGCTGCCGGCCGGCTCCAGCGTCTCGTAGCCCTTGACGGCGCTCTTGCGGCTGCCGCGTCCCACCGCCAGCTCCATCGTCAGCACGGGAATGCCCATACAGATCAAAAACAGCAGGTAGAACAGCACGAAAATGCCGCCGCCGTTCTGCCCCACCAGCCAGGGATACTTCCACACGTTGCCGATGCCGATCGCGCACCCGGCGCTGACCAGGATGAAACCGATCCGCGACTTGAAACTCTCTCGTTCCATACCCTTCACTCCTCAAACGACAAGATCTTCAGAACAGGCGAAAAATTCCGTCTCGCCGTTTTTCTGAAAAGTTAGCGGCATTATAGCACATGTGCCACGTTTTGAGGGGCATTTTTTTCATAATTCAGCACATTGCGAGAATACGACGAAAAAACAGCGGCGATGAACGCCTGCGGAAGGCGGCGCGGTCGGGGCCGTCGGGGGGGCCCCTGGCAAACGCATCCGCAGCCCACGAGGATTTCGCGGGGGGCGAATCCAGCGCCGGCCAAAACCGACCTCAACAAACCTGCCGCCCGCCGTCGGCCTAGAGCTTCGCCGCAGGCCGTCATTTGCTCAGCAGGGCGGCTCCGATAGCGCCGGCAAAGCGGGCGTCCGGGGCCGTCCTCACATCCGCCCGCAACGCCGCGGACAGTTTGCGCACCATCAAAGGGCTTTCGCAGAAGCCGCCCGTGAGGAAGTAAACGCCGGATGCCGCCTTCCGCCCCGCCAGAGTCGCGACCTTGGCGACGACGGAACGGACGGCCCCGCAGGCAATGTCTTCCCGCGGCGTCCCCAAGCCCATCAGGCTGACGATCTCCGACTCCGCGAAGACCGTACACATGGAGGAGATGGTGATTTCCCGCCCGTGTTCCGCCAAGTCGAACAGTTCCGGCATGGTGAGCCCCAGACGGTTGGCCATGATCTCCAGAAATTTTCCCGTCCCAGCGGAGCATTTGTCATTCATGATGAAGTCCGTCACCCGTCCGCCCCGCGTGAGGATAACTTTGGTGTCCTGACCGCCGATGTCGATGACAGCGAGATCCTTTCCGCCAAGGAAACAGGCTCCCCTGCCGTGGCAGGTGATCTCCGTCAGCGTCTCGTCGGCATAGGGGACCGAAACGCGCCCGTACCCCGTGGCCGTAATACGGAGTTCCTCCCGCGCGTAGCCAAGAGAGCGCAGCCAATCCAGGAACTCCGCCGCGGTCTCGCGGCCGTTCCAGCCACTGGGCATGATTTTCCGTTCCAGAATCCGTTCCTTCGCCTCATCCATCACCACGGCCTTGCTGGCCGTGGAGCCGATGTCAATGCCCGCATAACGCACTGCCGTCATCTCCCTTTCACGGCCGGCTCGCCAAGACGACGAGAGACGCCGCCGAACAGACGTCCCGTCATCTTTCCGGCTCTCAATTCGTCATCATCTCGATGAAGGCGCCCAGACGAGTCTCGATCTGACCGCCGTCCGACCGGGAGAAATCGGTATCGACGCGGAGATAGGGAAGTCCAAGCTGCTCGTTGATCGTCCTCCACGTGTGATACGCTTCCACGGCGAAAGTATGGCAGCCCTGGAGGACGATCTCGAGAACCCCGTCGACCTGGTACTCCGAGACCAGATGTTTCAGGTCGTCGAAGCGCCCTTCGTTGGGAGACATCACGGAACAGTTGATCTTCAGATACCGCTCGGCCAGAGCCTCGTAAGGGTCCTTTTCCTCGTCCACCATAAAGCGAAGCGTCCGCGGCCCGGCGCAATGGTCAGAGCAGACGTAGTCCGCCCCCAGATCCTCCAGCCTGCGAATCAGCTTCTCACGCACTCCCGTGTTGGGGCAGCCGGTGACGAGAACGCGCGGACGGTTTTCGGCCCCCTCGCGGATGCGCGACCGGAACTCACGGGTCTTGGCCTCCAGCTTTTCGATAAGGCTGTCATCCGTAAAGTGGAAGTCGGCGGACTCGGAAACCGTAGTCAGTTCATACCCGGAGACCGGGGACGGCTTTACCTTGGCGACCTCGTAAAGGCCGATGAGGGCCTTTCTGACCCGATTGCGGTACACGATGGCGTCGTGCAGCTTCTCCTCGGTGATCCTGACGCCGAAAAGCTTTTCCAGAAAGGAGGCGGTCAGACGAATCTCCTCGGTCCAGGACTCCAGAGCGAGAGCGTGATCCTTGCCCTGCGGCAGCTTCATGACGTGAACGGGTTTGATCTCGCCCAGAAGCTCGTACGTCTTCTTTTTGCCGTCGCAAGTCGTCTCAGCCAGTACGCCGTCGGAAAAATAGAAGAACGGGCATTGCTCGGTCATGGCCAGCCCATAGCTGGACTTGATCAGGGGACACAGTGTTTTTGGTAGCCGCGTTTCCGCCTCCATGATGCCCTGCTCGCTGTTCCCGCAGAGCCCGACCGGAATGGCTCCGACCGCGTGAATCAGCTCGGTCGGCGTATAGGAACAGAACGTTCCCACGACCTTTTTCCCTTTCTTCTTCTCCTCGTAGAGCGCCAAAAACGCGTTTCTCCGCTTTTCATCATAGGTTTCGAAATCTTTCGGCAGCGTCAGCATGCCTCGTGCCCCCCTTGAAATGATTCGGATTCTTGGATTTCCTTACAACAGAACCGGCGCGTTTTTTCCTCACGTTCGCGGCAGACGCCGATTTTCCCCGATGCGGGGCGTCACTCCGTGAACCAGTTGCGCCACCTTCGCATCTCGTATTCCTGCACGTTCCCGCGGCTCAGACGCTCGATGGCCCAGTCCATCCGGCGCAGCAGGAGCGCTTTGTGCTCCGGCAGACGCCCTTTCAGCGGAAAGGCGTTGGTCTTGTGGGTCCCGTCGTAGACGGTCGGTATCTCCAGCAGCGAGAGAAGACGCCGCCCCTCGCCCAGAGCCTCGAGCGGCCGAAGCCGCTTGAACTCGCCCGCGCGCACGCGCTCCGCCAGACGGGCTCCCCTGAACAGTACCAGGTTCACCACCGTCAACTCGAAGGGATGCGCTCCGTTCAGCAGGCTTGCCGTCTCGGCGATGTGCTCGTCGGAAAGAGCCCGTCCCCCCAGCCCCAGGATGACGTAGACTGAATAGCTTATCCCGGCGGCGTCGAGCTTCCTCATGGCCTCGGCGTTCCCGGCACGCCCCACGCCCTTCTCGTGATAGCGGAGCACCCGCTCCGACCCCGACTCGATCCCCAGGCACAGGCGGTCGTATCCGGCCGCGCGCAGGATCTCAAGCTCCTCCGCCGACTTTTTCATCACGTCGTCCGCCCGTGCGAAGCAGGAGACGGACTCGCACTCGGGAAAGGCGCCGCGCAGCTCCCCGGCGATCCACAGCAGTTTCTCCGCGGGCAAACAAAACGGGTTCCCTCCAGACAAAAGACAGCGCCGCACGGGCCGGCGGTCGTATTTGTGGAGAAAACGCAATTTCCCGACCTTGTCCCGTATCTCCGGGCAGGAAAGCTCCCGGTAGGCCAGCCCGTGATTCAGGTCGCAGAAGAGGCAGCGGCCATAGCTGCACCCCACGGTGACGGGAAGCTGCACGGCTCGGGATTCCGCCATCGGCACGTAGTAAAAGGCGCCGTATTCTTCGTAAAGCTCTTTTCTGAACCGCGCCGCAGTCTCGACGAAATCGCGGTCCACGCCGTCAGGCCCCGTGCCCCGGCGGAAGCGATCCGGCATTTGCGCTGCGCTTGACACCGGCGCGCCTCAGGCCACGGAGCCTACGAACTTGCGCACTCTCGGGTTATCGCTGCCGAAGATCTCCCGCGGAGCTCCTTCGAGGGCGATTCCCCCGTTGTCTATGAACAGGACGCGGTCCGAGATCTCCTGCGCGAAACGCATCTCGTGCGTCACGATGAGCATCGTCATGCGATGCTCCGAGGCCAGCTTCCGGATGACTTCCAGCACCTCGTTGACCAATTCGGGATCGAGGGAGGAAGTGGGCTCGTCGAAGAGCATGACCCTAGGCTTGACGGCCATGGCCCTGCCGATGCCGATCCGCTGCTGCTGCCCGCCCGACAGGTGGGCCGGATAGACGTCGCGCTTGTCGAACAGTCCGATGACCTTCAGAATCCTCTCGGCCTCTTCCCTGGCCTCGCCGCAGGGGATCTTCTGCACCTGCGTCATGGGCTCCATGATGTTTTCAAGCGCCGTCTTGTTCCGGAACAGGTTGTAGTTCTGGAAGACCATGGCGGCCTTCCTGCGCAGCGCGTAAACGTCCCTGCGGCGGCTCCGGGCAGCGTCCACGCTGACGCCGTCGATGGCGATCACTCCCGCGGTGGGACGTTCCAGATAGTTGATGCACCGCAGCAGGGTGGATTTGCCCGTTCCCGAAGGGCCGATGATCGAGATGATCTCGCCCTCTGCGACCGAAAGACTGATGTCCTTCAGGACCTCGAGCGCGCCGAAGCTTTTTTTCAGCCCGGAGACCGTCAATATGGGCAGCCGGCTCATCTACCGCCCCTCCTGCACATAGGGCCTGTTCATATGGCGTTCCAGCAGCGACTGCACGTAAGAGACGACGGCGAGGATGACCCAGTAGATGAGCAGCAGGGCAATGAACCCTTCCAGATAACGATAGGTCAGGTTGACCTCGTTTTTGGCACAGGACGTCATGTCCATGACGCCCACGGTGAAGGCCAGCGACGTGGACTTGAACAGGTTGGCGAACGAATTGACCATGCCGGGGACGGCGACGCGCGCCGCCTGAGGCACTACGATGCGGCGGATCGTCTGCCACGGCGTCATGCCGATGGAGATCCCCGCCTCGAACTGCCCTTTGTCGACCGAACTGATGGCACCGCGGATGTTCTCGCCCATATAGGCCGCGAAACTGAGCGAAAGCACGATGACGACTGCCCAGAAGCTGGACAGACTCCTGACGGTCATGGAGATCTGCGCGAAACCGTAATAAAAGACGAAGAGTTGCGCGATAAAGGGCGTGCTGCGAAAAAACGACGTGAACACGACGGAAAACTGCTTCATCACGGGAACGTTGTAGTATCGGACCGCGGCCAGAAAAAAGCCGATCAGCACGGCGAAGATCAGCGAGATGAAGGCCATCGAAACCGTGTTCTTGAATCCCGAAAAGATGATCGTGAACATCCTCAAAAAATAGTCGAACTGGAAAATCATACGCGCTTTCCCTCTTTTCAATCAGCCGACACGATGCGGCAGGCGTCCTTTTTCGGGATGCCTGCCGCATCGTCCGGGAACAATCTTTTACGAAAACGCTACTTCGAATGAGCGGCCTGGTAGTCCCTGGCCGGTTTCGTTTCCATCACGTCCACGCCGAACCACTTCTTGCACAGCTCGGCATAGCTGCCGTCGTCGATCATCTGAGTCAGAGCTTCGTCCGTCAGCTTCAGAAGCGACCGTCCCCGCTCGGTGCGGGCGAACGGATAGGCGTTGACTTCGGTGTAGATAGGATTGTCGAGGTCAACGAACTTCAGCTTGAGCGCGGGATTCCGCTTCAGTTCGTAAGGCAGCTCGATAAACGCGCTGGGGCAGGCGTCGATACGTCCGACCGACACTTCGGAGAAAATGTTCTTATCGGACTCGTACACAAATTTTTTCACCTTGTTGTCGGGATCCAGCGCCGCGACAAACTCGTTCATAGCGCTTCCCTCAGCCAGCGCGATCGTTTTCCCCGCCATATCCTTCCACGATTTGATCTCTTCATTGGATTCGGCCACGGTCAGAAAGTATGGGCTGAAGAAAAACGGCCGCGAAAAGTCATATTTCTGCTGGCGCGCCGGCGTGATGCTGATCTGTTTGGCAACCGTATCGACCCGGCCGAGATCGAGCTCGGCAAAGGTCGCGGGGATGTCGAATCTTAAAAACTCAACCTGATAGCCAAATTTCTTTCCGATCGCTCGCCACAGCTCGATTTCGAAACCAGACCATTCTTTCGCGGCGGCGTCGTACATGGTAAAAGGCGCGTAAGTTCCCGGAGTCGCCACGCGAATTACCTTGTCTCCCGCGGCGAAGGCGGCGTCAAAAGTCATCAGTACGGCAGCCAGCAGGATAGCCAGCAATCTCTTGTTCATAAAAATCATTTCCCTTCTCTGATGTTTATAAAATCCCTGTAATCTTACTGCGCGCGTTTCTGCCGGTATTCCTTCGCCGGCTTCGTCTCCATAACGTCCATCCCGAACCACTTCTTGCACAGCTCGGCATGACTGCCGTCGACGATCATCTGCGAAAGCGCTTCGTCCGTCAGCTTCAAGAGCGCCTGCCCTCGCTCGGTGCGGGCAAACGGGTAGGCGTTGACCTCGGTGTAGATGGGATTGTCGAGATCGACGCTCTTCAGTTTCAAAGCGGGATTTCTCTTCAAATGATAAGGAAGCGTCAGGAACGGATATGGTGTCGCCGTCACGCGCCCCATGGAAACGTCCTGAAGCATGCTGCCGCTGGTCTCGTAAACGGCGCGGCGTACTTTGTTCTCAGGATCGCGTGCGGCGATAAACTCGATCATGGCGTCGCCTTCGCGCAGGGCGATGCTTTTGCCCTCCAGATCCTTCCACGTTTTGACTTCGTCGTTGGATTCGGCCACCGTCAGCGAATACGGACTGAAGAAGTACGGCTGCGTGAAGTCGTATTTCTGCTGCCGCGCCGGCGTGATGCTGACCTGTTTGGCGACGGTGTCCACATGGCCGAGATCCATTTCCGCAAAGCAGGCGGGCATGTCGATGCGCACAAAATCAACCTTGTATCCGATCCGCGCGCCGATGGCGTTCCACATGTCGATCTCAAAGCCCGACAACGTTTTGGTCAGTTCCTCATACATCGTAAACGGCTGATAGGTGCCAGGCGACGCCACGCGGATCACCCGATCCTCCGCAGCGAAGGCGGACGCGCCGAAAAACGTCATAAGAGCGACCGTCAAAACAGCGCTCAGTTTCTTGTTCATGGATATCATTTCCTTTCTTACGACAATAAAACAGCGGCGGTCTTACCGCGCGTTTTTCTGCCGGTACGCCTTCGCCGGCTTCGTCTCCATCACGTCGAGGTCGAACCATTTTTTGCAGAGTTCGGAATAGCTGCCGTCGGCAAGCATTTCCGTCAAAACCTCGTCCGTCAGCTTCAGAAGCGCCTGCCCCCGCTCGGTACGGGCGAACGGATAGGCGTTGACCTCAGTGTAGATGGGGTTGTCGACGTCCACGGACTTGAGCTTCAGCTCGGGATTCTTCTTCAGACGGTAAGGCAGGATCAGGTACGCGAACGGATATGCGTCCACGCGCCCCGTCGCGGTTTCGTGCAGCGCGCTGTTACCCGACTCGTAGATGGCCTTCTTCACTTTATTGTCGGGATCGAGCAGCGCCACAAACTCGTTCATGGCGCTGCCTTCCCGAAGCGCGAGCGTCTTGCCTTCCATATCCTTCCAGGAGGCGATCTCGTCGTTGTCTTCCCTCACAGTCAGGCAGTAAGGACTGAAGAAGAAAGGCTGCGTGAAGTCGTATTTCTGCCGGCGGGCCGGTGTGATGCTGATCTGTTTGGCCACGGTATCCGCTCGTCCCAAGTCCACCTCGGCGAAGGCGGCCGGCGTGTCGATGTGGATAAACTGGATCTGATACCCTATTTTCTCGCCAATCGTTCGCCACAGCTCGATTTCAAAGCCAGACCATTCTCGAGTCAACTCTTCGTACATAGTGAAAGGCGCGTAGTTGCCGGGCGTAGCGACGCGAATCACCCGATCCTCCACGCCGTTTTCCGCGGCGAAGGCCTCCAGCGAAACGCCAAGGACAGAAAACAACATGACGAACACGATTGAAGCGAACTTTTTTTTCACGATCTTTTCCCCTTTATTAATTCATGATATTTATTCCTAACAGGAATTTTAGTTTAAAGCCGTTGGCGTGTCAAGGACGGCGTGGGAAATGTCGGTCCTTTTCAAAACAAAAGACGGCAAGATACGGAAATGCGGGCGAAAGCCGATGGTCCGGCTTTCGCCCGCATTCACGCCGCCAAAAACAAAAAAACGGGCTTTCAGCGCGACTATGCTGAAAGCCCGTGAACATTCTGGCTCCTCGAGCAGGACTTGAACCTGCGACCTAGTGATTAACAGTCACCCGCTCTGCCGACTGAGCTATCGAGGAATTTTATGGAGGCGGCACCCAGATTCGAACTGGGGATAAAGGATTTGCAGTCCTCTGCCTTACCACTTGGCTATGCCGCCGGTCTCTTAACGTCAAAATGGAGCGGAAGACGGGATTTGAACCCGCGACCCCAACCTTGGCAAGGTTGTGCTCTACCCCTGAGCTACTTCCGCATCGGATGGTGGCGAGACCCAGAATCGGACTGGGGACACGGGGATTTTCAGTCCCCTGCTCTACCAACTGAGCTATCTCGCCGTGCAATGGCGGGGCTGAAGAGACTCGAACTCTCGACCTTCGGCGTGACAGGCCGACGCTCTAACCGACTGAGCTACAACCCCTATTGGATGGTGGGCGATACAGGGATCGAACCTGTGACCACCTGCTTGTAAGGCAGGCGCTCTTCCGCTGAGCTAACCGCCCCTGTATGCCGCCTCGCTAGCACGAGGAAGATTCTATCATCATGCTTTGGACCTGTCAAGTTCGGTTTCGCAAAAACCTCGCGCCGCCCGAGCGCGCTCAGCGCTCTCTTTCAGCCAGCAGACGCGCCGCCGCGCCGCCCATGAACGCCTCTTTTTCCCGCTCGTCCAGGCCGCAGCCCCGCAGCCGCGACGCGAAGCGCTCGCGGTCCAGGATCGGCCAGTCGGTGCCGTACAGCATCTTGTCCAGCGCGCCGGCGGCCTTCGCCGCGGCGAGCACGCGCGCGTCGTACAGGAACGGCCAGGCGGCCGTGTCGTACCGGGCGTTTTTGAGCGCAAGTTTCATCTCCGGCATGGTCTCGTACAGCCAGAGGCCGCCGCCGAAGTGGGCGAAGATCACCCTGACGCCGGGATGGTTCAGGCAGAACGCCGCGGCTTCCTTGGGCCCGACGTTGCCCTTGCCGTCGTAGTCGTGCCCCACCGGCTCGGCCGTATGCACGTTGAGCAGCAGCCGGCGCTCCTCCAGCACGGCGGCCAGGCGCCACGTCTGGCGCCGGTCGCCGAGATCGAAGTTCTGCCCCTGCGGAAACAGCTCGCCGATGCCGATCAGCCCGGCGTCGGCGCAGCGCTCCGCCTCGGCGGCAAACCCCCGCGTCAGCGGCGAGACCGAGGCGAAGCCCTTCAACCGCCCCGGATAACGCCGCACGGCGTCGATCACGTAGTCGTTGCAGATCGCGCACAGCCCGGGATCGCGGAACGCGAAGCCGAAGATCCACGACTGCTCGACGCCCGTCTCGTCCATGCGGCGGATCAGCTGATCCGCCGTGCCCCATTTATGGACCCTGTTGTGCGTGAGCAGATCGAAATGCGGCTCCCTTTTCGAAATCAACTCCTGATCCCTGACGAACTGTTCGGGATACACGTGGACGTGCACGTCGATTACCGGTGTCATGACCATTCCTCCTCGCCGTCTCGCCCGCATCATAACAAAAAAAAGGGGATCCCGCCAGCGACGGGGTCCCCTTTTTCAGGCACATTTTTTCGTATCGGGCGATTAAGCGAGCACGACGGTCGCGCCGGTGCCCTCGAACTGCTTGACGAGAGCTTCGGCGTCTTCCTTGGACAGGCCTTCCTTGATCGGTTTGCCGGGGTTCTCGACAAAGTCCTTGGCGTCCTTGAGGCCAAGGCCGGTGACTTCGCGGACGACCTTGATGACCTGGAGTTTCTGGGCGCCGACTTCCTTCAGCACCACGTCGAACTCGGTCTTCTCCTCGGCGGCGGGAGCGGCAGCGCCGGCAGCGGCGCCGCCCGCGGCCATCATCACGGGCGCGGCGGCGGAAACGCCGAACTTCTCTTCAAGGGCCTTCACCAGGTCGGCCAGGTCAAGAACGGACATGCTTTCAATCGCGGAAATGATCTCATCTTTGGTCATAGTAATTTTCCTCCTCGGGAAATTTGTTCAGGCGGCCTCAGGCCGCCGGATTCTCGGATGTGCGCTCTCGGAGCGCGGTCACGCTGCTTTTACGCAGCTTCTTTCTTCTTGTCGGCGATCGCGGACAGCGCGGTCACAAGGCCGCGGGGCAGGCCGGACAGAACCGTAACGAGGCCGCGGAGCGGGCTGGCGATGGAGCCGACCGCCTTGGCGATGAGCTCGTCGCGGGAGGGCATGGCGGCCAGAGCTTTGACGTTGTTGAGGTCCAGCAGTTCCTTCCCCATCACGCCGCCCTTGATGACGAACGCGGCGTTTTCCTTCACTTCGCTGAAATCCTTGATGGCCTTGGCCACGGCGGGGCTGTTGTCGGCGGCGACGACGTAGAGGTTGGGCCCCTTCATCATCTTCACGTCCTTGGCCAGTCCCACTTCGTCGAGAGCGATCTCGGCAAGCCGGTTACGGGCCACTTTCGCCTTGCCGCCGGCAGAGCGGATCGCCTTGCGCAGCGCGGAAGCCTGAGCCACGGTCAGACCGCGGTATTCGGCGACGAAAATCGCCTCGGCGCCGCTGAACAGATCTTTCAGTTCGGCAACCTGATCAACTTTATACTGTGCGGGCAAATCGATTCACCTCCTCAAATAAAAATCTTCCCCGCCTCCGCAGGCAGGGAAGATTGAACGCCACAATACGCGCGCACGGCGCAGCATGAAGTCGTTTTACATTCCGAACCTCGGTGGGCGGCAAACCTTTGTACCCGAAGGTACCCACTGTCTTAAGTTCACAGTTGTGGATTATACCCGAAGGGATAAAAAAAATCAACCCTCGCTTGCGCGAGAGGTTGACGAAGGGCGAAACCTTATTCGGCGGCAGCCGCGCAGATTTTTTCCGCGTCGGCGGCGTCGATGCGCACGCCTACGCCCATGGTCGTGGACAACGTCAGGGACTTCACGTAAGCGCCCTTGACGGCGACGGGGCGGGACTTGAGCACCGCGGCGTAATAGGCCTTGATGTTCTCGAGGATCTTGTCCTTGCCGAAGCTGGCCTTGCCGATGGCGTTGTGCAGGATGCCGAACTTATCGACGCGGTACTCGACGCGGCCGGCCTTGATCTCCTTGACGGTCGAGCCGACGTTGGCCGTGACCGTACCGGCTTTGGCGCTGGGCATCAGCCCGCGGGGGCCGAGCACCTTGCCGAGAGGGCCGATGAACTTCATCATTTCCGGCGTGGCGACGACGGCTTCGAAGTCCATCCAGCCGCCCTTGATCTTGTCGACCAGATCGGTGCTGCCGACGTAATCGGCGCCCGCTTCCTGAGCTTCCACGTTTTTGTCGGTGGAAGTCAGGACGACGACGCGCTTCGTCTTGCCGGTGCCGTTGGGCAGGCCAACGGTGCTGCGCACCTGCTGATCCGCCTGACGGGGATCGACGTTCAGACGGACGTGGATCTCCACGCTCTCGTCGAACTTCGCGTTCGCGGCCGAAAGGGCCAATTCGATGCCCTCTTCGAGGCCGTACGCCTTGAGGGGCTCCAGCTTCTTGAGAAGCTCGGCGCGTCTCTTGCCAATTTTTGCCATTGTTTTTTCCTCCTTGTGGTGATGACGGCTTTCGCCTTCCACGGTACGCCTTGCGGCGGCTACTCGGTGACGTCGACGCCCATCGAACGGGCGGTGCCGGCCACCATCGCGGCGGCGGCGTCCACGTCGTTGGCGTTCATGTCGGGCAGCTTGACCTTGGCGATCTCCATGACCTGGGCCATCGTCAGCTTCGCGACTTTGCTCTTGTTCGGCGCGCCCGATCCTTTTTCGATTCCCGCAGCCTTACGAATCAGCACGCTTGCAGGCGGTGTCTTGAGGATGAAGGAGAAGCTTCTGTCCGCGTAAACGGTCAGCACGGCGGGGATGATCATCCCCGGCTGAGACGCCGTTTTCGCGTTGAACTGCTTCACGAACTCCATGATGTTCACACCGTACTGGCCAAGCGCGGGTCCCACGGGCGGCGCAGGTGTGGCTTTGCCAGCGGGCAGCTGGAGTTTGACCACGCCAATGACTTTCTTTGCCATACTTAAAGACTCCTCTCGCTAATGCGCAGATTTAGTGAAGCCCGCTCCCATCGTACAAGAGACGGCGGCGGACTTATTTATCAGAGCTTTTCCAGCTCTGCATAATCCACTTCGATCTCAGTGTCGTGTCCGAAGACGTTGGCGCTGAATTTTACCTTGCCCTTGCCGGGCGAGATCTCCGTCACGGGGCCCTCCATGCCGGCGAGGGGACCGGCCGACACGCGGACGCGGTCGCCGATCTCGCAGTCGATCTCGACCTTGGGCGCCGGGGCGGCTTCCTTCTCGCCGATCTTGACGAGGATCTCGTCGATCTCGCTGTCGGTGATCGGCAGCGGATGGTTGCCGGCGCCGATGAACCCCGTCACGCCGGGCGTATGACGCACGACATACCACGACTGCTCGTCCATGATCATCTCCACCAGCACGTAACTGGGGAAGAGCTTGTGGGAAATGCGTCGCGACTTTCCATCCTTGACAACGACTCGTTCTTCCGTCGGCACGAGAACGCGGAAGATCTTGTTCTCCATGCCCATCGAAGCAATCCGCTGATCCAGGTTGGCTTTGACCTTGTTTTCATATCCAGAATAGGTCTGGACAGTGAACCATTCATGTTTTTTTCGGTCATAGTAAAAAAGGGACCCGAAAAACATCGGCCCCCTGAACCTCCCTGCAATGGAATTGGATGCCCGGCAAAAAGATCCTATCCAAGAATCTTTGAAAAAACTCCCGTCAGGACCAGATCGACGATTCCGAGATACGTCGCCACAAGGAGCGTTACAAAGATCACGACCAGAGTAGAATACCAGACTTGCTGTTTGCCAGGCCAAGTGATCTTGTTGAGTTCGGCGCGCGCTTCGCGGAGCGTGCTTTTGAGCTTATCCACAACCTTGGCCCCCTATTCTTTTTGTTTTGGTCACAACATAATGGCAGGCCCGGAAGGATTCGAACCTTCAACCCTCGGTTTTGGAGACCGACGCTCTACCAATTGGAGCTACGGACCTGCGACAATCAGGGATTATACACTACTTGCTCTCTTTGTGCAAGGTGTGTTTTCTGCAGTGCTTGCAGTACTTGTTCAGCTGAAGTTTGCCGTTCATGTTCTTCTTGTTGATGAAGGTCACGTAGTTGCGGTTCTTGCATTCAGTGCATGTAAGGCCGATCTCGTCTGCCATGACGTGCACCTCCTCTCAGTGAAAAAAAATTCCGGGAAAAATCCTCCCGCCGCCAGAGCAGGAGGATTTTTTCTTTCAAAGTCCTTTCCTTATAAAAGGCCCAGGGAGATCTACTCGAGGATCTGGGAGACGACGCCGGCGCCGACGGTGTGGCCGCCTTCGCGGATGGCGAAACGAAGGCCTTCGTTCATCGCCACGGGCGCGATCAGGTCCACTTCGAAGGTGCTGTTGTCTCCCGGCATCACCATTTCCACTCCGTCCGGAAGTTTGATGGAGCCGGTCACGTCGGTGGTGCGCACGTAGAACTGGGGTTTGTAGCCGTTGAAGAAGGGGGTGTGACGGCCGCCTTCTTCTTTCTTCAGCACGTACACTTCCGCTTTGAATTTCTTGTGGGGCTGGATGCTCCCGGGTTTCGCCAATACCTGTCCGCGTTCGACTTCGCTCTTGTCGATGCCGCGCAGCAGCGCTCCGACGTTGTCGCCGGCTTCGGCGTCGTCGAGCATTTTGCGGAACATTTCCAAGCTGGTGATGACGACTTTGCGGGTGTCTTTGATGCCGACGATCTCGGCTTCGTCGCCGGGTTTGATCACTCCGCGTTCGACTCGCCCGGTCACGACGGTGCCGCGCCCGGTGATGGTGAAGACGTCTTCGATGGGCATCAGGAAGGGTTTGTCCATTTCACGCACGGGTTCGGGGAGGTAGCTGTCGCACGCGTCAAGGAGGTCCCAGATGGGTTTGCTCCACTTGTCGTCGCGCGCTCCGGTCCCTTCTTCCAGCGCTTTCAGCGCGCTGCCGCGGATGATGGGGATGTCGTCGCCGGGGAAGCCGTATTTGCTCAGCAGTTCGCGCACTTCCATTTCCACGAGGTCGAGGAGTTCGGGGTCGTCGACGAGGTCGATTTTGTTCATGAAGACGATCAGCGCGGGGACGTTGACTTGGCGGGCGAGCAGGACGTGTTCGCGGGTCTGGGGCATGGGCCCGTCGGTGGCCGCGACGACGAGGATGGCTCCGTCCATCTGCGCCGCTCCGGTGATCATGTTCTTGATGTAGTCGGCGTGCCCGGGGCAGTCGATGTGGGCGTAGTGGCGTTTGTCGGTGGTGTACTCGATGTGGGAGATGTTGATGGTGATGCCGCGTTCTTTCTCTTCCGGCGCTTTGTCGATCTGGTCGAATTTGGTCTCTTCCGCGTAGCCTGTCTTCGACAGAACGTGAGAGATCGCCGCCGTCAGCGTCGTCTTGCCGTGGTCGATGTGCCCGATCGTTCCGATGTTCAGATGGGGCTTGCTGCGCTCAAATTTCTCTTTTGCCATTGATGTGGCCTCCCTAAAACTGAAAATTTTCGGGCCCTGCAGGGGCCGCTTATCGAAAATCAAGCCTGCGTCATCTCTCCTGCGACCGCGTCACAAAGGACCGTCGCCGACAGCTTCTTTCTCCGTTCCAGCAGACGACTCCACCGCGATGCGGGCGGAGAGGCCGCAGACGAACGTTCTGCTTTTCGCTCGTCCATACAAGAGTGAACAGGTTCTCTGGAATTTTATCAAAGTGCGCCCGTCTTGTCCACGGCCCAATCTAAAAAAACAGCGTGTCTCACCTGAAGCCTCGCCCCGCGGATCGAATTAAATTCATCATTTTGGCAGAATATTTGATCTTTCATTAAAAATTCATGCGCACTTCACAGCAAAAGATTCTCGCCCAACAAAATTTGACCTTCCCGTCATCGCCGATAAATCAATTAAAAAAAACGAACGGGCCGTTTTCCGCGCACAGCGGCGCCGCGATCCCGGCACAACAGAGGGCGGATTTCGCCGGCGCGTTTCCGCATCGCGATCGAACCGTCCGGAGGACGCGACGGAGAATCGGCCGTCGGGCTCTCTTCATGCAAAATGTTCCACGTGGAACGCACCATCGAAGGCGACCGGCTCTTTCCCGCCGCCTTCATTCCCCTCTTTTTCGCCGCAGCGCCAGCGCCAACAGCGCCCGCGGCCGCCAGACCGGCGGCACCGAATCGAAGAAACCCAGCCTTTCGCCGCCCAGGTAGTAGGCCGCTGCCAGCAGCCCGCCGGCCAGGACCGCCGCGATCCCGTTTTCCCGCAGCGGCCAGAGCGCCACGCACGACAGCGCGAAGGCGAGCGACGGCTTCCACACCGCGCGGGCCGCGTGCTTCAACGCTCCCGGCGCCAACAGCGCCGCATAGACCAGCGCCGAGCCGCCCCACGTCAGCCCCGTCGCCACGCAGAGCCCCGGCGCGCCCCACCGCGGCGCCAGCATCCAGTCCAGAAACGCGTTCAGCGCCAGCGCTCCGTAACTCACGGACAGGATCGTCTTCAGCCTGCCCGCCGCCTGCGCGTAGCGCGACAAGAACTGCCCCCACAGCATCAGCGGCAGACTCCACGCCGCCGCGGCCATGCACGGCGCCGTCAGCGCCACCGCCGCCGCGTCGAAGGCGCCGTAGCCCAGAAAGATCCTCACCAGCGGCCGGCTCAGCGCCGACATCAGCGCCGCCGGCGGAAACATGTAAAGCCAGCCCGTGCACATCACCGCTTTGAGCTGCGCTTGCGGCGTTTCGGGACAAGCCATCAGCGCGCTGACGCGATGCAGATAGATCATCAGCGCCGGCGCGAGCACGCTCTGCGGCAGCGTGTAGATCAGCCCCGCGTAGCTGAGCGCGGAAATGTTTCCCGCCGGCAGCCCCGAGGCGAAATAGCGATCCACCAGCTGATACAGCCCGCTGGCGCCGACGATGCCGACGCAGAGCAGACAATCCGCGCGCAGTTCGCGCAGCGCTTCTTTGCGCGCCGCGCCCGCAGCCCGCCAGGGGAAATCCCCCGTGGCCCGGAACGTGCCCCAGGCCAGAAGCGCCACCACCAAACTGTACATCGCCGGCACGGCGTACACGCCCCAGAAAAAAGACGCCGCCCAGATCGCCGGGATCAGCAGCGCATGCCCCAGCGCCGAGAGAGAGACCGAAAGACTGTACCTCCCCTTGAAATTGTTCCAGACCTCGAAAAAGGGCATCAGCGTCCACGCGCCCCCCCAAGGGATCAGGATCACCAGCATTCGGGCAGCCGTCTTCAGCCGCGGCGGATCGAAACGCCGCGCGAAAAACGCCGCCAGCGGCGACGAAAAAGCCGCCGTCAGCGCCGCCAGCAGCAGCGCGCCGATCAACGCCAGACGAAAGACGCGCGCCATCAGCGCCGCCGCATCCGCCTCCGTCTGCTGCCGCACCAGCCGCGGCAGCAGCGCCGATTCCGTCACATTCTGCACGATCTGGCACAGCAGCGAAAGGATCCCCATGCTGACGTAAAAAGCGTCCATGCCCGCCGATGCGCCGAACAGCCACGCCAGCATCAGCGTGCGCAGATACCCGACCGGTTTCGACAGCGCCCCCACCGTCACCGAAACCAGCGCCCCGGCGCGCGCCTCCTGCGCGCCGCAGAAAAAATCGCGAATCTTGTGCCGCACGGCCATCGTTTCACCTCGCCCGCATCTTCCATTTCAGTAAGCATAACACAAAAAACGACATGGCGCGAAACACAGTTCATCGGCCGGTCGGGATATTCGTTGACGCCGCACGTCAAAGACACTACAATAGACGTACAAAAAAGGAGACGGTCACATGCCCAGACAAAGGCCCGACGTCTCCCTTCACGAAGAAAATCCGAAAAGACCCCGCAGAGCCCAAGGTATAAGGCGGGGCTTTCCGGCAAAAACGACGAAACGACTTCCGAAGCCGGAGGCACAACGCCGATAAGGAGGAATCCCCATGACAACCACCGACAAAATCTTCGATAAAACCCTTTCGCGCCGTTACAAGGCGGGAATCGTCGCTCAGCGGGACAGCAAACTGGACGACGAAAAACGCGCGATTCTTCACAGCATTATAACCGAACGCAAAGACGCTCTCGATGCCCTTGCCAAATATTGAGTGGCTCTCGCCCGAAAGCATCGACGACGTGATCGAATCCCTGCGTTGTCGATACGCAGACGACCCGATCTCCATTATCAATGAAGAACCTATCGAATACGTTCTTCATCTCGAAGCTTTATCGTGCTACTACGATGACGACGTGTACCGTTTGGCAGCGGTGATTTTTCGCTCCATCATACAAGGACACCCGCTGCAGGACGGAAACAAGCGAATGGGAATGTTGCTCGGCACGTACTTTTTAAAGATCAACGGTTATACGCTTACAGCCGGCAACGACGAATTTTTGAACACGGCGCTCGAAATCGCCAGAGGCGAACTTCATCTTCAAGGCATTTATCAATGGCTTCTCAAGCGCGCCCAACCAGGTTAAACGTTCCGACGCGTCACAAAAGCGCGCACAAGATTCCCCATAATGTAAAGAAGCGCTGAAAAAAGACTTCCAGCGCTTCTTTTCATAGGGAGCAGGAGGATAAAAAAGCGGAGCTGCCGAGGCAGCCCCGCTTTTCGCGTTTGCGGAGATTCGACTAGAAAGCAAGGAACGTACGGAAGCGGATCTGGTTGTCGTCGTACTTGAAACCCCACCCGGCATCGTCGCTCACATCGATGTCGTTATAGGCAAGTTCGAAGCGAAGGTTGGGGCTGTACTGGTAGCCGACGCCCACCGTCCACTCCTTAGCATCGCCAACTTTATCCATGTCGTACTTGGCGTAACGCTCAAAGGTATGCCACTTGTCGTTCCACTTCTGCTTAGCGCCGACAAAGATAACGTTCATATCCTGAAGGACAGGATTGGCTTCCAGCATATCCTTTACCCCGGGCGCGACAAACACTTCGTCATTGAAAGCATAAGGCGTATTCTGAAGGACAAAGCCTTCGTCGAACTTGGCGTATTCAACCCACAGAGAGGTGAACTTGAGCGCGTCCTGGCTGACGTCGAGGGCAACCTTCCACGCCTTGGGATCATCAGCATCAGCGTGCGCAGATACCCGACCGGTTTCGACAGCGCCCCCACCGTCACCGAAACCAGCGCCCCGGCGCGCGCCTCCTGCGCGTCGCAGAAAAAAAATCGCGAATCTTGTGCCGCACGGCCATCGTTTCACCTCGCCCGCATCTTCCATTTCGGTAAGCATAACACAAAAAACGACATGGCGCGAAACACAGTTCATCGGCCGGTCGGGATATTCGTTGACGCCGCACGTCAAAGACACTACAAGAGACGTACAAAAAAGGAAACACTATATGCTCCGGACATCTTTCATGCCGACTTTCAATTCAACGTCCTCACTGAAAGCCGGCATGAAAGATGCGGTAAAATGTTCTGTTCGAATGACGCCTATTTCTAATACACAGCATTACGTAGTATTGCACTGCGGTCAAAAAGTGTTATAATTTTCTCGAAAGGAGTGATCTGTATGGCACTCGCCACAATGTCCGTGCGCGTCGACGAGGACACCAAAAAGCAAGTCGAGGCGTTCTGCGCCGACGTCGGCATGAATCCGTCCACCGCCGTCAACCTCTTTTTCAAGGCCATGCTCAGAGAAAACCGCATCCCCTTCGAGATCGAAAGAGATCCCTTTTACGCCCCGGCCAACATGGCGCACCTGCGCCGCAGCGTTGCCCAGGCCGAAGCGGGACGCCTCACCCCCACGAATTGATCGAAGTCGACTGAGCATGCAGAAGACATGGACAGATGAAGCGTGGGGCGATTATCTCTGGTGGCAAAGCCGCGACCGAAAGATTGTCGGGCGCATCAATCAGTTGCTGAAAGACATCGATCGCAACCCCTACGAAGGCATCGGCAAACCGGAACCGCTGAAATACGACCTGCAAAGGTACTGGAGCCGCCGCATCACCGCCGAGCACCGGCTCGTCTACCGCGTCGAAAACGATCATATCGTCGTCATCTCCTGCCGCACGCACTATGCCTGACAATAAATCCGCGCCGTTCCGGGGCAGCGCTGCCCCGGAATGGCGCGGATTTATTGTCGGGCATCAGGCCGGGACGGCGCCGAATTCGACGCCGTCCCGGCATAGGAAAAGCGGAGCTGCCGAGGCAGCCCCGCTTTTTGAGTTTGCGGAGATTCGACTAGAAGGTGAGGTAGGTGCGGAAGCGGATCTGGTTGTTGTCGTAGTTAGGATCGTTCCAACGACCATCCATGTCGGCGTAAGCCAGTTCGAAGTACAGATTGGGGGTGTACTGGTAACCGATGGCAACGCTCCACTCTTTGGCATCGCCAACCGTATCCATATCGTACTTGACGTAACGCTCGACCGTGCTCCACTTGTCGTTCCATTTCTGTTTGGCTTTGACAAAGAGAACGTCGGTGTCCTGAGCGCTCTTGAAGCTCGTATGATCGGGCCAGACGATGTCGCTGAAGCTCCAAGGGCTATTTTCAAGGATAAAGCCCTGATCGATCTTGGCATACTCGACCCACAGAGAGGTGAACTTGAGCACGTCCTGATCGACGACAAGAGCCGCCCTCCAGGCCTTGGGATCGTCGACGCCAGCAACAAGCACACTGTCAGCCGCGATGTCTTCCATGTAGTAAGCACCGCGCAGTTCAAGGCCTTCCATGAACTTGAAACCGAGGTCAGCCCAGTAAGCCTTGTAGTTGGAGTCATCGACATTCTGCCACAGACCATTGACGCTCAACCAGAACTTCTCGCTGAAGTCGAACTTCAGGCGGGCGCCGTAGTACTCGTTGCTGTCGTTAGCAGTATAGACATTATCGCCCTTATGGGAAGCAGCAAAACCCTCGACGGTGAACATGCCGCGGCTGTACTTCAGATCGAAGCCACGATAATGGTCATCCATGAAGAACGTGCTGTTGTCCGCGCCCCAGCCGTTATCGTCTTCCCAGTTCAGCTCGAACTGACCGCCCTTGAGCGTCAGGCCTTCCATGCCCATGAAATCGCGGGCAGTAAGCCACCAGCGGTCGAACGTGTCCTTGTGCCAGCGGGCGTCAAACGTGATGCCGTCGGTCAGATCTTTGTGCAGGAACAGACGGGCGCGGTTGAACTCGAATCCGTCAGTCTTTTTGCCTTTTGTGTCCTCATCCTTATCCCAAGCATTGTAGTCGAAGCGCATCTGTCCGCTGATCTTCCATCCGCCCACGCCCTTTTCAAGAGCGCTCAGGCGGCTGTCGAAGCCGTCCACTTTCACGCCCAAGGCTTCCAGCTCGGGCTGGAATTCCACCACCAGCGCCTTCAGCTTCTCCAGGTCTTCGCCGCTCAGGCCGCCCGCGGCCATCATGCGCGCCACCATCGTCGCGATCTCGTAGCGCGTCATGGCGCGGTTGCCCTTGAACGTCCCGTTCGGATAACCTTCCAGGATGCCCTTCGCGCTCAGCTGCTCCACGGCGTCGTACGCCCAGTGGTTCATCGGCACGTCGCTGAACGGGTTCGCGGCGAACGCGGGCGCGGCTGCGGCCGCCAGCGACGCGGCGGCCACTACGGCGAGCATTTTCTTCATACTCATTCTCAAAACTCCTCCTCGAACGATTTTTTGCGCGCTTCTCGAATTCGGCTTCGCGAGCGGGGAGAAGTCTCTTCGGGAGTTTCCTCGTTGCCTCGCCGCTTCTTCTTCGGCCCGTTTCGCCCAGCTTTTTTCGAGCGATCCTGTTTTCGTCGCAGGATCCTTCCTGCACGCGCCTTAATATTAGCAAAAATTTTTTGTTTTGCAACCCCTCGCCCAACGCCGACGATTTTAGATTTCGATCGTTGATTTTACTGGTATCTTATTACGTTCACCGCAGAGCGTCCGCATTTACAACGTAAACAATACAAAAAACTTCGACAATGTTCTATTTTTTATATCCAATCAAGTAATTACAATGGATTTTATCTCTATGACCTGAACAAAAAAATCCCTTTCGCAAAAATTCTTCACCAAAAATTTTCAGCGACTGGTCCGTATTTTTTTCAGTATTTTGTCCATGGACTGCGGAGAGCTCGTCTCCCGTAATTCCGTTTCTTGATAAAAAGCGTTAACATAGTTTGCAGGGCGCTGCGGGGAGTTCGGCCGCTCAGGACTGCCTCGACCGCTGCGCGGCCCGCGCAGCCCGCTTTGCGAATCTCCCTCGCAGCGCCCTTGCGTTCACCCTTTTAATTGAGAAACAGTATAAAAAAGCCGCCGTCGCGCTCCTCAGCGCGGCGGCGGCTTTTTCCTCTTCAATTGACGCGCCGGTTAAAAGCTCAGCATGGTGCGGAAGCGCACCTGCTTGTTGTCGTAATCCTTCATGTTGACGGCGCCGTCCTGATCGTTGTAGGCCAGTTCAAAATACAGGCCGGGGCTGTATTGGTAGCCGACGCCGACGGTCCACTCGCGCGGCGCCGGCGACAGGCTGTCGACGTCGTAACGGGCATACCGTTCGAACGTGCTCCAGCGCTCGTTCCACTGCTGACGCGCGCCCACGAACCACACGCCGGTATCGCCCGCGAGCGAGAAATTGCGTCTCGCGCCGCGGCGCGGCCAGTCGACGTCGTCGTTGAACGACCAAGGAACGTTGTCGAGGCGGAAGCCCGCGTCGATCTGGGCGTATTCCAGCCAGATGCTGGTGAAGCGCAGTTTTTCCTGGCCGAGGTCGAGAATCACCTTCCAGGCTTTGGGATCGTCGGCCGCCGTGGGAACGCCGTAATAGTCCGCCAGCCCGTCGTTCAGATCCTGCCGGTAATAAGCGCCGCGGAAGGCGATGCCGTCGGAAAGCGCGTATCCCAACCCGGCCCAGTACGTGTTGAAACCGGCGTCGTTCTCGTTGCGCCACAGGCCGTTCAGGCTCAGCCAGGCGCGCTCGCCCAGATTGACCTTGAGGCGGGCGCCGTAATGTTCGTCGCTCGCGTTGGCGGCGTAAACCGAATCGCCGTCGTCGGCGCGCTGCGAGGCGGCGAACGCCGCCAGCTCCACGGCGCCGGCATCTTTCTTCAGGCTGGCGCCGCGATAGGCGGAGCCCATGAAGAACCCGTGGCGGTCATGATAGAGGCGGTCCTCGTCTTCCCAGTCAAGCGCAAATTGTCCGGCCTTGAAGGTCAGCCCCCAGCCGAGGAAATCGGCCGCCGTCACCCAAAAACGGTCGAACGTGCCGTCGCTCCAACGCGCGTCGAAGCCGACCCCGCCGCCAAGATCGCGGTGCAGGTAAAGCCGGGCCTCGTCGAACGTAAAGCCGTCGCTCAGCGCGCCCGAACCGGGCAGATCGTTGTCCCAGGCGTTGTAATCGAACCGCAGGGTCCCGCCGATCTTCCAGCCGCCCAGCCCCTTTTCGAGGGCGCCCAGACGGCCGTCGAGACGGTCGGTCCTCACGCCGAGGGCTTCCAGTTCGGGACGGAATTCGGCCGCGAGATCGTTAAGACGGGCCCGGTCTTCGCCGCTCGCGCCGCCGTTGACCAGCGCGCGGGCCACCATGACGGCGATCTCGTAGCGGCTCATGGCGCGCCCGCCCTTGAACGCGCCGTCGGGATAGCCTTCGAGGATCCCCTTGGCGCCGAGTTCGGCCACGGCGTCATAAGCCCAGTGGCCGGCGGGCACGTCGCCGAACGGCTCGGCGCGCGCGGCGGAAAGCGCCGCCAACGCGAGCGCCGCCGCAAGCAAAAGAGTTCTGCGGATATTCATTTTCGCTTCACCCCGCTTTTCGAAAGACGGAAATTTCCTGCGCCGCGACGGCGGACACGGGAGAAAAAGGCCGGCGGACCGGCCGATCGACGGCATTCGTCACCGCGCGGCCACACGCTCGCGAACCGCGCGCCACTATAATACCATTTTTCGCAGCCGATGGCGAATCGTAGAATCAAAATCAATCATATTTGATTGACCGTTTTGCCAATTCCCGATATGATTGCTACAGACAAAAAATGCGTCTTGGAATAAAAATAGTCTGCAGGAGGAAAAAAGATGAGAATCAAAAGAAATCGATACCTGAACGCGCTCATCCGAAAAAAGACAACGGGCGCGTCAAAATTATTACCGGCATCAGACGCTGCGGCAAGTCTTATCTGCTTTTTGAACTCTATAAGGACTATCTGCTGGAAAACGGCGTTCGGAAAGAGCAGATCATCGAAATGCCGCTCGATGAAATCGAAAATATCCGGTTCCGAAATCCGTTCGAACTCGACGCGCATATCAAAGATAAAATTGCGGACACGTCCCGGCGGCACTACGTTTTTATTGACGAGATACAGTTATGCGCGGAGGTTCCCAATCCGTACGTGGATACCCCCGATGAAAAAGTAACGTTTATCGACACGGTGCTTGGCCTGATGAAGATCAAAAACGTGGACGTCTACGTCACCGGCAGCAACTCCAAAATGCTTTCCAAAGAGGTGCTGACGCAGTTCCGGGACAGAGGCGATGAAATACGGGTGTTTCCGCTGTCCTTTGCCGAGTTCTGTCCGGCATATGAAGAGGTCCGCTCAAGGTCTCCCATTCCGGCTTCGTCATCCTCCTCGTTCTTCGACGCCCGTACCGGGGACGCATGGAGGGATTACTGCACGTACGGCGGCATGCCTTACCTTTTGTCTCTGGAAACGCCGGAAGAAAAGAGTCAGTATCTGAAGAATTTGTTCGAAGAGACCTACATCAAAGACATTATCGAGCGGAACGACATCAGGAACGACAAGGAAATTCTTGAAATTCTGCTGGATTTCGTTTCGTCGGCGATCGGCTCGCTGACGAATCCATCCAAACTGGAAGCTCGCTTCCGTTCGGAAAAAAAGATCAAAGTTTCCCATAACACGATCGCAGGCTATCTCGACTACTTCAGGGAAGCCTACATTCTGGACAGCGCCAAGCGGTATGACATCAAAGGCGCGGGGTATTTCTCCACTCCGCTGAAATACTATTTCACGGATATTGGTCTGAGAAATGCACGGCTGAATTTCAGGCAGATCGAAGAAACTCACATTATGGAGAATATCATTTACAATGAGCTGATCCGCCGCGGATATAACGTCGACGTCGGCGTTGTACAGTATAACAGCCGCAGAAAAACCGAGAAGGGAGAAAAAAGGGCGACGATCCAGCTCGAAGTGGATTTTGTAGTAAACCAGGGGAATCGGAGATATTACATTCAATCAGCCCTCCATATCGACGAACCGCAAAAAAAGGAACAGGAAATCAACTCTCTGAACCGCATCGACGATTCTTTCAGAAAGATCGTTGTGACCAAGGACAATATCATTCCGTGGCATGACGAAAAAGGCATTCTGTACCTCGGCGTGCAGGATTTTCTGCTGAACGAACAGGCAATCGATCTGTAACAACAATTCCTGATCAAAACAATGAATTTCCAGAACGTTCCTGAACGAAAGACAAGGCGAGTGCGCCGGAAATGGCGCGCCGCCTTGTCTTTTTGTCGTCGCGTCTCCGCCCAGCGCAGATCTTCAATGAAACACCTTACACTATTTCTCAATTAAAATGCCGAACTATACTCATTCTCGATATAAAGCGTGCCGTTCCTCCGAGAACGCGAAAAGGCGGCTGCCCGAAAGCAGCCGCCTCTGTTTTTGCAGACACGAATTGGATTTAGAACGTCAGCAGGGTGCGGAAGCGGATGACTTTGTCGTCCGTGATTTTGTCGGCGCCCTTGGTCAGGCCGCTGCCGAAGTCCATGTTGTCGTAGGACAGCTCGAAGTAGAGGTTGGGGGTGTACTGATAGCCGACGCCGACCGCCCACTCTTTGACCTTGTCGCCCGCATCGGGCTTGTACTGGCCGTAACGTCCGAAGGTGCTCCACTTGTCGTTCCACTCCTGCTTGGCGGCGACCAGCCACGCTTCGACGTCGCCCGTGCCGTTCCAGGCATATTCTTCGAAGTAATCGCCCAGCTTGCTGAATGCGTAGGGAAGATTCTGAGCCATAAAGCCGTCGTCGAACTTGACGTACTCGGCCCACAGAGACGTGAACTTGAGCACGTCCTGGCTGACGTCGAGGGCGACCTTCCACGCCTTGGGATCGTCGATGGCGGCGCCGTCGATATCCTGCATGTAATAAGCGCCCTTCAGTTCGAAGCCTTCGGCGAACTTGAAACCGAGGCCGGCCCAGTAGGTTTTGTATTTATCCGTGTCGTCGTTCATCCACAGGCCGTTGACGCTCAGCCAAAGCTTCTCGTTGAAGTTCAGCTTCAGGCGGGCGCCGTAGTACTCGTTGCTGGCGTTGGCATCGTAGATGCTGACGCCGTCATCGCCTATGTTGGAAGCGGCGAAGCCGCTCACCTCGGCCAGGCCGAACGTCTTGCTGAGGCCGAAGCCGCGATAGGGTACCCCATGAACAGGCCGCTGTCTTCGTGTTCGCCGTAGTACAGGCCGTCGTCGTCTTCCCAGTCGATGTCGAACTGACCGGCCTTAAGAGTAAGACCTTCCCAGCCGAGGAAGTCCTCGGCGGTCAGCCAGAAGCGGTCAAAGACGCCGTCGCCGTATTCGGCGTCGAAGCTCAGGCCGTCGGCCAGATCCTTGTGCAGGAACAGGCGCGCGCTGTCGAACTCGAAGCCGTGCTTATTGAGCGTCAGATCGTTGTCGCCGGATACGAAGTCGAACTGCATTTCGCCGCTGATCTTCCATCCGCCCACGCCCTTTTCAAGAGCGCTCAGGCGGCTGTCGAAGCCGTCCACTTTCACGCCCAAGGCTTCCAGCTCGGGCTGGAACTCCACCACCAGCGCCTTCAGCTTCTCCAGGTCTTCGCCGCTCAGGCCGCCCGCGGCCATCATGCGCGCCACCATCGTCGCGATCTCGTAGCGCGTCATGGCGCGGTTGCCCTTGAACGTCCCGTTCGGATAACCTTCCAGGATGCCCTTCGCGCTCAGCTGCTCCACGGCGTCGTACGCCCAGTGGTTCATCGGCACGTCGCTGAACGGATTCGCGGCGAACGCGGGCGCGGCTACGGCCGCCAGCGACGCGGCGGCCACTACGGCGAGCATTTTCTTCATACTCATTCTCAAAACTCCTCCTCGAACGATTTTTTGCGCGCTTCTCGAATTCGGCTTCGCGAGCGGGGGAGAAGTCTCTTCGGGAGTTTCCTCGTTGCCTCGCCGCTTCTTCTTCGGCCCTGTCGCCGCCTCTTTGAAAAGCGAATCCCGTCGCAAAAACAGGATCTAACGCATGATCATTATAGTTAGTCTGTCATAACTAATCAATGCTCGAGAACTTTAAATCCCCTTTTCAAAATAAAGCCATTTCGGCGCAATCAAACAAAAACCACTACGGAGGCCCGTGTCTCCGTAGTGGTTTTGTTTCAAAACATGAAGTTATGAATTAAGCACGCCTCGATAGGATTCGGGAATACACGACAAACAGCTTAAATCGCTTAGATTTCTTTGCGGAGTTCTCAGTTATTCGGCAGTATCACGGAAGGTCCTTTTCGTCTAAGATATTCTTTATGGTTGTATAGATTATTTTCATTTCAAAGGAGCAGATGAAAAAACATGAATATGAAAAAGATTTTCCTTTCCGCCACGCTCGCGCTCGCTCTCGCCGCAGCTTCGGCGGCGGCCGCGCCGCTGGACGCCTTCAAGGGCATGTCCGGTACGATGGACATCGCCGGCGGGACGGCGCACATCCCCGTGATGAAGGAAGCGGCCAAGCGCATCATGGGCGTCAATCCCGAGATCCGCATCACCGTGGCCGGCGGCGGCTCGGGCGTGGGCGTCAAGCAGGCGGGCGAAGGTCTGGTCGCCATCGGCAACACGGGCCGCCCTCTGAAAGAAAAGGAAATCGCCCAGTACGGGCTGAAGACGTTCCCCTTCGCCATCGACGGCGTGGCGGTCGTGATCAATCCCGCCAATCCCGTCGGCGCGCTGACGAAGGAACAGGTGGCGGCGATCTACGCCGGTACGGTCAAGGACTGGTCGGAAGTGGGCGGCACGGCGGGCGCCATCAACGTGTTCGGGCGCGAAGACGGTTCGGGCACGCGCGAAGTGTTCACCGACAAGGTGATCAACAAGGGCGAGCTGGCCCCCGGCGTGAACGTGGTCAACTCCAACGGCGCGATGAAGACGGCCGTCGGCGGCGACGAGCGCGCCATCGGCTACGTGGGCATCGGCCACATCGACGCCTCCGTGAAAGCGCCGACGCTGGACGGCATGACGGCGACGCAGGAGAACGCGGCCGACGGTTCCTACACGGTGGTGCGCGACCTGTTCATGAACACGAAGGGCGAGCCGGAAGGCCTGACGAAGGCGTTCATCGACTACATCTACACCGACGAGGGCGCCGAGATCATCCGCAAAAGCGGCTACATTCCCCTGCCCCGCAAATAACGGGACGCGGGAAAAGTTCTCGCAGCGCACAATTCACGCGGGGAAAGCTTCGGCGCTTTCCCCGCGTCGTCGTATCCATATCGTGACGAGCGTTCCGCCGCTTTTCGCGTCGGGGCGATAAATATTCGGGGCAATAAATAAAGGAAGATGATTCGATGACGGAAAACGGAGCGCCGCTGTGGCTCTCGGCCGCGGCGGCCTGCGTGGGGGCGCTGATGGCGTCGGTGTTCGGCTTTATCATCGTCTGCGCGCTGCAGGCGGCGCTCGGCGGCGACGCGGCGGCGCTGATGGGCGACGCGTGGCGGCCCGACGCCGGGCAGTACGGCATCGCGCCGATGGTCTGGGCGACGCTGGTCCTGTCGCTGTCGGCGCTGGCGCTGTCGTGGTGTCTGTCGCTGGGCTGCGCCTGTTTCATGCGCGGGCTGGCGCCCCGCGGGGCGGCGCGCGCTCTCGGCGCGGTGATCCGCTTCATGACGGCGGTGCCGACGGTGGTGTACGGTTTCGTTTCGGTGTTCCTGCTCGTGCCGCTGGTGCGGCGCTCTCTGGGCGGATCGGGGCTGTGCTGGCTGTCGGCGGGGCTGGTCCTCAGCCTGCAGATCCTGCCGGCGATGACGCTGGTGATCGACGGCGCGCTCCGCGCCATGGAGGAGCGCACGGCGCTGACGACGGCGGCACTCGGGCTGTCGCCCGCGCAGTCGCTGGCGTGGATCGGGCTGCCGGCGTCGCGCCGCGCGCTGCTCAGCGCCGCGACGCTGGGATTCGGCCGGGCCGTGGGCGACACGCTGATCCCGACGATGCTGGCCGGCAACGCCGTGCAGTATGCGCGCACGCCGCTGCAGGCCATGCGGACGCTCTCCGCTCACATTGGTCTGATCACCTCGACGGACGTGACCGGACAGGCGTACCATTCGCTGTTCGCGGCCGGCGGCCTGCTGCTGTTTTTCAGCGCCGCGGCCAGTTTGACGGTGCGTCGCCTGAAGACGCAAAAGGAGAAAAGCGCATGAGGAGCCGGGCGCTGCTGATTCTTTCGTGGGGCGCGGCGCTGATCGTGCCCGCCGCCGTCGGCGCCATGCTGTGGCATCTGTGCGCCGAAGGCGCCCCGGAGCTGGGGCTGGAACTGTTCTTCGGCGACGCGCCGCCGCTAAAGGCGATACTCGGTCAGTTTCCCGTCTGGGACGGCATCTGGCCGGCGGCCGCGGGCACGCTGTCGCTGCTGGCGCTGACGATGGCGCTGGCGTTGCTCCCCGGCGTCGGCTGCGGCGCGTACCTGGCCTGCTTCGCCGGGCCGAAGGCAAAGCGCTGGCTCGGCCTGGCAGTCGATTTGCTGGCGGGCGTGCCGTCGATCGTGATGGGGCTGTTCGGTTTCATGCTGATTTTGGCGCTGCGGCGGCTGTTCGCGCCCGAGGCCACCACGTGCCTGCTGCTGTCGGCGTTCTGTCTGGCGCTGCTGGTGCTGCCGCCGCTGATCATCACGACGCGGACGGTGCTGGAAAGCCTTCCCGACGGACTGCGGCTGACGGGCGAGGCGTTGGGACTGACGCCCTGGCAGACGGCGCGCCATCTGCTGCTGCCCGCGGGCGGACGGGGCATCCTCGGCGGCGTGATGCTGGCGCTGGGACGCGCCGCCGAGGACACGGCGGTGATCATGGTCACGGGGGCGGTCGCCAACGCGGGGCTGCCCGCCGGGTTGACGGCCAAGTACGAGGCGCTGCCGTTCTTCATCTTCTACATCTCGGCGCAGTACGCCGACCAGAACGATCTGCGGCGCGGCTTCGGCGCGGCGCTGGTACTGCTGATCCTCTCGGGCGCGCTGCTGCTGTGCGCCCATGCCCTGCAAAGGAGCCTCGAACGAAAATGGAAAGGAGAGCGCCCATGAGTCTGTGCGCGCGCATCGAAAACCTGAACGTCTGCGCCGGCGCGCAGAACATTCTCAGCGGTCTGTCGCTGGAATGTCCCGACCGGGCGATCACGGTGCTGGTCGGTCGCAGCGGCTCGGGCAAGACGACGCTGCTGCGGTCGCTGAACCGGCTGAACGACTGTTTTCCGGCGCTGCGCACGTCGGGCCGCGTGGAGCTGAAAATCGGCGGCCGCCTGCGGGCCGTCGACGACGCGTCGCTGCCGCTGCCGGAGCTGCGCCGCCGCGCCGGCATGGTCTTTCAGTCGCCCAATCCGCTGCCGTTGAGCGTCGCCCGCAACGTGCTGCTGCCCTTGCAGCTGACGCTGGGGCTAAAGGGAACGGAGGCCGAGGGGCGCATGAAGCAGGCGCTCGAGCAGGTGGGGCTGTGGGAAGAGGTCGCCGGCCGCCTGCATCAGTCCGCGGCATCGCTGTCGGGCGGCCAGCAGCAGCGCCTCTGTCTGGCGCGCACGCTGGCTCTGGAACCCGACGTGCTGCTGCTGGACGAACCGACCGCGTCGCTCGACCGCCGCGCCGCCGAGGTCGTCGAAGATCTGCTGCTGTCGCTGAAAGAACGTTATCCGATCGTGATGGTCTCGCACAGCCTGCTCCAGGCGCGCCGCCTCGCCGACCGCCTCGCCGTGCTGCGCGGCGGCGCGCTGCGCCAAATTTTCGACGCCGCCGAACTGCCCGCGGGCGGCGAAGGCGAGCTGTTCATCGAACGTCTGCTGTAAACAAAAACCGCCACGGAGACACGAAGATACAAAGAAAGGCGGGAAACGGTCGCCGCGCCGCGGCAAAAACATGAGGGAAGCCGGCAGGAGAACAATTTCCTGCCGGCTTCCCTCGTATTTCTATAGTTCATGTTTTTCGCTTTTCTCAGTGTCTCCGTGGCAGCTTTTGTCTTGACCTTCGCCCCTACGCCTCTCAGCCTTCACCGCAGACGGCTTCGGCGACGCGGCGGCAGAAGAGCGCGGCCTTTTCCCGATCCGGCTGCAGCATGGTCAGCGCCGCGGCAGCCACGGGGCGCTTGCCGTCGGGACAGAGGATCCCCGCGTCGTATTCGCTGCCGGGAAACGAAGCGCCGAAATGCGCCAGGCATTTTTCTCCCACGGACGCGAACTTGTCATCGCCCCGAAATTCCGACATCAGCGCCAGCAGGCGCCGGCAACTGGCCTCCGACAGGCCTTCGCGGCCGATCAAACGGCGGAAGAACGCGGCCGCGTCCTCGGCGCAGGTGACGTTGCCCCGCAGCGATTCGTTCTCGCCCACCGGGCGACGGATCTCCGTCTGCGTCATGCCGGCGCGGCGGGCCGCGGCGTTGACCGCTTCCATGCCGAGCGCGCCGATCAGCGCGTTGGCCGCTTCCACGCTGCCGCCGCAGACGTCGCGGGCCGCGTTTTCCCAGCTCATGGAAGCGCCGGGAAGCGGTTCTTCCAGCTTGAGTCCGTCCGCCTCGACGCGCTCGAAAAGATTCCACAGCGCCGGCAGCGCCGCCATCAGCCCGGCGGGCACAAACCGGCCGCCGTTATAGACAAGCTGCAGGTCCGCCGCGCCGTCGTAAACGGCCGCCGCCGGCGCGCCGCCGTCGGCGCCGGCGATCGCCCGCAGAACGCCGCCTTTCCAGTTTTCAGGCATGAAAACTCCTCCTTATGAATGATCCTGCAAGAGTGTAAACGCTCCCGCCGCCGCTGTCAATTTTCCGCGGCGGCTTTTTGGGCTTCCCGCGGTCCTTGCAATTTTTCGCTTTGTGTGTCAAAATATTTGTAGAAGCAAAGAAGTGTTTTTTGCTCGGAATTCACCCGCTGCCGGAGAACGATGCGGCGGCCGTTAATCTTAAGGAGGTCATTCACATGCAGGAAAGAAAAGGCGTCGTCACGATGAAGGGGAATCCGCTCACGCTGGTCGGACCGGAGCTGAAAGTCGGCGACAAGGCGCCCGATTTCATCGTGGTCGACACGGCCATGGCGCCCAAATCGCTGAAGGATTACGAGGGCAAGATCAAGGTGCTCTCCGTGACGCCGTCGCTGGACACGCCCGTCTGCGATCTGCAGGCCACGTGGTTCAACGAGGACACGGCCGAGCTGGGCGACGTGTACGTGCTCAACGTTAGCATGGATCTGCCCTTCGCGTTGAAGCGCTACTGCGCCGCCAAGGGCTTCGACAAGGTGGCGACGCTCTCCGACCACCGCGAGGCGTCGTTCGGCACGGCCTACGGCGTGCTGCTCAAGGAACTGCGCCTGCTGGCCCGCGCCGTGTTCGTGGTCGACCGCGACGACGTGATCCGCTATATCGAAGTGGTGCCCGAGGCCACCAACTCCATCGACTACGACAAGCTGCTGGAGGCCGTCAAGGCGCTGGCGTAAGGACAAAACACGAATACCGCTCCACAAAAACGCCCCTCGAAAGCCGGAACGTTTCCGGCCTTCGAGGGGTATTTTCGCGGCATTTTTCGTGTGCGGCACAAGAAGAAAAGCCTGTCGTGTCACTCTGGTCGACCGAAAGAGCCGCCTTCTCCTGCGCCGCGAAGCGGAAAGCAAGACCGCCGACGACTGCGTCGACAGGACCATCATCGACCTGCTGAAAGATCTGCCGCATAAGAACATCACGCCCGACCGTGGCTGCGAGTTCTCCAACTGCGAACAGATCAACACCGGTCTTGGGGGAATCGAATTCTATTATCCCGAGCCGCATCAACCATGGCAGAGGGGAACGAACGAGAACGCCAACGGGCTTTTGAGGGAATACTTCTCAAGAGGAAGGACGTCACGGATATCCCCGACGAAATTATCCAAATGTATGTCAGCCGCTTCAACACGCGACCTCGTAAATGTCTTGGCTGGAAACCTCCTGATGAGATTTTCCACTCGACTTCGTTGCTCTTAGCTTGAATATTCGCACCGGCGCGTGATATATTTATAGTTAGCTGCAACTAATTCAAATTCGAAAAAGACGAATGGGAGGCGATCGGCACGAAAAATTACGAAGAACTTTCCCGCCGTCATTTCAACAGACAGGCCGCCGTCTACGACGAAAACACCGGCATGTACTATTCCGGCCCGGCCAGGGTCAGCGGCGCCGACGCGCTGGCGTATCTCCGGGAGATACGATACGAATCGCTGCTCGACGTCGGCTGCGGCACGGGCTTTCTTCTCGACGGACTGGCCCGGCAGCGGCGCGCCGTTTACAAGGGGCTTGACATCTCGGAAGGGATGATCGACGTCGCGCGCGGGAAAAAGATCCCCGGCGCGGAATTCGTTTTGGGAAGCGCCGACAAACTGCCCTGGAAGGACGGCGTTTTCGACGTCGTCACGTGCATCCAGAGCTTTCACCATTATCCCTACGCCGACGAGGCCGTGCGGGAAGTTTATCGCGTTTTGAGGCCGGGAGGGCTGTATCTGCTCTCCGACACGGGCGTCGGCGGACTGGGGGCGTGGCTCGACAACCGCATCATTTTCCCGCTGCTGCGAAGCGGCGACTGCCGCAGCGAAAACCGGCACGCCGCCGCGGCGCGCATGGAGCGTCACGGCTTCGCGGTGATCAGAAACGAACGGCTGCGCGGGCTGATCTATACCGTCGTCGGCCGCAAGCCGAAAGCGGATTGACAGGAAGGGGGCGCATTTGTATCATGAAAGCCGATTACAAAAATTGGGTGCCGAAGGGGCTGATCGCGGCGCTGCTGGCCGCGTCGGCGACGGGCGGGCTGTGTTTCGCCGCCTTCGGAGCCGCCGGCTGGGGCGTAGGACGGACGGCCCGGATCGCTTGGACCGTCGCCGCCGGGACGATCTGCGCGCTCTGCGGCCTTCTCGCGGCGCAGTTCATCGTCATGTACCGCGCCTTTTCCTATAATGGCAAACGGCAGCTGGCGCGCCAGATCGTGGAGGGCACGGCGCGGTACGTCGAACTGCCGCCGGGAGGCCGCGGACTGGACGTGGGCTGCGGCAGCGGCGCGCTGACGATCGCCTGCGCCAAGCGCAATCCGCAGGGTTCCATGCTGGGCATCGACCGCTGGGGACGCGAGTACGCCTCGTACAACAAGCCGCTTTGCGAGCGCAACGCGGCGGCCGAGGGCACGAGCAACGTCGGCTTCGCCCGCGGCGACGCGCTGAAGCTGGACTTTCCCGACGAAAGTTTCGACGCCGTGACCAGCAACTACGTGTATCACAACGTGCGCGGCGCCGACAAACGGGAACTGCTTCTGGAAACGCTGCGCGTGCTGAAGAAGGGCGGCGTCTTCGCCATCCACGACCTGATGACGCCGTCGCGCTACGGCGACATGCGGGAGTTCGTCCGCGAACTGAAGCGGCGGGGGTATGAAGAAGTTCAGCTGCTCGACACGACCACAGGCATGTTCATGAGCCCGGCGGAGGCCCGACGTCTGATGCTCACGGGCTCGGCGCTGCTGACGGGAAGAAAATGACGGGAGTGAAATCATCGTGACAAACGCTGTTCACGTGACCGCGGGGCTTTTGATCCCGTTTCTGGGCACGAGCCTGGGCGCGGCCTGCGTCTTCTTCATGAAGGGCAACCTGAGGGAAAACGTGCAGAAGAGCCTTACCGGCTTCGCTGCCGGCGTGATGGTGGCCGCTTCCGTGTGGAGCCTGCTGATCCCGGCCATCGATCTGGCGGCGGACTACGGCCGGGGCGCCGTCGTGCCGTCGGTCGCCGGCTTCTGGCTGGGGATCCTGTTTCTGCTGCTGCTCGACCACGCCATTCCGCACCTGCACCAGTTCAGTGAGGAGGCGGAGGGGCCGCGCAGCCGTCTGGCACGCACGACGATGATGGTTCTGGCGGTGACGATCCACAACGTGCCCGAGGGCATGGCCGTCGGCGTGGTCTACGCCGGCCTGTTGTCGGGCACGGCGAACATCACGCCGATGAGCGCGCTGGCGCTGGCTGTCGGCATCGCCATCCAGAACTTTCCGGAAGGCGCGATCATCTCCATGCCGCTCCACGCCGAAGGGCAGAACAAATGGAAAGCGTTCACGGGCGGCGTGCTCTCCGGCGCCGTCGAGCCGCTGGGCGCGGCCGGCACGCTGCTGGCCATCGGCCTTGTCGTACCGGCCATGCCCTATCTGCTCAGTTTCGCCGCCGGCGCCATGCTCTATGTCGTCGTCGAAGAACTGATCCCGGAGATGTCGCAGGGCCCCCACTCCGACTGCGGCACGCTCTCGTTCGCTCTGGGATTCAGCGTCATGATGGCGCTGGACGTGATGCTGGGGTGAGAACGGCGGCGGGACAAAAAATGCCGCGGAGACGCCAGGCCACGGAGAGACGCGGCAAACGCCGCGTCATCACGCTGATAAAAGCGGGATCGGCCAGCCCGGTTCACCGATCGCGCGTATCGTGTTTTTCCGTTTTTTTTCTGTGCCTCCGTGCTGGCCTTCGTTCCCATCCCCACGCATCGATAAACAGCTCATGATAAATTAATTCAAGAAGCCTCCGGAAAATCCCGCGTTCCTGCGGAACTTCCGGAGGCTTTTTCATGCCGCGCCGGGCGCGGACAGTCGGCTAGCGGCGCGCGGCTTCGAAGCTCAGGTCGGGATAACCGGCGGCGCGGACGGTCACGGCGCTGCGCTCCTTGAAGAGCGGCGCGGAAAGGTCGAGGCGGCCTTCGCCGTCGATGACCTTCGCTTTCTTCGGATTGACCGCTGTGCCGTCGATCGTCAGCTCGCGGACGCAGCGCAGATAGTTCTTGAAATCGTCTTCTCCGCCGACGGGGACGAGGCGTCCGCCTTCCGCGTCCCAAGCGGCGGGCAGCGCGTCGGTCGAGAGCACGAAAATCGCGGTCAGCGTCTCGTACACGCCCTTTTCGTCCGTGATTTTCATCTCGTATTCGCCGGGCTTGTTCTGCGCGGACCAAACGATGCGGCCGTCTGCGGCCGCGCCGCCGTCAAGCGCGCCGGCGTCGTACACGGGAACGTAGTCCCTGGGCAGCTCGCCTTCGATCGCAAACGCCGTGCCGCCGGCCGCGAGCGCGGCGTTCTCCGCCTTCAGACGGCAGCCGGTGAGGACGGGCAGATAAACCTGCGCGTCCACATTGTAGACGGCCTTGTCGGT